>NZ_BOOA01000096.1 GCF_016862995.1 Acrocarpospora phusangensis
CAGACGACACTTCTCATGGACCAGACGCCGGGTCCTCGCCGCTATCCGGCGCCCTCTACGCAGGCGACGCTTCTCACCGCCCCCGGCACCGAAAGGTGGCCGGTTCGTTCCGGAGGATCTCCTTCGGGAGGGATTTCAGGGATCTCCTTCGCCGTCGTTCATGGTGGCCCCGGCCGACAGCGGGGCTGCACGGGCAGGACCGACGGATCTCTGGGGAAGAACCCCTAACCGAATGAAGCCGAGCACGCTTGGCGCCGGTGCGGCGAGCAGCGTCACCTGCGTTAACGGCGCCGGATAACGGCGAGAGGCCGGTGCCCCGGGTCATTCTGTTCGGAGCTCGAAGATTGGAGGGCTGGCAGGGGGCGCCCGGCGGTCACGCTACGGCTTTGCCGGGGCCGTCGGCGGAGGCGGGTCAGTGGTGGTGGTCGTGGCGGCCGAGGGTTTCGACGGAGGTGGCGGTGGGGCGGGTCCATTGGGGCATGGGGCGGCTGGTCGGGCCCCAGGTGGGGTTGCCGTCGGCGTCCGCGCGCCAGTACCAGCAGGGGCCGAGGCCCTCCGGCCAGCCTTCGGGGTTGTCCTGCCAGGACTCGCCGCGGCCGTAGGGGGTCATGTCGAGCAGGGCGAAGGAGCCGTTGGCGGGCTCGTTGCCGCGGCCTGTCGTGGAGTAGGTGAGGAACGTGCGGTCGCCGTCGCGCAGGAAGCAGGTGAGGTAACCCATGTCGCCGCCGACCGGCGCGGGCACGTCGCGCACCGAGTACCAGGGCTGGGTGTAGCCCATGAACTCGACGAAGGAGGCGACCTCGTCCCAGCGGCCCGTGGTCACGATGGCTAGCGAGACTCCGCGGGCGTTGAGGTAGACGGCGTCCTTCAGGTGCCAGGCCGCGGTGGTGCAGCCCTCGCACTGGCCCTGGTGCGGAGCGCCGTCGTACCACATGTGCTTGTAGACCAGGAGTTCGTCGCGGCCCTGGAACAGGTCCAGGAACGGGACCGGGCCGTCGGGTCCGACGACCTCGACCTTCCCGTCGAACTCGACCATCGGCAGCCGGCGGCGGGCCGCGGCGAGGGCGTCGCCCTGGCGGGTATGGGCTTTCTCTCGGACCAGCAGCTCGTCACGGGCGGCCTGCCAGGTGGCCATGTCCACCACGGGCGGTCGGCCGGTCAGCGCGCTGGTCGTGTCATCCGGCGTGGTCGTCATGGTGTCCTCCGCTGGGTCTCATGCCGGGCAGCATCGTACGACGGTTATTAGAACAGACTCGCGAACCGACGGGAACTCATCGAGAAATGGCCGCCGACTTTGACGACACCGGATGACGGCGAAAGAGGACAGCTTGAGGCTTCCGCGAGGACCCTTCGAAGGTACGCGCTTGCCCTCGTGGAGCCGGCTTGAGGACCTTCCGAAAGGAGCCCTTCGGAGGTTCGCCCCTGCCCTCGCGGAGCCGACTTGAGGACCTTCCGAAAGGAGCCTTCGAAGGTACGCCCCTGCCCTCGCGGAGCCGACTTGAGGACCTTCCGAAAGGAGCCTTCGAAGGTTCGGGCTTGTTCTCGTGGAGGCGGGTGAGTGGGGATGGGTTCTCATTCGGGTGGGGGCGCTGGAAGGATGGTGGGGTGGCTTGCGGGGATCCCGTGCTGCGGGCGGTGCGGGCGGTGTGTTTCGCGGTGGTGTGTGTGGGCGTCACCGCGGGCGGTCATGCCTTCGCCGGGGGCGGGGCGATCGGGCCGGGGGTGGCCGGGGCCGCGATGCTGGGGACGCTGGGCGTCGCCTATCTCGTCGGGGGGCGGGAGTTGGGGGCGCGGGCGGTCGTCGGGGTGACGGCTGGGGTGCAGGGGTTGTTGCATCTGTTGTTCAGCTGGGCCGCGCCCGGGGTTGAGCGGGTGAGCGAGCATCTTCATCTGAATGTGGGGATGGGGATGGTTCATCTGGTCGTGGGGTTGCTGACCGGGTGGTGGCTGTATCGGGGAGAGAGCGCGCTCTGGTTGATGCTGCGCATCTGGGGGGCGTCGATTCCGGTGCCCCGGTGGTTGCCGGCGGGTGCGCCGGTCAAGGTGGTGACGCCGCTGTGGACGGTGACGGCCTTCGATGAACCGGCGGCCGGGCGGACCTGTGACGTCGCGGGAGGAATCGCCAGGCGGGGGCCGCCGGCGCTGGGATGCACGACATCGGTCATCCCGTCGTAGGTCATCCCGTTGTGCCCGGAGTCCGGGCTTTCATCTCTGGAGTTCACGTTGGCTTCCATGCCGCGATTCATCCGTAATTCCGTGGCGGCCACGCTCGCCTGCGGGCTGTTCCTCGCCCTGCCGGCCGCGCCGGCCCTCGCCCACGACCGCCTCAAGAGCAGCGACCCGGCGAAGAACGCCAAGGTGTCCAGCCTGGAGACGATCACGCTGGACTTCACGTCCAAGGTGCGCTTCCCCGCCGTCGTCCTGATGCTGGACGAAGAGAAGATCAACCTCGCCAAGCCCAAGCTGGACGGGACCAAGGTCACCGTCAAGGTCCCCGAGCCGCTGGTCTCGGGCAAGTACACGATCGCCTGGCGGGTCGTGTCGGCGGACGGTCACCCCATCGAGGGCGAGATCCCCTTCACCGTCAAGGCCCCGACCCCGACCCCCACCCCCACGCCGGAAGCGACCGAAGCGACTGAAGCGACTGAAGCGACCGAAGCATCCAGTACGCCGAGCGCGGCGGCGGCCGTCAGCTCGCCGGTCGCGCCGACGCCGGTCACCTCCTTCTCGGAGGCGGGCGGCGAGGAGGAGACCACCGAGGGCGACGGAGTCCCCGGCTGGCTGTGGGTCGCGGGCGGCATCCTGGTCGCCGTGGGCGTCGTCGTCTGGCTCAGCACCGGCCGCAAGAACAACGAAGCCTGACCGCCTCGCTCAACCAACCCCGGTCCGCCAATCTCGATCAACAAACCCTTGATCCGCCGCATCGATCGGCCGGTTTCGATCAGCTGATCGAGATCAGGCGGTCTCGATCAGCAAACCCTTGATCCGCCGCATCGACCGGCCGGTTTCGATCAGCCGACCGAGATCAGGCGGTCTCGATCAGCAAACCCTAGATCCGCCGCATCGACCGGCCGGTTTCAATCAGCCGACCGAGATCAGCCGGTCCCCATCGACAAACCCTAGATCCGCCGCATCGACCGGCCGGTTTCGATCGGCCGATCGAGATCAGGCAGTCTCGATCCACCGGAATGACCAGCCGGGCTGATCAACGGGATCAGGCGGGATCGATAAGCCGGATCGGTCAACGGCTGGACAGTTGCCGGACGGTGCGCCAGCGGGTCATCAGGAGCAGCATGAGGGTGATGATCGTCAGGGCCGGGAAGGCCAGGGCGAGCATCGCCCCCAGCTGCTGGTCGCCGTCCCGGTTGGGCGCCCAGACCAGGTCGAGCCAGACGTACCAGTCGGCGCCCCGGACCCCACCGGTCAGCAGCCCCAACGTGATCAGCGCGTTGATCACGAGAGCGAGGGCGAGGATCCGGGTCCGTACGATGGCCACGATCGGGCGCGGCAGCGGGTCCTCCCCGATGGCCGTGGCGAAGAAGACGAACCCGGTCGCGACCATGACCACCTGCAGAATCAGCCGGACGGCCAGGCTGGACTGGGCGAGGTCGAAGAACGGCGTCAGGTAGAGCAGCAGCAGCGGGACCGCGTAGAGGCCGAGAGCCAGCCACGGGTGGGAGAGGGCACGCCCGATCGGGCTGTCGATCCTGTCCCGTCCGGCCGGGTTGATCTCCTGGTAGAGGGTCAGCGGGGCACCGAACACCAGGAGAGCGGGCCCGAGGGTGCTCAGCAGGCCGTACTGCACGGCGTGGACGGAGAAGATCGCGGGGCCGTAGGCGGCCAGGCCACCGGTCAGCGCGTACAGGAGGACCAGCAGGCCGCCCAGCCAGGCCGCGGTACGGGCGACGGGCCAGGACCCGCCACTCCGGGCGAGGCGGCGCACGCCGACCAGGTACGCGGCGGCGAGCCCCACCACGATCAGCAGCAGGATCGGGTCAGGCCGGATCTCGGTCAGCAGCCCGCCCGGAGAGAACGGGGCGAGCACGTAGCCGAGCGCCGTGTTGTCGGTGGTCAGCTCGACCTCGGCCGGCGGCGGCGCGGTCCGGGACAGGCCGACGGCCAGGCCCACGGTGGCGAGCATGACCACGATCTCCCCGCTGGCCAGCCGCAGGAAGGGCGCCCGCGCGTCCCCGGACTCCATGGCCGCGATCGTGTTGCTCCGGTGCCGCCACCCGAACCACCCCAGCACCGCGAGGGCGGCGATCTTGGCGAGGATGAGCCAGCCGTAGCGGGTGGTGAAGAGGGGTTCGAGGCCGCCGAGGCGTACCCAGGCGTTGATCGTGCCGGAGAAGCCGACGGCGACGTAGCAGCACAGGGCCAGCACGCTGAAGCGCCGCACGGTGGTGACCAGGTCGTCGTTGTCGCGCAGCAGCAGGACGAGCGCCAGCAGCCCGCCCACCCAGACCGCGGCGGCCCCGATGTGCAGCATCAGGCTGGAGACGGCCAGGTTGTGGTCGGCGGCCGAGGCGGAGTGGCCCGCGTAGGCGGGCGGCAGCACGGCCACGATCGCGATGACGAGCAGCGCGGCCCTGCCCCACGGGCCGAGCGGCAGCAGTACGCCGACGGAGACGACCAGCGCCAGCACCGTCACGATGAGGAACGCCTGGCCCTGCGGGATGTTGAACAGGAACGTCGGCAGCACGCCCGACTCGACGGCCTCGCCGAGCGGCAGCCCGAGGAAGTCCGACAGGGTGAGCAGCGCGGTCAGTGAGGCGCTGAACGTCCAGACGACCGCCCACCGCCCGGCGGCCTGGGCCAAGGCCACCCGCGCCTTGGCGTCCTGCGCGGCGATCAACGAGGCGACCAGGATGCCGACGGTGGCGACCGCGCACACGTCGTGGACGAGCCTGACGATCGGCAACCCCCAGCGGGTCAGCGGCCCCGGCGAAGGCAGTCCCTCGATGGACGGGGTGGGCGTGCCGCCCCCGAACCAGAGGGCCAGCAGGAGCACGGCCAGCGCCGCGAGCGCGCCGGCGAAGGCCAGCGTTCCCCCGCGTAACCGGGAGGTGGTTTCAGATCCCGTCGTCATAACGGTTCCTCAGTATGTCGGTTCCGGCACCTCCGGGGCGAGAGGGAGGAATGTCAGGTATCTGTGCGGGCGGTGACAGCGCCGCTGGCCAGGCTGGGAGCATGACATTCGCGTTCGAGGCGGAAGGCCTCGTGAAACG
The DNA here is from genome assembly GCF_016862995.1 of Acrocarpospora phusangensis. Lineage (GTDB taxonomy): Bacteria > Actinomycetota > Actinomycetes > Streptosporangiales > Streptosporangiaceae > Acrocarpospora > Acrocarpospora phusangensis. The sequence continues at coordinate 5,229 of NZ_BOOA01000096.1, forward strand.
TTTTGGAAAGACGACCGCGCTGGACGGCATCGACCTGGCCGGCCGCCAGGGCAGCGTGCTGGGCGTGCTCGGCCCGAACGGCGCCGGGAAGACGACGGCGGTGCGCATCCTGGCGACCCTGCTGCGACCGGACGCCGGGCGGGCCACGGTCGGCGGGCTCGACGTGGTACGGCAAGCCGGCAAGGTCCGCCGCCTGATCGGCCTCACCGGCCAGTACGCCTCCGTGGACGAGGACCTGACCGGCACCGAGAACCTGGTCCTGATCGGCCAGCTGCTCGACCTGCGCCGTACGGACGCCCGCGCCCGCGCGAAGGAGCTCCTGAACGATTTCGGCCTGGCGGAGGCCGCCGACCGCCCGGCCAAGACGTATTCGGGCGGCATGCGCCGCCGGCTGGACCTGGCCGCCAGCCTGGTCGGCCGCCCCGACGTCATCTACCTGGACGAGCCGACGACCGGCCTGGACCCGGTCAAACGGGACGACGTCTGGACGATCATCCGGTCCCTGGTGGGGGACGGCGTGACCGTGCTGCTCACCACGCAGTACCTGGAGGAGGCGGACGCCCTCGCCGACGACATCTCGGTCATCGACCACGGCAAGGTGATCGCCAACGGGAGCCCGGCCGAGCTGAAGCGGGTGGTCGGCGGTCAGACCGTGCTGGCCAGACCGGCCGACCCGGCCCGGCTCGACGACGCCGCCGCCGTGCTCGCGGCCGTCGCGGGCCGCCCCGCCGACTCGCCGACCAGGGGTGTGGTGGCCGTGCCCGTGTCCGGGGACGCCGCCTTCACCGAGATCGTCCGCCGGCTGGCCGACGCGGGCATCGCCGTGACCGAGCTCTCGCTCCGCCTGCCCAGCCTGGACGAGGTCTTCTTCACCCTGACCGGCCGCCACACCACCGAGGAAGCAGCATGACCACAACCACGACGACAGCCACCGCTCCCCCCACCCGTCCGGTGGTCTCCCGGCCGCAGGAACGCCCGTTCGGCCTGATCCGCCACAGCCTGGCCCTCGGCCGCCGAAGCCTGATCAAGACGCTGCGCACCCCCGAGCAGCTGCTCGACGTGACCCTCCAGCCGATCATCTTCACCCTGGTGTACGTCTACCTGCTGGGCGGCGCCGTCTCGGGTTCCACCCAGGACTACGTGCAGTTCCTGCTGCCGGCCATCCTGGTGCAGACGGTGCTGTTCGGCGGCATGGCCACCGGCGTCAACCTCAACACCGACATCGGCAAGGGCGTGTTCGACCGGTTCCGCAGCCTGCCGATCGGCCGGTCCGCTCCGCTCATCGGCTCGGTCCTGGGCGACCTGATCCGGTACGTGGTGGCCACCGTCTCGCTGCTGACGACCGGGTTCGTGCTGGGCTTCCGCGTCCAGACCGGCTTCCTGTCCGCGCTGCTGGCCTGCGTCCTGACGATCGTCTTCGCGTTCTGCCTGAGCTGGATCTTCGTGCTGGTGGGCATGCTCGTACGGGAGCCGGGCGGCGTGCAGGGCATCGCGTTCCTGGTGCTGTTCCCACTGACCTTCGGCACGAGCATGATCACGCCCAAGGAGACGCTGCCGGGCTGGCTGCAGACCTGGGTGGAGGTCAACCCGGTGTCGCACGCGATGGAGGCGTCCCGGGCGCTGATGGTGGGCGGCTCCGCGGGCACGCACATCGCCTGGAGCCTGGGGTTCTCAGTGCTGGTGCTGGCCGTTTTCGCGCCCCTCGCCGTACGCGCCTACCGTCGCAGGACGTGAGGCGTCGCGGACCTGCGCGATGGCGTCGGGCCGGGTGAGAGCGGCCCCCGTCCCGTACGCCCGGGCGTACGCGGTCTCGCCGAGGATCGTGGCCAGGCGTCCGCTCACCCGTACGACCTCGGCGTTGAACCGGTCGGGGGCGCCGCGCAGCTGCTCGGTGGCCCCCATCGTGACCGCGCCCCGGACGGGGTCCCCCCGTTCCGCCTGTACGGCCGCCGCCGCGACCCCCACCTTGGCCAGCACCGGCATGTCCTTGGCCAGCAGGGTCAGCCCGGCCGCCTGGTCGACGAAGTCGGCCGCCGTCTCCGTGTCGCCGGCCTCCAGCGCCAGGAAGGCCCGGGAGGTCAGGACCAGCGCCCGGAACTGGGGGGCGAGCAGCTGGGTGTCCTTGATGGCGGTGACCTCGGCGACGGCGAGGCCGTACTGGAGGGCGGCTTCGTCGAGGTCGCCGAGCCAGCGGGACAGGTCGCCCAGGCCGAGGCGGGCGAAGACGACGTTGCGTACCGTCCAGTCGCCGTCGTCCCAGACGGCCATCTCCTGCAGTTCGGCGCGCGCCCGGTCCACGTCGCCCTTCTGGGCCCGGACCGTGGCCAGCCAGATGCGCTGGTGCCCGGCGTCGTCGTCGGGGCTGATCTCCCGGATCAGGGCGATGGACTCCTCCAGGGCTTCGACCGCGCCGTCGAAGTCGCCCGACACGAGCAGGATGTCGGCCAGTGAGGTGAGCGCGTGCGCGAGGCCCCACCGTTCCCCGATCTCGCGGTAGCCGCTGACGGCCACGGTCAGGTCGAGATGCATGCCCGCCCGGTCCCCGTCGTTCTCGCGGATGAAGGCGCGCAGCATGTGCAGGGTGGCCCTGACCCAGGGGTCGGGGTGGCCGAGCCGTTCGGCGATGACCTCCAGGCCGCGCGCCGCGTCGTCGGTGAACAGCGCGAGCGCCGGTTCCATCAGCGCGAGCATCGGATTGTCCACGTCCAGGTCGGACAGGGCGATCTCGCGCAGTTCCTCGATGGTTCTGGCCAGCTTGGCGAAGTTGGCGTTGACCGCGCTGTTGATCAGATAGAGCGCGGTGGCGATCTGCCGGGCCGTGGCGGGGGACTCGCCGGGCACGTCCAGGGCCAGGCGCAGCCAGCCCGCGGCCTCGCTGCGGCGGCCGCGGATCATCCAGAACTGGCTGAGGGCCGCGCCGAGCCGGACCGCCGTGTCGGCGTCGCCGCGGTCGGCCGCGTGGTGCAGGGCGGCGAGCAGGTTGGCGTGCTCCACGTCCAGGACCGCGATCCAGCTCATCTGGTCCCGCCCGCGCAGGTACGGCTCCGCGGTCTCGGCCAGCTCCAGGAAGTACGCGGCGTGCGCGGCCCGGGTCTCGGCCAGGTCGCCGGATTCGGCCAGGCGCTCCAGCGCGTACTCCCGGATGGTCTCCAGCATGCGGTAGCGGGGGCCCTCCGGGCCTTCGACGAGCTGGAGCAGCGACTTGTCGACCAGGGCGGCGAGCAGGTCGAGCGTGCCGCCCAGGGGTTCGGCCGCGGCCGGGGTGAACCCGGCGGGGAAGACGGCCAGCCGTTCGACCAGCCGCCGCTCCCCGCCGGTGAGCAGGTCCCAGCTCCAGGCCACGACCGCCCGCAACGTCTGGTGCCGCGCCATCGCCGTACGGCTTCCGCCGGTCAGCAGCCGGAACCGGTCGTCCAGCCGGGAGGCCACCTGCTCGACGGTGAGCGAGCGCAGCCGGGCCGCGGCGAGTTCGATGGCCAGCGGCAGCCCGTCCAGGCGGCGGCAGATCTCGATCACGTGGCCGGTGTTGGCGGCGGTGAGCGCGAAGCCCGGCGAGACGGCGGCGGCCCGGTCCGCGAACAGCCGTACGGCCGGACCCAGCTCGTCCGCGTCCGGCAGGCGCAGGGGCGGGACCGGGTACAGCGTCTCGCCGACGATGCCCAGGGGCTCCCGGCTGGTGGCCAGCACGCGCAGGCGCGGGCACTGGCCGAGCAGTTCGTCGGCCAGCCGGGCCACCGCGTCCACCAGGTGCTCGCAGTTGTCGAGCAGCAGCAGGGTCTCGGCCCCGGAGAGCGTCTCGACCAGGCGGGCCATCGAGCCGGGGTCGCCGTTGAAGGCCGGGCCGAGCGTGCCCAGCACGGCCTGGAGCACGTCGGCCGGGTCGGTCACGGGGGCGAGTTCGACCAGCCAGGTGGCCTGCGGCAGCCCGGCGGCGACGGTGACGGCCAGCCTCGTCTTGCCCGCGCCGCCTGGGCCGACGAGCGTGACCAGCCGGTCCCGGCGGAGCCGGGCGCCGATCCAGGCGATCTCGTCGTCCCGGCCGACGAAGCTGGTGAGCGGGGTGCGGAGGTTGCCACGCGAACGCCGTACGGGCGTGGCGGGGCCGCGGAGCACGGTCAGGTAGGTCTGCTGGAGGGCCGGGCCGGGATCGACACCCAGCTCGTCGGCCAGCCGCCGCCGGAACTCCTCGTAGCCCGCGAGCGCCTCCGCCTGCCGGCCTTCCGCGCAGAGCGCGCGCATGAGCAACCCGCGCAGCCGCTCCCGCAACGGATGTTCCGCGGCCAGTTCGGCCACTTCGGCGGCCAGCCCTACCGGAGAACTCGGCGTCAACCCGGCAACCCCGGCCAACCCGGCGATTCCGGCCGGCGAGCCGGGCGCTGGTCCGGCCGCCCAGGAGGACCCGGCCGTCGAGCCGAGCGCGGGTTCAGCGGAGGAGCCGAGCGCCAGGCAGGCTTCGATGCGGTCTTCGGTGGCCGACAGCCACGCCTCGTCCAGGCGGCTGATCGCCGCGTCGGCGAAAGGCGCCTCGGCGAGATCCGCCAGGGGACGCCCGCGCCACAGCCCGAGCGCATCGTCGAGGAGAGCCAGGGCCGTCGCCGGATCTCCCTCGGCCAGGCCGCGCCGCCCCTCCGCGGCCAGCCGTTCGAACCGGTGCAGGTCGACGTCGTCCTTGGGCACGTCCAGCCGGTAGCCGCCCGGCGCGGAGCGCAGCGGCTCCGCCGCGGGCAGGGCCCGCCGCAGCCGGGACACCAGCGACTGGAGCGCGTTGGCCCGGTCGGCGGGCGCCGCGTCCCCCCACAGGGCGTGCGCGAGCTGGTCCAGGGTCACGACCCGGCCCGCGTCCAGGGCCAGCCGGACGAGCAGGGCCCGCAGTCTGGCCCCGCCGATGGTCGTCACCTCGCCCCCGGCGACCACTTCGAGCGGCCCGAGGATGCTCACCCGCATACCAGCCACTCTGCCACGCGGTCCGGCAGGGCGGTTTGACCTGGAGCCCACTCCAGTTGGCAAGGTGGAGCGCATGAGAACCCGAAACATCGGTACGGTGCCCGTCAGCGCCATCGGTCTCGGCGCGATGCCCATGTCGGTGCTGGGCCACATGCCGGACGAGGCCCAGTCCATCAGGACCGTGCACGCGGCGCTGGACGCGGGTGTGACGCTGATCGACACCGCGGACGCGTACACGCCCTCGCACCGCGAGGTCGGGCACAACGAGCGGATCATCGCGAAGGCGCTGTCCTCCTGGGGCGGCGACACCGGCGACGTGCTGGTGGCGACCAAGGGCGGCCACACCCGTACGGCCGGCGGCGGCTGGGGCCTGAACGGCAGCCTCGACTACCTGCGGGAGGCCTGCGAGCGCTCGCTCAAGGCGCTCGGCGTGGACAGCATCGCGCTCTACCAGCACCACCGGCCCGACCCCTCGGTGCCGTACGCGGAGAGCATCGGCGCGCTGAAGGAGCTCCTGGACGCCGGGAAGATCCGGGCGGCCGGCATCTCCAACGCCAATCCGGCGCAGATCAGGGAGGCGGCCGAGATCCTCGGGCCCGGCCTGGTGAGCGTGCAGAACGAGTACTCGCCCCGGTTCCGCAGCAGCGAGCCGGAGATCGACGTGTGCGAGGAGCTGAACCTGGCGTTCCTGCCGTGGTCGCCGCTGGGCGGGATGAGCTCGGCCCGGCAGCTGGGCAGCGCGCACGCCGCCTTCGGCGAGATCGCGGAGGCGCACGGGGTGTCGCCGCAGCGGGTCTGCCTGGCCTGGATGCTGGCCCGCAGCCCGATCGTGATCCCCATCCCCGGCTCCAGCCACCCGGCCACCATCCAGGACTCGCTGGGCGCGCTCGACCTGGAGCTCACCCCGGAGGAACTGGCCCGGCTGAGCGGATAATCCCCGTATGGATCCAGTACGGCACAGCGTCCGCGCCCTGCTGTTCGACGGCGAGGACCTCGTCCTGTTCCGGCGGCGACGTCCGGGGCGGGAGCCGTACTGGATCACTCCGGGGGGTGGGATCGAGCCGGGGGACGCCTCGCCGGAGGCGGCCCTCCGGCGGGAGCTCCAGGAGGAGCTGGGCGCGACCGCCGGGCCCGCGGTGCCGGTGTTCTCGCTGGTGGAACCCGGCTACCGGAGCACGATCTATGTGTGCCGCCTGGTCGAGCTGGATCTGTCCCGGCGCACCGGGCCGGAGTTCCACGACCCGGACGCCGGTACGCACGAGATCCAGCGCGTCCGCCCGGCGGACGTCGGCCGGGTGAACCTCATGCCGGAGGAGCTGCGCGAGTTCGTCGTGCGGAACGCGGCCGTGCTGCCGTCGCTGGTGGACGCGCGGCGGCGGTACCGGCCGGTGGTGGACGTGCACGTGCTGCTGTTCGACGGGGACCGGGTGCTGCTCGGGCTGCGCCGCGGCACGGGTTACGCGGACGGCGAGTGGGTGGCGATGCCGTCCGGGCATCTGGACGAGGGCGAGTCGGTGCTGGACGCGGGCGCGCGGGAGGCCAGGGAGGAACTCGGCGTCGAGGTGGGCGGACTGGACGTCGGGCATGTCATGCACCACCGCAATCCGGGCTGCGCGGGCCGGATCGGCTTCTTCCTCGTGGCCAGGTCCTGGTCCGGAACCCCCGTCAACGCCGAACCCGACAAATGCGAAAAAATCGCGTGGTTTCCGGTGTCGGAGCTCCCGGCCAACACCCTCCCGGCTGTCGTCGCCGGTCTCCGGGCCTACTGCGGGTCAGCCGGGACAACGAACCCACCGGCCAACAGCGAACCCGCCGGGACAGCGAACCCGCCGGCGAGCGACGGATCGGCCGAGGTCGGCGACGGTCAAGCCGACCATCGGCCGGCCGGAGACGCGGGAACCCACGTTCACCGCCCTTCCGGCGCGCACGGCCATGCCGAACCCGGCCGCCATGGCGGCGCGGGAAGCCACGTTCACCGCCCTTCCGGTGCCGCTGCCCGGGGTGCGAGCCCGGCAGGGTTCTTCTCACTCCATGGCTGGGAGCGGCCCGGCCTCGACGAGCTCCGGGCCGAGGCGGCGCGGTCGAAATGCGAGGAGCTCACCGTGGCCGTCCTCGCGGCGTCCGGCGGCGGCATGCTGGTGATCTCGGACGCGGAGAGCGACCGGTTGCCCTCCACGGTCGTGCGCCCCGGCGAGACCCTGGCGCAGGCGGTCGCCCGCCTGCACCCGGGACCACCCGTCTACGCGGGCGCCGCCGACTACGTGAGCCCGGCCGGCGTCACCGGCCGGCGGTTCGTCTTCGCGGTGACTCCCCCGCCGGAGAGCCTCCCGAAGGACCTGCGCATGCCCGCCCGCGACCGGGAACTCATCGCGGGCTGGTGAGCTCCACGTGGCCTTCGGCCGTGTGCCAGTAATCCCGTGACTCGCTCACCAGGCCCTCCTCGTCGAAGGTGACGAAGGCGCAGCCCGCCAGCGTGACCGGCTGCCCGTCCTCGGCGGCGTGGACGAGGAACTCCACCACCGCCGTACGCCCGTCCACCAGGGGTTCGCCGAACCGCACCCGGACGATCTCCTCGGTGGCGAAGGACCAGGCCAGGTAGTCGGTCAGTTCGGTCTTGCCCTGGTGGACCGGGCGGAACGGCATCGATCGGTGCACGCAGCCCTCGGCGTACAGGGTGGCGAGCAGGGCCTGGTCGTGGGTGGCCCAGCCTATTTCCCAGGTACGGGCGAAACGGCGGGCTGCCTCTCGGGGATCCATCGGGTTATGACACCACGGCGGGCGTCGATCCAGAGCGCCGCGCCGGTGATCAGCGCGCCCGCCCCTTCCCAGAGGCCGACGCCGAGGAACTCCGCCGGGGCGGCTTCGGTGATCACCAGATAGGTGAAAACCGTACAGGTGAGAAGGCGGAAGGGGACCGTCCACAGGTAGAACGAACGAAATTCAGAAGCTGCGGCGAAAAGGTAGTAAATGCCCATGTTGATGGCGGCCATTGATGAAGCGGCCATGTACACGAGCGTGTAGTCGCCGGGAGCACGCTGCTCCACTGCCTCGAAGCCCAGCATGCCGAGCAGGGTTGACGGGGAAAGAAGGCCCACGATGCCGAGGGCGAATGCGAGAAATCCGAAAACTGCGATGGTCCATCCCGAAGATGATCGGGGCACGAGCGCTCCAATGGGTGTAGCCTCAGCGATGATCTCTGGGGGTGCATTCCACCACAAACTGTCAGGGACGGTATGCGTACTCGACCCATCCGGTTCCAGGTTGTGATCCTGGTAGTTCCTCCGCTGGTCGCGCTGATCGGCCTTTGGGCCTTTGCCGCCGGGCTCACCGGCGTGGACGGAACGCGGCTTCTTCAGATCAATTCCTTGGTCAACGCCATCGCCAACCCGTCCGAGCAGGTGGTGATCGAACTCCAGCACGAACGCCTGCTGACGGTCGCCGGCAGCCCGCTGGACAAGCAGCGCGCCGAGACCGACGCCGCCGTCAAGACCTTCCGCGACCTGGCGTCCGGGATCGAGGTCGATCCCAAGCTGCGCACCCTCGTGGACGACGTCTTCGCCAAACTGGACGGCCTGCGCGAGATCCGCGCCGGAGCCGACCAGGGCGACCCCCGGCTGCGGGTGGTCGAGGCGTACAGCACCATCGTGGACGTCACGTTCCGCATGTACGACGCCATGATCCTGGTCCCCGACACCGCCATCTACCGGCAGGCCCGCGCGGTCACCTCGCTCGGCCAGGCCAAGGAGCTGCTGGCCCGCCAGCGCGCCCTCATCGTCGGCGGCCTCGACCCGGCCTCCCGTGCCGCCTTCAACGACGCCGCCGCCACCCGCCGCTTCCAGTACGGCAAGGCCCTGTCCGAACTCGACGCCGAACTGGCCGCGCCGTACGCGCCGACCCAGGCCCAGGCCAACTTCCTGGCCCTGGAGGACAAGATCGCCAAGGGCACCTCGCCGCCCGACGCCCAGGTCGTCGTGGACCTCTACTGGACCGAGGTCGAACGCAACCAGGTCGCCTCGGTGGACCGGCTGGTGGCCCGGGTCACTCCGGCCGCCATCGGCGTGCTCCTGCGGGTCGGCCTCGCCGGCGGCCTCGGGCTGGTGGCGATCGTGATGACCGTGGTCATCTCCATCCGCTTCACCCGCCGCCTGACCCGCGAGCTCACCCAGCTCCGCACCGCCGCCCTCAACCTCGCCCACGTACGCCTGCCGCGCGCGGTCGACCAGCTCCAGCAGGGCCAGGCGGTCGAGGAGCCCGGCGAGGTCCCGGCCATGCCGGACGCCATCCTGGAGATCGAGCACGTCGGCCAGGCCCTCAACTCGGTGCAGAGCACCGCCATCGAGGCCGCCGCCGGCCAGGTACGGCTCCGCAAAGGCGTCGGCCTGGTCTTCCTCAACCTGGCCAGGCGCAGCCAGTCGCTGCTGCACAAGCAGCTCACCCAGCTGGACACGATGGAGCGCCGCGAGGAGGACCCGGAGGCCCTGGAGGACCTGTTCCGCCTGGACCACCTCACCACCCGCATGCGCCGCCACGCGGAGAACCTGATCATCCTCTCCGACGCGGTCCCCGGCCGGGGCTGGCGCAAGCCGGTGCCGATCCTGGACGTGGTCCGCGGCGCGCTCGCCGAGGTGGAGGACTACGGCCGGGTGAACGTGCTGCCGATGCCCTCGGTCTCGCTGTCGGGCGCGGCGGTCGCCGACGTCACCCACCTGGTCGCGGAGCTGCTGGAGAACGCCACGATCTTCTCCCCGCCGTACACGAAGGTGTACGTGCGGGCGGAGCCGGGGCGCGGCGGGGTGATCGTGGAGGTCGAGGACCGGGGGCTGGGCATGAACGCCGCCGAGTTCGCCGCCATGAACGAGCGGCTGGCCGGGCCGATGGAGTTCGACCTGGCCAACAGCGACCGCCTGGGCCTGTTCGTGGTCGGCCGCCTGGCCCACCGCAACGACATCACCGTGACCCTGCGCCCGTCCCCGTACGGCGGCACCACCGCGCTCGTGGTCATCCCGGAGGAGCTGATCGAGCGCCCGGCCCCCGTCGAAGCCTGAACACGCCGGTACGGCCCGCGTGGCGCGCGGGCCGTACCGAGTTCAGGGGTCAGACGAGCGCGGGCTCTCGCTGCGCTGGAGCGACCTCGTCGTCACCGTCGTCGTCGCCGTGCGAGAGGGCCGGCAGCCAGCCGAGCCAGCGCGGCAGGTACCAGTTCCAGTCGCCGAGCAGTTTCATCGTGGCGGGCAGCAGGACCGCCCGGACGATGGTGGCGTCCAGCAGGATGGCCACGGCCAGGCCGACGCCCATCTGCATGAAGGACAGCAGCGACAGGGTGGCGAAGACCGCGAACACGGCGACCATGATCAGCGCCGCGCTGGTGACCACGCCCGCGGTGCTGGTGATGCCGTGCGTGACCGCGTCCTCGGTGCGCATGCCCTTGTCGTACGCCTCCCGGATGCGGCTCAGGATGAACACGTGGTAGTCCATCGAGAGGCCGAACAGGACCACGAACAGGAACAACGGGAGCCAGTCGGTGATGGTGCCGGTGGACTGGAAGCCGAGGAGGCTCTCGCCGTACCCGTCCTGGAAGACCAGGACGAGCACGCCGTAGGCGGCCGCGACGGAGAGCAGGTTGAGCAGGATGGCCTTGACCGCGACCACCAGGGAGCGGAAGGACATCAGCAGCAGCAGGAAGGCGAGCAGGAGCACGAAGCCGAAGACCAGCGGGAGGGTTCTGACCATCTGGTCGTTGAAGTCCATCGAGCCCGCCGTGCTGCCGGTGACGTGGGCGCCGGGGATGGTGGCCGGGATGACCTTCTCGCGCAGGGTGAGGATCGCCTGCTCGGAGACCTCGTCGGTGCCGCTGCCCTTGATCGCGATATCGATGCGGGCGACCGTCCTGTCGGGGTTGACCAGGACGCTGAAGGGTTCGTTGGCCTCGCCGGTGGCGAAGGCGGCCTCCTTGAACCGCTCGATCGAGGCCGTCACCTCGGGTGAGGTCACGTCGGCGGCCTTGAGCACGACGACGGCCGGCTCGTTGCCGCCGGGGAACGCCTTGTCGATCGCCTTGAAGGTCTCGGCGATGGCGTAGTCGCCCTGCAGGTCGTCGATCGTGGTCGGGCCGGGCTTGAGACCGAGCGCGGGGATCGCCAGCGCGATCAGCAGCCCGCCCGAGACCACGATCGAGATCACCGGGTGCCGCAGCACCGGGCGCAGCACCGCGTGCCAGAACCGGCTCTCGCCGCCGCGTACGCCCAGAATGCGCCGCCATGTCACGCGCCCCCGCGTCGCGACCCGGACGGTGCCGTGGACGACCCTCGCGTCGATCTTGTCGCCGATCAGCGAGAGCAGCGCGGGCAGCACGGTCAGCGAGCCGACCACCGCGGTCAGCACGACCAGGATCGTGCCTTCGGCGAAGCCCATGAAGACGCCGTTGCCGGTGAGGAACATGCCCGCCATGGCCACGATGACCGTGATGCCGGAGACCAGCACGGCCCGCCCCGAGGTGGCCGCCGCGATCTCGATGGCCCGGCGCTTGTCCCGGCCCTTCGCCCGCTCCTCACGCTCCCGCATGATGTAGAAGAGCGAGTAGTCCACCCCGACGGCCAGGCCGATCAGCAGCATCACGTTGGAGGTGGCGCTGTCCACGTGGAGCAGCTGGCTGGTCAGCGCGAGCAGGCCGGTGGCGGAGAAGATCGCCGTCATGGCCAGCGCGACCGGGATCAGGGCGGCCAGCAGCGCGCCGAACGCGGCCAGCAGGATGCCGAGCGTGATGGGCAGCGACAGCTGCTCGGCCCGGACGAAGTCCTGGTCGATGGCCTCGCCGATCAGCTTGTCCGCGCTGGCCCCGCCGGCCTGCTCGATCCGCAGGTCCGGATGCGCCGCGGCCACCTTGGCCACCGCGTCCAGCACCGGCTGCACCCGCTCGTCGGCGTCCTCCCCCGCGCCCTTCATGTCGAACTGCACGAGCGCGGCGCGCCGGTCCTGACTCACCGGCGAGGGCTCCGCGTCGTACGGCGTGCGCAGGTTCTCCACCTGGCCGGTGCCGTTCACGGCCGCGGTGACCGCCTCCACGGCCGTCCGGAACCCGGCGTCGTCCACCACGAGCGTGTCGCTCCGGACGAACACGACCTCGCTCGCCACGTCCTTGTAGTTCGCGCCGTCCAAGATCTGTTCAGCGGCCCGGGAATCCCCGTTGGCGCTCTCGTAGCTTTTCATTTCCGCTGTCTCGACGGCGCTGCCCGCGAAAGTGGCGGCGGCCACGAAGCCCACCCAGATAAGCAGCGCCCACCAGCGGTGGCGGGCACTCCAGCCCCCGACCCTGGCGGCCAGGTTCCTGCGAATTCTCATGTGCGATCCCCTTTACGATTTCTTTAAACCGTAGGAATCCATCAATCGCCGGACATCCGCCGCGAAAGCCAAATCCGAGGTACTGCCTGGGAGGTACGGCTCTCGTCCAGAAGGTCTAGGGGAAAACCCGAGTACCGGGGTGGGGGATACCCCCGGCTACGCTCTACTGCGTGATCCCCGCTGACGAGTTCTACGCCGGGCTGTATCGGGTGATCCCCGCTTCCGGGGCGTTCATCACCGATCCCGCCGACCGCGTCCTGCTGGTCAAACCCAATTACCGGGACCATTGGGGGTGGCCCGGCGGACACGTGGACGACGGCGAGGCCCCCGAGGCCGGGTGCGCCCGCGAGATCCGGGAGGAGCTCGGCCTGGAGCTGCCGGTCGGGCGGCTGCTCACCGTGCACTGGGTGCCCGAGCTGAGCGACCGGCCGTACGCGCTGGTGCACTTCATGTTCGACTGCGGGACCCTCCCCGACGGGGACGGCATCGTGCTCCAGGAGGACGAACTGGACGCGTACGGGTTCTTCACGGCGGAGGAGGCGGCCGGGTTGCTGCCGCCGCACCTGCTGGACCGGTTCGTCGCCAGTCAGCGGGCGCGGCGGGACTCCGTCTGCACCTACCTGTCCTGCGGGCCGGAGGCGTTCCCGGCGGCTCAGAGCAGCTGAAGCAGGCCCATGGCGCGCACGCTAGCCGGTTCGGCGAAACGCTGGACCGGCTTGAGGGTCTTGCTGAGCACCACGACCGTGTTGCGGGTGGCGCCCTTGACCCGGACCGCCAGGCGGCCGTCGCTCAGGTAGATCGCGCCGATCAGGGTGCCCCTGACGGGGATGGTGAGCTTCGCGCCGGTCACCGTGTCCACCACGGTCGGGCGGAACCAGGTCGGCCAGGCGCCGTCGCCGCCGGGGTCGGACGGCTTGATCGCGCGGATGATCACCTTGCGCCCGTCGGGCGAGAGGCTCTGCACGTGGTTGGCCAGCTTGATCCCGGCGGCCTTGCGGGTCTTGCCGGTGGTCACGTCCAGCAGGTGCACGCCTTCGGTGGTGCCCGTGTAGCCGGCCAGGTAGCGGCCGTTGGCCGACCAGGCCAGGTGGCAGACGCCGTACGTGCGGCCGACCTTCTTGAGGCCGGTGCCGTCGGCGTTGACCACGCTGATGGGCGCGGTGGCCTCGGTGCCGGTCATCGGGTAGGCCAGGCGCTTGGAGTCGGCCGACCAGACGGGGGTGGCGCAGGGCGCGCCGAAGATCGCGTTCTTGGCGACGACCTTGTCGCTCCTGCCCTCGGTCACGTGCAGCCGGCTGTCCTGGTCGACCCAGGCGACCTTCCTGCCGTCGGGTGAGGCGGAGAACTGCCCGAGGCCGCCGACGCTGGTCTTGGTGAACTTGCCGCCCAGGTAGCGGTAGATGTCGGCCTTGGTGGTGAAGCGGTAGAAGACGGCTCCGGAGACCGGCGCGGTGGAAGCCTCGGTGGCGGCCTCGGTGGCGGCGTCGGCCGCGGCCACCGGGAGGGCCAGAGGGGACAGCAGCGCCGCGACGGCCAGGATCCGGATTCTCATCCTCCAGATCCTGGTGGATACCCGCCGGCGCCGCCAACCGGCCACCCCTTTCGTGCCTGAAAAAGCAGAAAAGCTAACCTTGTCGGTATGGGGCGACGGAGGACGCTGATCTTCTGGCTGATCGGTGTCCTCGCCTATGCGGCGGCCGTCTTCCAGCGGCAGACCCTCGGCGTGAGCGGCCTGGACGCGGCCGAACGCTTCGGTCTCGGAGCGGCCGGGCTGTCCGTGCTGGGCATGCTCCAGTTGCTCGTCTACGCGGCCATGCAGATCCCGGTCGGCATCCTGGTGGACCGCTTCGGCTCCAAGCGCATGCTGCTCACCGGAGCCCTGATCATGGCGTCGGGACAGCTCCTGTTCGCCGTGTCCACGGGACCGGCGGGCGCCATCGCCGCGCGGGTGTTAGTCGGCTGCGGCGACGCGATGACCTTCATCAGCGTCATCCGCATGATCAACCTCTACTTCCCGGCGCACCGCAACCCGCTGATGGTCCAGGTCACCGGCCTGCTCGGCGCCCTCGGCGGCATCGCCGCCGCCGTCCCGCTGATCACCGCCCTGCACCGGTACGGCTGGACGCCCACCTTCCTCGGCGCGGCCGGCCTGAGCGCGCTCGCCCTGGTCGTCGTGCTCGTGGCGTTACGCGAAGGCCGTCCGGATCCCGGCCGTGAGCCCCGGGGCGTACGGGCCGCGTGGGCGGAGCCGGGGACGCGCCTCGGGATGTGGACGCACGCGGCGACGCAGTCCTCGGGCGCGGCGTTCCTGCTGCTGTGGGGGTATCCGTTCCTGGTCACCGACCAGGGGCTCGGCCCGCAGGCGGCCGGTGGGCTGATCACGGCGCTCACGGTGCTGTCGCTCGCGTACAACCCGCTGTTCGGGTGGGTGGCCGGGCGGTTCCCGACCCACCGCTCCCGCATGGTCCTGCTGATCGTCGGCAGCACCGCCGTCTCCTGGACGGTCGTGCTGCTCTGGCCGGGCCCCGCGCCGGCCTGGGTGCTGATCGCGCACATGGTGGTGCTGGCCGCCAACGGCCCCGGGTCCGTGATCGGCTTCGACTACGCCCGCACGTTCAACCCCGCCGAGCGCATCGGCGTCGCCGCCGGAATCGTCAACGGCGGCGGGTTCCTGGTCACGGTGACCCTGCTCGGGCTGATCGGCGTCGGGCTGGACCTGCACGGCGACTTCCGGCTGGCGCTGGCCGCGCAGTACCCGATCTGGGGCCTGGCCGCGTGGCAGGTGCTGCGTTACCGGACCAGGACCGGGATCAGGACGCGGCTGGCCGAGGCACCGGCGTGAACGGGTCGGCGAAGTGGCCGGTGGCCAGCACGATCGCCCGGTCCACGAGCGCGGTCCTGGTGCGCACCGCCAGTTCCTGGTCGTCGTCGTACAGGTAGGGGATCGCCGGGTCGGCGAGCTGGGCCTCGTGCAGCAGCGCGTCGCCGGAGATGATCAGGTCGCCCACCTCGACGATCTGGTGGCCCGGCGTGTGCCCCGGCGCGAGCGTGACCTTGACTCCGGGGGCCGGTTCCGCGGTGCGGTGCACGACCTCCAGCGCGTCCTTCAGCGGCCGGATCACCCGGTCGCGCATGAGCCCGCCGCCCGCCCAGTCCAGCTCGGCCTGCTGGATGACGTAGCGGGCGTTGGGGAAGGCCGGTTCGCCGTCCACGACGGCGCCGCTGACATGGTCGCTGTGCAGATGGGTCAGGATGACCACGTCCACCTCGCCGGGCGTCACGCCCACGGCGGCCAGTTCGGCGGTCAGCTGTCCCGGCACCGGCGCCCAGCCGGAGGCGGGCGAGTCCAGGCCACCGATTCCGGTGTCCACCAGGACCGTACGGCCCGCCGCGCGCAGCAGGTGGCAGTGGAAGTGCAGGACCCACTCCTCGCCCTCGGCGAAGGTCCCACCAGGAAAGAGTTCGGGCAGCGGGCGGCTGATGGCGGCCCCCATCGGACCGGCGGCGTCGCAGAGCGCGACCACCTCGACCCCCGCGAAGACCCTCGGCTGGTACGGCATGACCGCACCATATCGACGAGGTTGTAACGGGAAAAGTCAGCGGGCGGTGCGGTTCGCGGTGCGGTTCGCGGAGGTGTAGTCGAAGTCGAGGTCGGCGGCGTAGACGGCGCGCTGGCAGCGGGCGCAGCGGTAGAGGATCGGGCCCTCGTCCAGCGCGGTGTGACATTGCGGGCAACAGCGACGGTTCCTGGTCATTACCTTCTCCTTTGCGGTGTGCGTCTATTGCACCCGCTGCGGCTTGCAGTCGACTTGCTGTTTTACTGAACGCGTGCTTGTGGACGTATTGGAACTGCTCGCCTGTCCGGTGTGCCGGGAGTCATTGAGGATGGTGCCCGAATCCCTGAGTTGTAGGCATGGCCATAGCTTTGACGTGGCCAAACAGGGCTATGTCAACCTTCTGACGGGATCCTCCAAGCCGGGTACGGCCGACACCCCCGCGATGGTCGCCGCCCGGGACGACTTTCTCGGCGCGGGCCACTACGACCCCATCGCCGACCGGCTGGCCGAGCTGAGCGCGGGCGCGGAGATCGTCGCCGACGCGGGCGCGGGCACCGGGTTCTATCTCGGCCGGGCCCTCGGATCCTCCGCCGTCGGGCTGGCCCTGGACATCTCGAAGCACGCGTTGCGGCGGGCCGCGCGGGCGCATCCCCGGATCGGCGCGGTGGTGGCCGACGTCTGGAAGCCGCTGCCGGTCCGGGACCAGGTCGTGGACGTGTTGCTGAACGTGTTCGCGCCCAGGAACGCGGCCGAGTTCGCGCGGGTGCTCAAACCGGACGGCATGCTCGTGACGGTGACCCCCGGGCCCGAACATCTGTGGCCCCTGGTCGACCGGCTGGGTTTGCTCCGGGTCGATGAGGACAAGGAAGGACGGTTGGCGGCGAGTCTGGGCGACGGGTTCGCGCAAGCCGTTCAGGATCGGGTGGAATTCGACGTGGAGCTGGGGCACAAAGCCGTGGCGGAGGTGGTCGGCATGGGGCCGAGCGCGTGGCATGAGCGGGAAACGCCGATCGGGGCGCTTCCGGATCCGGTCAGTGTGCGGGTGTCTGTGCTGATCACAGGATGGCGGTCACGGTGGTGAAACCTCGCGCTTGTGACCCTAGTGACCGGAGGGAGTTTTAGCCGTAAATTCCCCCCTAACATCCTTAATTCTCAGGCCGTTCTGGAGACCGACGAGACATACTTAGCGGCGGACCCCGGGGAGGAATCACCGATGAAGGCCGAGGAACGCTGGCAGGCCAGGTTCCGCGCCCCACGCACCACGCTGCCGGTTTGGGCACGACAGGCCCCCCATCACGCGGTTTACCGCTCCAACACCTCCGGAACCTGGGAGATCTACGCCTGGGACCGGGCCACCGGCCACACCCGGCAGGTCACCGACCGCCCGAACGGCACCGCCCACGGGGACGTGGACCCGACCGGCCAGTGGATCTGGTGGTTCGCCGACACCGACGGCGACGAGTACGGCGTCTGGATCCGGCAGCGTTTCCGCGGCGGTCCCGCCCAGCCGGTGAACCTCCCGCCCGGCTACCCGTGCGGCCTCGCGCTCGCCGCCAACGGCACCGCCGCCATCGGCCGCGCCTGCCGCAAGGGCTTCCAGATCCTCCTCGTGCACGAGAACGACGAGCCCCGGCTGCTCTACCGGCACGACGAGTTCGCCTCGGTGGCCGGCATCTCCCTGGACGGCTCGCTCATCGCGATCAACCACAGCGAGCACGGCGACTCCCGCCACCCCGCCCTGCGCGTGCTCAAAGCCGGCGGCACCGTCGTCGGCGACCTGCGCGACGGGCCCGGCAAGGGCGTGACCGGCATCAGGTTCGCGCCCGTCCTGGGCGACCGCCGCCTGCTGGTGCTACACGAGCGCCGCGGCCGCCACGAGCCGCTGGTGTGGGACCCGCTCACCGGCGAGCAGCGGGAGATCTACCTGCCGGTGCCGGGCGAGGTCACCGCCGACTGGTACCACGACGGGCGTTCCCTGCTCATCGTGCACAACCACCGCGGCCGCACCGAACTGCTCAAGTACGACCTGGCCGGCGGCGCGATGACCCACATCGACACCCCGCACGGCGTGATCGACGCGGCCGCCGCCCGCCCCGACGGCACCGTGGAGTACTCCTGGTCCAGCGCCGCCCAGGCGCCGGTGATCCGCTCCAGCAACGGGCACGTGGTCATGAACCCGGGCCCGACCGCGCCGCCCTCGGTGCCGCTGGAGGACCTCGACGTGGAGGGCCCCGGCGGGCGCATCCACGCGCTGGTGTCCCGGCCGATCGGCACGCCGGCGCCGTACCCGACGGTGTTCCTGCTGCACGGCGGGCCGTCCGCGCAGGACGACGACTCCTTCCAGCCGCACGTGGCCGCCTGGGTGGACAACGGCTTCGCGGTCATCCGCATCAACTACCGCGGCTCGGCCGGGTACGGCTCCGCCTGGCGCGACGCCCTGCACGGCGACATCGGCCACATCGAGTTGGCCGACGTGTCCGCGGTGCGCGACTGGGTGGTCAACCGGGGCATCGCCGACCCGGAGCGCCTGCTGCTGGCCGGCAGTTCGTGGGGCGGCTTCCTGACCCTGCTGGGCCTGGGCACCCAGCCCAAGGCGTGGACCGCCGGCATCGCCGCCGTGCCCATCGCCGACCACACCGCCGCGTACGAGGACGAGGCCGAGGGCCTGCGCGCCTACCACCGCGCCCTGATCGGCGGCTCCCCCGCCGAGTTCCCCGACCGGTACGAGTGCTCCTCCCCCATCTCGTACGCGGCCATGGTGGAGGCCCCGATGCTCGTCCTGGCGGGCGAGAACGACCCGCGCTGCCCGATCCGCCAGATCGAGAACTACCTGGACGCCCTCAAGAGCGAGTACGACGTCTACCGCTACGACGCCGGCCACGCCTCCCGGGTGGTCGAGGAGCGCATCAGGCAGATGCGCACCCAGATCGACTTCGCCAACCGGGTGCTGGCCCGTCCCTGATCAGGGCGCGCGCAGGACCAGGATGGCCAGGTCGTCCGCGCTCGGCTCCGGCGCGAAGTCCTCTACGGCGCGGCGGATCCGCTCGGCCACCGCCCGCGCGGACAGGTCCACGCACTCGGCCAGCAGCTTGGCCAGCCCGCCGTCGTCGTCCAGCAGCCGGGACCCGGAGCGGCGTTCTGTGACCCCGTCGGTGACGCCCAGCAGCACGTCGCCGGGGCCCAGCCGGACCTCCTCGGCCTCGAACCGCACCTCGGGGAAGACCCCGAGCAGCGACTGCGGGGTGGCCACCGTCTCCACCACGCCGCTGGGCCGCAGCCGCAGCGCCTCCGGATGCCCGGCCGACACCAGCCGCAGGTCCAGCCCGCCGTGGGCCACGACGATCTCGCCGTGCAGCAGGGTCAGGAAGCGGGCGCGGTCGCCTTCTTCGAGGATCGCCTGGTTGAGGCGGCCGACGACGGCGGCGACGCCGTACCCCTCGCGGGCGAGCAGGCGGAGGGTGTGGCGGGCCAGGCCGGTGACGGCCGCCGCCTCGGGGCCGGTGCCGCAGACGTCGCCGATGGCGAACCGCCAGATGCCCTCGGCGACCGGGAACAGGTCGTAGAAGTCGCCGCCCACCTCGTTGGTCTCGCCGGCCGGCTCGTAGATGACCGCCGAGTCCAGGCCGGGCACGGAGGGCTCCTCCGGCGGCAGCAGGCTGCGTTGCAGGGCCAGGTTGGCGGCGGCCTGCTGCGCGTACAGACGGGCGTTGTCCACGGCGAGGGCGGCGCGGCGGGTGAGGTCCTCGGCCAGCTGCATGGTCTCGTCGGGGAACCGGTCGGGCCGGCCGAGGCACATGACGCCGAGCCGCCGCCCGCGGGCGGTCAGCGGGAACGCGTGCGCCTGCCAGCCGTTCACGCTCAGGTCGGCCGGATCGTCGCCGTCGGGCAGCACCAGGTCGGCCAGAGCGTCGCGGAGCGCGTCGGTGCGGGACTCGTCGGCGTGCCACAGGTAGGCGAGGTGGAGCGGCCCGCCGCGGTGCTCGGCCGTGTAGACGGCGCACCAGGAGGCCAGCCGGGGCACCACGATCTGGGCGATGATCGCGGGCACCATGTCCGGGTTGAGGGTGCCGGCCAGCAGGTCGCTGGCGTCGGCCAGGAAGCCCAGCCAGCCGGGGCCGACCCCCGGCTCGACGGTGGCCTCCTCGGAGCCGACCCCGCCGGGCAGGTCCAGCCTGGCCCACCGGGTCCGGTCCGTGCCGCCGTAGGTCACCCCCCAGGCGGGCGCGTCGATCGGCGACGCCTGCTCCTGCCCGATTTCCTTTACCTCGATTTGAATGGACTCGCCCCGGTGCAGCCACCGCACCTCGAAGGATCCGAACGGGACGGCCGCCACGAGCGCCTCCGCGACCCGCGCCGCGTCCTCGAACATGGGCATGGCCGCCCACGCGGTCAGCACCTCGTGCGTGAACCGCTTCACCGCCGGTACGGCCGCGTCTCCCGCCGCAAAAGAAGCGGCCAGGACGGCTCGTGGAGTAGTCGTCACCGCTTCGTGCCTACCACACTTCCGGCTGACGCGGAGTCAAACAACCGGGCCACCACTCCTACGGAACGTGACAGACTGACCTGTGAGGAGGCCTTATGACGCGCACCATCGCCGAAAAGGATGAGTCGGAACGCCGATACTCGGAGTCCGATCTCCGGCCCCTGCTCGACACGCTGACCGTGTGGCGTGACGGCGACTTCCGGCGCCGGGTGCCGCACGCGCCACCCGGGATCCTGAGCGAGATCCGGCTGCTGCTGAACGAGGTGGCCGACCGGCGCGAGCACCTGGCCAACGAACTGGCCCGCGTCCGCCGCGAGGTGGTCAAGGAGGGCCGCTTCGGCGAGCGCCTCACACCCGGCCCCGGCGTCGGCTCCTGGGCGGAGAGCGTCGAGTCGGTGAACGACCTCATAGACGCTCTCGTCACCCCGGTCACCGGCGCCGCCGACGTGATCGACGCCGTCGCCAAAGGCGACCTCAACCGCCGCATCGACCTGGACAGGACCACCCGCGGCGAGGTACGGCGACTGGGCAAGGCCATCAACGGCATGGTCGACCAGCTGGCCCTGTTCACCTCCGAGGTGACCCGGGTCACCCGGGACGTCGGCACCGAGGGCAAGCTGGGCGGCCGGGCCAACCTGCGCGGCATGTCGGGCTCCTGGCGCGACCTCACCGACGCCGTGAACACCATGTCGGGCCGGGTCTCCGCGCAGGTCCGCGACATCGCCGTGGTGACCACCGCGGTGGCCCGGGGCGACCTGTCCCGCAAGGTCACCGTGGACGCGGTCGGCGAGATGTTCGAGCTAAAGAACACCGTGAACACGATGGTGGACCAGCTCTCGGCGTTCGCCGAGGAGGTCACCCGCGTGGCCCGCGAGGTGGGCACGGAAGGCCAGCTCGGCGGCCAGGCCCAGGTGCGCGGCGTGTCGGGGGTCTGGAAGGACCTCACGGACAAT
>NZ_BOOA01000097.1 GCF_016862995.1 Acrocarpospora phusangensis
ACTCGCGATGCCGTCTCCTGTCATGCCACCACTCGGGATGCCATCTCCTGACGTGCCGCCTCCCGCCATGCCACCGCCTGACGTTCCGCCTGCTGGTATGGCGACGAAAGACATGGCAAGGAAGGCCACCACCCCGGTCAGACCGGTCGCCACCACCGCTTTCCCTCGCCCGACCGTCCCCGCTACCAGCGCCCCCAGTCCGTCCTCCCGCGCCGGCGGAACCCCCACGCGACAAGCCCACGTCACCGCCAGTCGCCCCACAACACACGCCACCCCGAACACGAGCGCCCCCTTCACAGCCCCCAACTGCGCCAGAGCCCCCACCTGAAGCAGCAAGTTCAGAACCAGCGTCACCACCCCGAACGGCCCGATATCTGACCGCTTCATCACCTCAAGCGCCCCAGCCCCCTCCTTCCCGCTCCCCAACCCATCCGCCAAATCAGCCAACCCATCCAGATGCAATCCCCGAGTCACCCAAGCAACCCCGGCGACCCCCACCACCCCCGCTAAAACCCCCTCTCCAAAAACCACCCCACCCCCCCAAACCAACCCCCCACCAAACACCCCTAACCCCACACCCACCCCCGGCGCCAGAACCATGGCCCACCCAGCCACCCGCCGATCGACCTCCCGCACCCTCACCGGAAAAACACTCAACATCCCCACCGCCAACACCCACCCCGCCCAAACCACCCGCACAACGACCTCCACTCCCCAACAACCTCACCCCAGCAGATACCAGACACCACCCCCACCTACTCAAAGCACCCAACGGGAATTAACGAAGCCAACGCTGGTGCGGCGAACACCCGCGTTGGCAGCGCCGCAAAGCGGGGAGAACGTGGCGTCGAGTCCACTCGGATAGGTGCCTTGG
Organism: Acrocarpospora phusangensis; assembly: GCF_016862995.1. Taxonomy (GTDB): domain Bacteria; phylum Actinomycetota; class Actinomycetes; order Streptosporangiales; family Streptosporangiaceae; genus Acrocarpospora; species Acrocarpospora phusangensis. Next base: position 875 of record NZ_BOOA01000097.1, read on the forward strand.
CTGGGGCGAGGTGAGCTGGCCATCTGCGATTGACGGCACCTGATAGCGGGCGAGAAGCGGTCCGTGGTGGGTCGTCCTGTCAGGCGCTTTGGAGCCTCAAACAGCTTGGATCAGTCGCACGTGGCGCTGGGGCGGCAAGCAGCGTCACTTGCGCAAGCGATGCCGGATACCGAGAGGACCGGGTCCTCGGCCAGGGAGGTGAGCGTGCTCATCGGCTTGGTGAAGCCGGGGGAGAACACCACCAGCGCCGGCCGTTGATCGCTTCTGGTGGGCGGCCGTTGAGGTCCTGATACGCGGAGACCTGTTGGTCTTGACGCTGGTGCGGCGCAGCTTCACCTGGGGTTGGCGGCGCCGGACAACGGCGAGAAGCGGCAGCCTCAGATCCTTCTCTGGGTGCTTCGAGCGTCTAGCAGGCCGGGGTCAGCCGCACTTGGCGCCGGTGTGGCGAGGGGTGTTCGCCTGCGTTAACGGTGCCGGACAACGGCGAGTAGCGGCAATCTCAGGTGCTTCTCTGGGTGCTTGGAGCGTCTAGCAGGCCGGGGTCAGCCGCACTTGGCGCCGGTGTGGCGAGGGGTGTTCGCCTGCGTTAACGGTGCCGGACAACGGCGAGTAGCGGCAATCTCAGGTGCTTCTCTGGGTGCTTCTGGAGTGTCTAGCAGGGCGGTCAGCCGTACTTGGAGCTGGTGCGGCGAGGGGTGTTCGCTTGCGTAAACGGCGTCGGATGGCGGCGGGAAGTTAGCGAGGGGTCCGGGCTGAGTGGAGTGGTCAGGGCTGTTTTGTTGGTGGGGGTCAGATGGGGAGGGGGAGGATGCGGCCTGCGGTGATTAGGGCGGATTCTTCGGATTCGGGGGTTAGGTGTTGGTTGAGGGTGCCTAGGAGGTCGCGGAAGAGGCGGCCGCTGGGGGTGGTGGGGACGATGCCCTGGCCTACCTCGTCGGTGATGGCGATGACCTGGGCGGCTGTTTGACGCCAGGCTTGGAGGAGGGTGTCGCATTCGGCCTGGACTGCTTCGAGGGCTTCGGGGGGTGCGGGGGGCCAGGCGTTGTGGGTGTCGATGACCGAGGTGAGCCAGGTGCCGAGGCTGTCGATGAGGAGGACTCCGGTGGTGCTGGTGAGGAGCCGGGCGAGGTTGGTGGTTTCGAGGGTTCGCCAGTGGGCCGGGCGGCGGGCCTGGTGGGTTTTGACGCGGATGCGCCATTCGGGGTCGTCGTGGCCTGGGGGAGCGGTGGCGACGTAGGTCACCTCGGGTTCGGCGGCGAGGCGGAGTTCGGCTTCGGCGGATTTGCCGGAGCGGGAGCCGCCCAGGAGTAGCGTTCGCCGGGGGATCGCGCGGGGCCGGACGTGGTCCTGTGGGGCTTTAGTGTCGAGGGTCGTACCGTCCGGAACGGTGATCGCTCCCCAGAAACGAAGCCTTCGCTCCAGTTCGGCCTCCGAGGGCACACGATGATCGATCCCGACCGCCACGATCTGCGTGGCCTCGTCGACAAGCCCCCGACGGCGAAGGTCCCCAAGGTGATCGGGCCGCTCAAGAAGATCGATGAGCACGATGTCGTAAGCCTCGACCCCCACCGGATCGACCGGCCCGGCATCCGGCCGATCACGGCGCGCCCACTCGTCATCGCCCCGATGGGCGTCAGCCTGATGGCCGTCAGCCTGATCGCTGTTAGTCCGATCGCTGTTGGCCCGATCGTCAGCCCGCTCGTTGCGGCCCCCACGGCTGTCAGCTTGATGGCCGTCAGCCTGATCGGTGTCAGTTCGATCGCTGTTGGCTCGATCGCTGTCAGGCCGTTCGTTGTGGCCCCCACGGCTGTCGACTTGATGGCCGTCAGCCTGATCGGTGTCAGTTCGATCGCTGTTGGCTCGATCGCTGTCAGGCCGTTCGTTGTCGTCCCGATGGCTGTCAGCTTGATCGCCGTCAGCCTGATCGGTGCTAGTCCGATTGTTGTCTGTCCGATCGTTGTTGGCCTGATCGTTGTCAGCCCGGTTGCCGTTGTCCTGGTTTTCCTGAGCCGAGTCGGAATCCGGCAGGCCCCCTGGTGGAGCATCCCCGTGGACTCGGTCATCTTCGATCCTGTCGTGGATGTGTCCGGCTGCGTGGGCTTCGTCGCGATGGGCTGCAACACGGCGGGGCTGGTCGCTGGCAGGTTGGACGTCGCCGGGGCGGGGGTCGTCGTGGATGCGGTCGCCGTTGGCGAAGAGGAGGCGGTCGCCGTCGGGGGCCGTTACGGAGTCGCCGTCCGGGGTGCGGGTGAGTTGGTGGTGGGTGAGGGGGATGTTGTTGTCGATGATTACGGAGAAGGGGCGGCGAGGGGTTGTGACGCGGCCGCAGGACGCGCAGCGGCATCCCGGTTCCGGCCATCCTCCGGGTCCCGCGGTTCCGGCCAACTGCACCTTCATGGTTCCCCCGTCTCTCGTGCCCCCGCAGGATAGCGGCGGCGCCCGTACCGCCGGATCCGCCCTGTGGATAACCCGTCGAGCGGGAGATCCCGGGTAGCGGGAATGGCCTCCGTGCTCGGGGGAAATCTCGGGGGATATAAGGTTCGCTGGACCCGAGGCTCGTTCAGGTCCGCCGGGATCGGCCCGTCGGAGGGCGGTGCCGGTGGTGCTGTTCCGGGGTGTTCGCGGATTCCGCTGAGTTATATCCGGGAGACCCCGGACCGCGTGATAAGGAGCGCATGGCATGACATGGCGTTGGCGTTATGAAAACGCGAACGGCGGTGAGGTGACCGATCGCCCCCTCCCGCGGGAGGTCTTCACCAGCCAGGCCGATGCCGAGTCGTGGCTCGGCGAGGTCTGGCGCGAGCTGCTGGAATCCGGGGTCGAGCAGGTGAGCTTGCTGGAGGACGACCGGCCGGAATACACCGGAATGTCACTGCGCCCCCAATGATGCCTCCCCAGCCCGAAGCCAGCCTGTAGCCGGGGTACGCAACCGTGGCGCGCCACCCAAACGGCACCCGGAAACGAAGCGCCCACTGGATATTCCAGAAGGAACATCCAGTGGGCGAATCAAGAGCCCCACTCGCCGAGCCTGCCGACAGGACATGAAGCGGCAGCGAGTCCCAACCTGCCCGCGGCATGCGTCGGCTGGCGGCGACTTCCGGGGCAGCGTCTTGGAGGACGACGTCTTCCAGAACGAGGTCCTGGAGGACGACGTCCTCCCGAACGAATCCCTTCTCGGGTCGAAGGGACCTGAACCTCGGGTCGGAGGACCCAGACGGGTCAGGGGCGCGCGCTCGGGCTGACGGTCTTCGCCGGGTCGCGTTCGACGACAGAGCCCAGCACCTCGTCGATGCGCTTCATGGTGTCGGCGTCCAGCTTGACCCCCGCCGCCTTGACGTTGTCACGCACCTGCTCGGGCTTGGTCGCCCCCACGATCGCCGAGGAGACGTTCGGGTTCTGCAGCACCCACGCCACCGCCAGCTGCGCCATGGTGAGCCCATGATCGGCCGCGATCGGCTTGAGGTCCTGCACCCGCCGGAGCACCTCGTCACCCATCAACCGGCCGATGAAGTTGGACCCCGACGCGTCGGTCGCGCGGGAACCCTCCGGCGGCGGCTGCCCGGGCAGGTACTTACCGGTCAGCACGCCCTGCGCGATCGGCGACCAGACGATCTGCCCGACGCCCTCCTTCTCGGAGAGCGGTACGACCTCCGCCTCGATGACCCGCCACAGCATCGAGTACTGCGGCTGGTTGGAGACCAGGCGGTCGAAGCCCATCTCGTCGGAGATCTTCACGGCCCTGGCGATCTGGTCGGCCGTCCACTCGCTGACGCCGATGTAGAGGACCTTGCCCTGCCGTACCAGGTCGTCGAAGGCGCGGAGGGTCTCCTCCAGGGGCGTTTCGACGTCGAAGCGGTGGGCCTGGTAGAGGTCGACGTAGTCGGTGCCCAGGCGGCGCAGGGAGCCGTTGATCGACTCCATGATGTGCTTGCGGGACAGGCCGCGGTCGTTGCGGCCGGGGCCGGTCGGCCAGTAGACCTTGGTGAAGATCTCCAGCGACTCGCGCCTGACCCCGTGCAGGGCACGGCCGAGGACCTCCTCGGCTCGGGTGCCCGCGTAGACGTCGGCGGTGTCGAACGTGGTGATGCCCTCGTCGAGGGCGGCCCGCACGCACTCGTGCGCGGCCTCCTCCTCGACCTGCGAGCCGTGAGTGATCCAGTTGCCGTAGCTGATCTCGCTGACGAGCAGACCGCTGCGGCCAAGGTGGCGGAATTCCATTACCGCACCTTAAAACAGGGTCACTTCTTGACCGGAACCGGCTTCCCCCCTGGCAGTACGGTGGGCTTCGGGAAGCGCAGCCGGCGGATCTGGGAGGAGCGCATGGCCGCGTAGAAGCCGACGCCCTTCAGGTTCTCGTCGGGGAACTTCGCCGCCGCCTCCTTCTTGACCCGGCCGGCCACGTAGAAGGAGCTCACCAGCACCAGGATCATGACCAGCGGCAGGGACATCGTGTAGAGCGTGAGCACGACCCGGCGGATCTCCATCGGGAACGGCACCATCGACGCCAGCATGATGATCAGCACCGCGGGCAGGAAGTACTGCCCCGGCAGCCGGCGCGAGTCCACGAAGTCCCTGGCCAGCTTCCGGACCGGGCCACGGTCACGGGCGGGCAAATATTTCTCCTCGCCGCGCAGCATGCCCTCGCGGGCGCGCTCGCGCAGCAACCGGTCCCGCTCCCTGGCCTGCCGATAGGCCTCTTTACGGTTGGTCGGCGCCGTCACCGGCGACCTGCGGCGCCCCTGCGCCTCGCTCCGCTTGGGGGTGGGACGCCCCTTGGCCGGAGTCCCCTGGGGCTTAGGATCTTCCACAGGGACGGGGGAGTCGTCCGTGGTGGACTGGGTACGACGTCGGAACACGTTGTCCAGCGTACCGGGAGTGCAACTTAGTGACGCCCCCGTGCGTTATGCGTAGGGTGAACCTAGGCGGTCAAAACGCTTTTCGGGGCAATGGAACGACTGGGGTTACCCACGCACAACCTTAAGAAGGGGACGGCCGACGCGCATGAGCGTGATGAAGAGACTTTCCATGATCTTCAAGTCCAAGGCCAACAAGGCCCTGGACAAAATGGAGGATCCGCGGGAGACCCTGGACTACTCCTACCAGCGTCAGCTGGAATTGCTGCAGAAGGTGCGCCGGGGCGTCGCCGACGTGGCGACCAGCCGCAAGCGGGTCGAGTTGCAGATCAACCAGGCCGAGGCCGAGGCCGCCAAACGTGAGCAGCAGGCCAAGGCCGCCTTGTCGTCCGGCCGGGAGGATCTGGCCCGCGAGGCGCTCGCCCGCCGCAGCACGATCCAGACCCAGGTGGCCGACCTGCGGATCCAGTACAACAACCTGCAGGGCGAGGAGGAGAAGCTGACCCTCGCCAGCCAGCGCCTCCAGGCCAAGGTCGACTCCTTCCGTACCAGGAAAGAGACGATCAAGGCCACCTACACCGCGGCCGAGGCGCAGACGCGGATCAACGAGGCGTTCTCCGGCATCTCCGAGGAGATGGGCGACGTCGGCCTGGCGATCCAGCGGGCCGAGGACAAGACCGCGCAGATGCAGGCGCGCGCGGGAGCCATCGACGAGCTGCTGGCCAGCGGCGCGCTCGACGACTTCACCGGGCAGCGTGACGACATCCAGGCCGAGCTCGACCGGATGGGCACCAGCAACATCGAGCTGGAGATCGCGAAGATGAAGGCGGAGCTGGGGCAGGCCCCGGCGCCGAAGAGCGCGATCGAGCAGGGCCAGCCGGCCACGCAGCAGCAGCACACGCAGCAGGTCCGCCAGCCGGGGGAGGCACAGTGATCGTCCGAATCATGGGTGAGGGGCAGGTGCAGATCGCCGACGGCGATCTCGATGTCCTGAACGCCCTCGACAGCGAAGTAGAGAAAGCCATCGAAGTCGGCGACGAAGCCGTCTTCCGTACGAAGCTGCACGCGTTGCTGGACAAGGTCCGGCATGTGGGCAAGGCGCTCCCGGACGACTCGCTGGAGCCGTCCGAGCTGATCCTGCCTCCCGCGGACGCCTCGATCGAGGAGGTCAGGGAGATGCTCGGAGATTCGGGGCTCATCCCCGGGTGACCAGGTTCTCATGAGCAGGTTCCAACCGGATCGGGGGCTCACCGGGCGCATGGTGGTGACCATGTTCCTGCTCGGGCTGCTGTACGTCGCCTTCGTGGCGGTGCTCGTCGCCGTCGGGACGCAGGCGATCGTCGTCGCGGTGATCGCGGTGGGCTTCCTGCTGGCGCAGTACTTCCTGTCCGACCGGATCGCGCTGTTCGCGATGAACGGCCGGGAGGTCTCGCCGCAGGAGGCCCCCGAGCTGCACGGTGTGATCGACCGGCTGAGCGCCCTGGCCGACATGCCGAAACCCCGGGTGGCCATAGCCGACTCGGACGTCCCCAACGCCTTCGCCACCGGCCGCAACCGCAAGAACTCCGTCGTCTGCGTGACCACGGGCCTGCTGCGGCGGCTGGAACGGGACGAGCTGGAGGGCGTGATCGCCCACGAGCTGTCCCACGTCGCGCACCGTGACGTCGCCGTCATGACCATCGCCTCGTTCCTGGGCGTGCTGGCGGGGCTGATCACGCGCTTCACCCTGTACTCGGGGCTCGGGCGCAGCCGCAACCAGAACGGGCCGCCCATCGGCCTGATCATTCTGCTCGTGTCCGGGGTGGTCTACGCGGTGAGCTTCGTGCTCATCCGGCTGCTGTCCCGCTACCGCGAGCTGGCCGCGGACCGGGCCGGCGCATTGCTCACGCAGCGTCCGTCCGCGCTGGCCAGCGCCCTGACCAAGGTGTCGGGGGAGATCGCCAGGATTCCGACCAGGGACCTGCGGGCGCAGCAGCCGTTCAACGCGTTCTACTTCGCGCCCGCGCTGTCCGGCGCCAGCGTGGCCACGCTGTTCGCCACGCACCCGCCGCTGCAGAAGCGGCTGGAGCAGCTGGCCCGGATCTCCGCCGAGCTGAGCAGCCGCTGATGGGCTGGCTCGACGCGCTGCTCGGCCGCTCCAAGCCCGCCAGACCGGACCTGGACGCGCTGTTCGCGCTGCCCTCGGCGGCGGTCACCCTTCAGGTCTCGATGGCCTTCGGCCCGGCCGGCCAGGGCTCGGTCTGCTTCCGCGCCGCGGAGGGCGCCGCCTTCGCCGAACTCCAGTCCGAGATCCAGGCCCTGCTCGGCGACGTCCAGATCTCCCAGGACGCGTACGGTTACACCTGGCTGCTGGCCCGCAACGACGACCTCTCCGGACTCGTCACCGATCTCCACGCCGCCAACTCCACCCTGGAGTCAGCCGGCTTCGGCCCTTCCCTGCTGTGCACCCTGGTCTCCTTCGCCAACCCGGCCGGACGCCGGCTGGCCCTGGTCTACCTGTACAAGCAGGGCACCTTCTACCCGTTCGCCCCACTCGACGGCGAACGCCGCGACAACGCCCTGGAACTCCAGGCCCGCGGCGCACTCGCGGGCGAGCTCAAGATCGAGCCAGATCTATCGCGATGGTTCCCAGTCTGGGGCGCACCCGGCCTCTGATGGTGTCAAATGTTCCCTGGGGACGACGACCGGGGAGGCACTGTGAAGGCCGTTGAGGGGTGGACGCACGTCGCGTACGCGGAGGCGATCGGTGCGGAGGTCGCCCGGATGGCGAAAGCCGTACGGGACAGGAATCCGGCGACGCCGGTGCGGACCTGCCCGGCCTGGGATCTGCGGGAGCTGGTGGTGCACACGGGGAGCATTCACCGGTGGGCGACGGCGATGGTGCGTGACCTCGCGCCGCAGCGGTACGAGCGGGCCGAGATGGATCTGGGGGTGCCCGAGCTGGGCGGGAACCTGGCGGCCTGGCTGGAGGCGGGGGCGGGGCCGCTGGCGGAGGCGCTGCGCGGGCAGGATCCGGACGCGCCGATGTGGGCGTGGGGCGGTGACCAGCGGGTGCGGTTCTGGTCGCGGCGGCAGCTGCACGAGAGCGTCGTCCACCGGGTGGACGCGGAGCTGGCGGTCGGCATCGCGCCCGAGATCGACGAGGACGTCGCGGCCGACGGGGTGACGGAGTTCCTGGACGTGCTGCCGTACGCGCGGTGGCGGCCGGAGCTGGCCGACCTGAACGGCGGCGGCGACACCATCTCCTGGCAGGCCGACACCGGCCCCGCCTGGCTGATCACGCTCACCTCGGAGGGCTTCCGGTACGAGCGCTCGGCAGCCCCCGGCGACGTGACCGTGCGCGCGGCCACGGCCGGCGATCTGATGATGCTGGCCTGGGGGCGGCGCAGCCACCAGGACTACGCGGTCGAGGGCGACGTCAAGCTGCTGCAGTGGTGGGTCGACCGCTCCGCAATCTGATCGCCAAGAGCGCGTGGCGGTCCCCGGATCGGGCCGGGCCCGTTGATGGGATCCGCGCATGATCAACATAAGGCACGCGGCCGCCGCCGCGTTCGTCGTGACCGGGCTCCTCGGCGCTCCCGCGTTCGCCGCCACCGCTGACGGGTATGCCGGTGTCGTGGTGGAGAGGTCGCAGATCACCGTCACCGGTCACGGCAACGTCTCGGCGCCGCCGGACCTGATGCGCCTGCAGGCCGGGGTCGAGGTCCGGCGGGCGACGGCGGGCGAGGCGTTCAAGGCGGCCAGGACGGCCGCGGCCAAGCTCACCAAGGCGCTGCTGGCCGCCGGCCTGGCCCAGAAGGACCTGCGCACCAGCGAGCTCTCCCTGGGGCCCGAGTACGACAACTACCCCAAGATCGTCGGATACCGGGCCACCCAGGGCGTCGAGGCGATCGTCCGCGACCTGGCCAGCGCCGACAAGGTCATCGACGCCGCGGCCGGGGTGGGGGAGGAGGCCCGGCTGAACGGCATCTCCTTCGAGATCTCCGACCAGGACGCGATCGTGGTCGCCGCCCGCGCCGAGGCGTTCCGCGACGCCGCCGCCAAGGCCAGGCAGTATGCCAAGCTCAGCGGCCGCAGGCTCGGCGACATCGTCTCCGTGGTGGAGGAGGGCGGCCACGACCGCGGCCCGATCCCCTTCCACGGCGTGGCGGCGATGGCGGACAAGGCGTCCATCTCGCCCGGCCAGCAGGCCGTCGGGGTGACCGTCAGGGTCGTGTACGAGCTTGAATAGCCAGAAGGCCCCTGGCGCGCGCCGGGGGCCTTCCGTCATGGTCTACGGCAGGGCGAGCATGCGGTCCAGGGCGACCTTGGCCCAGTGGGTGGTGTCCGCGTCGACGGTGATCTGGTTAACGACGTGGCCGTCGGCGAGGGACTCCAGGGCCCAGACCAGGTGCGGCAGGTCGATGCGGTTCATGGTGGAGCAGTAGCAGACGGTCTTGTCCAGGAAGCTGACCGACTTGTCGGGGAACATGGCGCCGAGGCGCTTGACCAGGTTCAGCTCGGTGCCGATGGCCCAGGAGGAGCCCGCGGGGGCGGCTTCGAGGGTCTTGATGATGAACTCGGTGGAGCCCACCAGGTCGGCCTTGGTGACGACCTCGTGCCGGCATTCGGGGTGGACCAGGACGTTCACGCCGGGGATGCGGGCCCGTACGTCGTCCACGGAGTCGGCGGTGAAGCGCCCGTGCACCGAGCAGTGGCCCTTCCAGAGGATCATCCTGGCGTCCCGCAGGGCGCTCTCGGACAGGCCGCCGTTGGGGCGGTGCGGGTTGTAGACGACGCAGTCGTCCAGGCCGAAGCCCATCTCCAGGACGGCGGTGTTCCGCCCCAGGTGCTGGTCCGGCAGGAACAGCACCTGGCGTCCCTGCTCGAAGGCCCACTCCAGGGCGCGCCGCGCGTTGGAGGAGGTGCAGACCGCGCCCCCGTGCCGCCCGCAGAACGCCTTGATGTCCGCGCTGGAGTTCATGTACGTGATCGGCACGACCTGGTCGGCGATGCCCGCGTCCTCCAGGGCCTCCCAGCACTCCTCGACCTGGTTGAAGGTGGCCATGTCGGCCATCGAGCACCCGGCCGCCAGGTCCGGCAGCACCACCCGCTGGGCGTCCGAGGTCAGGATGTCGGCCGATTCGGCCATGAAGTGCACGCCGCAGAAGACGATGTACTCCGCGTCCGGCCGGGCCGCGGCCTCCCGCGCCAGCTTGAACGAGTCGCCGGTCACGTCCGCGAACTGGATCACCTCGTCCCGCTGGTAGTGGTGGCCCAGCACGAACAGGCGGTCGCCGAGCCGCTCCTTCGCCGCGCGCGCCCGCGCCACCAGCGTGGGGTCGGATGCGGGCGGCAGTTCGCCGGGGCAGTCCACGCCGCGTTCGCTGTGCGGATCGGTGCCCTGGCCGAGGACGAAGAGCGGAAGACTCGTGGTCGTCACTGACCACACCCCCTTCGGGGACTTCAGATGACTTCGAGTGACTTATCGTCGAACTGACGACTAATCATGACACACGAGTCCGCACCGTTATTCCCAGGGGTAGCGGAAGGGGGAATGTGGCGCACGCGGCGGCTGTTGGTAGCGTCTAAGTACGACATCAATCGACCGTCCCCCGGGACGGCCGACGCAGACGGTGGGAGTCACCACATGACGGTTGAGAGCAGCGAGACCACGCGGCAGGGGCTCATCCTGACTGACGCGGCCGCCGCCAAGGTCAAGAGCCTGCTGGACCAGCAGGGCGAGGAAGGGCTTCAGCTGCGCGTGGCCGTGCAGCCGGGCGGCTGTTCCGGCCTGCGCTACCAGCTCTACTTCGATGACCGTTCGATGGACGGGGACGTCGTGTCGGACTTCGGCGGCGTCAGCGTCGTCACGGACCGGATGAGCGCTCCGTACCTGATCGGGGCGACGGTGGACTTCGTCGACACGATCGAGAAGCAGGGCTTCACGATCGACAACCCGAACGCCACGGGCTCCTGCGCCTGCGGCGACTCGTTCAACTAACGGGGCGCGTTTTCTTCACCCTGTACGGCGTGTGCCGTACAGGGTGAAGGCATTTCCTCCCGGGCCGGGTTCGCCGTCGCGGCCAAGTCGCGTATTCTTGCGTGGCTCGCGATCCGGCGGGCGTACAAAGCGCTGCTGACAACGAGGAGAACACCCCGTGCGCATCGCCGTCACCGGCTCCATCGCCACCGACCAACTGATGACCTTCCCCGGCCGGTTCGCCGATCAGCTCATCGCCGAACAGCTCGACCGGGTTTCGCTGTCCTTCCTGGTCGACGACCTGCAGATCCGCCGGGGCGGCTGCGCGGCCAACATCGCCTTCGGCATGGGCTGCCTGGGCCTCACGCCGATCCTGGTCGGCGCGGTGGGGGCCGACTTCGCCGACTACCGCTCCTGGCTGGAGCGCCATGGCGTGGACTGCGCCTCGGTGCACGTGTCCGAGCTGCGGCACACCGCGCGGTTCCTGTGCACCACCGACGACGAGCACAACCAGATCGCGTCCTTCTACACCGGCGCGATGGCCGAGGCCCGGGAGATCGAGCTGGGCCCCATCGCCGACCGGATCGGCGGCCTGGACCTGGTCCTGGTCAGCCCCAACGACCCCGACGCGATGCTCAGGCACACCGAGGAGGCCCGCGACCGGGGCATCCCGTTCGCCGCCGATCCGTCCCAGCAGCTGGCCCGGATGCCCGGCGACCAGATCCGCCAGCTCATCGACGGCGCGGCGTATCTGTTCAGCAACGACTACGAGAAGGGCATGATCGAGCAGAAGACCGGCTGGTCCGACGAGGAGGTGCTGGCCAGGGTGGGCGTGCGGATCACCACGCTCGGCCCGAAGGGCGCCAGGATCGACCGGGCCGGCGAGCCGTCGCTGCACATCTCGCCCGCCCCCGAGCTGGGCAAGGCCGACCCGACCGGCGTCGGCGACGCGTTCCGGGCCGGCTTCCTGTCCGCCCTGGCCTGGGGCCTGTCGCTGGAGCGCTGCGGCCAGATCGGCAACCTCACCGCCACCCACGTTTTGGAGCGCGTCGGCTGCCAGGAGTACGAGCTGGGCCAGCGGACCTTCCTGGACCGCTTCTCCGCCGCGTACGGCGCGGCCGCCGCCGACGAGGTGGCCGAGCACGTCCGCTGCCACCACCCGTAAAGAACGCCGGAGCGGGCCACCCCCTGGGAGGCGGCCCGCTCCGATGCGTCACTCGTGGGCGTAGATCTGGCCCACGGTCATGGCCAGTTTCTCGTCCGGCAGGTGCGCGACGAGGTCGGCCTCGCTGATCATGCCGACCAGCCGGTGCTTGTCCATCACCGGCAGCCGCCGGATCTGGTTCTCCTGCATGGCCGTGAGCGCGTCGTCGACGTCGGCGTCGGCGTTCACCCAGACGAGCGTCCCGTCGGTCAGCTCGCGGGCCCGTACGCGGGTCGGGTCGTGCCCGGCCGCGATGCACCGCACCACGATGTCCCGGTCGGTGATGATCCCCTTGACCCGGTCGTCGGACCCGCATACCGGCAGCGCCCCGACGTCCAGCTCGCGCATCATCTTGGCCGCGACATCCAGGGTCTCGTTCTCGCTCACGCACTCCACTCCGGGGTGCATGATGTCCCGTGCCGTGGTCATGGCGATTTCCCCCTTTTTGTCCGGTTCAATCGCTATGTACCCAGCGGCGGTGATCAATAGTTGCGGCGTACGTGGATCGACCAGCCGCCCTGGGGGAGTTCGTAGCTGGCCACGTGCTCGTGGGACTTGAGGCGGCACCAGGCCGGGATGTCGGTGAAGGCGGCCGGGTCGTCAGCGAGGACCGCGACGGTGGCCCCGAGGCCCACGGAGCCGATCTGGTCGGCCAGCATGATGATGGGGATGGGGCATTTGCGACCCATCGCGTCGATGGTGAGGGCGGTGACCGGAGGGGCCGGGGAGACCGGCTCCCGTTCGCTCTCCCTGGGGGCGGGTCGTCTGCGCCACATCACCGGTTCCCCCGTTTGGTGCTGTCCCCGAACATCTACTGCACTCCAAGACTCTGACGGACGCGTCGGACGATATCCGGGAGGACGGTGAGAAATCTCTCCACATCGTCCGCGGAAACGCCACGGGGCAGCGATACCCGGACGTTCCCGTGTGTAAGCACACCCATCGCCTCCAGTACATGTGACGGTCGAAGCGTACTCGCCGTGCATGAACTCCCTGACGACACCGCGAAACCGGCCTTGTCCAGCTCCGTCAGAAGCGCCTCTCCTTCCACGTAGAGGCAGGAAAATGTCACCAGGTGGGGAAGACGTTCCACCGGGTCGCCGATCACCTCGACATCCGGCACGCGGCGCGGGACCTCCCGGCGGATGCGCTCGATCAGATCCGACAGCCGCGCCGACTCGGCGGCCGACTCGGCCGCGCGGGCCCGCAACGCCGCCGCGGCCGCCACCACCGCCGCCACGTTCTCGAACCCCGGCACCCGCCGGTTCTCCCGCTCGTCCTCGGGGTACGGCGACCGCCACCGAACCCCCTTGCGAATCGCCAGCACCCCCACCCCGGCCGGCCCGCCCCATTTGTGCGCGCTGGCGGCCAGGATCGACCAGCCCGGCGGGATCGGCAGCCGGCCGGCCGACTGGGCGGCGTCCACGAACAGCGGCACCCCGGCCGCCGCGCAGGACTCGGCCGCCTCGGCGACCGGCTGCAGCGTGCCGACCTCGTGGTTGGCCGTCTGCAGGCAGGCGACCGCCGTCCCGGGCCTGGCCACGGCGGCGGCGAAGCCGGCGGGGGAGACCCGGCCGGTCACGTCCACGCCGACCGCCTCGACCGTGCCGCCGTCCCGTTCGTGCACGCCCGCCGTGTGCAGCACACTGGAGTGCTCGACCGCGCTCACCACCAGGTGGCGGCCGGCCCGCTTCCGCCCGGCCAGGGCGCCCAGCACGCCCAGGTGAACGGCCTGGGTGCCCGAGGAGGTGAAGGACACCTCGTCGGGGCGGGCGCCCAGGACCTCGGCGATCTCGGCCCTGGCCTGGTCCAGCAGGAGGCGGGCGCGGCGGGCGGAGCCGTACAGGCGGGCGGGATCGGCCCAGCCCACGTCGAGAGCGGCCAGGAGGGCCTCGCGGGCCGCGGGGTGCAGCGGTTCGGTGGAAGCCGCGTCGAGGTACGCCACAGTGAGGACATTAACGGGGGCTGCTCAGAGGGGCACCGCCAGTCCGCGCTAATGTGTCCCCCAGCGTTGAAGTGAATCAAGTAAAGCGGGCAAGAAGATCTTCCCGTTGGTAACGGAATCTGAGAAACGCCCAGGGGAAGAGTCCTTTGGGCTTCATCTGTGGGGTAGGCGATCCGTGAGTCCGACCCGCCGTACGACACGGCGACCGTTGGCCCGCCGCCGGTTGCCCAGCCTCGCCGTGGTGGCGTTGCTGGTGGCGTCCGCGTCGGCGTGTAGTGCCGAAGAATGGTCCCGCGGGGCCATGCCCGAGCCGCAGACCCACCAGGGCAAGACCATGCTGGACCTGTGGCTGGGCTCCTGGATCGCCGCGATCGCGACCTTCCTCGTCGTGTTCGGCCTGATCATCTGGTCTGTGATCTTCCATCGGAAGCGCAAGCACTCCGATCAGGAACTGCCGCCGCAGGTGCGGTACAACCTGCCGATCGAGATGCTGTACACGCTCGTGCCGCTGGTCATGGTGGCCGTGTTCTTCTACTTCACCGCGCGCGACGAGACCGAGATCATGAAGGTCTCCGGGACCGCGCCGGTGAAGGTCAAGGTCGAGGGCTTCCAGTGGAGCTGGCGCTTCACCACCCAGTACCAGGGCAAGACGGTCACCGTCGCCGGGGTGCCGGTGGACCTGGCCAAGCAGAGCCTGGAGAATCCGCAGGGCCCGCAGCTGGTGCTGCCCACCGGGAGCAAGGTGGAGTTCCTCCTCAACTCGCCGGACGTCATCCACTCCTTCTGGGTGCCCGCCTTCCTGTTCAAGCAGGACGTGATGCCCGGTTACGACAACCGGTTCGAGATCGACACGCTCGACAACACCGGCACCTTCTTCGGCCGCTGCGCCGAGCTCTGCGGCGTCGACCACAGCAAGATGCTGTTCTCGGTGAAGCTGGTCCCGCAGGCCGAATTCGATCAGTACGTCGCTAGTCAGGCGGGAGGCGCTCAGTGACCGCCATTCCGGAACCGGCCGCGCTTCCGCCGCGGCCGTACCGCAAGGGCCGGCTCATCGCGAGCTGGCTGTCCACCACGGACCACAAGGTGATCGGGCACCTCTACCTGATCACGTCGTTCGTGTTCTTCCTCATCGGCGGCGTCATGGCGCTGGTGATGCGGGCCGAGCTGGCCCAGCCGGGCATGGAGTTCGTCTCCAACGAGCAGTTCAACCAGCTGTTCACCATGCACGGCACGATCATGCTGCTGATGTTCGCGACCCCGCTGTTCGCGGGCTTCGCCAACGAGCTGATGCCGCTCCAGATCGGCGCGCCCGACGTGGCGTTCCCGCGCCTCAACATGGTCAGCTACTGGCTGTACCTGTTCGGCAGCATCATCGCGGTGAGCGGCTTCTTCAGCCCCGGCGGCGCCGCCGCGTTCGGCTGGACCGCGTACTCGCCGCTGTCCAACGCGGTCACCTCGCCGGGCATCGGCGCCGACCTGTGGATCATGGGTCTGGCCCTGTCCGGCCTGGGCACGATCCTGGGCGCGGTCAACTTCATCACCACGATCATCACGATGCGCGCGCCCGGCATGACCATGTTCCGGATGCCGATCTTCACCTGGAACATCCTGCTCACCAGCATCCTGGTGCTGCTGGCCTTCCCGGTGCTGGCGGCGGCGCTGCTGGTGCTTGAGGCGGACCGCAAACTCGGGGCGCACGTGTTCGACTCCGCGACCGGCGGGGCGATGCTCTGGCAGCACCTGTTCTGGTTCTTCGGGCATCCCGAGGTGTACATCATCGCGCTGCCGTTCTTCGGCATCATCACCGAGGTGCTGCCGGTCTTCAGCCGCAAGCCGATCTTCGGCTACATCGGCCTGGTCGGCGCGACGATCGCCATCGCCGGTCTCTCGGTGACGGTGTGGGCGCACCACATGTTCGTCACCGGGCAGGTCCTGCTGCCGTTCTTCTCGTTCATGACGTTCCTCATCGCGGTGCCGACGGGCGTGAAGTTCTTCAACTGGATCGGCACGATGTGGCGAGGCCATCTGTCGTTCGAGACGCCGATGCTGTTCACGGTGGGCTTCCTCATCACGTTCCTGCTCGGCGGCCTGACCGGCGTCATCCTGGCCTCGCCGCCGCTGGACTTCCAGATCAGCGACTCGTACTTCGTGGTGGCGCACTTCCACTACGTGGTGTTCGGCACGGTGGTGTTCGCGATGTTCGCGGGCTTCTACTTCTGGTGGCCGAAGTTCACCGGCAAGATGCTCAACGACAAGCTGGGCAAGTGGCACTTCTGGACGCTGTTCGTGGGCTTCCACCTGACGTTCCTGGTGCAGCACTGGCTGGGCGTGATCGGCTTCCCCCGGCGGTACGCGAACTACTCCCCGGTGGACGGGTTCACCGACCTGAACATGATCTCCTCGGTGGGCGCGTTCCTGCTGGGCGCCTCCACGCTGCCGTTCCTGTACAACGTCTGGCGCACCCACAGGACCGCGCCGAAGGTCCTGGTCGACGACCCGTGGGGTTACGCGGGCTCGCTGGAGTGGGCCACCTCGTGCCCGCCGCCGCGGCACAACTTCCATGAGCTGCCCCGGATCAGGTCCGAGCGCCCGGCGTTCGACGCCAAGTATCCGCATCTGCCGGCCAAGCCGGCCATCGAGGAGAAGGTATGAAGGTCCAAGGGTGGATGTTCATCCTCTGCGGCGTCTTCTTCGCCGCGGCGGACCTGGTCTACTGGTTCTGGTCCAAGGAGGTGACCGGCACCACCGCGATGGCGATCTCCGTCGGGCTCGCCTTCATGATCGGCTACTACCTGCTCTTCACGGCCCGCCGCATCGGCGACCAGCCCGAGGACAACAAGGAGGCCGAGATCGCGGACGGCGCCGGGGAGCTGGGCTTCTTCAGCCCGCACAGCTGGTGGCCGCTGTTCGTCTGCCTGTCGGCGGCGCTGACCTTCTTCGGCTTCGTCATCGGCTGGTGGCTCTTCATGATCGGCATGTTCGCGGTCATCATGAGCACGATCGGCTTCGTCTTCCAGTACTACCGGGGCAACTTCTCGCACTGATCCCGCGAAGCTGACAGCTTTACCCAGGTTTCAACAAGCCCCGGCGTGCCGATAGGTACGCCGGGGCTTTTCTTTTACCCGCCCACGGGACGAACTCTCTGTTACTGGGTAATAACCCAGTGAAAGCGACAAATGCCGCGGGGGGGAGTATGCACGTGCGTGCTACGGGTGCGGGGGCGCTGGCCCTGGTGATGGCGACGGGATGTTCGGCCGCGTCCGCGCTGGAGGAGGGCAAGGCCAAGAAAAAGGGCACCGCGGTGGCTCTGTACATCTCTCCGGCCAACGGCGCCAAGGATCTGACCCCAGGTGTCCCCATCCGGGTTGACTCCGCCAACGGCGCTCTCACGGCCGTCACGGTGACGGACGCCAAGGGCAGGGCCGTACCGGGGATCTTCAGCGCGGACCGTACGCGCTGGCGCAGCCTGCGGCCGATGCTCGCGGACACCGGCTACAGCGTCACCGCCACCACCGCGTCCGGCTCGGCGCGCAGCGTCTTCGCCACGATCAAGCCCAAGAGCATGTTCGCCCTCGAACAGATCATCCCCAACAAGGACATCTCCGGCCTGACGGTGGGGGTCGGAATGCCGATCATGCTCACCTTCGACAAGGAGATCACCGACCGCGTCTCGGTCGAGCGGAACCTCTTCGTGCAGGCCTCCAAGCCCGTCGAGGGCGCCTGGCACTGGTTCGACAACAAGACCATCGCGTACCGGCCCCGGGTGTTCTGGCCCGCCCACACCAAGGTCCGCTTCACCGCGCGGCTGGCCGGCGTACGCGGCGCCGACGGCATGTACGGCTCCAAGGACTACGTCCGCGACTTCAAGATCGGGCGCTCCCAGATCAGCACGGCCAACGTGCGCACCCACATGATGAAGATCAAGCGGGACGGCAAGCTCATCCGCGACGTGCCGATCAGCGCCGGCAAGGGCGGCGTCTGGCGCTACCACACCACCAGCGGCGTGCACCTGGCCATGTCCCGCGAGCCCGTCACCGTGATGACCTCGCCCGACGCCGGCCCCGGCCAGGCCGGCTACTACTCGCAGACCGTCTACAACACCGTCCGCATCTCCAACAGCGGCGAGTACGTGCACTCGGCGCCCTGGTCGGTGGGCTCCCAGGGTTACTCCAACGTCAGCCACGGCTGCGTGAACATCAGCCCGGACAACGCCCGCTGGTTCATCGACAACACGCTCATCGGCGACCCGATCATCGTCACCGGCAGCCCGCGACCGCTGGAGCCGCTGAACGGCTGGGGGCACTGGCAGCAGTCCTGGCCCGACTGGCTGAAGTGGAGCCGCCTGCGCTCCGCCGAGACCGACAGCATCTAGCGCCGACGAGAAAGGGCCCGGGGAAGAATCCCCGGGCCCTTTCGCAGGTTCCGCTAGTGCAGTTCCTTGCGGTCCTCGCCGTCGCCCGAACCGATGGCCGCGTGACCGTGGCCGTGGTCCTCCTCGAGGGCGATGTGCTCGGTGCCGTACTTCTTGCTCATCGTGGCCTTCGCCTTGCCCAGGATCGAACGGGCGCCCTTCGGCGGGATGCCCTCGCTGTCCGGCTCGCCGGAGACCACCGGGATGGGCGCCTTGCCGCGCAGGTGGTCGGCGATGTCCTCGGCCGGGGGCACGTGGACCTCGATGTACTGACCGTTGGGCATGCGCTTGATGACGCCCGACTCCACGCCGTGCGACATGACCTCCGTGTCCTTGCGCTGCAGCCCCATGCAGATCCGGTACGTGATGACGTACACCAGCGCCGGACCCAGGAAGACCGCCACCCGGCCGAAGATCGTCGTGTGGTACAGGTCGATGTGGAAGAAGGACGAGATCTCGTCGTTCGCGCCCAGCAGCCACAGGATGCCGTAGAACGTGACCGCCGCCATGCCGATCGAGGTGCGGTGCGGGTTGTTGCGGGGACGGTCGGCGACGTGGTGCTCACGCCGGTCCCCGGTGACCCACTGCTCGATGAACGGATAGAGCGCCAGGCCCGTCATGATGATGCCCATCGGCACCAGGGCGGGTATCAGCACGCTCAGCGGCAGCGTGTACCCCAGGAAGTTGATCTCCCAGGCGGGCATCAGCCGCAGCGCGCCCTCCAGGAAGCCCATGTAGAAGTCGGGCTGCGACCCCGCCGA
Organism: Acrocarpospora phusangensis; assembly: GCF_016862995.1. GTDB lineage: Bacteria > Actinomycetota > Actinomycetes > Streptosporangiales > Streptosporangiaceae > Acrocarpospora > Acrocarpospora phusangensis. The sequence goes on from NZ_BOOA01000097.1 coordinate 20,011, forward strand.
GATGTCCGCCGGTGTGTACGGACCGAACAGCCAGATCGGGTTGATCTGCGCGAACGTCCCCAGCCCCGCGATGGCCGTGAACGTGAACAGGAAGTACGCCCCCGCCTTCGCCATGAAGGCCGGGTAGAACGGCGCTCCCACCACGTTCTGGTTGGTCCGCCCCGTGCCCGGCATCTGGGTGTGCTTCTGCACCCACATGAGGATCATGTGCGCCGAGATCAGCGCCAGCAGGATGCCCGGGATCAGCAGGATGTGCAGCGAGTAGAAGCGCGAGATCACGTCCTCGCCCGGGTACTCCCCGCCGAACAGGAAGAACGTCAGGTACGTGCCGATCAGCGGCAGCGAGATGGCCACACCCTCGGTGATCCGCAGACCGGCGCCGGAGAGCAGGTCGTCGGGGAGGGAGTAGCCGGTCAGGCCCTCCAGCAGCGCCAGCGTGAGCAGCAGGACGCCGATGATCCAGTTCAGCTCGCGCGGCTTGCGGTACGCGCCGGTGAAGAACACCCGGAGCATGTGCACCGTCATGCCGGCCACGAACAGCAGCGCCGCCCAGTGGTGCATCTGCCGCATCAGCAGACCACCCCGGACCTCGAAGCTGATCTTCAGCGTCGAGGCGTACGCCTCCGACATGGTGACACCGCGCAGCTGCTGGTACGGACCGTCGTACACGACGTGGCCCATGCCCGGCTTGAACCAGAACGTCAGGAACGTGCCGGTGAGCAGCAGGATGATGAACGAGTACAGCGCGATCTCGCCGAGCAGGAACGACCAGTGGTCCGGGAAGACCTTGCGGAGGTTCCGCTTGAGGAAGCTGCCCGCGCCGAGGCGCTCGTCCAGGTAGTTCGCCGGACCGCCGACCAGCTTGGGCGTTTCCTTCAGGGTTGTGGTCATGATGCCTTCTCCCTGGCTTCTCTGGCCTCGGCCTCGGCGTCGCCGCGTTCCCAGAAGCTCGGCCCGACCGGGACGTCGAAGTCGGCCTGCGCGATGAGGTAGCCCTCGCTGTCCACGCCGATGGGCAGCTGCGGCAGCGGCCGGGCGGCCGGGCCGAAGATGACCCGCGCGCCGTCGGTGGCGTCGAAGGTGGACTGGTGGCAGGGGCAGAGAATGTGGTGGGTCGTCTGCTCGTACAGGGCCGCGGGGCAGCCCACGTGCGTGCAGATCTTGGAGTAGGCCACGATGCCGTCGTGGGTCCAGTTCTTGATCGTGCCCGCCTTGAACTGCTCGGGGCGGAACTTGATCAGGATCAGCGTGGCCTTGGCGAGCGCGTTCAGGTCGTGGGCGTAGCCCTCCGGCACCACCGAGAGGATGCCGCCGGGCGAGTTGAAGTCGGCCGCCCGGATGGGCGCGCCGGTGCCCTCGACGGTGAGCCGCAGGCCCTTCTTCCAGACCGTGTGCCGCAGCGAGGTGCCCGGCAGCGGCCCGAGGTCCTTCAGCAGCACCAGCGGGGCCAGGCCCAGCGGCGCGGCGGCCAGCAGCAGCGTGCGGCGCAGCAGCTTGTGCTTGACGAAGCCGCTCTCGTTGGCGCCCGCCACGAAGGTCTTGTCGACGTATTCCCGGGTGTCGGTGTCGGAGACCATCAGATGGCGCTCCTGGACCAGGTTGTACTTCGGCATGATCCGGCGGACCCAGAGCACGATGCCCGAGGCCAGCGAGAACAGGGCCAGCGTGAGGCTGCCGCCGAGGGCCAGGTTGGAGGCCGCGGTGCTGTCCACCGTGCCGACCTGGAAGATCACGTACGACGCGATGAACGCGATCCCGGACAGGAAGGTGACCAGGAAGAGCAGGGCGACCAGCCGCTCCGCCCTCTTGGCCGCGGCCGGGTCCGGGAGGACCACGGCCGGATCCTCGGCCGGAGCGGGCGGAGGCGAGTCGCCGAGCACCGCGGTGCCCGCGGCGGGGGTGCCGATGACGCGCCTGGGCACGCGCGCGTCCTCTTCGTGGCTCGATTGCTCGTTGGAGGTCATTTCTTACGCTTCTTCGCGGTGATCCAGATAGCGGTCAGAGACATGAAGCTGAGACCGGCGATCCAGACGACGAGACCTTCCGTCACCGGGCCGATCCGGCCGAGGCCGAAACCACCCGGGTCCTTCAGCTCGCGCATCTGCACGATGTAAGCGATCATGTTTCGCTTGTCTTCGGGCGTGATCGTCGAGTCGTTGAAGACCGGCATCGCCTGCGGGCCCGTGACCATCGCCTCGTAGATCTGCTCGGGCGTGGCCTCGTTCAGGTTGGGCGCGTACTTGCCGTAGGTGAGAGCGCCGCCGGCGCCGACGAAGTTGTGGCACTGGATGCAGTTCGCGCGGAACAGCTCCCCGCCCTTCGCCGCGTCGCCCTTGGCCGGATCCACCATCTCGGCCGTCGGCCGCTGCGGGCCGCCTCCAAGCGTCATGATATAGGCGGACAACTGGTTGATCGCCTCTGGCGTCACCCACTCGCCCAGCGGCTTGCGCGGCACCTGCGGGCCCGGCCCGCCGGCGGGCATGCGCCCGCTGCTCACCTGGAAGTCAACCGCCGCGGCCCCGACGCCCACCAGCGGCGGCGCCATCGGGCCGCCCTCGGCGTTCATGCCGTGGCAGCTGGCGCAGTGGGCCACGAACAGGCTCTTGCCCTCGGCCACGTCGTCGGCCTTGCCGGACGCGATCGCCGCGTCCGCTGAGTTGCTCGGCGCGAACAGGGCGTATCCTCCGCCGAGGAGGCCCAGCGCGAGCGCCACGACGGCGAGACGCGCGAGGGGATGCCGCCGTCGCGCGGTGATCGAGTTCACCGATATCCCCGTTCCGATCATTTGATGATGTAGATGGTCGCGAAAAGGCCGATCCATACGACATCGACGAAGTGCCAGTAGTAGGACACGACGATGGCGCTGGTGGCCTGCTCATGCGTGAAGCGCTTCGCGGCGTACGTGCGTCCCAGCATGAACAGGAACGCGATCAGTCCACCCGTGACGTGCAGCCCGTGGAAGCCCGTGGTCAGGAAGAACACCGAGCCGTAAGCGTCGGACGAGAGCGTGGTGCCCTCGTGCATCAGCTCGTTGTACTCGTACAGCTGCCCGGCGACGAAGATCGCGCCCATCAGGAAGCTGACGATGTACCAGAACCGGAGCTTTTTGACCTGTCCCTTTTCCGCGGCCCAGACGCCGAACTGGCAGGTCACACTGGACAGGACCAGGATGATGGTGTTTGCCGTCGCGAACGGGATGTTCAGGTGAGCGTTCGGCCAGGGAAGACCCTGGTCGAGGCTGACCGATCGGATGGTGAAGTACATCGCGAACAGCGCCGCGAAGAACATGAGCTCAGAGGACAACCAGACAATCGTCCCCACGCTGACCAGGTTCGGCCGGCGCGAGGCGTGTGGTGCCGTCGTCGTTGTAATTGCGGATGCTGTCGCCACGCCCAGCATTATTGCGGCTAACCTGCCCGGTCGCCTCTCCGGGGGGCGGTGTTGCGAGGTACGGTCGCGCGCGGGGGGCCGGGCAGGGCCGATACCATCGGCGTTGACCACAGGCGGTTAGGAGAGTGCGACGTGAAGGTTCTCGTCTACAGCGATGACGCGGGCACCCGGGAGAAGGTGCGGCTGGCGATCGGGCGGCGGCCCGCGGCCGACGTTCCCGAGGTGGAGATCGTGGAGGTCGCCACCCAGCCCGCGGTGCAGCGCTACCTGGACGCGGGGGACGTCGACCTGGCCGTGCTCGACGGCGAGGCCGCGCCCGCCGGCGGCATGGGCATCGCCCGCCAGGCCAAGGACGAGGTGCACAACTGCCCGCCGATCCTCCTGATCATCGCCAGGCGTGACGACCGCTGGCTGGCCAACTGGTCGCGCGCCGACGCCGTCGTGGCCCAGCCGCTGGACCCGATGACGGTCGCCGAGACCGTCGCGGACCTGCTCCGCCGCCGCCTCAAGGTCGCCTGACCCCCACGGTTCCCCCTTTTTCTTCCAACGGAACGGCAAGGAACGCCATGGACGCTCGCACCACCTGGCCGTCGCTCCTCAACGCGTTGCTCTCCGGCGAGCACCTGACCGCCGACGAGACCGCGTGGGCGATGGGCGAGATCATGTCCGGCGCGGCCACCCCGGCCCAGTTCGCGGCCTTCGTGGTCGCGCTGCGCGCCAAGGGGGAGACCGTCGCGGAGGTGTCCGGGATGGCCCGGACGATGCTGAGCCGCGCCACCGCCCTGGTCGACGTGGAGGGCGACACGGTGGACGTGGTCGGGACCGGCGGGGACCGCGCGCACACCGTGAACGTGTCCACCATGGCGGCCATCGTGGCCGCCGCCGCCGGGGCGCGGGTGACCAAGCACGGAAACCGGTCCGCGTCCTCGCTGTGCGGGGCGGCCGACGTGCTGGAGCACCTCGGCGTGGTCATCGACGCGCCGGCCGAGGCGACCGCCCGGGTCGCGGCGGAGGCTGGGATCGCGTTCTTCTTCGCGCCGGTCTACCACCCGTCGATGCGGTTCGCGGGCCCGCCGCGCAAGGAGATCGGCGTCCCCACCGTCTTCAACTTCCTCGGCCCGCTCACCAACCCGGCCAGGCCCGCCGCCCAGGCGATCGGCGTCTTCGACGCCCGCATGCTTCCCGTCGTGGCCGGCGTCTTCGCCGAGCGCGGCGTCTCCGCCCTGGTCTTCCGCGGCGACGACGGCCTCGACGAGCTCTCCACCGCCGCCACCTCCACGGTGTACGTCGTGGGCGGCGGCGAGGCCGTCAGGACCACGTTCGACCCGCTGGACATCGGCATCCCCCGCTCCCAGCCCGGGGACCTGCGCGGCGGCGACGCCGAGTTCAACGCCGGCGCCGTGCACGACCTGCTCCGCGGCAAGGCCGGCCCGATCAGGGACGCGGCGCTGCTCAACGCCGCCGCCGCCCTCACCGCCCTGGACGGCGTGACCGCCGAGACGCTCACCGAGCAACTGCGGGCCAACTACGCCCGCGCGGCCCAGGCGGTCGACTCGGGCGCCGGCGCCGCCACCCTCGACCGCTGGATCGAGGTCAGCCGGGCCATCCGCTAGCGGCGAGCCCCAGGCGGAGGTCAGTCCCGGGGATCGGCGTCAGCGGGGCCATCCGGTGGCGGCGGGCCAGGTGGAGGTCGGTCCCGGGATCGAGGTCAGCCGGGCCGTCCGCTGGCGGCGAGCCAGGTGTAGATCAGTCCCGGGGATCGGTGTCAGCGGGGCCATCCGGTGGCGGCGGGCCAGGTGGAGGTCGGTCCCGGGATCGAGGTCAGCCGGGCTATCCGGGTGGCGGCGAGTCCCAGGTGGCCCTGGGTGACCCAGGTGGAGGTCCGTCCCGAGAGGGATGAGGGATCCATCTGGGTGCGGACGTCTTCCGGAACGGCGGCGGCGTAGCTTGCCCGCATGATGCGTCTCCTGCTGTCCCGGCTCGCGGGTTCACGGATGGTCCGCCGCCGGCCGGCACACTCGCCTGACGCCGTGGCCAGGGAGCGGCTCCGGATCGCCCGCGAGCTGCACGACGTGGTGGCGCACGACCTGAGCGTGATGACGCTGGGCGTGGGGGCCGGGCGGGTCATCATGGACCAGGACCCGGAGCGGGCCAGGCAGAAGCTGCGGGAGGCCGAGGAGTCGGGGCGGCAGGTCCTCAGCGACCTGCAGCGCATGCTGGGGCTGCTGCGCGTGGACGGAGCCGCCCGGGGACCGCAGCCCAGGCTGGCCGACCTGCCCGCGCTGATCGAGGGCTGCCGGTCCGGCGGGCTCGCGGTGACCCTGCGAGAGGAGGGCGAGCGCCCGGGCGGTCCCGTGCTCGAACTGTCGGTCTACCGGATCGTCGAGGAGAGCCTGCGCAACGCGGTACGGCACGGCCGCGCCGCCTCGGCCGAGGTCACGCTGCGGTGGCTGGGCGGCGTGCTGGAGGTGAGCGTGCGCGACGACGGGCTGCCCAGGGAGCGGCTGCTGGCGATCTGGGAGCGGGCCGCGCTGTTCGGAGGCTCGGTCGCCGCGCGGCCGGTACCCGGCGGATTCGAGGTCCGGGTACGCCTGCTCACCCGGACCAGATGAGCTCGGCTTAGGTGAGCTCGGCCTAGGTGAGCCCGGATCGAGTGAGCCCGGATCGAGTGAGCCCGGATCGAGTGAGCGCGGACCGAGTGAGCGCGGACCGAGTGAGCGCGGACCGAGTGAGCGCGGACCGAGTGAGCCCGGTCCGAGTGAGCCCGGTCCGAGTGAGCCCGGTCCGAGTGAGCCCGGTCCGAGTGAGCCCGGTCCGAGTGAGCCC
>NZ_BOOA01000098.1 GCF_016862995.1 Acrocarpospora phusangensis
GGCGGTGGACGGCGTGACTCCAACCTCCAGCGGACCGGCAACGACTGGATCGAGGTCGCCTTCCGTACGGCCAGGACCGCGGACCCGGCCGCCAAGCTCTGCTACAACGACTACAACATCGACAACTGGACCTGGGCGAAGACCCAGGCCGTGTACAGCATGGTCCGCGACTTCAAGCAGCGCGGGGTGCCGATCGACTGTGTCGGTCTGCAGGCGCACTTCAACAGCGGCAGCCCGTACAACGCCAACTTCCGCACCACGATCTCCAGCTTCGCCGCCCTCGGCGTGGACGTGCAGATCACTGAGCTGGACATTCAGGGCGCCTCGGCGACCACGTACGCCAACGTCGTCAACGACTGCCTGGCCGTGGCCCGGTGCAACGGCATCACCGTGTGGGGCGTACGCGACCAGGACTCGTGGCGTTCGGGTGACACCCCGCTGCTGTTCAGCGGAAGCAACAAGAAGCCGGCCTACGACGCCGTGCTGAACGCCCTCAACGCGGCGAGCCCGAACCCGTCACCGACGCCCACGCCCACCCCGACGCCCACCCCCACGCCTACACCGACCCCGACGCCCACTCCGACGCCCACTCCTACGCCGTCCACGGTTCCCGGGCCGTGCGCGGCGACGATCTCCACGGTCAGCACCTGGCCGGGCGGGTTCCAGTCGACGGTGACCGTACGGGCGGGCAACGCGGCGCTCAACGGATGGAGCGTGCGGTGGACCTGGCCCAGTGGCCAGACCTTCACCAACCTGTGGAACGGCGTGCAGACCGTGTCCGGTTCCTCCGTGACGGTCCGCAATGCCGCCTACAACGGCTCCGTCGCCGCGAACTCGGCCACGTCGTTCGGCTTCACCGCCAACGGCAGCGCGGCCACCCCGACCCTGACCTGCACCAGCCCCTGATCCCCTAGCGGCACAGCCGGCGAACCGGATCCGATCGTCATGGCCATCGGATCCGGTTCGCCGCGCTTCGGCCAGGCTGGGCGAGACTGGCCGACATATCCGTACAAAGATGGCAATTACCGCCAGAGGCGATCATGACTGATGTGCTCGTGAGCCGGATGCGATAAATGTTCATGCTATGAAGATGAGGATTCCTCGCCTGTTAGGCGCGCCCCTGATCGCCATGTCCCTCGTCCTGTCGTTCATGAGCACGGCAGCACGAGCCGACACCGACGCCGAACTCGCCCAAGAGTGGCAGTACGCCTGGAACACCTACAAATTCGGCCAGGTGGCCGACCCCCTGCCGGAAGGCCGGGCCCGCAAGTCCCAGAGCATCTCGATCATCATCAACGCGCAGAGGCCCCGCGTTTTCAAGGCCTACTCCAACTTCGAGAACCACATCGGGGCGAACCCGTTCCTCGAGCGGGTGGTCACCCACTACGACAAGACCAAGAACGAGGTGCGGACCAAGAACCTCACGGCGATCGAAGTGATCCCGCTTGAGACGGGTCCGTTCACGCTGAACACGCACGCCCAGCAGCGCCTCAACCTCGAACGGTTCTGCTACTCGGTCGACTCCTGGTCCACGGGCAACATCGTGACCCACCAGAAGATCACGTTCGAGAGCCTCAGCGGGGCGCGTACCCGCGTGACCGAGAACCTCACCTTCGAGACGACGCTGGACCAGATCGACTTCACCCTGTCCCAGGGTGTGCTCGCGCACCAGGGCATCCAGCAGGTCCTGAAGCAGCGCATCGAGAGCGGCCAGCTTTAAATTCGCGTACGCCCCGCTGCCGACCCGGTGGGCGTCCGTCGCGACCTGAAAGCGGTAAGACGAAGGCCCGTGACCGAGAAGTCACGGGCCTTTCGCATGGGGGGCGGGTTGGGCCGAAAGACCCAGGAGTCCGAGGCGGTGGGACCCAGTTTCCGGGATGGGCGCGCTCACCTGCCGAATCGGCGCCGGTGTCTGCGCACGGTGGGCAAGCTGTGGCGGAAGATAGTCACTACTCTGATTTGCGCAGCAAGGACGTGAACGTGACTCCTGGTGATGCCGGGACAGGAGGTCGGCGATGAGCGCTGATCGGCGGCCCGTCGGCGGCCCTCCGCGCCCCCGGCCGGCTTTCCGTCTCGGGCAGACGACGCGGTACGCCCTGCTCGTCACCGCGGTGATCTGCATCGCCGTCGCCGTCCCTCCGCTGCTGATCCCCCAGCAGGACGGCCGCGCGGAGACATCGGCCGCGCAAGAGCCCGCTCAGGACCCCGCTCAGGAGCCCACTCAGGAGCCTTCGAAGGCGCCGGAGACCTCGGAGACGCCCACGACACAGCAGTCCACCTCCGGAGAGGTTCCTGCCCTCGCGTCCCCTTCGCCACGGACGCCCCCGGCCGATACCAGCCCAAGTCCTTCCCCGAACACCCCGCGTCCGACGGCCACCCCCAGACGCCCGCGCTTACCCTCCTGCTCCGCCCAGCGGAACTCGGAGATCACGCCCGTCCCCGCCTGCCTGATCTACGCGTCGGCGCTCGGCACGGGATGGCAGGTGTCCGGAAGCGGGACGAACGTCACACCCGGCCGCCCGGTGCCCGACGGCGACCAGATCGCCATCCGGATCCAGCGACGGGTGAAGACCCGCGACCAGCCTGCGACCGTGACGCTGCTGGCCGGCGCACCCGTGACGATCGGCGCGAACACCCGGCTGCGCCTGCGCATCTTCGGCGGCCGGCAGTACGGGACCATCCTGCGGCTGTCCGCCTCGCCCACGGCCGGACGGGCGGGCGCCATGACCGTGACCCTCCAGGCGCCCCCGGAGCGCTGGGCCTCCTTCGTCGTCCACGTGGGCGCGCTGTCGCCCGCCCGGCTGCGCCGGATCGATCTGGCCATCGCCTCCGAGCAGTTGCCGCAGGCGTACGAGTTCTACGTCGACGACCTCACGCTGGGGAAGTGAGATGGCCGCGGCGGCCGGGCATTGGCGGCTCCACGGGGTGGATCCGCTGGTCGCGCCCGCCGCGATCTGCCGTGCGGTGATGCTGGGCCGGGCCGCGGTCGTGCTCACCTCCGCCGGGGCCGGGCTGCTGCTGGTGCCCGGCCTCTGGCGGGTGCTGGCGGTGATCGCCGTGACCGTGGTCGCCACGGTCGCCGAGGTGACGGTGCTCACCCGGCACCCGGCCGTGGTGCGGCACGCGCTGCCGGTCATCTGCGTGGACTGGCTGGCGGCCTCGGGCATCATGCTGCTGAGCAAGGGCGGCATGGCGTACTTCTGTTTCGCGGCCGGGTCCGCGGCCCTGGCGGGGGCGTTGCTCGGCATGCGCGCTCTGGGGATCTGGGCCGTTCAGGCGGCTTTCGGGTTCGCGGCGGCGGCGTGGGCGCTGCGGGCGACGCCGTACTCGCCGGATGTGGCGGCGTTCGTGATGGCGTTTCCGATGCTCAGTGTGCTGGCCGGCATGGGCGGAGCGGTGGCGGCTTCCGCGCTGGTGCGGTACGTCGATCTGACGGTGGAGGTGGCGGCTTCCGCGCAGCGCTCCGCGGCGGCCGACGAACGGGCCCGGCTCGCGCGTGAGCTGCACGACTCCGTCAGCAAGACGCTGCGCGGGGTGTCGTTCGCGGCCCTGGCGCTGCCGTCGTCGCTGCGCCGGCATCCGGCCCTGGCCGAGCAGCTCGCCGACACCGTCTCCCGGGGCGCCGAGGTGGCCGCGCGGGAGGCCAGGCAGCTGCTGGAAGGGCTGCGCGGGGACGTGCCCGACCGGTCTTTCGAGGAGACCGTGCACGAGGTGTGCCGGTCCTGGCGGGACGACTCGGGGGTCGCCACGCGCGTGACGGTCGCGTGCGCCGAGCCGGGCGTGGCCGTCCGGTACGAGATCGTCCGCGTGCTCCAGGAGGCGCTGACGAACGTGCAGCGGCACGCTTTCGCCTCCCATGTCACCATCCGCCTGATCCAGTCCGGCGGCCTGCTGGAGCTGATCGTGGGCGACGACGGCATCGGGTTCGCCGTTCCCGAGGAGCTCGACCGGTTGCAGTCCCAGGGACATTTCGGCCTCGTCGGCATGGCCGAGCGGGCGCGGGCCGTCGGCGGCCAGCTGCGCGTCCGATCCTTCCCCGGGGCAGGCACGGTGGTCACCGTCTACGTACCTGTGACAGGGTGACCGGTTACTGAATGGATGTGAGCGATGTGATCGACGTGCTGATCGTCGACGACAACCCGATCGTCCGTGCCGCCATGTCCGCGTTCCTGGGCGCCGACGACCGGGTGCGGGTGGTGGGCGAGGCCAGCAACGGGCACGAGGGGCTCGCGGCCGTACGGCGGCTGCGTCCCGCGGTGACCCTGCTGGACCATCGCATGCCCATCGCCGACGGCCTGTCGGTCGTGAGCGAGATGAGCCTGCACACGAAGGTGCTGGCGTTGACCAGCGACTACACCGAAGACGTGATCGCGTCGATGCTGCGCGGGGGCGTCCGGGGATATCTGGTGCACGGGCAGTTCGACCCGCCGGAGCTGCTGCGCGCCGTCCTGGCCGTGGCCGAGGGCCGGGGTTATCTGTCGCCGGTGGCCGCGTCGGTGGCGACCTCACTCGTACGGGGGCAGGCCGAGCGTGACCAGGAGCAGCGCGAACGGGCCGAGCGGCGGCACATCGTGCAGACGAGGTTCGGCATCACCCGGCGCGAGCGCGAGGTGCTGAACCTGCTGGCCCAGGGGCTGAGCAACGCGTCCATCGCCATCCGCCTGGGGCTGACGGAGAAGACCGTGAAGAACCACCTCAACAGCGTCTTCGGCAAGCTCAACGTGAGCAGCAGGACCGAGGCCGCCCTGGTGTGGACCGGGGGCACCCGCCTGTCGTAGCGGGACGCCCCGGGAATTGGGCCGTGACGAACATCCCCGACTGGGACTTTCCGCCTAAAGCCACAGGCGGCCAGGTGACTAGCGTTCGACCCGCGCCGCGCGATTCGCCCCCTCAGTGACTCCGCCGGCAGCTGATCGGCCTGGCCGGGCGGCCCGAACGCGGGCCGCGCGCCGGCCGTCCCCGAACTGTCCCATTGCGAAGGGAAACCGATGTCAGACCACACCGCTCGCGCCGACTCCGTGTCCGCGTGGCGGCACCGATGGAGCAGGGCGGCCGGGACGGCTGTGCTCGCCTCGGGCCTGCTGCTGGTCGCGTGCCCGCTCGTACTTCCGGCCTCCGCCGCCACGGCCGGCGCGCACTCCCCGCACAAGGCTCCGGCCGCGGTGGCCACGCCGTACCCCACCGCGAAGCCGCTCCCGGTCCCGACGTTCTCCGGGCCGCCGCCGTTCGCGCAGTACCGCGAGATCCACGCCAACTGCAAGCCCACCCACCACCTGGCCGACGACCCGATCGTCTACCCGGGCATCCCGGGGGCGGCCCACTTCCACACCTTCGCCGGCAACACGACCACGAACGCCAAGTCGACCAGGACCTCCCTGCTGGCGGGCAAGTCGAGCTGCGAGGACACCAAGGACAAGTCCGCGTACTGGATCCCCACGCTGTACCAGAACGGCAAGATCGTTAACCCGACGATCGTGACGACGTACTACAAGTCGGGCGTCAAGGATTACCGGACGGTTCAGCCCTTCCCCGCCGGTTTCCGGCTGATCGTCGGCGATATGCGGACGCCTTCCCCCGCCGCTTTCCAGGGCAACTGGACCTGCGGCGGCAACACCTTCAACGACTTCCCGAAATCCTGCCCGTCGGGCAGCTCGCTGATCGTCCGGCTGAAGGCGCCCAGCTGCTGGAACGGCCGCGACCTGGACTCGGCCGACCACAAGAGCCACATGGCCTACCCGGTGAAGAGCGTCTGCCCGGCGGCGTTCCCGATCCCGCTGCCGATGCTGGAGATCAAGGTCCCCTACAAGCTTCCCGGCGGGAAGACCGACGGCCTCGCCTACTCCTCCGGCGCGAGCTACTCCTTCCACTACGACTTCATGGAGGCGTGGGAAGGTGATCGCCAGGCCGAGCTGGTGAAGCACTGCATCAACGGCGGACGGCAGTGCAACGGTTACGGCATCGACAAGCACAAGCCCTGACGCTTTCGTAACGGCGTACCCCTGCTCCGGGGGTACGCCGTTGTGTCGTTTCAAGGCCCCGCGACAAGATCGACAGGTCCGCGAACCTACACTGAAACCGTGACTGAACTGCAGAAACGTGTCAACATCGGCAAGCAGCACCAGGCCAGCTACAAGGCGCTCCTCGCCCTGTCCGATGCGGCGGAGGAGGGCGCCGCGGCGGCGGGTCTCGACCCGGTCCTGGTCGAACTGCTGAAGATCCGTGCGTCGCAGATCAACGGCTGCGCGTTCTGCCTGCGTATGCACACCCGTGACGCCATCAAGAAGGGTGCGAGCACGGACATTCTCTCCGTGCTGCCCGCGTGGGCGGAGACCGGTTACTTCTCCGACGTCGAGCGTGCGGCTCTGCGCCTGACCGAGTCGATCACCCAGGTGGCGGACGGCCGGGTCAGCGACGAGGACTACGCGGCGGTCGCGGAGGTGCTCTCCGAGGAGCAGATCTCGGCGGTCGCCTGGCTGGCGACGGTGATGAACGCCTTCAACCGTGTGGCGATCACGAGCCGGTACCCCGTATCCGGCCATTGATCTGAACCAAAGCCGGTGATTCGTTATCCAATGAATCATGACGGCAGACACACTGCGCCCGGGGGACCCGTCGAGGCTGGGCCGCTACCGGCTGGCGGGCCGGCTCGGCTCCGGCGGCCAAGGCGTCGTGTACGAGGGGTACGACGAGGCGGCCAACCGGGTGGCGGTCAAGGTCCTGCACGCCTACCTGCCGGGCGACTCCCCCCTGCGCCGCCGCTTCACCCGCGAGGTGACCGCCGCCCAGCAGGTCGCGTCGTTCTGTACGGCCCGGATCCTGGACCACGACCTCGAAGGCGAACGGCCGTACCTCGTCTCCGAGTTCGTCCCCGGGCCTAGCCTGCGCGCGGCCGTACGGGAGGAGGCGCTCGCAGGTGATTCGCTGCACCGGCTGGCCGTCGGGATCGCCACGGCGCTGGCCGCCATCCATCAGGCGGATGTCGTCCATCGTGACCTGAAGCCGGAGAACGTCCTGCTGGGGCCCGACGGACCGCGAGTGATCGACTTCGGGATCGCCCGGGCCCCGAGCCTGTCGATGACCTCGATGGGCGAACTGGCCGGCACGCCCATGTACATGGCGCCCGAACTGTTCTCCGGCGGACGCGCCGAGCCTGCCGCCGACGTGTTCGCCTGGGGCGCGGTGGTCCTCTTCGCCGCGACGGGACGCGACACGTTCACCGCCCCGACGACGTTCGCGGTCATCAACCGCCTGCTCAACCACGACCCCGACGTCGACGTCCTGCCCGAGGGGCTGCGGGGACTCGTGCGCGCCGCGCTCTCGAAGGACCCGGCCGAACGTCCCTCCGCGCAGCGCCTGCTGCTGGCGCTGCTCGGCGGCGGCGAACGCGCGACCCTGGCGGAAGGCTCCCAAACCGCCTCCGACGTACGGCCCCCCGGCGGCCTGCCCGACGATCCGACCCTCGGCGCGGTGGCCGAGAAGATCTACGCCGGGCTCTCCCCGGCCGAACGCCAGATGGCACGCGACCTGTTCCTGCGCCTCGTGGACGTACGCGACGGCGAGGACGTCCTGCGCACGGCCGCCCTGGACGAACTCCCGGCCGCCGAACCGGTGCTCGCCGCCCTCGAACAGGCCCTGCTGGTCCGCCGCCAGGGAGACGCGGTCACCCTCGGCAACGCCGCCCTCCTGTACGCCTGGCCCCGGCTGCACGAATGGGTGACCGGCGACCGCGACGCCCTCGTACGCCACCGCGAACTGGGCGAATCGGCCCGGCGCTGGGCCAGGAACGGCCGCCGCCCCGAGGACCTCCTCCGCGGCACCGCCCTGCGCCTGGCGCTCGAATGGACCGGCACCACGCATCTGACCCTGAACATCACCGAGCGGGAGTTCGTCGAGGCGAGCAAGACCGGCTCGGACCGCCAGACCAGGCGGCGGCGCCTGGTCACCAGCGGCGTGGCGGTCCTGCTCATCGCCTCTCTCACCGCTGGAGCCCTCGCCTGGGATCAGTCCGTCAAAAGCGACGAGACCGGCAGGCACCTGGCCGACGAGCGAGCCCGGACCACATCCCTGCGACTAGCGCTCCAGGCGGACACGCTGCGCGAGAACGACCCGGTGAAGGCGATGCTGCTCAGCGTGGCGGCCCACCGCATCGCGCCGGTCCCCGAGGCGGAGTCCGCGGTGCTGAGCTCCCTCGCCCAGCAGGAGCGGTCGGTCTTCATGGACGCCGCCCCCGCCAACGAAGGCCGGGCGCTGAGCCCCGACGGCCGGACCCTCGTCAGCGCCGGAGCCGGCCGGGTGACCACGTACGACGTGGTGACCGGACAGCAGCTCAGCACCTTCGACGGGATCGGCGATGCGCCCGTCACCGCCGCGGTCGGACCCGACGGTGACACGCTGGCGCTCGCGCGGGGCACGACGATGGAGCTGTGGAGCCTGCGGACCGGGCGGAAGCTGGGTGAAGGCCGATGGGCGCCGGAGGAGAAGACCGGCGACGACGGCCGCCCGTCAAGCCTGGAGTTCAGCCCCAGTGGTGGCTACATCGTCATCCGCGACCACATCGGCGGGCCTTATGCCGGGGTGTGGAATGTTTCCCGCCGGGCGTTGGAGAAGCTCGACGGATACGTGATGGACGCCCGGATCGGGCCTGGTGACCGCTTCGGCACGGTCAACGCGACACTGCGGACGTTCCCCGACGAAGGAGCGCCGACGGACAAGCGGCTCCCGGGCGACCTGCTGGGGGCGGTCCTCACCTTCAGCCCCGACGGCACGCTGGCTGTCGTCCAGGAGGACGACTCGACGACGTTGCGGCATCTGTCCACCGGCAAACGGGATCGGCGGGTCTTTCCCGGGCAGGCCGACAGTGCCGTCTTCAGCTCTGACGGGCGCTTCCTGATCACTTTCGCCAACTCCGCGGGAGGACGCCTCACGCTGTGGCGATTGGAGGACGCCGCCCCGATCCTCCGGCTCACCGTCGCGTCCAGGATCGTTGGATTACCGCGGCTCGATTCCGGCAACCGCACATTGAGCATCCTGACCGATGCCGGGCAGGTGACCACCTATGACGTCAGCCGGCAGACCGGTCCCCGGCGCGTGCTGCCTCCCGATGCCCTGCAACGACGGTTCGCCGCCTCGGGAGGGGCGCTGTTCACCCTGACGGGCGACACCGTACGCGGCTGGTCGGTGCCGGACTTCAGGGAGACCGGCCGGTTCGACATCACCGGCGAGAAGCCGATCATGCGGGTCAGTCCCGACGGGCGTACGGTGGTCACCTATCCCGCGTTCTCGCAGATCGCGGTCCCTTCGATCTGGGACGTCGCGACCGGGCGCAAACTGGGCGATGTCCCCATCACGCCGGGTGTCGAGACGGCGGACATGGAGATCAGCCCGGACGGCCGGCTGGTCGCCATCAGCTACACCCTGCCCAGCGACTACTACGGTCAGGGCGTCGTCATCCTCATCGACCTGGCGCAGCGCAGGCAGGTGGCGCGATTCGAGACCGTGACGGGAGGTGCTCTGTCCTTCAGTTCCGACGGCAGACTCCTCGTCACCGCCGACCCTGGGGGTGCTGACGTCATCGACCTCATCTCCCGTCAGGTGTTACCCCGTGCGGAAGGACCCGGCACTCTCGCCGAGAGGTGGGTGACGCTCGCGCCTACGGGGTCGCTGGCGGCTTCGCCGTACGGGAGCAGGGCGGTGGTGTTGTGGGACACCCGCACGTGGAAGCCGACGGGGCAGGTGTTCCGGGTGCCGGGAGACGTGGTGGGGGCGAGGTTCGCGCCCGACGGGCGGACGCTGGCGATCGCCCATGACACCAGGGTGACGCTGTTCGACACGGTCGCGGGACGGCAACTCGGTGCCGCCTGGACGGTGACGACCGGGGCCTTCCAACCGTACGAGGTGGACGATCCCATGCCCGCGCTCGCGTTCACGGGCGACGGCGCGTTCCTGCGGGTGGTGGGGCACGATGGGGCGTTTCAGGATTTGCCGGTTGACCCTGCGCGGGCCGTACCGGCGGTGTGTGAGCGGGCGGGACGGCAGCTCACACCGGAGGAGTGGCGTGAGCATGTCGGGACGGACCTGAGCTACCGGAAGGTCTGCCCCGACACGATCACGTGATGCCGGGTCTCAGTGCATGGGACCGTCGAACTCGCCCGCGTTGTCGGCTCGGGCCGGGAGCAGCAGGGCGGTGATGACCACGGCCACGGACAGCACCGCGCCGATCACGAAGGCCAGCCGCATGCCGCTGAGGTCGGCGAGGACCTCCGTGGTTCCCGCGGCTCTGAGGGCGTCGGACCGCGCGCTCATCACGGTGATCACGAGCGCGGTGCCGATGGCCGCGGCGACCTGCTGCAACGTGCTCAGGATCGAGCTGGCGTGGGAGTAGAGCGGCGGCGGAACCGCGCCGAGCCCGAGGGTGAACACCGGGGTGAAGGTCGCGGCCAGGCTCACCATCAGCAGCGCGTGCAGGCCGAGGATCAGCCAGAACGGCATCGTCATGGTGACCTGGGTGAAGCCGATGAGGGCCAGCATGATGCCGATCGCGCCCGGGATGACCAGGACCCGGCCGCCGAACCGGTCGAACAGGCGGCCGACGGTCGGCCCGAGCAGGCCCATCGCGAGCCCTCCCGGCATGACGAGAAGCCCGGTCTCCAGCGCGCTCAGCGCGCGCACATTCTGCAGATACAGCGGCAGCAGAACCATCGAGCCGAGCATCGCCATGAAGGACACCGACATCAGGATCAGCGCGACCGTGTAGGTGCGATGCCGCAGCGTACGCAGGTCCAGCAGCGGCACGTCCCGCTTCTGCAACGACAACTGGCGTAGGACGAAGACGGTGATGGTGAGCAGTCCGGCCGCCACGAACGAGGCGGCGACGCGGATGTCACCGCCCTCGAACCGGCTGAGCCCGTAGACCAGCCCGCCGAAACCGAGGGCCGCGGTCACCACGCTCAGCCAGTCGATGGTGCTGAACTCGGACTCTCCGACGTTCTCCAGCTTCCTCAGACCACCCCACGCGATCAGGGCGGCGATGGGGAACACCACGGCGAACAGCAGCCGCCACGACCCGAACTGGAGAATCACCCCGGAGACCGCCGGGCCCATGGCGGGCGCGACCGAGATGGCCAGGGTGACGTTGCCCATCACCCGGCCCCGCTCCGACTTCGGCACCACCTGCATCAGCGTGGTCATCAGCAGCGGCATCATCACCGCCGTCCCGGACGCCTGGATGATGCGGGCGCCCAGCAGCACCGCGAACGACGGCGCGACGGCGGCCAGCGCGGTGCCGAGCAGGAACAGGCCCATCGCGGTGGTGTACGCGACGCGGGTGGACACCCGCTGGAGGAACCAGCCGGTGATCGGGATGACGGCGGCCATGGTCAGCATGAACGCGGTCGACAGCCACTGCGCCGTCTGCTCGGTGATGTTCAACGCGCCCATCAGCCGCGGGATCGCGTTGATCATGATCGTCTCGTTGAGGATCACCACGAACGTGGCGAGCACCAGCAGCCGGATCACGGCCGGGGTGCGACCGGAGACGGCCGGCGCGGACTTGGCGGGGGACTCGAGCTGGTCGAGTTGTGTGCTGGGCACGGTACCTCGATCGGGGGTTGTCGAACAGGACGTCGTCATTGCTGGTGTCCCAGCCTTGGGCCTCACACGAAGGTGAAGTCACACACAGCATGACCGGCACCACCGACAAAACCTCGCGCCCGCCCCCAGCATTCCGACATCCGCCACCAAATGTCACCCGGTTTTCACCCGGGGCGGACGATGATCTCCGGGCCGCGCGACGGAGGATTCCTGTCCCATGACGGGCCCCGGGGGCTGGGCGCTCGACCGAGATGATCGTTGATCTCGTGGGGCGGCCGGCCCCCGTGATCGACTCTCGTCGGCCGCCAAAATCATGCCATCCGATATTTTGGTCACTCAAATACACCCAGGGCCACCATTAAAATATGGCCGCCTTGATGGCGATTCATTCGATCAGGCCGTCCTTTTGGCCCACCCAGCGAAATCCTTGCGCTAGACCTTAAGAATAGCCGGGTATGCACGATCCCAGTTCGCCCGGAGCATTCACTTTGAGAATTGGATCACTCGCCCAAATCTCGATGAATTTGCTCCGTAATGCAGATATGTCTGATTCGCGCTCTGCGTGATCTCATACAGGAGAATACGTGCATCTATCTCGGCATGTGCTGTCGATCGCGGCTATCGCCATCGGCGCCGGAGCGTTCGCCTCCACCCCGGCCCACGCCTCCGCGTCCCCGCCGCCGGCGCCCACGGCCAAGGAGAACAAGGCGACATCGAGCCAGAGCCAGTCCTCCAGCACGACGGTGAAGGTGGACAGGGTAGAGCCGCCGGCGAAACCCCCGGTTCCTGCGGTTCCGGTCGTCGTCTGCGGCCCGCCGTACGTGCTGGACAATAGCAATCTTGGCCCGAAATATCTGCCCAAGACGGGTAATCTCGGAAGAATCCTGAAAGATTATGTAGGCTACGGCGGGCTGCAGCCAGGGAAATTCCTCTACCGTTACTGGAACGAGCAGACCAATATGTGGCGGTACCCGGACGCATTCGGGTTCGCCCGCCCCGGAGACTGGCCCAATGCCCGACCGCTCGTCTACACCGGAATGCTCCCGGTCGGCATGCTGCTCGATCGTTTCGGTGGTGAAGGCGGCGCATTCCTCGCCCCGTACGGCACGCCATACGAGGAGCGCGCACTACCTCCGAGCAACCTGAACACCTTCCCCGGCGACCCCCACATCTGCAATTACCACGTCTATCGAGTGACCAAGCAATTCCAGGTCGACGCGGGGCCGGCTTCCCGCGCGTTCCAGATGGAAGGCATGGGCAAGCAGTACCACACGATGGCGAAGTACATCCCGGGCGCGACCGCCAACGCCGACGGCGAGGTCTCCATCAACTGGCTGGCCTCCAACGGCTACCTCGAACGCGTCAACTGAACGACACCGACCGCAAGCGGCCCTCCCGGCACAACACGCGCCGGGAGGAGCGCGGACTTCCCTGCCGTCATGCCAAACGGCCGTGACTACGGCGTCCCACTCTTCTGGTACGCGCGTGTTCTCGTGTAAGGACGGAAACCCATGCCCTGGTAGAGGATCTGCGGCACGGGATAAGCGTCGTCGCCCCGCGGATTGACGATGGCGCTCTTGCCGCCCTCCTTGGCCAGCGCATGGAGCGCGGCGGTACAGACAGCTCTTGCGAGTCCGAGCCGACGGAATTCAGGATGGGTGCCGACGGGTTCGATAAGCCCGACCTGATGAAGATCGTCATGCCAGATCAAGCAGTTCGCGACGAACCGGCCATCAGAGGCCTCGATAACCCAGTCCAGCTCAGGCCGGTACGGCCAGGCGGCCATCACTTTCCGATAGGACTCGAGCGTCACACGGGTGGAATTCCACGCCGCCTGATGGACCTCGACCCGCCTGTCCAGATCCTCCTCGCCGCGTACAGCGCGTGCGATGAATCCGTCCGGCAGCACCGGGTCTGGCAGGTCGATCAGATCGCGCGAATGGTAGGCGAAGAAGGGTGCCTCGTCTTGGGGTTCGTATCCGTGCCGCAACAGGACAGCGCGCAGGTCGGATTGAGCGTCCAAGGCTTCGATCGCACGAGAGTGATCCCCGGCCAGGTGGTCAAACCAGTCCAAGATCTCGGACAGCAACCACGAGTGCTCCGGATCGACTTCGAGCCGTAAATCGTCGGGCAGGTGGGCCCAGGCCCACGCAATCACCTCGCCCTGGGACTCCCAGAGCCCGATCGGCCAGTCGGCTTGCTGCGTGGTGTGCAACCGGCCCCAGGCCAGGTCACCGACGTGATACACGCCGGAGGTCGACCTCACGCGTTGCGTCAGATCCTGCATCGCCCTCAAATCAGCGGGGCCCGAATAACGGCGCATGGTGATCGTCATGGTCGCCCTCACGTGCAAGAGGTCGGCATACCCCGTCCTCCGCGACGGACCGGGGCGTCAACATTCTGGCGAACAGATCTAGGACATCGCCGATCCAACTGTCCACCGATTTACCGACGCGCTCGAGCCGCACGGAATGCCATGGATCGCGCAGCACCATTCGACGGATCCAGTCGATACGCCAGAACATGCACTACCTGACGGCGACCCGTCCGGACGGGTTCGTTAGTTCAGCGGGTCGTGTCCCCAATTCATCAGCGAGTACCGCCACGGCGTGCGGCTGACGTCCCCCTTGGGCCGCTGGGCGAGATGCCGGTGAACATAGCCGGCCACCTTGCGCATGTGCGCCCGATCGGCGTCAGTGATCTCGTCCTTCCGTTTGCGCAGAATCGCGACGATCCTCCGCCCGGACTCGTGCCCGGTCGACTCGCCACCTCCGCTCTTGTCGCCCACACCCCGCGACTCCGCAGTGCCGAGCCACTTCTCCAGTTCCCCCGCCGTCATGTTGACGGCTTCGTCGAAGTCCCTGTCACCTGTCGTCATCCAGAGCCTCCGCCTTGTGCACCGCGGTCTTCCCGCTCTTGTCACTGCGCACCCGATACTGCGGCTCCTCCGAAGACGCATCGACCGTACGCCCCGAGTCCTCGGTCCTCCTCGTAATCTTCTTCTCGACCTTGCCGTGCACGGTCTGCCCGTGGCTCCTCCACGTGACCTCGTCGCCCTTGGATGGCTTGCTCTTCTTGGTCATGGCGACTTGCGTACCCCTCAATCACGCGTTCCCGCAGCCACGACGAGGGGAAACAGTCGAATTGACGAAGACTGGCACAAAGACGGACAAAAAAAGCCAGAAACTTGATCGTCGATCTACTGCCCGCTGCCACCAACACGTGGGAGCCTCCCAAGGACGTCGCCGCGACACACCATGCGCCGACGCCCTGGCCAAGCTAGGTGCCCGTGGCCGTACGCATGCGGGTCATCCTCGACCGTCGATACCACGTCAGTAAGAAGTGGTGAGATTTCTGGTCGCCCAAGTTCCGCCTTGGCCGACGAGAATGCGTTCGTGTAGGTCTCGGAGGCGGGCGTCTGGTTCCAGTCCCAGGTCTGTTGCCATTCTCAGGCGTCCTTCCCGGTAGACCGCGAGGGCGTCGGCTCTGCGGTTGGCTCGGTAGAGGGCGAGCATGAGGTGGCCGCGGAGGCCTTCTCGGTATGGTTGGTCGGTGACCGCTTCGTACAGGTCGTCGATGAGGCGGGCGTGGCGGCCCAGGGAGAGTTCGGCTGCTACCCAGCATTCGTAGGTGGTCAGCCGTAATTGTTCCAGTCGTTCCGAGGCTGCGGCGATTGTTTCGCAGTCCGCGAATTCGCTGAATGCCGAGCCACGCCACAGGTCGAGAGCCGCGCGGAGTTGCCGGGCGGCTTCGGTTGCTTCGCCCCGGTCGAATGCGGCGGTTCCCCGGGCGGCGAGTTTTTCGAACTGCAGGCTGTCGAGGGCTTCGTCGACGCAGAGCGCGTATCCGTCGGGTTGCCTGGGTAGGCGGTGGGCCCCTACGAGTCTGCGGACGCGGTGAATGTAGCCCCTGAGGTTGTGGTACGCGGACGTGGGCGGGCGGTCTCCCCAGACGGCCCTTGTCAGCCAGTCCATCGACGCCGTGCGATTCGCCCGTGCCAGCAGCAGGGCGAGCACCAGTCGAGGTTTGTACGCGGTGCCCAGATAGACAGGTTCGCCGGCCCGAACCCGCAGCGTCCCCAATACATGGAATTCCATCGGCCTCGATCCCCCATCGCGCTCCATATACAGGGGCAAGTGAAGAAGATCGCGACAGGTTCGCCAAGGTCCCGGGCAATGTCCGCACAAACCAGCACAGTCGCCGGACGACGTTGTTCTCTCGGTCGAGTTTGGGGCCATGCGCGCTCGGCGGCGGGAGTGCATCGGGGACAGTGAGATCGCGGGACGTCACCCATCGACCCGATCCGATCGCCCCACACTCACCACACATCCGAGGCCGGGACTGCCGTACCCGGCGCTCTATGTGATTTCGGAACTGCAAGCCGCATTGTACGGCGAGGATACAGCCGATATACAACCGCCCAGCACAATTCAGACCATGCGCTGCTGAACATATCACCACAAACTTGGGCCACCCCCGGACCGTGTAGAAATCGAGGTCGACGAGGTCCCATGCGCTTTACCGGAAGCCATGCCCGGCAGCGCTTAAACCGGTTTCGGAAGGGAAACCCAGTGCGCAGAAAGCAATTTCATGCGCGGAGTCGGCCTCGTCGGATTACGGCCATGCTCACCGCGCTACTCCTGTTATCTCAATTCACTGGAACGGTCGCCTACGCCAGGACACCGAATGAGGCCATTGCGGCCGATCCGGACCCCCAGGCACTCCAACCCGTGGAGAAGCCGGCCGTACCCGCCGCTGAGCGTGACGGTGTGCTGGGGACAGGCTGGCGGTCGTCGAAAGACCTCGCCTGGACGACCGTGGGGGATGCCGCCGGCTTGCACCTGCTCACCGCCGAGGCGGACACCGGTTACGCCTGGCGCACCATCGCCACGCTGAAGGAACCCGGCTTCGAGACCGACCAGTGGATCGGCAACGTGTGCCTGACCGGGTCGGGAAAGCGAGCGGTGGTCGTGTACGCGCCGCGTCAGTTCACCAACCGGGACCTGCTGTTCGAGCGTGGCGGATTCACCGCCGTGGTGGATCTGTCCTCAGGAAGCGTGACCAAGCTTGGCGTACGAACCAGCCTCGCCTACCACAACCCCGGCTGTGGCACCGGCGAGACAGCCGTGCTCAACCAGGGCGGCACCGACCTGGGGCGTACCCGGCTGCATCTGCTGGACACGGCCAAGGCACGGCTGGGACTCCAGGTAGAACTGCCAGGTCAGGTGACCTCGGCCATCCCGGTGAACAACCGGATCGTCGCCTCCTACCGAGAGGGCCTGACCGAGATCACCCCGCAGGGCGGCACACGTCTGCTGGCCGCCACCAAGGGTCCGGCCGCGTACCTGCGAGCGGACGCTAGCGACGGCCTCGTCTACCTCGAAGTCTTCCTCGAAGCACACGACGCCAAGAGCATCGGCGTGGCCCGGCGGTACCGCAACGGCACGGTCACTGAGCTGGCACGCGGCCCACTGACCGAGATCGGTCTGGCCGCAGGCACGCAGGGCCGCGTGTTCCTGACCGGGACGCCCACGTCTGTCGCGACGTTGCCGGCCACCGTAAGCCGGATCCAGGCACCGGCTTCGGCCGAAATATCCACCGAAGGGCAGGTGGCGTTAACGCATGAGCCCACAGTTCCGGGCGCACTGTCGCTGAAGGCACAGATGCAGACGACAGGCCGCACCGCCGACTTCCGCATAAACGTGGACCAGAACCCGCTCAAAACCACCGGATCACCGGACCCGACCGAATCGGTGGACCAGAGCCCGCTCAGAACGACTGGATCGCTGGACCCGAGCCCGCTCGAAACGACCGGATCACCGAACCCGAGCCCGCTCAAAGCCACCGGATCGCTGGACACGCAGACGGCGGGTTCCCCCAGTGATCCCGTGGAGGAGGAGCGGACCTGCGGCGTCGCCCGCAACGACCCGCATCTCCAGGTGCTGCAACCGCAGTGGAAACAAGTCGAGTGGGCGGCCAACCTGGCGGTGGTCGGGGCGCTGACCGTGGCTCGCCCGTACAACTGGAACGAGTCCGGACTGCCCGAGTGGACGCCTCAAGGGCGGTACCCCTCCATCCCGCTCCGGGGCGGCGGCCGTGTCCCGGCCCAGATCCTGCTCGGCGTGCTCGCCCAGGAGTCCAACCTGTGGCAGGCCTCCAACCACGTGCTGGAGGGCGAGTTCGGCAACCCCCTGATCGGCGACTACTACGGTCGGCGGGAAAGCCCGGACGGCTGGGGCGTGCACTGGGACAAGGCCGACTGCGGGTACGGCGTGGCCCAGGTCACCGACCGCATGCGCCGCGGCCAGCGCGACGAACTCGACCAGAAGCGCATCGCCGTCGACTACGCCACCAACATCGCCGCGGGTCTGCAGATCCTTCAGGAGAAGTGGAACGCCACCTTCGACCACATGAAGATGAACAACGCCGACCCCCGGCGGATCGAGAACTGGTTCGCCGCGGTGTGGGCCTACAACACCGGCATCCAGCCCAGGGACGCCTCTTTCGGCAACCCCGGCTGCACTCCCGGCCCGACCTGCACCGACCCGGCCGGAAACTGGGGGCTGGGCTGGCTCAACAACCCGATCAACCCGAACTACCCGATCAACCGGGGCCCTTTCCTGGAGTACACGCAGGACGACGCGCGTAACCCGCAGCTGTGGCCGTACCCCGAGAAGGTCATCGGCTGGGCCGCGCACCCGATCATCAAGTCCGACTTCCGGAAACCGAACAACTGGTACGCCGCCTACAACCAGGCCTGGTGGACCACCGGCGCCGCCCGTATCGGGGCCAAACCCCCGCTCGCGCTGTTCTGCGACACGAGCAACCACTGCGATCCGACCAGCGCGAGCCCCTGCCAACTGCGGGAGGGACCGTACGCGGATCGCTGCTGGTGGAACCGTAACGCGGTGTGGAAGAACTGCGCGATCGGCGACTGCGGCAACGAGAACATGCGGTTCCCGACCACGTACCCCGAACCGCAGTTCGCGCTGACCGAGGCGGACGTGGAGCAGGCGAAGATGCCGACCGCGCACTACAAGCCCAACTGCCGGCCGTACGACACGCTGGACGGCGCGGCCAACGCGGCCCCGCCAGGCGCCCTGATCGTCGACGACGTGTCCCGCGAGGTCGTCTCGCCCCGGCCCGGGTGTGGCCGCGAGTGGCAGAACAGCGGCGTGTTCACGCTGGACTTCGCCGCCGACCGCTCGGACCACTACCCCTCCAAGATCGACTTTCATCAGGTCGGCGGCGGCCTGGGCGGCCACTTCTGGTTCGCGCACGCCCGCCAGCCCGATTCCGCCGGCTACAGCTCGATGAAGGTGACCGGCACGTGGACCCTGAACGAGAGCCTGCACGGATGGGCGCGCGTCCTGGTGCACCTGCCCGACCACGGCGCGCACACCCAGGCGGCGAAGTACCGCATCGACCTGGGCGACGGGACGACCAAGGAACGTCACCTCCAGCAACGTACGCAGGAGCACCGCTGGGTCTCCCTCGGCGCGTTCCTGTTCGACGGCACGCCCTCGGTGTCGCTGTCCAACATGGTCGAGCGTGGCGACGATGTCGAGGACGTGGCCTGGGACGCGATCGCCTTCCAGCCGCTGCCGCACAAGCCGTTCAACATGATCGCCGTCCTGGGCGACTCCATCGCCGCAGGTGAGGGCGCGTCCACCGACGAGGCCAACCACTACTACAAGGAGACCAACAGCAACGGCGGCGGAAACTGGGCCTACAACAACGCCTGCCACCGCTCCAAGTTCGCCTGGGCGCGGCTGGCCAGGGCCGCCGACAACCCCGGCGAGTCCCTGGGCTCCCGGCACGATCGCTGGGATCCGAACCTGGATCTGCAGCATCACGCCTGCAGCGGCGCCCGTACCAGAAATCTCCTGCCCAGTACGGCCGTCGACGGGGAAAGGATCACGGACGCCTGGGGCAACGGCGCGGCCGGCCGGCACCGCGAACCGTCCCAGCTGGACAAAGGGTTCCTGGACGAGCACACCACCCAGGTCTTCCTCACCGTCGGCGCCAACGACGCCCGCTGGAGCGACGTGGTGCGGCAGTGCGTCGCCTCCCTGCCCTCCCAGCCGACCCTGGACTGCCAGGACACCCAGCTGGACGGCGACCCGCAGCCGCTGCGCGACACGGTGCCGGGCCAGCTGGACCAGTACGTCATCCCCTCGATCGAAACCGTGATCAGGGCCATCAACAAGCGGGCGCCCAACGCTTCGATCATCGTGATGGGCTATCCGCGGCTGATCTCAGGCGAAGGCCAGTGCGCCCTCGTGGGCGGGACGTTCTGGTTGCCCGTCAACGGCGTCTGGCGGGAGTTCGCCTACGGCCTCACCCCGCGCGAGGCGACCTGGCTCAACGAGATGGCCGACCTGTTCGCCGGCAAGCAGCGGGAACTGACGATCCGGCTCGCCCTCGAACTCGGCATCCCGATCGTGTACGGCGACCCACGCCCCGAATTCGACGGCAAGGCCGTATGCGGGGACCCGGAGAGCATCCACCGGGGAATCCTGAAGCCCACCGCGGGCGAACCCCAAAGGTACGGCTCCCAGCAGTCCTTCCACCCCACCATCCAGGGCGCCAACCTCTACGCGAACACCCTCACCGCGATCCTCCTGTAGAAACGCGACGCCGCGCGCCCCAACGGAGGGGCGCGCGGCGTCGTCACTCAGAGAGCGTCACTGCTGCGTCAGAGGCGCCAGCTTGGGGTCGTTCGCGTACGACTCGGCCGCGTTGTCCTTGGTCACGATGACCGGCGGAAGCAGGTACGCCGGGACGACCTTGGAACCGTTGTCGTACGAGTTGGTGTCGTTGATCGTCGGCGCGTTGCCCGCCTGGAGGGACTTGACCATGTTCACGGTCTCGGCCACGAGCTTGCGGGTGTCCTTGTTGATCGTCGAGTACTGCTCGCCCGCCATGATCGACTTGACCGACTCGACCTCGGAGTCCTGCCCGGTCACGACCGGGATGTCCTTGCCGGCGCTCTTCACGGAGGTGATGATCGCGCGGGCGAGGGTGTCGTTCGGCGACAGGACGCCGTCGAGGGTCTTGCTGCCGTTGTAGGTCGAGGTCAGCAGCGAGTCCATGCGCTGCTGCGCGTTCTCGGCCTTCCAGCCCTGGATGGCGGTCTGCTTGATGTCGGTCTGACCCGAGCCGACGACGACGTCGCCCTTGTCGATCAGCGGCTTCAGCACGTCCATCGCGCCGTTGAAGAAGACGCCGGAGTTGTTGTCGTCGGGCGAGCCGGAGAACAGCTCGACCGTCCAGGGGCCTTCCGGCTTCTTGGCCTTCATGCCGTCGAGCAGGGCCTGGCCCTGGAGCTGGCCGACCTTGAAGTTGTCGAAGGCGATGTAGTAGTCGACGTCGGCCGTGTTGACGATGAGCCGGTCGTACGCGATGACGACGGCGCCGGCCTGCTTGGCCTGCGCGACCTGGGTGGACAGCTGCGCGGCGTCGGTCGCGCCGATGACGATGACCTTCGCGCCCTTGGTCACCATGGCGGAGATCTGCGCCTGCTGGTCGGCGACGGTGGTCGAGGCGCCCGCGTACTGCACGTCGGACTGGAAGCCGGCCTCCTTGAGCCCGTTGGTGAACAGGTCACCGGCGAGCACCCAGTTCTCGGAGGTCTTGGACGGCAGCGCGACGCCGATGAGCGCGTCGGCGGCGAAGCCCTTGGCCGGCGCGGCACTGCCGGTGCCGGTCCCGGCGGTGGTCTCGCCCTCCCGCTCGTTGGAGCACGCGGTGCTCAGCGTGAGCAGCGCCGCGACGCCGATCATCGCGAGGCTCCTCGTCAGATATTTACGCATGGGAAACGAACCCTTCTCCATTACTGCGGGGGATCGGGCGGCAGGGGTTGCGCCGCCCGGGTACGCCGTTCAGCCGGCGATCGGAGCCTTGTCGGTATCCGAAGTAGAAAGTGATCGATCGAGCGGTTGGCCCGGATCGTCCCGTCGGAAGGGCCGCATCAGCGATCCGAGGATCGAGAAACGCCCCTGGCTCTTGTTGTAGACGTCGAACGCGACGGCCAGCAGCAGCACCAGGCCCTTGATGATCTGCACCATGTCGGACCCGACACCCTTGAGCTGCAGGCCGTTGTTGAGCAGGGCCATGACCAGGCCGCCGACGATGGAGCCGCTGATGGTGCCGAGCCCGCCGGAGACCGCCGCGCCGCCGATGAAGACGGCCGCGATGGCGTCCAGCTCCCAGCTCAGCCCGTCCTGGGGCCCGGACGCCGAGGAGCGCGCCACGAAGATCATGCCGGCCAGGGCCGCCAGGATGGACATGTTCATCATGACCATGAAGTTCACGCGCTTGAGCTTCACGCCGGAGAGTTCGGCCGCGCGCGCGTTGCCGCCGACCGCGTAGATGTGCCGGCCGCCGATGGTGTTCCTGGTGTAGTACGAGTACGCGAGCACCAGCGCGATCAGGATGATGCCGGAGATCGGCAGGCTCGTGCCGACACGACCGCCGGCGAAGCGCAGCGTCGCGAAGATGATGACGCCCACCATCACGACCAGGCGCAGCCCCGAGATCCACACCGGGGCGACGTCGGCCTGCATCTCGTGCCGCGTCTGCCTGGCCCGGAGCTCCCGCCACACGACGGCCACGCACGCGGCCACACCGAGCAGCAGGGTGAGGTTGTTGTACCCGGTGTTCGGCCCGATCTCGGGCAGGAATCCGGCGCCGATCGACCGGAACCCCTCCGGCACCGGCACGGTGTCGGCGTTGCCGATGTACTGGTTGCCGCCGCGGAACAGCAGCATGCCGGCCAGCGTCACGATGAAGGCCGGCACGCCGATGTAGGCGACCCAGAAACCCTGCCAGGCGCCGATCAGCGCGCCCACGGCCAGGCCGACCAGGATGCCCACCGGCCAGGGGAGCGAGAACTCCTGCATCGCCTTGGCGACGACGATCCCCGTGAACGCGGCGACCGATCCGACCGACAGGTCGATGTGCCCGGCGACGATCACCATCAGCATGCCGATGGACAGGATCAGGATGTAGGAGTACTGGCTGACGACCGCGATGAGGTTTCCGGAGGTCAGGGTGAGACCGCCGGTCCAGACCTCGAACAGCAGGATGATCGCCACGAGCGTGAAGATCATGCCGAACTGGCGGGCGTTGGAGGTCGTACCGCCGAAGAGATTCTTCTGCAGGTCTTTGATTCGGCTCATGGGGTGGGGATCTTCTTGGTAGAGGTCATCTGCTTCATGAGAAGTTCTGGATCGGCGTCACCGCGGGCCACGTCGCCGGTGATGGTGCCCTCGAACACGGTGTAGATGCGGTCACACAGGCCGATGAGCTCCGGCAGCTCCGAGGAGATGACGATGACGCCCTTGCCCTGGTCCGCCAGGCGCTGGATGATCCCGTAGATCTCGTACTTGGCGCCCACGTCGATGCCGCGGGTCGGTTCGTCCAGGATCAGCAGGTCGGGGTCGGTGAACATCCACTTGGCCAGGACGACCTTCTGCTGGTTGCCGCCCGACAGCTTGGTCACGCCCTCGTCCACGCTGGGCGTCTTGACGCGCAGGCTCTTGCGGTACTCCTCGGCGACCCGGTGCTCCTCGACCTGGTCGATGACCCCGTGCGTGGAGATCTTCGAGAGTTTGGCGGCCACCATCGAGGTCTTGATGTCGTCGAGCAGGTTCAGGCCGATCGCCTTGCGGTCCTCGCTCACGTACGCCAGGCCGTGCTCGATGGCCTCCGCCACCGTACGCAGCTGGATCTCCTTGCCGTCCTTGAAGACCCGGCCCCCCAGGTAGACCCCGTACGAGCGGCCGAAGAGGCTCATCGCGAGTTCGGTACGGCCGGCGCCCATGAGCCCGGCGAAGCCGACGATCTCGCCTCGTTTGACGGTGAAGCTGGAGCCCTTGCAGACCAGGCGCTCGGTGGAGATCGGGTGGCGGACCGTCCAGTCGCGTACCTCGAAGAAGACCTCGCCGGGGTCGGGGGTGTGGTCGGGGAACCGGCTGTGCAGCTCGCGGCCGACCATGCCGCGGACGATACGGTCCTCGTTCACGCCGTCGGCCTTGACGTCGAGGCTCTCGATCGTGCGGCCGTCGCGCAGGATGGTGATGGTGTCGGCGACCGCCGCGATCTCGTTCAGCTTGTGCGAGATGATGATCGAGGTGATGCCGCGCTCGCGGAAGCCGCGCAGGAGGTCCAGCAGGTGCTGGGAGTCGGCCTCGTTGAGCGCCGCGGTCGGCTCGTCCAGGATGAGCAGCTTCACTTCCTTGGCGAACGCCTTGGCGATCTCGACCAGCTGCTGCTTGCCGACGCCGATGTCCTTGATCAGCGTGTCCGGGTCCTCGCGGAGCCCGACCTGCTCCATCAGTTCCAGCGCCCGGCGCTGCGCGGCCTTCCAGTCGATCGAGCCGCGCCTGCGCGGCTCGTTGCCGAGGAAGATGTTCTCGGTGATCGACATGCCCGGCACCAGCGCGAGTTCCTGGTGGATGATGACGATCCCGGCCTGCTCGCTGGCCCGGATGTTGGAGAAACGGACCTCGTCGCCCTGGTAGACGATCTGCCCGGTGTAGGTGCCGTGCGGGTGCACTCCGCTCAGCACCTTCATGAGCGTGGACTTGCCGGCGCCGTTCTCCCCGCAGATCGCGTGGATCTCACCGCTCCGCACGACGAGGTTGACGTCCTCGAGGGCCGTCACGCCCGGGAAGGTCTTGGTGATCGACCGCATCTCCAGGAGCGTCGAATCGACGGTCATGGGCGTACGTCCGCGCTGGGGAAGCCGCGACGGGCACACGGATCCGTCCGGTGGGGGTTGCGGCCTGTCGTGGACTTCAACTTTCCTCCGATGGCCTGGTCGGGCACCCACGTTCTGCGAGGCCGTACCCAGGACAAAGCGTTTCGTACGTGTTACATCTATGCCAGAGGGACCCTAAATCCATTTGATTTCCTAAGTCAACGTCTCTGATGCAGACTGTTATCTGCGGTGAGCAGAAAGGATCTTGCGTGCGGCAGGCAGGTACGAATCTCCCCAAGGTCGGTCGATACAACCAGGCTGTCGTCCTGGACCAGATCCAGCTCGCCGACGGCATCAGCCGCGTGGAGATCGCCGAACGCACCGGCCTCACCCCGCAGACGATCTCCAGCATCGTCCGCCGGCTGATCGACGAGGGCATCGTGTGGGAGGACGGCGCCAACCGGGTGTCCAACGGGGGCAAGCCCCGCACCACCCTGCGGCTGAACGCCGGCGCACGCCGCGCGATCGGACTGCACTTCGACCCCGTAGAACTTACCTGCACCGTCATCGACCTGGTCGGGCAGCCCCTCGTTGTCCGGCGGCGCCCTGTGCCGCCCGGCCTCGACCCCGCCTCCGTCGTCACGGCCATGAGCGAGCTTGTCGGCGCGGTCCTCGACGAGGCGGGCATCTCGCCCGGTGAGGTGCTGGGCTTAGGGCTCGCCGCACCCGGCCCCATCGACCAGGACCGCGGCATGATCGTGGCCCCGCCCCAGCTCGCGAACTGGAAGCGGGTACCGTTGCAGCGGATGCTCGGTGACGCCACCGGCCTGCCGGTGACGCTGGACAACGACGCCACCGCCGCCGCCGTCGGTGAACGGTGGTCAGGGGCGGGCAAGGGAGTGCCCCACTTCGCGTACTTCTTCTTCGGGACCGGCATCGGGGGCGGCCTGATCCTCAACCATCAGGTCTACCGGGGCGGTTCGCTGAACGCGGGTGAGTTCGGCCACTCCTCGGTGCTGCCCGACGGGCCGGAGTGCTACTGCGGCAATCGTGGCTGCCTGGAACGGCTGGTCAACCCTACGGCGATCGTCGCCGAGGTCCACCGCCGGCTCGCGGACGGGCAGGGCGGCGCCCTGTCCGGGGCGTACGATCGCGACCCGGCCTCCGTCGACCACGCCGCGATCCGCCTCGCGGCGCGGGCGGGCGACCCGCTCACCGTCGGCGTCATCGACGAGGCCGCCCAGTACGTCGCCGCGGCCGCCGTCAGCGTCGCCAACTTCATCGACGTGGACCTCATCGTGCTGGGCGGGCACGGAATCCAGCACGTCGAATCGCGCTATGTCGACGCCGTCGCCGCGGCGCTGAACAGCAGGCCGCTGGCCCGGCACATCCGGGTCGTCAAGGTGGCCGCCTCCCCGCTGGGAGCCGACGCCGCGGTGGTGGGCGCCGCCACCCTGGTCCTCCACGCCACGTATTCGCCTCAGTTGTCAGCGTTTCTCTCGCACTGACCTACACCAGCTTGTCGATCAGGGCGCTCGCGGACGGCGTGGGCGTACGGGTGGCCGGGAGGGGTGAGGCCGACGCTGTGGCCGACCGGCTTCCCGGACCTGCGGCTCGTGCCCGGCCAGGATGTCCGCCATCCACGCAACATCTCGTTCCGCGGGCCGGTGAGCATGCAGGTCGAGTGGACCGCCAAGGAAGAGGCCGCTCCCCCACGGGAACGGCCTC
>NZ_BOOA01000099.1 GCF_016862995.1 Acrocarpospora phusangensis
GATCGCGGCGCGGCGGCTGGACCGGCTCGCCGCGCCGCACGACCCGCTCGACCCGCGCTGGGCGACCGCGTTCGGCCGTGCCCTCGGGGCCTGGCACCGGCACGCCGCCGGCCTGGCGCTCGAACCGGCCCGCCCGTGGCTGCTCGATCTCGAAGGGCCCGCCCGCCTCCCCGTCCTGGACCGGGACCGGCGGCTCAGCGCGCTCACCGCCGACATCCTCGCCGACCCCGCCCACCGCGCCGCCCTCTCCCTCGTCGGTACGGCCTGGGCCGACGACACCACCGTCCACGGCGACGTGCGCTTCAGCAACGTGCTCATCCGCCCCGGCGGCGAGGCCGTCCTGGTCGACTGGGAGTCCGCCGGCGCGGGCGACTCCCGCTGGGACGTGGCCGGCGCGATCCAGGAGTACCTCAGCTCCGGCGCCACCTTCGACCCCCCGTCGAGCACCGTGAAAGCGTTCCTCGACGGCTACACCGCCGGCCGCCCGGCCGAGTTCCCCCAGCTGGCCGCGTTCGTGGCCTGCCGCCTGCTGGTCCGCGCCCTCCAGCTCACCACCTGGCTGGACGACCCGGCCGCGGAGGTCGCCCGCCATCGGGCACTGGCCCGAGAGGTTCTGGCCCGGGAGATGCCGACCCAGGGGGCCGGCGCACGATCCGCGGGAGCACCCGGGCGAGCGTCGCCGGTGTTGGAGGCGGTCCAGTGATCGGCGCGAACGGCCACAGCCAGAGCGAGGTAGGCGAATGATCCATCCGGACATCCCCCGGGCCGGTGAGGTGCTGGCTGCGCTGGCCCCGGACGAACTCGACGCCGAACAGACCCTGTACGCCTGGTATCTGGCGATGACCCCCCTGCCCGCCCGCCCGGCCGTGCCCAGCGCGATCGACGTCAACCTGCCCGGCGCCCTGAACGCCGCGCACGCCGACGCGACCCGGTTCGTCGGCGGGTGGCGGGCGGAGGCGGTGACCGACCTGGGTGGTGTCGTGGCGGTCAGGGGGGAGTTGCGGCGGCACCTGCCGCGGGGGGCGTATGCCGTACCGCATCGGCCTGGGCTGGCGGCGCGGGCGGGGGACGCGCTGCTGGCGCGGGCGGCGTGGACGTGGTGTGACGCGGAGAGCGGGTTCTGGTACACGCGGCGGGGCGAGTGGCCGCCGCCGGGGGCGGACCGGTTGATGCGGACCTATCTGAATGTGGCCCCGGATGACGCGCCCCGGGCGGTCGGCGTGCTGACGAGGGTGCTGGCCGGGCATCCGCGGGTGCCGTACCAGCTGAAGACGCCGCTGGCGGTGGAGCACGGCGGACGGGCGGACGCGATCGTGCTGTATCTGGGCGCGCCGGACGCGGCCGCGCTCGAAGAAGAGCTGCGGGCGGCGGCCTGGGAGCTTCGGGAGGTGCTGCGCCCGGCGAGGCCGCGGTTGTGCTCGGCGCTCGCGCCGGGTGTCGGGCAGGCGGAGGGCCCGCTCGACGGGGACAGCTTCGGGGTGACGCGATGCCAGGTGCTTGTGCGGATATGGCAGGACATGGCGCCGCAGGCGCGGCGGGATCCCGCCATCGTCACGCAGGCCATCGTGAACGGATTCCGCGCCGCCGGCATCGACCCGGTCCGCCCGCACCTGCTGGGAGCCCGCCCATGATCGCCGAGAAGCTCGTCAAAGAGGCCCTCTGGGACGGCGAGCACGCCACCTGGTTCGGCGACGAGATCGCCGGTGACAAGAAGGTCGTCTACCGCGCGGTCGACGGCGACCTCTACGGCGGCACCGCCGGCATCGGCCTCTACCTGGCCAGGTACGCGGCGATCAGCGGTGACGCCGAAGCGGCCCGCACCGCGCGCGGAGCCCTCGCCCACGCCGCCGACTGGGTCCGCCGCACCCGCCCGGACGGCGCCCTCCTGTCCGGTACGGCAGGCGTCGCCGCCGCCACCCTCGACGCGGCCGAACTCCTGGCCGACGACCGGCTCATGGAGACGGCCGCCCGCCTCACCCGCCTCACCTGCCAGCGCGTGCCGTCCGCCATCGACCTGATCTGCGGCCGCGCCGGCACCCTGCTCGCCCTCCTCCACCTCTCCCGCGGACTGCCAGGCCCGGAGGCCGCGCTCGCCGCGACGACCGCGGAGAGCACCGCGCGCGGCCTCGTCGAACAGGCCCGCCCACACCCCGCGGGCGGCACCTGCTGGCCGTCCGACATCAGCTCGCCCCCACTCTGCGGCCTCGCCCACGGCGCCTCCGGCATCGCCCTGGCCCTCACCGAATGGGGCACCCCGGACGGCCTCCGCCTCGCCGCCGAAGCCGCCGCCTTCGAACGCTCCTGGTTCTCCGACACCCACGCCAACTGGCCCGACCTCAGGGAAGCCGCCGACGGCGACCTCGCCTGGCCGCTCTACTGGTGCCACGGCGCCCTCGGCATCGGCCACGCCAGACTCCGGCAGTACGACCTGACCGGCCGCCAGATCTACGCCGCCGAAGCCGGAGTCGCCATCGACGCCGCCCTGCGCCTGATCGCCACCATGACCGGCCACAAGCGCGACCTGTCCCTCTGCCACGGCCTCTCCGGCGCGATCGAACTCCTCCTCGACGCCGCCGACATCCTCGGCCAGCCCGTGCTCCGCGAGGCGGCCCGCGACGCCGCCGCCATCGCGGTCGACCTCGTCGGCGACGGGCTCTGGCCGTGCGGCGTCCCCGGCGGCGAGGAGAACCCGAGCCTGTTCCTCGGCCTGGCCGGCATCGGCACCGCCCTGCTGCGCGCCGAGCATCCCCGGATCCCGTCCACCGCGCTGGCCTATGCTGGGAGAACCATGACAACCCGCGTGATCGTGCAGCTCAGCGGCTCACCCGAGCCCGACGACCTGCGCCGACGGGTGGACCGCGTCCGCGACGCCGTCCCCGGCTGCCAGGTCGTCCGGGTGTCCCCGCGCGGCCGTGTGCTGCTGCGCCTCCCGGCGGACGCCGACGTCGAAGCCGCCCTGGCCACCCTCAGCCGCGCCGACGACGTCGAGTACGCGGAACGCGACGTCACCGACACCGCCCAGGACGGCTAAGCCCCCCAGTGCAGAAGCCAGTACGTGTCCTCGGTTCCGGATATCTCCGCCATCGGGCGGACGACGCGGCCGGTGAGATCGACGATGGTGACCGTCCACGGGTCCGGCGTCGCGTTGTAGATGACGAGATGGTCCTCGTTGAACCAGTTCCACAGGTGCGCGCCGGCCGGGAGCGCGAAGCGGGCCCGCTCCTCCCCGCCGGCGGTGTCCACCACGCACACCGATCGCACCCGGCCCGCGCACAACGCCGCCGTCAACCGGCCGGACGGCGAGAAGTCGGCGGCTGAGGGATTGCGTACGCGGAGCATGCCGAGGGTGCGGGACTCGCTCCCGTCGAGGCGGTGGAAGTGCAGACCGTCGGAAGCGGGCGCCACCACGGTGCCGTCGGGAGCCCAGCCGAAATTCTGGTAGTCCTCCACGTCGAGCATGACCGGGCTGGCGGTCCTGGCCGCCGTGTCCACCACCGCGAACCCGCGCACGATGTCCTGGTCGCCGCCGCCGTCGCCGTCCTCGTCGATGCTCACGTACAGGGTGATCAGCACCCGCCGGTTGTCGTTCGCCCAGGTGGGCGCGCGTACCAGCAGCGGCTTCCTGACCGTCGCCACCGAGAAGGTCTCTCCCGTGCCGCGATCGGTGAACCGCACCTCGTTCGCCTTGTCCCCCAGCGAGCTGTTGTTCCGGTAGACGGAGGCCACGAGCCGGCCGTCCCGTGACACCACGGGATCGACGAACTCCTCCAGCCGTTCGAATGTGTCCTTCCCCGGTGTCCGGACGAACCCGGGCTCGGCCAGCAGGCCCTGCCGGACCACGAACGACGTCAGTTTGAGCGGGTCGGACGGATGTTCGTGGAAGACCGCGTCCAGTTCGGGCACCCGGAGGTCACGGGTGTCCTGCGAGGGAGCCCCGGACAGGCGTAACGGCACCTGCGCGATGACCGGGGCGGGCGGAGTCACGGGTGGCGGTGACGCCGTGTTCAGCCGCAGCACGACCGCCGTGGTCGCCACGGCCGCCAGCACGGCGCCGCCCGCCGCGGCCAGCCGCCAGACCCGGGTCCGGGGGCGCGGCGACTCGACCGTGGCCGCCTCCCGCCCCAGCAGGCGGAGCAGCACCTCGTTCGCCCGGGGCCGCGCGTCCGGATCCTTGGCCAGGCACTGGGCGACGAGTTCGCGCAGGTCGCCGTCGAGGCCGCCCAGGTCGGGCTCCCCGCGCAGGATGCGGTTGAGCACGGCGGGCACGGTGTCCGCCCCGAACGCCGGATACCCCGACGCGGCGAACACCATCGTGGACCCCCACGCGAACATGTCCGCCGCGGGGCCGGGACGCTGGTCGGTCAACTGCTCGGGCGCCATGTACGAGGGCGTCCCCAGCGGCCCCGCCGAGGTCGCCTCCGCGTCCACCGCGAACGCGATGCCGAAGTCGATCACCCGGGGCCCGTCCCTGCTCAGCAGCACGTTCCCCGGCTTGAAGTCCCGGTGCACGACCCCGGCCCCGTGGATGGCCGCCAGCGCCGTCACCGTACCCGTCGCCAGCTGCCGCAACCGGGACCCGCGCAGCGGCCCGTGCTCCCGCACCGCCTGCTGGAGCGTCGGCCCGTCCACGTACTCGCTGACGATGTACGGCACGCCGTCCGCCGTCCCCGACTCCAGCACCTGCGCGGTGCAGAACGACGCCACCTCGGGGAGCACCTCGGCCTCGCGCAGGAACCGGCTGACGGCGGTGTCGTCCGACACCGAGTGCAGCACCTTGATCGCGACCTGCCGCCCGTCCGGGCTCTCGGCCAGGTAGACGATCCCCTGGCCGCCAGAGCCGAGGGGGCGCACGATGGTGTGCCCGCCGATCTCCGACGGTTCGGCGCTCACAGCGTCACTTCGGGGTGAAGAACAGCTGGGCCAATCCGTCCTCCCTGCTGCGCAGCTCGGCCAGGACCCGGACCGGCTTCCCGGTCAGGTCCACCACCTCCACCCGGTACGTGCCGCCGTCCTGCCGCCCGTTGATCAGATGCGTCTCGTCGAACCAGCCGAGCAGGTGCTCCTTCTCGCGGGCGGGCACGGTGGCGACCCGTTCACCGGTGCGGGCGTCCCACAGGCAGGAGGCGAACGTCTCCTCGCAGCCGCTGGTCAGCAGGAGCCGCCCGGACGGGGAGAACCAGTCCCGGCCGGTCACCCGGCCCACCCAGTGCATGCTCCGCAGCACCCGGCCCTCGGCGTCGTACAGCCGCAGGCCGTACGTCTGCTCGGGGGTGACGTAGATGGAGGCGATGCCGCCGTCGGGAGTCCACGTGTACGCGGACATGGCGCCGCCGCGCAGGTTCGCCGGCAGGGCGAGGAACCCGGCGATGTCGTCGGCGTTGAACGTCTGGAACACGGTGGTCTTACGGGTCACCGGATCGACCTTCATGAAGCCGCTCGGGTAGGTCTTCTCGGGCGTCTCCGTGTACCAGAGGCTCAACAGGAGGGTACGGCTGTCGGGGGACCAGATGGGGTAGTGGGCCGTGGTCGGTGTGGTCACGGTGGGCAGGGTGAAGCTGGTGCCGTCCTTCAGGTCGGTGAGGGACACGTCCATCCGCTCGTGCTGCGACAGGTAGAACTCGTTGATCGTGACCTGCCACCGGCCGTCCGGGGAGATCACCGTGAGGTCGTAGTGGTTGCCGGTCTTCGTGTAGCCCCGGCCGGTGTACGCGTACGGGATGCGCTGGTCGTCCTCGGTGGTGACCTGGTAGGACGAGAGCCGGATGGGGTCGTCGGGGTGCTCGTACACGGTGCCCGTGCCGTCGGGCAGGGCGACCTCCGCGACGCCCGATGTCGGGACCGGCGTGGGCGGCCGGACCGAGGGAGCCGCCGAAGCGGCGGCGGTGGCGGGCGCGGCGGCGGGCGCGGTGGTGGCGGCCACGGTGACCGTCCGGGGGGTGCGCGGCGTGGCGAAGTAGCCGGCGGCGCCGGCCGCCAGCGCCAGCACGACCGCGCCCGCGATCAGCACCGGCATCCGGGACCGGGGGCGCGCCGGCGGGGGTGGGACGACCGGGCGCGGCGTGTGCGGGTCCGGCATTGCCGTGTCCAGGGTGCCGGAGTGGCCGAGCAGCCGGAGCAGGGTCTCCTCGGCGGTCGGCCGGTCCGCCGGGTCCTGGGCCAGGCAGTCGGCCACCAGGTCGCGCAGCGGCCCGGTGAGCGGGCCGAGGTCGGCCGCGCCGTACGAGCGGCGGCGTTCGGCGTCCTCGTCGAAGGGCGGGCGGCCGGTGGCGGCGAACACGACCACGGCCGCCCAGGCGAACACGTCCGCGGCCGGGCCCTCGTCCTCGTCCGGGCGCCGCCACACGTCGTCGTCGAAGGCGGTGGCCGCGCGGGTGCGGTCGGGGTTGAGCAGGCGGGGGCCGTCGGGGCCGAGGATGACCTTGCCGGGCCGTACCCGGCCGTGGTGGAGGCCGGCGCGGTGCAGGGAGGCGAGGGCGGTCGCGGTGGCGATGGCCAGGCGGTGCAGGGCGGTGCCGGTCAGCGGGCCGCGGCCGGCGATCTCCTCCGCCAGGGTCGGCCCCTCGACGTACTCGGTGACCACGTAGTCGCGGCCGACGTCGAGGATGTGCGCGGTGCCGACCGCGGCCGTCTCCCAGATCCGGGCGACCGCGTCCCTGGCCCTGCTGTCCAGGGGTCTGGCCAGCCGCCGCAGGACGACCTGCTCGCCGGACGGGGAATCGGCCAGGAAGACGCGGTCCTCGGCCAGCCGGCCGACCAGCTGGTACGGCCCGAGCCGCTCCTGCGGCTCCAACGGGACAACGGGGGACATCGGGGGTCAGCTCCTGGTGTAGTACAGCAGCAGATCGTCAGTGTCGTCCTTGGCGGCGATCTCGGCCAGGACGCGGGGGGTGCGGCCGCGCAGGTCCATGGCCACGACCTTGTGGGTCTTCCCGTTCGGGTCGCCCACGATCAGGTGCGTGTCGTCGTACCAGCCGGACAGGAAGGCGTCGTCGATGTAGACGGCGATGGAGGCCAGGCGGACGCCGGTGGTGCCGTCCCACAGGCAGAAGGTGCCGCCGCTCGGGCAGAAGGTCACGAACTGCCGGCCGGACGGGGAGAACATGCGGCGGCCGTAGGTCTCGCCCACCCAGTGCATGGTCCGGCGTTCCGCGCCGTCGAGCCCCCGGAACCGTACGCCGTGGTCGCCCTGGCCCTCGCGTCCCGGCTGGTAGCCGACCGCCACGCCGGTGCCGTCCGGCAGCCACGCGTAGCCGACCTCACCGCCGGTCGTCTCGTCGTCGGTGTCCACCAGAGTGGCCCGCTGGGTGGCCAGGTCGATCAGGACGAAGCCGGAGGGCCGGGGCTCCTCGCCGTCGCTCAGCACGGTGAGCAGGAGCTGCTTGCCGTCCCGCGACCAGGTGGGGCGTTCGGTCGTGCCGTACGGTTCGAGCGGGACCGTGAAAGGACGGTCGCCGGTGAACGCGATCACGGCCGGGGTGTAGACCGCCAGGGTACGGCCGTCGGGGGAGAGCACCGGCTCCGCGTCCGGCACCGGCAGCTTGGTGAACTGGCCGAACGAGCCGTCCCTGACGTAGGTGTCGGCGCCCTTCCGGTAGGCCGTCAGCGTGGCGGCGTCGGACGGGTGCTCCAGGAGCGTCATGTCCAGGCCGGGCACCTCGACCCGGGAGGTCGGCTCGGCCGGCGGCGTCGGCTCGGCGGAGGCGGAGACCGTGCTCAGGCCGGGAGCGGCGGAGGCCGTGCTCGCCACCTGGGTGGTGACAGGCGTGGTGGCCCGCGCGATCACGTGCCCGCCGCCGCCGGCCGCGAGCACGATCGCCACCGCCGCCGCGCCGATCAGCAGCCCGAACCTGCGCGGCTCCTTCGGTCCTGGCCCCGGCGCCGGTGCCGGCACGGGCTCCGGTTCGGTGGGGACCGGGAGGTCGGCGCGCTCGATGGTGAGCGGCGAGTGGCCGACCAGCCGCATCAGCGCCTGGCTCGCGGTCGGCCGGGCGCTCGGCTCCTTGGCCAGGCAGTCGGCGACCACCTCGCGGACCGGCTCGGGTAAGCCCGACAGATCCGGCTCGTCGTGCAGGACGCGGTTCATCGTCGCGGACGGGGAGCCGCCCTCGAACGGGGAGCCGCCGGTGGCCGCGAACGCGATCGTGGCCGCCCAGGAGAACAGGTCGGCGGCCTGGCCGGCCGGCTCGCCCTGGAACTGCTCGGGGGCCTCGAAGGCGGGCGAGTGCACCCGCTGGGTGGTGTACGCCCGCACCCACTCCTCGTCCTTGGCGGATTCGTCCACCGCCCTGGCCAGCCCGGCGCCCGTGACCCGGGGACCGTCAGGCCCCAGCAGCACCGCCGACGGACGCAGCGCGCCGTGCGCGTCACCGCCCTGGTGCAGCGCGGCCAGCGCGGTCATGGTGGCGATGGCCAGCCGGTCCAGGGCCGCCCCGGTCAGCGGACCGTCCTCGGCCACCTGCCGGGCCAGCGAAGGACCGTCCACGAACTCGCTCACCACGTACGGCATGCCGCCGGACGTCCCCGCGTCGAGGATCGAGGCGGCGTGGTAGGCCGGGCCGGACTGCAGGTTCTCGATCTTGGTCAGGAACTCGTCCGGGTCGCGCAGCCTCGTCTTGAACAACGTGACGGCGACCCGTTCCCCACCCGGGGAGGTCGCCGCGTACACCGTGCTGTGGTCGTCCTCCGCGAGCACGCTGGTGATTGGGTATTCCCCTATGCGTACGGGCGGCGGCGTGGCATCCGGCATTGCCGACGGTCCTCCGATCACTCGGTAGGCGGATAAGTATGTCGGAAACATGCCGCTATTTCAGGACAGTATCCTTCCGGCTTTCTTTCTTGATCGGCGCGGTTCCACCTGTTAGACAAAGTCAGCGGCTGCTTACCCAGCTCCCGCCCACCCTGCGCCTGAACGGGTCCCCCCATGCAAGAGTCGGTCCTCACCACCATTCTGCTCCCGGCCGCGCTCGGCCTCATCATGCTCGGCCTCGGCCTCTCCCTGACCGTGGCGGACTTCACCAACGTCCTCGCCCGCCCCAAGGCGGTGGCCATCGCCCTGGTCGCCCAGGTGCTCGTGCTGCCCGCGATCTGCTTCGGCCTGGTCAGCCTGTTCGGCCTCGACCCGCTGCTGGCCGTCGGCATGATGCTGCTGGCCGCCTCCCCGGGCGGCACCACCGCGAACCTCTACAGCCACCTGTTCGGCGGCGACGTGGCCCTCAACATCAGCCTCACCGCCGTCAACTCCATCCTGGCCGCGTTCACGCTGCCGGTCGTGGTCAACCTGTCCCTGGACCACTTCGTCGGCGACAGCCAGGACATCGGCCTGCAGGCGGGGAAGGTCCTCCAGGTCTTCGCCATCGTGCTGATCCCGGTCGCCGTGGGCATGCTGGTCCGCCGCTGGCAGCAGGGCTTCGCCGACCGCATGGAGAAGCCCGTCCGCATCCTGTCCGCGGTCGTGCTGGCCGGCGTCATCGCGGGCGCCATCGTCCAGGAGCGCGAGCGCATCCTCGACTACCTCGCCTCGGTGGGCCTGGTCGCCGTGCTGTTCAGCGCCATCAGCCTCACCGTCGGCTACTGGCTGCCCCGCCTCTTCCAGGTGGAGCGCCGCCAGGCCATCGCGTCGGGCATGGAGATCGGCATCCACAACAGCACGCTGGCCATCACCATCGCCCTCAGCCCCACCCTCCTGAACAACTCCACGATCGCCATCCCGCCGGCCGTCTACGGCGTCCTGATGTTCCTCACCACGCTCGTCTTCGGCTATCTGGTACGGCGTAACGCGGGCGAACCGGCACGTCTAGGATCGGAACCTCCCGCCTGACCCGGAAGGACACGTGAAGCCGCGTCCGGACTGGCCCTCGTCGATCAGGGCAGTCCGCTGGCCGCCCGCAGCTTCGGCGGCGCCGAACTACTCAGCGGTTCCGCCTGCTGAGGCTCGTTATAGTCGCCCGGTGGACCAAAAAGCTCCGCATACCGTGCGAACGGTGCGTTCCGACCTCCTCGCGCTCGGCGTCACCCCGGGCGACACGGTGCTGCTGCACTCCTCCATGAAGAGCCTCGGCTACGTGGTCGGCGGCGTGCAGGCCGTCGTCCAGGCGTTCCTCGACGCCCTCGGCCCCACGGGCACGCTGGTGGTGCCCACCCAGACCGGGGACAACAGCGACCCCGCGGGCTGGCGGAATCCGCCCGTGCCCGAGGAGTGGTGGCCGGTCATCCGCTCGCAGTCCCCCGGGTACGACCCGGCGGTGACGCCGAGCCGGTGGATGGGCCTCCTCCCCGAGACCGTCCGCACCTGGCCGGGGGCCGTACGCAGCGCGCACCCGTGGCTGTCGTTCGCCGCCATCGGCGCGCACGCCGAGACGGTCACCGGCGGCCACCGGCTGGACGACGCGCTGGGCGAGGACTCGCCGCTCGGAGCCCTCTACCGGCTCGACGGGAAGGTGCTGCTGCTGGGCGTCGGCCACGACTCCAACACCTCCCTGCACCTCGGGGAGTGGCGGCAGGAGTCACCGCCGCGCGGGCCGCACGGCGCGTCCATCCGGCGGGCGGACGGCACCAGCGAGTGGGTCACCTGGACGGACGTCCTCGAGAAGGAAGACGACTTCGAGGAGCTGGGGGCGGCGTTCGAAGCGGCCGGCGGCGTGACGTTCGGGCAGGTCGGCAGCGCGACCGCGCGGCTGATGCCCCAGCGCGCGGCGGTGGACTTCGCCACGGCCTGGATCGCGGCCAACCGGCGTTGATGCCGCGCGCGATCTTGAGGCAGCATGAGCAGCCTTGAATTCGACGCGGGGGCGGGGTGACGTGGTGTCCGACACGGCGACGCCCTTGCGGCGCTGGCTGCTCCAGGGGCTGAGCCGTACGGGCGGGCGCACCGACGCCCCCTATCCCGAGGACGCGCCCGCCCATCAGCATTCCTGGTGGCAGGTGATGTGCCTGACCGGGGTGGACTACTTCTCCACCCTCGGCTACCAGCCCGGCATCGCGGCCCTCGCCGCCGGCGCGCTCAGCCCCGTCGCGACACTGCTGCTGGTGGCGCTGACCCTGTTCGGCGCGCTGCCCACCTACCGCGCGGTGGCGGGCGAGAGC
The DNA here is from genome assembly GCF_016862995.1 of Acrocarpospora phusangensis. Taxonomy (GTDB): domain Bacteria; phylum Actinomycetota; class Actinomycetes; order Streptosporangiales; family Streptosporangiaceae; genus Acrocarpospora; species Acrocarpospora phusangensis. Next base: position 11,083 of record NZ_BOOA01000099.1, read on the forward strand.
CCGCACGGGCTCGGCTCGCTGTCGATGCTGGAGCGGCTGATGCCCGGCTGGGGCGGCAAACTGCTCGTGCTGTTCCTGCTCGGCTTCGTGGCCACCGCCTTCATCGTCACCATCACCCTGTCGGCCGCCGACGCCACCGCGCACATCCTGCACAACCCCTTCGTGCCGGCCGCGCTGGAGGGCTGGCAGGTGCCGGTCACGCTGCTGCTGATCGCCGGGCTCGGCGGGGTCTTCCTGGCGGGATTCAGCGAGGCCATCTCCATCGCCGTCGTGCTGGTCGCCGTCTACCTGGTGCTCAACGTCGTGGTCGTGGCGACCGGCGTCCAGCACGTGCTGGCCCAGCCGCATGTGGTCGCCGACTGGCAGGCGCTGCTGGCCACCGACTACTCCAGCCCGCTCGCGATGATCGCCGTCTCGCTGTACGTGATGCCCAAGCTCGCGCTCGGCCTGTCCGGCTTCGAGACGGGCGTCGCGGTGATGCCGCTGGTCAAGGGTGACCTGGCGGAACGCGTCAGGGGCACGCGCAAGCTGCTGACCACGGCCGCGCTCATCATGAGCGTCTTCCTGATCGCCTCCAGCTCGGTCACCACCCTGCTCATCCCGGCGGCGGAGTTCGAGGAGGGCGGAGCGGCCAACGGGCGGGCCCTCGCGTACCTGGCGCACGGATTCCTCGGCGACTGGTTCGGCACCGCCTACGACCTGAGCACCATCGCCATCCTGTGGTTCGCGGGCGCCTCCGCGCTGGCCGGGCTGCTCAACATCGTGCCGCGCTACCTGCCCCGCTACGGCATGGCCCCGGACTGGACCCGCGCCACCCGCCCGATGGTGCTGGTCTTCACCGCCGTCTCGTTCCTCATCACCGTGCTCTTCGGCGCCGACGTGGAGTCCCAGGGCGGCGCGTACGCCACCGGAGTGCTCGCGCTGATCCTCTCCGCCGCGGTCGCGGTGACCCTCTCCGCCTGGACCACCGGCCGCACCCGGGCCGCCGGCTTCTTCGGCGCCGTGTCGCTGATCTTCGCGTACGCCGCCGTGGCCAATGTCATCGAACGCCCCGACGGCCTGATGATCGCCCTGCTGTTCTCGCTGGCCATCGTGGTCACCTCGCTGATCTCCCGGGCCACCCGCTCCACCGAACTCCGCGTCACCAGCATCACCCTCGACGAGCAGGCCACCGCCTTCGTCACCCACGGCGGCGAGATCCGCCTGATCGCCAACGAACCCCACGCGCGCGACCAGAAGGAGTACATCGACAAGGCGCGCGAAGCCTGGGAACTGCACCGCCTGCGCAGCGCGGAGACCCTGGTCTTCCTGGAGGTCACCGTCCCCGACGCCTCCGAGTTCGCCGGCGAACTCCACGTCGTCGGCGAGGAACGCCACGGCTTCCGCATCCTCCGCATGGAGAGCCCCACCGTCGCCAACTCCATCGCCGCCCTCCTGCTCCACCTCCGCGACGAGACCGGCCTGATCCCGCACGTCTACTTCCACTGGGCGGCCGAAGGCAACCCCATCGGCGCCCTCCTCCGCTACCTCGTCTTCGGCGGCGGCGACATCCCCCCACTGACCCGCGAAGTCCTCCGCCAAGCCGAACCCGACACCGCCCGCCGCCCGGTCGTCCACGTCGGCTGACGTCCCCGCGCGCGGTGGTGGACTTCGCCACGGCGTGGATCGCGGCCGACCGGCGTTGACGCGCGGAGGCCGCAGGTCCGGCAACTGAGGCACTGCCGTACAGGCGGGCCGCCGGGTATATTCGGTGTTCGGTGCCGTCCTGCGCCCAACTCCCGGTTCCGGTGCTCACGCCACCGGCCGAGCGGGAGCAAAGGGGGCCGCAGCCCTTGGGACGCCGGTCAGGTCGTGCCCTTCCGGCGGGGTCGCGCGAGCGTGAGTCGCGGATCGCCGCCGTGGACAGGGAGCAGACGATGACCGTGCAACGGTCCTTCAAACGGCTCGTCCGAACGCGGATGGCCAAGACAGGCGAAAGCTACACGGCGGCGCGCGCCGCGCTACTGGCGGGTCACGAATCGCATGACTCCGACGCGGGCGCGGCACCCGTGCTGGCGACCTCCGACGACGCGATCCGGCGACGGACCGGACGTGAGTGGGAGGAGTGGTTCGACCTGCTCGACGACGCCGGGATGGCGCAGCGGCCGCATCGGGAGATCGCCCGCCGGGTCGCGGAGACGCTGGGCGTCGTCCCGCTGGCGTGGGCGGCGCAGGCGGTGACGGTGAGCTACGAGCGGGCCCGCGGCGGCCGAGCCGTCGGCCAGCACCCGGACGGCTTCGCGATCAGCGTGTCCCGAACCGTGAGCGCTTCCGTCGACCGCCTTTTCACGGCCTTCGTCGACGAGACCGAACGCGATCGCTGGCTGCCCGGCGCCCGGCTGCGTGAACGCGCCGCCACCCGGCCTCGGTCGGCGCGTTTCGACTGGGGCGACGACGGAACCCGGGTGAACGTCACATTCACGGCCAAAGGAGAGGCCCGCGGAGGCCGGCCGTTGCCTTGTCCTCGCCGGGGTGATGACCGCCCTGGCCGTGCGGGCCCAGATCGACACCTGGACCGCCGGCCTGGCCCTGGGCCTGGTCCTGTGGCTCGGCTTCCCCGCCGTGCTGTGGATCGGCGCGATCGTCCACGAGAAATCCCCCTGGCGCCTCGCCGCGATCCACGCCGGCGACTGGCTGGTGAAACTGCCGGCGCTCGGCGTGATCATCGGCGTATGGCGCTAGGGTCCCGGCTCCCACGCGCCGCCCGGTGAGACCGGACGGGCTCATTCGGTGGAGGCTTGGAGGGCGGGTGGGCGGGAGAGCCACTGGCTCGTGTAGGCGTCGATCTCGCTCAGGAGGGTGCGCTTGCCGGGCTCGTCCAGGAAGGAGGCGTGGACGGCGTTTCTGGCGAGGTCGGCGATGCCGTTGGGGTCGAGGTTGAGGAGGTGGGCGGCGACCGCGTACTCCTGGTTGAGGGTGGTGCTGAACATGGGCGGGTCGTCGGAGTTGATGGTCACGGGGACGCCGGCCGCGACGAGGGCGGGGAGGGGGTGGTCGGCGAGGGTGGGGACGGCCTTGGTGCAGATGTTGGAGGTCGGGCAGACCTCCAGCGGGATCTGGTGCTCGGCCAGGTAGGCGAGGAGTTCGGGGTCCTGGGCGCTGGCGATGCCGTGGCCGATGCGCTCCGCGCCGAGGAAGTTGATGGCGTCCCAGACCGTCTCCGGGCCGGTCGTCTCGCCGGCGTGGGGCACGGACCGCAGGCCGGCCGCGCGGGCCTCCGCGAAGTACGGCGCGAACTGCTCCCGGGAGACCCCGACCTCGGGGCCGCCGAGACCGAAGCTGATCAGGCCGTCGGGCCGCTGGTCGAGGGCGAGGCGGAGGGTGCGTTCCGCGGAGGCGACGCCGTACTCGCCGGGGATGTCGAAGCACCAGCGCAGGATCGTCCCGTGGTCGGCCTCGACCCGGCGGCGCGCGTCCTCGATGATCTCGCAGAACTGCTCGTCGCCGAAGCCGTTGAGCAGGTGCGTGTACGGCGTGATGGTCAGCTCGGTGTAGCGCGAGTTCTGGGCGGCCAGGTCGGTGCCCACGCCGTAAATGAGCGCCCACAGGTCCTCGGGGTCCCTGATCAGGTCCACGACGGCCACGTACACCTCGATGAAGTGGCCGAAGTCGCGGAAGTCGAAGAAGGAGGCGAGCTGGTCCGGGTCGGCGGGGACGATGGTGGAGCCCTCGTGGCGGGCGGCCAGCTCGGCGACGATGCGGGGGGAGGCCGAGCCGACGTGGTGCACGTGCAACTCGGCTTTCGGCAGTCCGGCGATGAACTCGGTGAGGTCAGTCGCGGTGCCGGACGTGCCGAAGGTGCCGGAGGTGGAGGTCATCGCATGAAGGTAACAACCCGGACGGCGTACCCGCCAATTTCTCACATGAGATTGTCAGGTTCAGCTGGGTAGCTCGCCGAGGGTCACGGTGACGGCGTGAACCCGTCCGTTCTCGTCGAGGAGTTCCACCTTGACCTGCTTGCGCGGGCTCAGTCCGGCGAGCACCTCGGAGAGCGCGGTGGTGGTCGGGGTCGGCGCGCCGTTGACGCTGACGATCACGTCGCCGGGCCTGATGCCGGCCTTCGCCGCGCCGCTGCCCGCCGCGACCGTGCTGACGACCACGCCGATGGGCTCGCCGTTCTCGCCGATCGCGGTCCCGACCCGGACGCCGAGGGCCGCGCGGTGGCTGTTGACGACCCTGCCGTCCTTGATGAGCTGCTGGGCGATGTCGCTGGCCGTGGTGCTCGGGATGGCGAAGCCGATGCCGTCGACCGAGCCGGCCTGATCGGACGCCCCCAGGGTCGGGATGCCGACCACCTGGCCGGACAGGTCGACGAGTGCGCCGCCGCTGTTGCCCCGGTTGATGGCCGCCGAGGTCTGGATGGCGTCCGCGATCGTGCCGCCCGGCCGGCCGTCGTCGTACTGCCCGGTCACGGTACGGCCAAGCGCGGACACGATGCCCTGGGTGACCGTCCCCGACAGCCCGAGGGGATTGCCCATCGCCAGCACCATCTGCCCGACCCGGACCGCCGCCGAGTCGGCGAACAGGGCGGGCGCCAGCCCGTCGGCGTCCCCGACCTTGATCACGGCCAGGTCCCCCGCCGGGTACGTGCCGACCAGCGTGGCGTGCCTGGCCTGCCCGCCGGTCGCGACGGTGACCTGGAACTCCCTCGCATCCCCCACCACATGGGCATTCGTCACGATGTGACCCTGGGTGTCGAAGACGATCCCGGAACCGAGGTCGTTTCCGGTGGTGATCTGCACGATGGACGGCAGGACGCGCTTGATGACCTGCTCGTAGGCGGACTCGACGTCGATCGCGGCCGCGGGCGGGCTGACGTTCTGACTGGGCCTCTGACTGGGGCCGCTGGTGGCGGGGTTCGCGGGGGTCGCCCGGGTGGCGTCCGGCAGCATGCCGCAGCCGCTGGTGGCGAACGCCAGGACCAGCGCCAGGCTCCCCGCGGACCTGGCCGTCACCTGGGTGATCACCGGTGAGATTCTCATGTCGGACTGTCTATCCAGGTGGTACGCGGGAAGCCAGCAACCACGTCGTGATGGACCGTGACATCGTCAAGGCACGATCATGACTCTTGGCGTAATCTGCGGACATGACGGACGAACAGGGCAGCCCGCGGCGGCCGTTCATCCGTTCCTACGACGCGCCCACGACGCCACTCCCGAAGGTCAGCCCGGAGGAGTTGCGGCGGCTCGCGTTCCCGGAGCGGGTGCCGTCTCCGCCCCCGCCTCCGCGCCGCAACTTAGGCGACATCCCGTTGCGCATCGTGTACGTCGTCTGCGCGGTCAGCATCGGCATCGCCGGGGTCGTGGTCGTGTACACGCTCCGCGCCGAGGACCAGCCGCCCGGCACGGTGGCCGTCCAGCGCGCCGCCCAGGCCAGCCCGCCCGCGATCGCCTCGGCCGCTCCGTCGCCGAGCGCCACCGCCACCCCCGTCGTGCTGCCCCGGGTGCCGGCCTCGCGGAGCATGACCGTGTTCCCCGGCGGCGGCACGGCGGTCGCCTCCCTCATCAACGACCAGAAGTCCGGCATCTCGTACGCCAAGTTCGGCGCGCCCTGGCGGTCGGCGAAGGCGGACCCCTTCCAGTTCCGGCAGCGCTCGGGCGAAGCCGTCATCGCCTCGGGACCGCTCCCCGGCGCCGACCCGGGCACCCTCTCCAGCCAGGCCGACTTCCGGAAGATCGCCACCCGCGCCGCCCGCTGGACCCTGCGCTACCAGCCCGAGGGCGCCACCCTCCGCTGGACCGCCTCCCAGCCCGTCCGGTACGGCACCGGCTGGCTGCTCGGCTACCGCGTGACGTACCAGGCCGAGGGGGAGAAGCGCACGTCGGAGGCGATCGTCGCGCTGGTGGACACCGGCCGGGCCAAGCCCGCCATGCTGTTCGCCTCCATCCCCGGCGACCGCGAGGAACTCCACCGCGACCTGAACATGCTCGTCTGGACGCTCCGCCCGCTCTAGTGTTTCGCGAAGCTTCTTCTAGAATATGATTCTGCGCATCGTACGAGTGTGGAGGGTCATATGGCGATCGGGCTGAGCGAGGAGCACGAGGCACTCCGGGAGTCGGTGAGCGGCTGGGCGGAGCGTTTCGTCCCCGCCGACGTCGTCCGCCGCGCCGTCGATTCGGAGACCGAGGAACGTCCCGCCTTCTGGGCGGCCCTCGCCGGCCAGGGCCTGCTCGGCCTGCACCTCCCCGAGGAGCACGGCGGCTCCGGCTACGGCCTGCTCGAAGCGGCCGTCGCCGTCGAAGTCCTGGCCGAGCGCGTGGCCCCCGGGCCGTTCGTGCCGACCGTGCTGGCGAGCGCCGCCATCCTCGCGGCGGGCGGCAAGGCGCAGAAGGCGCAGGCGGAACTCCTGCCCGGCCTCGCCGACGGCACGCTGACCGGCGCCGTCGCCCTCGAAGGCGCCCTCACCGGCGAGTGGGCCGACGGCGTGCTGACCGTGTCCGGCTCGGCCGGGCCCGTGCTCGGCGGCACGCTCGCGGACGTGCTCGTGCTGCCGGTCACCACCGGCCAGGGGCGGGAGTGGGTGGCGATCGACGCCGCGGCGGCCACCGTGACGCCCATCCGGGCGCTCGACCTGACCCGGGGCGTGGCGCAGGTGGAGCTGGCGGCGGTAGCCGTACCGGGGGAGAGGGTTCTGGACGGGCTGGAGCAGGCGGCGGTGCGGAACCTGGCCGCGGTGCTGCTCGGGGCCGACGCGGCCGGGGTCGCGCAGTGGTGCGTGACGGCCGCGGCCGAGTACGCGAAGGTGCGCGTGCAGTTCGGCCGGCCGATCGGCCAGTTCCAGGGCATCAAGCACAAGCTCTCCCGCATGCTGGTCGCGCTGGAGCAGGCGCGGGCCACCGTGTGGGACGCGACCCGCGCCGAGGGCCCGGAGCTGGCCTTCGCGGCGGCGATCGCCGGGCAGATGGCCCCCGACGCGGCCGTGCAGTGCGCCAAGGACGCGATCCAGACCTTCGGCGGCATCGGCTACACCTTCGAGCACGACGCGCACCTCTACTACCGGCGGGCGCTCACCATCCGGGCGCTGCTGGGCGCCTCCGCGGACTGGGCGAAGGACGTCGCCGCGCTGGCGCTCTCCGGTGTCTCCCGGGAGATGCACCTGGAACTGCCCGAGGACGCCGAACCCCTGCGCGAGCGCATCCGTGCCGAACTCGCCGAGATCGGCACGCTGGAGGGCATCGAGCAGAGGCGCGCCCTGGCCGCCGCCGGCTTCGTGATGGCACACCTTCCCCGGCCGTGGGGCCGCGACGCCAAACCCCTGGAGCAGGTGATCATCCAGCAGGAGCTCAAGGCCGCCGGCATCAAGCTCCCCGCGATGATCATCGGTGCCTGGGTGGTCCCCTCCATCGCCACGTACGGCACCGCCGAGCAGCAGGAGCGTTTCCTGCCCAAGACGCTGAGCGGCGAGACGATGTGGTGCCAGCTCTTCTCCGAGCCGGGCGCCGGCTCCGACCTGGCCTCCGTGCAGATGAAGGCCGAACGGGTGGAGGGCGGCTGGCGGCTCAACGGCCAGAAGATCTGGACCTCGGTCGCGCACGTGGCCGAATGGGGCATCTGCATCGCCCGCTCCTCCAGCGACGGGCCCAAGCACGACGGCATCACCTACTTCCTCGTGGACATGAAGGCGCCGGGCGTGACCATCCGGCCGCTGACCGAGATGACCGGCGAGAACCTGTTCAACGAGGTGTTCCTGGACGACGTCTTCATCGCCGACGACCTGGTGGTCGGCGAGGTCAACCAGGGCTGGAAGGTGGCCAGGAACACCCTCTCCAACGAACGCGTCTCGCTGTCCTCCGGCGCGGGCGGCACCGGCTCCTCCGTCCCCGACCTGCTCGGCCTCACCGGCCGCCTCGGCCGCGAGCTGGACACGGCGGAGCGCCAGACCCTGGCGCACGTGGTCGCGGAGGGCCACTCCATCAACGCGCTGTCGCTGCGGGTCACGCTGAAGCAGCTGGCCGGCACCGAGCCGGGCGCGGACGCCTCGGTCCGCAAGCTGCTCTCCACCTCGCACGCGCAGCACGTCGCGGAGTGCGCCGTGGACCTGCTCGGCTCCGCCGCCGTGACCGCCGCCGACTGGAAGCTCGGCGACGCCGGCTACTGGAACCGGGCCGTCCTGGCCACCCGCGCGATGACCATCTACGGCGGCACCACGGAGGTCCAGCTCAACATCATCGCCGAGCGCATGCTGGGCCTGCCCAGGGACCCGGAACCCGGCAAGTAGCGGCGCTCTAGAGCAAAGGTTCTAGAGTAGAACGTGTTGCAGTTTGCGATGCCCGGCTCGTACGGTTGGGGCATGCGAACGCGGGTCACGGACATGTTCGGGATCGAGTTCCCGATCTTCGCTTTCAGTCACTGCCGGGATGTCGTCGCGGCGGTCAGCAGGGCCGGTGGCATGGGAGTCCTCGGCGCGCTCTACTTCACGCCGGAGGAGCTCGAGACCGAACTGAAGTGGATCGACGACAACGTGGGAGGCATGCCGTACGGGGTGGACGTGGTCATGCCCGCGTCGTACGAAGGGGCGGACCTGGGTGTGGACTCGCCCGAGGACCTGCTGGGCCGGCTGCAGGGGATGATCCCCGCCGGGCACCGGTCCTTCGTGGACGGGCTGCTGGAGCGGCACGGCGTACCCCCGCTCAACGGCGACGACGCCGGGCGCGCCCTGCTCGGGTGGACCGACGCGACCGCGCGCCCGCAGGTCGAGGTGGCGCTGCGGCACCCGATCGCGCTGCTCGCCAACGCGCTCGGGCCGCCCCCGGCCGACGTGGTCGAGCAGGCCCACGCCAAGGGCGTCAAGGTGGCGGCCCTCGCGTCCACGCCGCGGCACGCGGTCAAGCAGGTCGAGGTCGGCGTCGACGTGGTCGTCGCGCAGGGCACCGAGGCGGGCGGCCACACCGGCGAGATCTCCACCATGGTCCTCATCCCGCAGGTCGTCGACGCGGTGGACGTCCCGGTCCTGGCCGCGGGCGGCATCGGCGACGGCCGGCAGATGGCGGCGGGCATGGCCCTCGGCGCGGAGGGCGTCTGGACCGGCTCCATCTGGCTCACCGTCGAGGAGGCCGACACCCCCGAGATGGCCAGGCAGCGCATCCTCGCCGCCACCTCCCGCGACACCGTGCGCTCCCGCTCCTGGACCGGCAAGCCCGCCCGCCTGCTCAAGAACGAGTGGACCGACGCGTGGGAGGCCGCCGACTCGCCGGGCACGCTCCCGATGCCGCTGCAGTTCATGCTGGTCTCCGACGCGCTGCGCCGGATCGGCCGCTCCGACGCCGCCGAACTGGCCACGTTCCCCGCCGGCCAGATCATCGGCACGATGAACCAGGTCAAATCCGCCAGGCAGGTCGTCTTCGAGATGATCGAGGGGTATGTCTCGGCCATGGAGCGCCTCGACCGCATCACCGCGGACTGACTCGCCCTCCCAGGGCCTGGATTCGTCTCCAGGCCCTGGAACTGTTCCACCACCGGCTGAAGTCGCCGCCGTTGATCAACCGGCGTTGACTCAGCGGCCTTCGTAGTTGGCGGGGCGCTTCTCGCGGAAGGCGCGGGAGCCCTCCTTGGCGTCCTCCGAGCCGATCACCGGCCAGCCGAGGGCGTCGGAGACCTTGAGGGCCTCCTCCTCCGCCATGCCGAGCGTGTCGCGGTAGGTCCGCAGGATCGCCTGCACGGCCAGCGGCCCGGAGGAGGCCACGTCCTCGGCCAGCTCACGGGCCTTGGCGAGGGCCTGCCCGTCCGGGACCACCTGGTTGACCAGGCCCATCCGGTACGCCTCGGCCGCGGTCACCGCGCGGCCGGTCAGGAGCAGGTCCATGGCGAAGGCGTACGGGATCTGGCGGGGGAGGCGGACGGCGCTGCCGCCCATGGGGAAGAGGGCGCGTTTGGCCTCGAAGAGGCCGAGGGTGGCGGATTCGGCCACCACGCGGAGGTCGGTGCCGACGAGGAGTTCGGTGCCGCCGGCCACGGCGTAGCCCTCCACGGCGCTGATGATCGGCTTGGTGGGCATGTCCAGGCGGAGCAGGCCCTTCCAGTGGAAGTCGGCGATCTCGGCGGCCCGCCGGCGTACGCGCTCGTCGGCGGAGGGCGAGCCCATGGCCTTGAGGTCGGCGCCCGCGCAGAAGGTGCCCTCCGCCCCGGTGAGGATGCCGACGCGCACGCCGGGTTCGGCCGAGATGTACGCCCAGGCGTCGGCCATGCCGACGAGCATGTCGGTGGAGAGGGCGTTCCTGGCCTCGGGGCGGTCCATGGTGACGACGACGAGGTGGCCGTCCCTTTCGACCCGGCAGTGGGGGGTGCTGATGGGCAAGAGTTCCACGAAACCTCCTGGACATTCGCCGAAGCGAGAACACGTATCTGCTGGGCTGGGACGGCTGAGGCCGGTGACGGCAGCGGGTGCGGCGCGGAGTGTCCCAGGGTTGGGGTGCTGGCCGTACCTGCTGGTGGGGAAGGGTTTGCGGGCGTTTCAGGCGTGTGGCGGGAGCTCTTCCGTTTCCTCAACAAGCGCTTGATCGGGTCTGGCCGGGCGGGTTAACCTGCCCGCAACGTAGAACAGATTCTCGTTTGTGTTGCCCGCGCGGACAAGGGAGTTCCGGATGGGGTCGCTCGGCTTCTGGAGGCTCGCACGCACCGATCCCGGCTGGGTCGCGGCCGTCGATCCGGACGGCACGGAACATTCGGCGGGAGAACTCCTGGCCCGGGCCAACCGGCTCGTGCACGGGCTCAGGGAACTGGGGTTACAGCCCGGGGACGGGATCTGCGGGCTGGTGCCGAACGGGGTGGACGGCCTCACCCTCTACCTGGCCGCCCTTCAGGCGGGTTGGTACTACACGCCGATCAACTGGCACCTCACCGGGCCCGAGATCGCGTACATCGTGGCCGACAGCGAGGCGAAGGCGTACTTCGTGCACGAACGGTACGCCGAGGAGGGCACGCCCGGCGCGGGCGACCTGGCGGCGGACCGGCGCTTCGCGTTCGGCACCGTGGACGGCTTCCGCCCGGTCACCGACCTGACCGACGGCAGACCGGACACCACACCCGAGGACCGTACGGCCGGCGCCACCATGCACTACACCTCCGGCACGACCGGCCGGCCGAAGGGCGTACGCCGCCCGCTCAGCGGCCTGGACCCGGACGACGGCGCCGAACTCATGACGTTCCTGCTCACCCTGTTCGGGATCACCCCGGGACAGCCGAACGCCCACCTCATCACCTCGCCCAGCTACCACACGGCCGTGACCCAGTTCGGCGGCACCGCCCTGCACATGGGCCACACCCTCATCTACATGGACAAGTGGGACGCCGAGGAGACGCTCCGCCTGTGCGAGCGCTACCGCGTCACCAGCTCGCACATGGTGCCCACCCACTTCAAACGGCTGCTCTCCCTCCCCGAGGAGGCCAGGAACCGCTACGACCTGTCCTCGCTCCGCTGGATGATCCACGCCGCCGCGCCCTGCCCCGTCCCGGTCAAACAGCAGATGCTCGAATGGTGGGGCGACGTCGTGTACGAGTACTACGCGGCAACCGAGGGCGGGGGCACCCTGGCCACGCCGCAGGACTGGAAGAAGCACCCCGGCACGGTCGGCAACGCCTGGCCGATCAGCGAACTCCTCATCGTGGACGACTACCTCGAAGAGGTCCCGACCGGCGTCCCCGGCACGATCTACATGAAGATGCTGGGCGTGCGCTTCGAGTACAAGGGCGATCCCGCCAAGACCGAGGCGAACCGCCTGCGTGACTATTTCACCGTCGGCGACATCGGCTACCTCGACCAGGACGGCTTCCTGTTCCTCTGCGACCGCAAAGCCGACATGATCATCTCCGGCGGGACCAACATCTACCCGGCCGAGATCGAGAACGAGCTGCTCGTGCACCCCAAGGTCGCCGACGTGGCCGTCTTCGGCATCCCCGACGAGGAGTGGGGCGAGCAGATCAAGGCCGTCATCGAGGCCGCGCCCGGGGAGACGCCGGGCCCCGAACTGGCCGCCGAGATTCTGGGCTCTTTGCAGGGCCGCCTGTCCAAGATGAAATGGCCCAAGACGATCGATTTCATCGACGAGATGCCCCGCGAGCCGAACGGCAAGTTGCTCAAACGCAAGCTCCGCGCACCCTACTGGGAAGGCCGTGACCGTGCCATCTGACGTGACCGGGAACTCCGAGCTGACCGCCACGCACGTGCTGGAGTTCCCGGGCGGCTACACCAGGACCACCGGCCCCGTCATCGGCCGCTTCCTGACCGAGTTACGCGACGGCCGGATCGTCGGCGTGCGCACCGCCGACCAGCGCACCCTCGTGCCACCCCTGGAGTACGACCCGCACACCGGCGACGCCGTCACCGAGGAGTTCGTCCAGGTCGGCCCGGCCGGCACGGTCGCCGAATGGGTCTGGGTGGACTCGCCGCGCCGCAACCACCCCCTCGACCGCCCGTTCGCCTGGGCGACGATCAAACTGGACGGCGCGGACACCGCGCTCGTGCACGTCGTGGACGCGGAGAACCCCAAGGCCATGCGCGCCGGGCTGCGGGTGCGCCCCCGCTGGCGCGCCGAACGCGTCGGCCAGATCACCGACATCGAATGCTTCGTCCCCGACGTCACCAAGATCGTGTCCCCGGTCCGCGCCGAGTACACCCTCAAACCCGGCCGCGCGCTCACCCGCTTCCTCGAAGGCGTGCGCGACGGCGTCTTCCTGGCCGGCCACTGCGCGACCTGCGACAAGGTGTACGTGCCCTACCGCCTGGCCTGCCCCGGCTGCGGCTCCCTCATCGAGGAGGAACGCCAGGTCGCCGACACCGGCACGATCACCACGTTCGCCATCAACAACCTGCCCGACCCCCGGGCGCCGCAGGTGCCGTTCGTCTCCGCGTACATCCTGCTGGACGGCGCCGACACCCCGATGATCGCGCTGGTCGGCGACGTGCCCGCGCACGAAGTGCGGCAGGGCATGCGCGTACGCGCCGTCTGGGTGCCCGAATCGGAACGCACCCTGGCCATGAGCAACATCAAATGGTTCGCTCCCACCGGCGAGCCCGACGCCGAGCTGGAGAACTGATGCGTGAGGTGGCGATCGTCGCGTTCGCCCAGACCGTGCACACCGACCACGACACCGGGCTGACCGAGCCCGAACTGCTGCACCCGGTGATCGAGGAGGTCCGCGCCAAGTCGGGGCTGCGCCACTTCGGCTTCACCTGCTCCGGCAGCTGCGACTACCTGGCCGGCGCGCCCTTCTCGTTCGTGTCGGCGCTGGACGCGCTCGGCGCCTGGCCGCCGATCTCGGAGAGCCACGTCGAGATGGACGGCGCGTTCGCCCTCTACGAAGCCTGGGTCCGCCTCCAGCACGGCGACGTCGACTCCGCCCTCGTGTACGGCTTCGGCAAGACCTCCATGAGCGACCTGCGCGAAATCATGACCTTGCAGCTCGACCCGTACTACCTGGCCCCGCTCGGCCTGGACCAGATCTCCTTCGCCGGGCTCCAGGCCAGCGCCAGGGGAGCCGACCGCGCCGAACTGGACACGATCGTGCGGCGCAGCCGGGCCGACGGCCGCGACAACCCGTACGCGCTCGACCTGCCCGACCCCACCCCCGGCGACGACGGCCACGCCGCTCCCATCACCGACGGGGCCGCGGCCGTCGTCCTCGTCGCCGGCGACCTGCTCGCCAACTATCCGCGCCTCGCCTACATCACCGGCATCGCCCACCGCATCGAACCCCACTACCTGGGCATGCGGGACCTCGCCCGATCGGCCTCCGCCGCCGACGCCGCGGCAGCCGCCGGAGTCGGCAAGGGCCCGGTCGACGTGGCCGAACTGCACACCCAGTTCAGCCACGAGGAGCCCATCCTGCGCGAGGCCCTCGGCCTGCCCGCCGAGACCGTGATCAACCCCTCCGGCGGCCCGCTGGCCGCCAACCCCGTCATGGCGACCGGCCTGATCCGCGTCGGCGAGGCCGCCCAGCGCGTCATGGACGGCACCGCCCGCCGCGCGGTCGCCCACGCCACCAGCGGCCCCTGCCTCCAGCACAACCTGGTGGCCGTTCTCTCGAGTGAGGTCTGATGGGCAACCGTTGCGCGGTCATCGGCGTGGGTCAGACCCACTACACGACGAAACGCCGCGATGTCTCGATGGCCGGGCTCGTC
>NZ_BOOA01000100.1 GCF_016862995.1 Acrocarpospora phusangensis
CGCGAGGCCCTGGCCACCGACGTTGTCGCCGAGACGGCCGGCGTCAACGAACGCCCAGACGTAGTACTTGCCGTTCCAGGTCCAGCACAGGTACTTCTTCTCACGCCACTCGCGGGGGAAGTTGTCGTAGACAGCCTTCGACACTTCCTTGTACCCGCCCAGCACGGCGCTGCCGTCGTGCAGGCCCTTGACGCCGTTGTAGACGGTGACGAACGCGTAGTCGCGGTCGCCGTCCTCGTAGACGTCGAAGTCGTAGTGGGTGAAGGCCTGCTTGCCCACGTAGATGCCCCACGGGGTCTTGCCCTGGTAGTAACCGGGCACGAACACCCAGTTCTCCATGGTCGACTTGTTGCCCACCGTGTCGTAGACACAGGAGCCGGCGGTCGCGACAAGGTTCTTGTACGCGGCCTGGATCGACGTCGCGGTGCACCAGTGCGGGTTCTTGGCCTTCTTGTACCAGTAGTCACGGCCGGGCTTCTCGACCTTGACCCACTCGTACCCGTCGCTGAAGAACACCTTGCCCGAGGTCTTGGGCAGGTTGATGTTCTTCGACTTAGCGGCGGCCTTCTTCTCGTCGCCGATCGCCGGGACCACACCAGGCTTGCTGTCCGCAGCGGGACCGCCGGTCGAAATGTGCTTGGCGACAACCTTCGTCTCCACGTCGTACGGCGTGGCGGCGATCAGGTTGGCGGCAGCTTCGCCCAGCCAGAAGTTGGTGATCTCGTACGCGGCGAGACCGGTGTTGGCCAGCGGGGTGCCGACCACGTCACCGGCGGCCTGGGCAGGGGCGGCGAGGCCCGCGGCCAGGAGACCAGCGGTGGCGACAACGCCACCAAAGGCCAGAGTGCGCTTCATGGGGAACTCCTTGGTCTGTCGTGGAACGCCTCTTGCGTCCCATGCGTCAGGAAAGGGATAGCCCGGACCATATCGCGCAGATCTTGGTTGGATAAGACGATCAAAGAATCCAACCCATCACGCCTGGTAGTCGAGACATTTCCGTTATTGAGCTGACTGACGGAAAATGTCGGAGTTCGAAAGGGACCGGCGATGTTTGAGCAGCTAAATGGGCCTATGTGACCCTTCGGGCTTTCGGTACTCCTGGGGCCGGTGTGGAACGGGCCACAGAGGAGTGTGATGCAGATCACATCGTCCGGTAAATCGGCCATCACCCCTGGTCGCGCAGGGGGGCACTTTGGTTTACCGGGTTCGGAAGAAATTTTGGGGACAGAAAACGGACAAAACGAAGGGCCCGGCTTGGTGTGCGCCGCAGCCGGGCCCTTCGGTCCTAGGGGTTATACCGAGAGTTACGTGAGGGGAGTTACGCGATGGACCCCGACCAGAGGTTCGCCGCGTGCTTGTAGATGTCGTAGGTCTCGCCGTCGAAGTACGGCGAGAGGCTGGTGTCGATCCGGTCGTTTCCGTCGGTGTCGGAGACCGCGGCCGTGACGCCGTTCAGGAAGCCCCGGCGGGTGCTGTTGCTGTACTTGTAGAGCCACGCCGAGCCCGAGGAGCCCTCGCCGGTGAAGCTGCACTTGATGCCGAGCAGCTCCTCCGCCTTGATGGCCGCCGCCGAGGCGCCGAAGGTCTTGCCGTAGCACCACTTCTGGGTCTGGCCGGTGTAGGCGTAGTTGCCGTCCGGGTGCGACCCGCTCGGGTAGCCGAACACGTAGTCGGTGACGTTGCGCTTCTGGTTCCAGGCGATGCCCTGCCCGCCCACGTTGTCGCCGAGGCGGCCGGCGTCCACGAACTTCCAGATGTAGTACTTGCTGCCGACCTTCTTCGTGTAGTGGCTGACCACCCACGCGTTGCTGCCGTAGCTGCGGTACTTGTCGTACTCGGCCTTGGAGACCTGCTTCCAGTCGCCGTCGACCGGGCCGCCGCTGTGCGGGGCCTTCAGGCCGTTGTAGACCGTGACGAAGGCGTAGTCGCGGTCGAAGTCCTCGTACACGTCGAAGTCGTAGTGGGTGAAGGCCTGCTTGCCGACGTAGATGCCCCACGGGGTCTTGCCCTGGTAGTAGCCGGGCACGAAGACCCAGTACTTCATCGTGGCGGCGTTGGACTCGGTGTCGTAGACGCAGTGGCCGGCGGTGGCCACCAGGTTCCGGTACTTGGACTGGAGCGAGGTGGCGGTGCACCAGTGCGGGTTCTTGTCGGCGTCGAGGAAGAAGACCTTGCCGGTGGTCTTGGGCAGGTTGACGTTCTTGGACTTGGTGGAACCGGCGCCGCCGATGGGCTCGACCTTGCCGGCCTTGCCGTCGGCGGCGGGCCCGCCCTTGGACAGGTGCTTGGCGACGACCTTCGTCTCCACGTCGTACGGCGTGGCCGCGATCAGGTTGGCCTTGGACTCGGCGTACCAGAAGGCGACGACGTTCCAGGCGGCGATGCCGCTGCCGGCCAGGGGATCGGCGGCCACGTCGTCGGCGGCCGCGGCGGGGGAGACCAGGGCGGCGCTGAGTAAGCCTGCGGAGGCGGTGAGGAGGACGAGGTTCTTCGCACGGGTGTGCATGGGACTCCTTCAAGCCAGAGGGTGTGCTGGTGTGAAGGTATGCAGCTGTGCTTTCTAGTGGCTTGCAGACCACTTAACCGGTTAGCGCACGGGCACCGGTCAGCCGGTCGCCTGCTTCGCCGCCTCGTTGTACACGCGCTGGGTGACGGCGTTGAAGAAGGGCGTCGAGATCGCGTCCAGCCGCCCGTCGCCGTTGACGTTCCAGGTGAGACTGGTCACGCCGTTCAGGAAGCCGGTCTGCCTGGCCCGGTTGTAGTTCAGCACCCAGGGCCCGCCGCTGGCGCCCGCGGTGAACATGCACGACCGCAGCAGCACCCCGTGGCTCAGCAGGTACGTCGGGGCGGTCACGTACTTCCGGTCGGTGACCCCGCTGCACGTGCGGACGGTCTGCCCGCTGTACGGCCGGCTCCCGTCCGGATGCGCCCCCGCCGGGTAGCCGAACGCGTTCACCGCCAGCGACGTGCCTTTGGTCGCGGCGAATCGGAACGCGCCAACCTTGTCCTCCAGGCGCCCGGCGTCGGCGCGCTGGTAGCCACCCGAGGTGTTCTTCCAGGTGAAGCCGCGGTTCACGGTCACGAACGCGTAGTCGCGGTCGAAGTCACCCTTGCCCGGGTAGTCCAGGTGCAGGTAGAGCGTGTGCCCGACGTAGATCCCGGCGTTGGTGTCGCCGTTCTCGTACGACGGGATGAAGATCCAGTTCTCCACCGGGCGGTTCTGCGGCAGCGAGTAGCCGCAGTGGCCGGCGGTGGCCACCAGGTTGCGGTTCTTGGAGTGCACCACCGAGCCGGAGCACCAGTACTCCTTGGCGCCCAGCTTGAAGAAGACCTTGCCGACCATGGGCGGGTTCTGGGCCGCCTTCTTGCCGGGGGCCTTGGCCGTCCTGGCCCTCTTGCCGCCGGGCACGACCTCCGCGACCGAGGGGGCGGATCGGGTGCCCGCCGACGGCTTGGTGCTCGGCACGTACGTGCTGGCCTGGCGGAGGCGTTCCGGGGTCCAGTAGGCGGCGATGCGCTGCAGGTCCGTCGCGTTCGCGCCGAGCGCGTAGGTGATCACGTCGCTCGGCAGGACCGTCGCTTGGCGGGTCTGGGCCAGGGCCGGCGCCGAACTCACCAGCGATGTCGCGAGCACGGCGGCCACGCTCACGCCTAGGGCGCTGAGGGGGGTTCGCCTGGACATCGGGGGCCTTTCCGCTGGTGGTATCGATCGTAAGGGGTGATTTTTCCAGATCCACTGGCTTTCGGCACACCTTCTTGGCTGTCTCGTTATGAAACAAGGGGAACCGAACGGGACCGTACTGCGTCAGATTTCTCCATGGTGCGGAGTGGGCGCTTGATCGACCTGTGGCCGGGGGAGATCGTTGCGATCATGCGTCTGCCGCTCGGGGGCCCTCTTTCCGCCCTTCTCGCCGTCACCGTCATCGTCACCTGCACGGCGGCCACGCCGCCGCCGCCCGTCCAGGAAAACAGATCGTCCAACTCGACCTCTACCTCGACTTCGTCCTCTACCTCGTCATCGTCCTCGAAGTCCTACTCGTCGGGGAACTCGCGGCGGACGCGGGCCTTCGTGCTCAGCATCAAGGACGACTCGGAGTCGCCGCGCCGCCGTGCCACCGTGCTGCTGGCCTGCTCGCCGCCGCAGGGCTCGCATCCCCACGCCGCCGAGGCGTGCGCCAAGCTGGCCACCGTCAAGGGCGACATCTCCCTCCTGGACCCCGACCGGGACAGCGTCTGCCCGATGAACTTCGACCCGGTCACGGTCAGCGCCGTCGGCAGCTGGGACAACTGGACCCTCAGCTTCGAGCGCACCTACGGCAACGCGTGCGAGCTGCGCGCCATGACGGGCCCGATCTTCGACTTCTGACGCTCGGGAAACTCCGGGGGACACGGGAAAGGGGCCCGGCACAGGCCGGACCCCTTCCGTGGATCTCTATCGATGGATCACTGGGTCCACCGGTTGGCCGCGACCTTGTAGACGTCGTAGGTCTCGCTGTTGAAGTACGGCGAGGACAGACGGTCGTAGCGGTCGTTTCCGTCGGTGTCCCAGGCGATGCTGTTGACACCGTTGAGGTAGCCGGTGCGGCTCTTGCTCTTGTAGTTCAGGAGCAGCGGGCCGCCGCTGGCGCCCGCGGTCATCCCGCACTTGAGACCGATGTGCTCCTGCACGTTGTACTTGGCCGCGGCCGGCATGGCCGCGGTCTTGCCGTAGCAGAACTTCATCGTGCGACCGCTGAACGGACGGTCGCCGTCGGGGTGCGGGCCCGCGGGGTAGCCGAAGGAGAACACGGTGACCTTCGTGCTGCGGTTCCAGGTGAAGCCCTGGCCGCCCACGTTGTCACCGAGCCTGCCGACCGGCGTCTTGGTGATCTTGCCCTTCTCCCAGGAGACCTTGAACCCGGAGGCGACGTTGACGAACGCGTAGTCGTAGTCGTAGTCCTCCTTCACGACGAAGTCGTCGTGCGCCTGGTACCACTTGGCGGGGTAGATCCCGTACGGGGTCTTGCCCTCCCACGGCTGGTTCCCATCCCAGTACGACGGGATGAAGATCCAGTTGTCGTAGAACCGGTTGCTGGCGGGGTCGTACACGCAGTGTCCCGCGGTGGCGACGACGTTGCGGTACTTGCCCTGCAGCGAAGTACCCGAGCAGTACTTCCAGCTCTTGGGGTCGAAGGGGTTCTTGCCCGGCAGGGTGAAGAACACCCGGCCGACCGTGTTGGGCAGGTTGACCTGCTTGCTCTTGGTGGTCACCTTCGCCTCGCCGCCGATCGGCGGGACCAGGCCGGCCTTGCCGTCCGGCTCGGCGGCGCTGGGCCTGCCCGAACCCTTGATGGAGTTGCCCAGCTCTTCGGTGCGGTCCTTGGCCGCCCGAAGCCGCTCGGGCGTCCAGAACGAGGTGGCCGCGTCCGCGGTGGTGGTCGCCGCCGAGGCGGTGACGTCCTGCGGGCCGGTGGCCGCGGCGGAGGTGCTGGCGCCGACGACGCCGAACGCGACCAGCGCGCCGGCGACGGGGAGTGCGATGCGCCGTGCTCGGGAGATCAATGTGACTCCTTTCTTAACGAGTCCCGCGTGCTCGGACGGGCCGCGCGGTTGCCCACCAGGGCTGCCGACCGTCGCGGCGATCCACCTCACGCCTTTCTCGTTAATCAGCTGGGACGAATTGAGGGCACGTCCCAATTCAGAGGAAACGCATAGAACGTTAATGACCGCCCGCCGCGTTGGGCGCAGTTATAACGAGAAGGCTCTGCCTGGTGGCCCTTCCGTTATTCATAACCGCCGGTTATGAATTGTTCTCGCAGGTCGAAGGGCATGTGGAGAATCGGTTGACAAGTTATTCCAGGCCGGTCTCCATTGATTTCCATCCCGCCCGCAACAAGCGTCACATAAGTACGCGGTTGCCAGCCGGGCGCGCGGGGTTCATGATTTCGCTGTGGCAGGGTTCGACGTGATCGAGCAGCGGCCCTCACGGCGGCGCTGGATCGCGGGTGCGGTGGTCGCGCTGGCGGTGGCGATCCCGGTGGCGGGAGTGCTGTTCAGCCGGGACACCCGCACGCCCGAGCCGCCCTCGCCCACCCCGCTCCCCGAACTGTCCACGTTCCGGCCGGCGGCCAACATGGTCCACCCCGAGGAGACCGGCGAGGAGGTCAGGACCATCAGGGTCGTCTTCCCGGACGGCAGCCGGGCCAGGATCAGCTATCCGGCCGACCTGGGCCTGGCCGAGCTGGGCGTGCGGCCGTACGCGTCGGTGCTGATGGGCACGGCCTTCCGGGAGCTGATCGCGCCCTACCAGGGCGATGCCGAGGTGGTCGCGGGCGGGCCGATGATCCGGCGGCTGACGCCGGAGGTGACGCTCTGGCCCCGCCAGGTCGGCGGTGGCGGGCAGATCCTGCTGTACGGCTTCGACGACTGGCGCATCGCCGTACGGGACCAGCCGATGCCGCTCACCTTCGAGGAGCGCCTCGTCCTGGCGGAGAGCGTGCACGGCGAGGTGACGCCGGAGGGTTTCCTCACCTTCCGTACGGATCCGCCGGTCAAGCTGCTGGAGCCGGGGCGGGTGATGGCCGGGCAGCCGGTCGGCCCGCAGCTGTGGATCGGCGGCGGGATCGGGCCGCTGCTGGTGATCTCCCCCATGCCCGGCTGCGATCCGGGCTCCCGCGTCTCACCCGCCGTCACCCGCAGGTCGGGGGCGTTCGCGGTGGCGTGCAAGGGCGACTACCAGGTGGCCGCCTCGGGCAGGCGGGACTACGTGCAGCGGGCCGTCGATGTCATCCGGATCCGGCCCGAGTCTCGATGAGAAAGTCGTGATCTGGGCAGCCGCAGCAGCGAGTTACCTGAACGGCGGTGATGCGGCTGTCTATGGGACGGGTTTCTCGTCGATAATGTTCTGGCATGTTCGCTGTCACCGCTTCGCAGACCGATCCTGACAACCCGCTCAAGGGCCTGACGCTCGGCGAGCGCCCGGACCCGGCGGTCCCCGACGGCTGGACGACGGTCTCGGTCAAGGCCGCCGCGCTCAACCACCACGACCTGTGGACGCTGAAGGGCGTCGGCATCAGCCAGGACCGGCTGCCCATCGTGCTGGGCTGCGACGCCGCCGGGGTGGACGAGGACGGCCGCGAGGTCATCGTGCACGCGGTCATCGGCACGCCGGTGCTGGGCGACGAGACGCTCGACCCGAAACGTTCGCTGCTGTCGGAGGTGTACGACGGCACGTTCGCGGAGAAGGTCGCGGTGCCGCGCGGCAACCTGGTGCCCAAACCGGCCGGGCTGTCCTTCGAGGACGCCGCCTGCCTGCCGACGGCCTGGCTGACCGCCTACCGCATGCTCTTCGAGAAGGCCGACGTACGGCCGGGCCAGACCGTGCTGGTGCAGGGCGCGGGCGGCGGCGTGGCCACGGCGCTGATCGCGCTGGGGCGGGCGGGGGGCCTGCGGGTGTGGGCCACCAGCCGATCGGCGGACAAGCGCGAGCGGGCTCTGGAGCTGGGCGCGGACCAGGTCTTCGAGACCGGGGCGCGGCTGCCGGAACGGGTGGACGCGGTGCTGGAGACCGTCGGCCTGGCCACCTGGGACCACTCGCTCAGCTCGCTGCGGCCGGGCGGGCGGGTGGTGATCTGCGGAGCCACCAGCGGGCTGGTCGCGCCGACCAAGCTGGCGCAGGTGTTCTTCCAGCAGAAGTCGATCATCGGTTCCACCATGGGGACCCGGGAGCAGCTGGCCCGGCTGGCCGTCTTCCTGGACCAGACCGGCATCCGCCCGGTGATCGACCGGGTGCTGCCGCTGGACCGGGCCGAGGAGGGCTTCGCCGCGATGGCCGCCGAGAATGTCTTCGGCAAAGTGGTCTTCACCGTATAAACAGGCATAAAACAGGAGTATGGAGAGCGCGCGCGTCGAACCGTTCCGACCCGGCTCGCTGCTCTGGGACGGCATGGGCGACCGCCGCCTGATGCTGGTGCTCGGCGGCGCCCTGGTCATGCAGGTGATGCACCCCCAGATCGGGGCGGCGATCGGCCAGCAGTCGGTCTACCGCACCGATCCCTGGGGCCGCCTGGACCGCTCGCTCACCTCCCTGCTCACCTGGGTGTACGGCGGCCCCGACGCCGTCGAGGAGGGCCACCGCCTCCGCGCCCTCCACAAGGACATCAGCGGCACCGACGACCAGGGCCGGAAATATCACGCTCTGTCGGCGGAGCCGTACGCGTGGGTGCACCTGACCGCCTTCGAGCGGTCGGTCACCGTGGCCAGGTACTTCGGCGAGGAGCTCACGCCCGAACAGGAGCGGCGGACCTACGAGGAGATCAAGCAGCTCGGGCGCATCCTCCAGGTGCCGGAGCGCATGTTCCCGGCGACCGTGGCCGACTACTGGGCGTACTTCGACGACATGGTGGCCAACACCCTGGAGGACCATCCGACCGCCCACGACGTGCTGGACGCGGCCCGGCGCACGGTGGCCCCGCCGTACCTGCCGGGGGCGCTCAGGCGGCTGTGGGGGCGGCACGCGCTGGGGGCCAACCGGGTCAACCTCTTCCTGATCGTGGGCACGCTGCCCCCGGCCGTACGGGACAAGCTCGGCCTGGCGTGGACGGCGGCCGACGAGCGGCGGCTGCGCCGGCTCGGCCGGGTGGTCGCCACGGTCGCCCCCCGGCTGCCGGAACGGCTGCGCTACCTGCCGCTCGCCTACCAGGCCAGGGTCAGGAGTCGAAGCGCGCCTTGATCCGGGCCGCGGCCTCGTCCAGGATGGCCCGGCAGGCGGCCAGGTCGGCGTCGGACAGGCGGGTCTCGGCGGCGCCCGAGCGGATGTCGGAGACGAAGTCGGCCAGCGAGGCGCCCAGGGCGGCGTCGTTGCTGCTCGCCCGCTCCTGCGAGACCCCGCCGGGCCGGTCCGGGCCGAACGGGAAGCCCGTCAGCGACCAGGTCTCGGTCCAGATCCGCCGCCACTCGTTCTTCCAGCGGTCCGTCTCGCCCTTCCACTGCCGCTTCTGGCGGTTCCACTCGTCCCGCTGCTGGTCCCGCTGCCGCCGCCACTCGTCCCGCTGGTCGCGCCAGGCGTCCCGCATGTCCCGGGAGTCGCGGGAATCCCTCGCGCCGCTTCCGGCCTCGGGAGCGATGTTCCTGGCCATCTGCGTGAGCTCCTGGCGGAGCGAACGGACCGTCTGGCGCACGTCCTCCTTGACCTCGCGGGCGATGTCCTGCACCGAGGCGGTGATCTCCCGCTCCAGGTCGGCCAGCTCGTCCATGCGGTCGGACAGTTCCTCCCGGCCCTGGTCGGTCAGCGTGAAGACCTTCTTGCCCTCCACCACCTCGTGGGTGACCAGGCCCTCCTCCTCCAGCCGCGCCAGCCGGGGGTAGATCGTGCCGGGGGAGGGGGAGTAGACGCCGAGGAACCGGTCCTGGAGCAACCGGATCACCTCGTAGCCGTGCCGGGGGCTCTCCTCCAGCAGCTTCAGCAGGTAGAGCCGGAGCCGGCCGTGCCCGAAAACTGGACTCATGCCGCTGTTTCCTTACTTAGCAGGGTGATCTCCCCCGAGACGGTGGTGGCCCGGAGCGAGGCCATGCCGCCGCCCAGCCGGCCCGACAGCGAACGCTGCCCGGGGACGCTGCCGTTCACGAGTCCGGGGAACTCGCTCTCCAGCACGCCGGAGGTGGATCTGAGGGACACGTCCGTCTGGACCGTACGGGGAAGGCGGACGAACACCGAGCCCGAGATGCTGGCGAACGTGACGTCGCCGGTCGGGGAGAGATCCAGGTCGGCGGTGATCCGGCCGGTCACCGTCTTGGCGCGCAGCCGGTGCGGCACGCCGTCGGCCACGGTCAGCTCGCCCGAGACGCTGGTGAAGGTCAGATCCCCGGCCAGCGCCCGGCTCTCCACCGTGCCGGCCACGGTCTCGGCGGAGATCTCGCCGCTCACGCCGTCCAGCACGATGTTCCCGGACACGCTCTTGACCTTGGTCCGGCCCTCGAAGCCGGCCAGCACCGCGCCCGCCGAGATCACCCCGGCCTGCACCGGGCAGTCCTTCGGCACGGTCAGGGTGATCGAGCAGCGCCGGTCCTGGGTCCGGAGCCAGCTGAGCACGCCGTCCCAGGTGAGGTCGCCGTAGCTCACGGTCAGCCGGCCCTGTTCGTCGTGCTCGACCACCAGCGGCGCGCCGCCGATGTCGCTCACTTCCAGGGTGGGCGGGCCATCGCTGGCCAGCACGGCCAGGTGGCCCGCGACGATCCGCACCGACAGCCCGGTGACCGGGCCGAACGTCAGCTGCTCGGGTTTCTCTATGGTCCAACGAGGCATGGCGCATGGCCTTTCACGCGAACATCTCTAAAGACACGATATGTCGCGTTAGCCGAAAGTCAAGATGTATCGCGTTATCCCGGGACGGGCCCGCTCACTCGTCCTCGTCGTCCAGACGGGCCAGCCAGGTCGCCAGACGCTCGATCGGCGTCTCGAAATCGGGGTTGAGGTCGACGAACTCGCGCAGCCGCTCGGCCAGCCAGAGCATCGCCACCTCCTCCTCGCCCCGGCGCTCGACCAGCTCCTCGATGCCCCGGTCGGTGAAATACACGGTGTCGCCTCACTATCCGCTATACGGAGAAGTCCCCCGCAGCCCGGGCCGCGGGGGACTTCCCAACAGACCTGCTACCCGAAAATCTCGTCCACGATCGCGGCGAGCTCGGCGTCGTGCGCGGCGTGCGAGCCCGCGGCCGGCGACGAGTTCGGGGTCCGCGACACCCGGCGCAGGCGGCGGCCCGCCAGCGCGTCCGGCCGCTCGGTCAGCTTGAGCGCGAGGTACGGCCACGGCCCCATGTTGACCGGTTCGTCCTGCGTCCAGACCAGCTCGACATCCGGCGCGTACCGCGCCAGCTCGGCCTTGAGCGGGTTCTCCGGGAACGGGAAGAGCCGCTCCAGCCGCACGATCGCCACGTCCTGGCGGCCCGACTTGGCGCGGGCGGCGGCCAGGTCGTAGTAGATCCGGCCCGAGCAGAGCACCACCCGGGTGACCTTCGACGGGTCCACCGTCTCGTCCCCGAGCACCGGCCGGAACGCGCCGGAGGTGAAGTCGGTCGTGGCCGAGGCCGCCGCCTTGGCGCGCAGCAGCGACTTGGGCGTGAACACGATCAGCGGCTTGCGCCGGTCCGACAGCGCCTGCCAGCGCAGCAGGTGGAAGTAGTTCGCCGGCGTGGTCGGCTGCGCCACCGTCATGTTGTCCAGCGCGCACAGCTGCAGGAACCGCTCGATCCTGGCGGAGGAGTGGTCCGGGCCCTGGCCCTCGTAGCCGTGCGGCAGCAGCAGCACCACCGACGAGCGCTGGCCCCACTTCTGCTCACCGGACGAGATGAACTCGTCGATGATCGACTGCGCGCCGTTGACGAAGTCGCCGAACTGCGCCTCCCAGAGCACCAGCGCCTCGGGGCGGACCACGCTGTAGCCGTACTCGAAGCCCAGGGCCGCGAACTCGCTGAGCAGCGAGTCGTAGACGTAGAACTTCGTGGTGCCCTCGTTGAAGGTCTTCAGCGGGGTGTGGTCCTCGCCGGTCACCCGGTCCACCAGCACCGCGTGCCGCTGGCCGAAGGTGCCCCGGCGCGAGTCCTGGCCGACCAGGCGGACGGGGTGGCCGTCCAGCAGCAGCGAGCCGAAGGCGAGCGCCTCGCCGGTGGCCCAGTCGATCGCGTCCTCTTCGATCATCGAGCCGCGCTTCTGCAGCACCGGCGACAGGCGCGGGTGCACCGTGAAGCCCTCGGGCAGGTTCAGCTGGGTGTCGATGACCCGCTTGACCGTCTCCTGGGAGATCGCCGACTTGACGTCGTCGTGCGACCACGGGATGGCCTCGTCGGCCGGGGGCTTGACCACCGCGCCCGGCTCCAGCGGCTTCTTGGACGCCTCACGGGTCTCGGTGAAGGCCCGCTCCAGCTGCTCCTGGTAGTCGCGCAGCGCCTGCTCGGCCTCCTCGACCGAGATGTCGCCGCGGCCGATCAGGGCCTCGGTGTAGAGCTTGCGGGTGGAGCGCTTGGCGTCGATCAGGTCGTACATGAGCGGCTGGGTGAAGCTCGGGTTGTCGGCCTCGTTGTGGCCGCGCCGCCGGTAGCAGATCATGTCGATCACGACGTCCTTGCGGAACGCCTGGCGGTACTCGAAGGCCAGCTTGCCGACCCGGACGACGGCCTCGGGGTCGTCGCCGTTCACGTGGAAGATCGGGGCCTGGATCATCTGGGCCACGTCCGTCGCGTACACCGACGAGCGGGACGAGGCGGGCGAGGTGGTGAAGCCCACCTGGTTGTTGACCACGATGTGCACGGTGCCGCCGGTGCGGTAGCCGCGCAGCTGGGACAGGTGCAGCGTCTCCGCCACCACGCCCTGGCCGGCGAAGGCCGCGTCGCCGTGCACCAGCACGGGCAGCACGGTGAAGCCCTCCTCGCCGCGCTCCAGCAGGTCCTGCTTGGCGCGCACGACGCCTTCCAGGACCGGGTCCACGGCCTCCAGGTGCGACGGGTTGGCCACCACCGAGGCGGTGATCTTGTTACCGCCGGGGGAGACGAAGTCGCCGGTCGCGCCGAGGTGGTACTTCACGTCGCCGGAGCCGTGCGCGGAGCGCGGGTCCAGGTTGCCCTCGAACTCGCCGAACACCTGCGCGTACGACTTGCCGACGATGTTGGCCAGCACGTTCAGGCGGCCCCGGTGGGCCATGCCGATGACGACCTCGTCCAGCTCCTCGGCCGCCGCCGAGCAGATCACCGAGTCCAGCAGCGGGATCAGCGACTCGCCGCCCTCCAGCGAGAAGCGCTTCTGCCCCACGTACTTGGTCTGCAGGAAGGTCTCGAAGGCCTCGGCGGTGTTGAGGCGGCTGAGCACGTGCAGCTGCTCTTCCCGGTCCAGCCGGGCGTGCGGCTTCTCCACCCGGGCCTGGATCCAGGCCCGCTCCTCGGGGCCCTGGATGTGCATGTACTCGATGCCGACGGTGCGGCAGTACGAGTCGCGCAGCACGCCCAGCACCTCGCGCAGCGTCATCAGCGGGCGACCGCCGAAACCGCCGGTGGGGAACTCGCGCTCCAGGTCCCACAGGGTCAGGCCGTGCTTGGTGATGTCCAGGTCGGGGTGCTTGCGCTGGCGGTACTCCAGCGGGTCGGTGTCGGCCATCAGGTGGCCGCGCACCCGGTACGCGTGGATCAGCTCGATGACCCGGGCCGACTTGGCCACGTCGTCGTCGTGCGTGGCCGACACGTCCTGGGTCCACCGGACCGGCTCGTACGGAATGCGCAGCGACTCGAAGATGTCGTCGTAGAAGCCGTCCGCGCCCAGCAGCAGCTGGTGGATCCGGCGCAGGAAGTCGCCCGACTGGGCGCCCTGGATGATCCGGTGGTCGTAGGTCGAGGTGAGCGTCATCACCTTGCTGATGGCCAGCCGCGACAGGGTGTCGCCGGAGGCGCCCTGGTACTCGGCCGGGTACTCCATCGCGCCGACGCCGATGATCGTGCCCTGGCCGGGCATCAGCCGCGGCACCGAGTGCACGGTGCCGATGGTGCCCGGGTTGGTCAGCGAGATCGTGGTGCCCTGGAAGTCGTCCACGCCCAGCTTGCCGGCCCTGGCCTTGCGCACGATCTCCTCGTACGCCATCCAGAAGTGCTGGAAGTCGAGGGTGTCGGCCTGCTTGATGGACGGGACCAGCAGCTGCCGGGTGCCGTCGCTCTTCTGCACGTCGATGGCCAGGCCCATGCCCACGTGCTCGGGCTTGATCAGGGTCGGCTTGCCGTCCACCTCGGCGTAGGCGTGGTTCATCTCCGGCATGCTCTTCAGCGCCCGGACGATCGCGTAACCGATCAGGTGCGTGAAGGAGATCTTGCCGCCGCGCCCGCGGGACAGGTGGTTGTTGATGACGATCCGGTTGTCGATCAGCAGCTTGGCCGGGACCGCGCGCACGCTGGTCGCGGTCGGCACCGCGAGGGACGCCTCCATGTTGAGGGCGGTCCTGGCGGCGGCGCCGCGCAGCTTCTCCTCCTCCGCGCCCGCGGGCACGGGAGTCGCGACCTTGGGGGCCGCCTTCGGCGGAGCCGTCTCGGCCGGCTTGGGGGCCGCCTTCGGGGTCGCCTTGGGGGTTGGAGCCGCCTGCGGGGTCGGGGTTACGGGAGCGGCGGCAGGGGTGGCGCCGTTGGGGGCTCCCGGGGGCGGGGCTGTTGTCTTCCCCGTCCCGTTGTAATCAGCGAAGAAGTGCCACCAGGCCTTGTCCACCGACTCGGGATCCTGGAGATACTTCTGGTACAGCTCGTCGACAAGCCACTCGTTTTGCCCGAAGCTTGTCAGCGGGTTTGACCGCGACGACTCTGACGACACGGCGGAAATCGCCCTCTTCCGCAGATCGGCGTTGATGTTAAGAACCTGTCCAAGGCTACTCGCCCACGATAGTGAGGCGCGCCCCCCTCACAGCCTATGGGCTATCTCCCTTGGGGCGTCGCAAACCCTCTCAGGCCAACAAGCGGATTTCGGTCCGCACTCCTGGGGTGATCTGGCCCAGCAGATTCACGAGTTCGTCGCCCGCGCCGGTCAGTTCCCCGATCGACATCGGTTCCAGGCGCTCCAGCAGGAAGACCGCGTCCACGGTCTGTTCGGTGATGCGGGTCCGCACGCACTGCCGCCAGTTCCAGCGGCGGCAGGTGACGCCCAGATCGTCCCGCCAGACCACCTCGCCGATCTCCGGCTCGCCCAGGACCTCGTCCGACGGCTCGTCCCCGGCGGCGCGCACCAGCCGGGCCGGGCCCGCGTAGTGCCCGGCGTCCTCGCCGCCGACGGGCAGCGCGTGCCGTACGGACACGGCGTTGTACGCGTCCACGACCAGGTTGATCTCGGGGAGCGGCATGCGCCGGATGAGGGCGTCCACCGAGGGACGGGTGCGCTGGGGCTTGGCGCCGAAGGCGCGGTAGGCGGCCCGCCACGCCTCGATCTTCTCGTGATCGAGCGGTACGGCCTCCGCCGCCGCCTCGGCCAGCCAGGCCCGGGAACGTTCGTCGGAAGGGCCGTTGCGCAGCCCGTACGCGCCGATGACGAGCACGGCGAAGTCGGGCCGCAGGTCGCGGACGCGGTCGTCCACCCAGATTTCCTCGATCACACCGACCAGGGTAGGGCCCGCGGCGCAACGGCCGCGGGCCCCTGGTCCGCTACTTACAGGCCGACCCGTTGAGAGTGATCAGGTCGGGGACCGGGTTGGCGCCGGGGGCGCTCTTGGCGACGAAGCCGAACTTCACCGTCTTGCCCGGCTTGATCTGCTTGTTGGAGTGGGTGTTCTTGGCGGTCACGGTCGCGCCGCTCTGGCTGTGGTCCGCGCCCACGGAGGCCAGCACCTTCTGGCCGCCGAGGAAGGACCACACGAGCGACCAGCCGTTGATCGTGCTGGAGCCGGTGTTCTTGACGGACACCTCGGCCGCGAAGCCCTGCGAGACCGAGCCGAGGATCTTGTAGTCCACGTCGCACTTGCCGGGCGACGTCACCGAGCCGTCACCCTGGTCGGCGATGAACGCCGAGAGCTGGGAGAGCGGCGCGTTCCAGTTGATGGTCAGCTCGTTGGTGGACCAGGACTCGATGTCGTCGATGTAGCAGAACTGCGGCTTGCAGCCCTGCAGCTTGGACTGCGCCACCGGGTCCTGGATGGAGGAGTTCGGGCCGCCGGACAGGGTGCCGCGCGGCGGGTTGGGCAGGTCGGGGTTGAGCTGGCGGGCGTACCAGCGGCTGTGCTGGTTCTTGGAGGCCACCTCGCCGTAGCCGGTCACGTACGACTGGTTGAGCGCGTTGCGACCGAGGATGTGGTCCATGGCCTCCAGCACGCCGTCCAGGTACTTCTTCTGGCCGCTGATGTCGTACGCGGCGGCCATGACCGCCATGTTGTTCAGCACCAGGTTGTTGGAACCCCAGTCGTAGACGTTGTCGGCGGGCGCGTACGGCACGCCGTACGGGTGGGCCTTCAGGGTGGCCAGGTACTTGTCGGCGCCGGCCAGGACCGAGGCGCGCACGGCGGCGCGGCCGGGCAGCGCGTTCGGCACGGTGGCCAGGTCCAGGCGGCCCAGCTGGGCGGTGGCGGCCCAGTCGAAGCCGCGCTCGCGCCAGACGTCGGCCGCGTGCAGCGGCGAGGCCAGGATGTAGTCCTTGTACTCCTTCTCGCCGGTGCTGATGTAGAGCTCGGCCGCGGCCCAGTAGAACTCGTCGGTCACGTTGTCGTCGCTGTAGGTGCCGCCGCCGTTGCCGTCGGCGGGGGAGGCCAGCACGGCCGGGTTGGCCTTGGCGGCCGTCCACGCCTTCTTGGCCGCGGTCAGGTTTCTGGCCGCGAAGGCCGCGTCGTACGGGGCGAACAGGCGGGCGGCCTGGGCGGCGGTGGCGGCCAGGTTGAGGGTGGCCGCGGTGGAGACCGGGTGCAGCTCGCGCAGCTGCGGGTCCACGTGCGGCAGCAGCGGCAGGCCGGTCCAGTTCTGGTCGTGGATCTTGTGGTGGGCCATGCCGTCGGGACGCTGCATCTTCAGCAGGAACTCCTGCTCCCAGCGGGCCTCGTCGAGCACGTCGGGCACCGGGTTGCCGCTCTCCGGGATGTTGAGGCCGCCGATGGGCTCGGCGGTGGCGGCGTTTTTGGTGCGCTCGAAGGTGCTCATCACCTGCCAGGCGCTGATGCCGCCGTTGACGACGTACTTGCCGTGGTCGCCGGCGTCGTACCAGCCGCCGGAGACGTCCAGGGAGTAGTCGCAGACGCCCGGCTGGCAGGGCACGCTGGTGTCGCCCCGGTTGGGGGCGACGCCGATGTGACCGGCGGGGCGGCCGTAGCCGGGGCGCAGCGCGTCGTCGATGGCGATGCCGCTGCGCTGGGTGTAGTAGAACTTGAGCGCGTCCAGCTTGAGCTGGTCGTACGCGGTGGCCGAGATGTCGAACGGGCGGCTGGTCTCCCCGTCGGCGGTCAGCGTGAAGCCGGTGCCGGTGCGGGTGTAGGCGCCGAAGTCGATCGAGTGCACGTTCTGGCCGGAGGAGGCGTCCACGCCGCGCGGGGTGGTCTTGCCCTGCGCGACCACCGTGCCGCCGGAGTTCTTCAGCTGCCAGGGGAGCCAGCTGGCCGCGGTGGTCACGACGGTGGCGTTCTTGGGACCCTTGGGCAGGTAGGCGACCATGTTGACGCGGACGCGGGGGCCGGTGTCGGGGACGTACACCTCGGGCTCGGCGCCGCCGGTGAGGGAGACGTTGTCCAGGCAGAACCGCCACGGGGTGGCGCTGCCGCCGATCTGGAAGGCGACCTGGCCGTTGGGCAGGTCCACCGGCGAGGTGAAGGTGTAGTCGTAGGTGTTGCCGGAGACGCTGAGCTCCGGGTTGGCCGCCAGGTACGCGGTGAACGGGTCCACCGGCAGCTGGACGAGGGCGCGGACCACCCGGGCGGGGGTGGCGGTGGCGAAGAAGGTGTAGGCGTAGGTCTCACCGGCCACCAGGGGGATGTTGTCCAGGCCGATGATCGCGTCCCAGGGGTTGACGGTGCCGCCGGGGACGTCGGCGCAGAGCCGCCCGTTGTCGATGCCCACGGTGAGGTTGCCGGTGTTCCACCAGGGCGCGGTCGTGGTGTCGAACGTGCCGTTGGAGATCTGCTCGGGTCCCTCCGCGTGGGCGGCGGTGGGGGTGAGCGCGGTCACGAGCAGGGCTAACGCGGAGAACGCGGCTAGGGCGTGTTTCAGGGTTGGTCTCAAGGTGCACCTCGGTTGCGGGGGCCGGCCGTGCTGGGAGGTGGGAGCGCTCCCATAACTGTGGGTTCATCGATGTTTCCAACACGTTTCCGGGTAGTCAACGCGTCGGTTGCCACGGTCCACCGTGACCGGCCGATTCCCGCTTCGGGCCATGAAAGTTTCACGATTGCAAAGAATCATTTGCAAAGGTATCTTTGCGATATGGACGAGGTGTATCACGTCACCGACCCGCGCACCCTCAAGGCGGTCGCGCATCCCCTCCGGGTCCGGCTGCTCGGCGCGCTGCGCGTCGACGGGCCCGCGACCGCCACCGAACTGGCCCAGCGCTTCGGCGAGAGCTCCGGCTCGACCAGCTACCACCTGCGCCAGCTGGCCCGCTTCGGCTTCGCCGAGGAGGACCCCGCGCCGCGCGACCGGCGCGAACGCCGCTGGCGGGCCCGGCACCGGTACACCTCCTGGAACAACGCCGAACTCGGCGCCACCCCCGAAGGGCGCGAGGCCGCCGCGTTCATGCGCCACCGCCAGCTGGAGATCATGACCTCCGACATCGACGCCTTCCACCGCGAACACGACACCTGGAGCTACGCGTGGATCGAGGCGGCGGGCATGTCCGACCAGGTCGCCCGCCTCACCCCCGCCTCCGTCGTGACGCTGTACGAGCGGGTGGCCGCCCTCATCGACGAGATGTCCGAACTCGACGAGGCGGCGGCCGGCGCCGAACAGGTCCACATCTACCTGGGCGCCTACCCCCGCCACCCCGACTCCCCCCGCTGACGCCTCGGGAAGCGTTTGCCCGTCCCCGACATCCCATTCCGGAGGTTCCCGCTCGTGTTCGCCGACGTGAGCCGGAGGCGCTTGCCCGCGCCACCCCGGCCTTTCGCTGATCCGAGTTCCGGGGCACTGCCGCCGCCGGCCGGAGTTCGCTGACCCCCTTGGAAGGCTGACTGTTATGTCCCCTCGATCGATCCGATGGCGGATGGTCGTCGTGTGCTTCCTGGCCTGGTTGCCGCCTGGCCTGATGATGGCGCCGCAGGTGCTGCTGATGACCTCACGCGGGGTCAGCTTGGCCGAGGTCGGGGTGATCTTCGCCATCTACGGGCTGACCGTGACCGCGCTGGAGCTGCCCACCGGAGGGCTGGCCGACGTGATCGGCCGCCGGGTGGTCGTGGTGGTCTCGGCGGTGTTCACGGTGGCCGGGCTGAGCGTGCTGGCGTTGGCCCACTCGGTGGGCTGGTTCATCGTGGCGATGGTGCTCAAGGGCATCGCCAGGGCGCTGTCGAGCGGGCCGGTGGAAGCCTGGTTCGTGGACGCGCTGCACGAGGCCGAAGGGCCGGACGCGGATCTCAAGCCGGGACTGGCGGCCGGGTCCGTGGCCAGTTCCGTCGCGCTCTGCGGCGGGGTGGTGGTCGGCGGGCTGCTGCCGCTGATCGTGCCGGGGGCGGGGCTGGCGGCGCCGATCTGGGCCGGGGCGGGCGCGGGCGTGCTGCTGCTGGTGGCCGCGGCGGTGGCGCTGCGGGAGCCCCGGCGCGCGCGGCGGCTGTCCGCGGGTGCGGTGTTGCGCGGGGTGCCGGTGGCCGTGCGGGCCGGGTTCGCGGTCGCGGTGCGGGATCGGGGAGTCGGGCGGCTGCTGCTGGTGGCCGTCGGGCTCGGCGTGATGCTGAACGCGATCGAGATGCTGACGCCGGGCCGGCTGGCCGCGCTGACCGGGGACGTGGAGACGGGAAGCACGGCCTACGCGGCCGTGGCCGCCATCGGGTTCGCGGCCAACGCGGTGGGCGGATCGCTGGCGCCCTGGTTCGCCCGGCGTTTCGCCACCTCCGAGAGGGCCGCCGTCGCCGGGACCGTGGTGACGGCGGTCGCGGTCGGTGGCCTCGCCTGGTCGGTCGTCCTGATCGGAGCCGCCGGAATGATCGGTGCCGGGTCCGGATATGTCCTGATCTTCGCAGGGCTTTCGCTGAGCGAGGTCATCCGGATGGACCTGCTCCATCGCCGGGTGGCGTCCGGCACGCGCGCCACCGTGCTCTCGGTGAACTCGCTGCTGCTCCAGGCCGGCGGCACGGCATCGGCGGTCGCCCTCGGCGCGTTCGCCGCCGCGGGCGGTGTCGGCTGGGCGTGGGCGGTCTGCGCCGCCGTGACCCTCCTGCTCGCATTGCTGTACGTGCGTCTTCCCCCACCCCGAATAGAAGGATGTTCTACCAAGGAGGCACAATCGACGGCGTGACCAAACTGGCGAACCCCGCGAACCCCGCGCAACGGGATGCCTGGCTCGACAAACGACTCCCCGCCGTCGAGCAGGTACGGCCCGGCCTCTGGTCGATCCCCGTACCGATCCCCATCAACCCGCTGCGCTACGTCATCGTCTACGCCCTCGAACACCCCGGCGGCGTCACCCTCATCGACGCGGGCTGGAACACCGACGAGGCGTACGACGCGCTGGCCGCGGGCCTGGCCCTCGCGGGCTACCAGATGAGCGACGTTCAGGCCGTCCTCGTCACCCACATTCATCCCGACCACTACGGCCTGGCCGGGCGCATCCGCGAGAACACCGGCGCCTGGATCGGCCTCCACCCCGCCGACGCCCGGCTCCTCCACGACCGCTACGACGACTCGGCCATCGACCAGCTGATCGCCCGCGAACGCGCCCTCCTGCTCCGCTGCGGCGTCCCTGGCCTCACCGCCCAGGAACTCGCCGGCGCCTCCATGATGATCAGGCACATGGTCGCCATGGCCGCCCCCGACCGCCTCATCGAGGACGGCCAGCACCTCGACATCCCCGGCTGGGACCTCCAGGCCCGCTGGACCCCCGGCCACTCCCCGGGCCACCTCTGCTTCGCCGAACCCACGCGCCGCCTGCTCTTCTCCGGCGACCACGTCCTCGCCAAGATCACCCCCATCGTGGCCGTGCACCCCCAGTCAGCCCCCAACCCCCTCGCCGACTACCTCGACGCCCTCCACGCCATCGCCAAACTCGACGTCACCGAGGTCCTCCCCGCCCACGAGTACCGCTTCACCGACCTCGCCGCCCGCGTCGACTCCGTCGTCGGCCACCACGAGGACCGCCTCACCGAGGTCGCCACTACCGTCGGCCAGTCCGACGGCATCACCTGCTGGGACCTCGCCTCCCGCCTCACCTGGTCCCGCCCCTGGGACACCATCCCCCCCTTCATGCAACGCTCCGCCAACAACGAGACCCTCGCCCACCTCGTCTGGCTGGAACTCAAAGGCCAACTAACCCGCACCTCCGGCGAACCCGACATCTGGCGCCGCCGTTGACGCGATCATTCATGGGTGCTGTTTCCGACCCCCGCACTCACCCCTGACGACGATCGAGTCGTGGCCGACATCGAGACGATGCGGCAGGAGCTACGTCACCAGTTGAGGAGCGCGTCGGCCGAGTGGGCCGAGCGACTGCGGAAGTACCTCACGGCCGACGCCGTCGCGGCCTCGAACTTCATCGAGGGATTTCGCGTGTCCACGGTGGACGTGGAGGACCTCATGGACGGTGAGCGCGACGTCGAGGTCTCGGAGGTGAACCGCGAGGAGACCCTGGCGTACCAGCGGATGATGACCTACATCCAGACGCTTCATGACGCGCCTGACTTCTCCTACGGCAAAGGGCTGCTGAACGGGCTGCACTGGATGCTTCAGGGCCACCGCCACAGCGTTCGCAAGCCGGCGGGGCAGTGGCGCCGGGGTCCCGTGTATGTGACCGATCCGCGTGATCCCAGCATCGCCGCGTATACGGGTCCGGACGCGGGCGAGGTTCCGGCACTGATGGCGGAGTTGGTCGACTGGCTGAACGCGGACGACCGTACCCATCCGCTAATTCGTGCGGCTATGGGGCATTTGCACCTGGTCTCGATTCATCCGTGGGCGGATGGGAACGGGCGGATGTCCCGGTCGTTGCAGACTCTGATGATCGCGCGGGAGGGTGTGCTGGCCCCGGAGTTCTCCTCCATCGAGGCCTGGCTCGGGCGTCCGGGGAACACGTGGGAGTACTACCGGGAACTCGCGCAGCGCGGCCCCCGCTACCTGCCCGACCAGGACGTGTCCGGCTGGATCCGGTTCAACCTCGTCGCGTACCACCAGCAGGCTCAGACGGTTCAGGGCCGGGTCGACCGCTCGCGGGTCGTCTGGGGAATTCTGTCCGATTTCGCGGAGAGCACCGGCGCTGACGAACGGATCGTCGCCGCCCTCTACGAGGTGGCGATGTTCGGCCGTGCCCGCCGGTCACGCTACGAGCACGCCGAAGGGCTCAGCCTCCAGCAGGCCCAGCGCGACCTGCGCGATCTGGTCACGGCCGAGGTCCTCACCCCCGTCGGGCGTACGCGCGCCCGTACCTATCTCGCCGGTCCGCGCTTCCCCGAGCGTGCTCTGGAAGCGGCCCGTACGCCCATGACGCTGACCCACCCGTACCAGCCCGTCTAGACGGCGGCTACGAAGTATTCGGTGGACCACCAGGAGCGGTAGGTGGGTTCGCCGAGGAGGGTGATGAGGGGGGCGGTCTGGGAGTGGTGGGCGCGGAGGGCTTCGTATTTGCGGGTGAGGGTGGGGCCTGCGCAGTGGACGGTGTGGGCCAGGTCGGGGGTGGGGGTGCAGGGGGCGTCGGCGGGGTTGGGCCAGAGGCCTGCGGTGGTGTTGACGGTGTGCCAGGTGGAGTGGAATTCGGGGGTGACGGTGGCGTACCAGAGGCGGGGGTGGCGGCCGGTCTGGTGCCAGGCGCGGGTGACCCAGCGGGAGATGGCGCGGTGGTCGGGGTGGCCGGTCATGCCGTCGGGGCCGAACGTGACGATGAGGCCGGGGCGTACGGCGTCGATGAGGTCGGCGATCTGGGTGGCGCCGTGGTGGTCGGAGATGGTGGCGAGGGTTCCGTCCCGATGGTCGAGCCAGTGGTGTTCGGTGATGTCGAGGACGGCGAGGCTGGTCGCGAGTTCGCGTTCGCGTAAGGGGGCGAGCCGCTCGGGGGGCCAGGTGTCCGGGTCGGGGGTGCCGTGTTCGCCGCGGGTGGCGGTGACGACGGCCACGCGGTGGCCGGCCGCGCGGGCGTTCATCATGAGGCCCGCGGCGAGGTAGGCCTCGTCGTCCGGGTGGGCCCAGACGCTGAGGACGGTGCCGAGGTCGGTCATGGGTGTGGCGGCCGTGACCGGCCGGTGATCTTCGTGGGTACGCATGGGTTCAGGAGAGCCGACTCGTCTTCCCCGGGTCTTCCCTGGGGGAAGGTCGGGAGAAGGGTGTGCGGTCAGAGTGCGGGCGGACATTCGTTTCGCCCGCGGGGACGCGGGTCGTACACCACGGGGAAGAACGTCATCACGCTGCTGGATCTGGGCGCGACGTCGCCTAAGGTTCCGGCCGCCGCGGTGTGGGCTGCGCTCGGGGTGGGCGCGGTCGTGGCGGTTTTTCGTCAGTCGATGGGGCGTGTCCTGCTTGCCGGTATGGCGGCTTATGCGTTGGTGGCGCTGGTGGTGGGCTGAGACAGGCCCTCCTGGAAGAGCCGGCAGCGTTGGGCGTCCAGGGGCTGGCCGATGGCGGTGAAGATGCGGTGGGCCTGTTCCAGGAGACGAGTGGCGGTGTTCTGGTCGTTTTCGGCGACGGCGAGGTGGGCGCGGGCCTCGCAGACGGCGGCCTGCCAGGCGGTGCCGTCCCAGAGCTGGGCTGAGCGTTCGGCGATGGCCAGGTGGCGCCGGGCGGCGGGGAGGTCGCCGGCGTCGGCGCAGGCGGTCGCGGCGGGGACGGCCAGCATCACCGCGCAGAACGGGCAGAATTCCGAGTCGCTGAGGGTGGCCTCGGCGCGGACCACGACGTCTCTGGCCGCCTCGGGGGTGTCGGCGGCGGCGATGAGGGTGCCGTAGACGCGCTGGAGCAGGTGCCGGGCGATGGCGGACCAGCGGGCCAGGGGCAGGGCCCGTTCGCAGAGTTCCCTGGCCAGGGCCCGGTCGCCGCGGGCCAGGTGCACTTCGGCGAGGCGTTGCAGGCAGTGCGCCTCCCCGGACCGCGCGCCGATGTCCTGGTGCAGGTCGGCGGCCTCGGCCAGCTCCGCCTCCGCCAGGGCGAGGTCCCCGGAGAGCAGCGCGGCCTCGCCGAGCAGGGCGGAGGCGAACGCGACGGCCCGCAGCACACCGGAGCGCCGCGCGGTGTCGCGAAGCACCCCCGCCAGCTCGATGACGCGCGGGTACGGCATCGGCCCGTACAGAAGGTATTCGGCGACGCACAGGTGGGAGTCGAAGACGGCCGTCGCCACCTGGGGGGAGTGCTGGCCATACCGCAGTTCGAGGCCGAGGCGTTCGAACCATTCGCCGCGGCTGTGCGCGACCAGGCCCTGGAGCGAGACCAGGTCGAGCAGGCGATCGTTCTCCTCCCCGGCCGCCATGAGTTCGCGGGCCCGCTCGGTCACCCGCCAGGCGGCGTCCAGGTCGCCCTGGAAGTAGGCCAGGTTGCCGCGCGCCAGCAGGATCGCCACGTCGTTCGGTCCGCCGTTGAGATCGAGACCGGCCAGGGCGTCCGCGCCGGTGGCCAGGTCGCCGGAGAGCGTGGCCGCCCGCGCCAGCCCGGCCCGCGCCC
Source organism: Acrocarpospora phusangensis (assembly GCF_016862995.1). GTDB lineage: Bacteria > Actinomycetota > Actinomycetes > Streptosporangiales > Streptosporangiaceae > Acrocarpospora > Acrocarpospora phusangensis. Next base: position 24,241 of record NZ_BOOA01000100.1, read on the forward strand.
GCCGCCGCAGCTCCCCCGAGCCCACCCGCACCGCGTCCCGGTACGCCTCCACCGCGCCGGGATCCCCGAGCGAGTCCAGCAACTCCCCGCGCAGCACGGCCGCCTCCACGCGCGCCCGGCCGGTCGCGTGCCCCCGGGCGGCGTCCAGCAGCACCAGCGCGTCCCGGTACGCGCCGACCGCCGCCTCGGTCTTCGCCGCCGCCACCAGATGCGGTACGGCCTCACGCACCGCCCCCGCCGCGACCAGATGATGCCCGACCCGGGCCGGCGAGGCCCCCAGGTCCCCGAGCCGCTGCGCCGCGTCGCGATGCAACCCCGCCAGCCGCTCCGGCGGCAGCCCGGCCACCAGTTCCTCGCGCAGCAGCGCGTGCCGGAACCGGTACCCCGTCTCGGCGCGCTCGATGACCCGGGCCGACAGCGCCGACTGCAACTGGGCGTACGCCTGCTGATCGGGGAGGCCGGTCAGCGCCACGAACTCGTCGATGTCGAACGCCAGCCCGGCCACGGCCACCCGGGTGAGCGGCTCCCGCGTGCTCGCCGGCAGGCGCCCGGTCAGCAACCCGTCGGCCGGTGGCGGGGGAGAACCACTGCCCGCCGCGGCGCGGGCCAGCTCGGCGGCGGCGAACGGCAACCCCGCCGACAACCGCCAGATCCGCTCCACCGCCCCGTCCGCCAGCCCGGGGGCGACCGCCCGGACCAGGGCCTCCGTCGCGGATCGCGCCAGCGGCGGCACGGGCACCCGTACGGTTCCCTCGCGGCGGGTCAGGCTGGTCTCGAACTCGGCCAGCGGCTCACGCTCGGCGCCGTCGCGGTGCGCCACCACGAGCGCGACCTGCTCGTGCCGGGTGGCCCTGGCCAGGTAGTGCAGCAGCCGCAGGCTCCCGTCGTCGGCCTCGTGCACGTCGTCCACGAACAGCGCGACCCCGGACCCGGCCGCGGCGACGCCCAGCAGCGCCCCCGCGGCCACGAACAGCCGCTGATGCCCGCGATCC
>NZ_BOOA01000101.1 GCF_016862995.1 Acrocarpospora phusangensis
ACCGACATCTCCGGCGCGCTGCTGACCGTCGACGGCGGGTTCAGCAAGGGATCCGGCGTGTTCGCCCTCTGACGGGGGTGCCTCGGCCGGGGTTTGTCGGTGCGGGCCGCTACGCTGCCCGGCGTACGCGAACGCGGTGAGTGAACGGTCCCCGAAGGAGGGTGCGTGGGCGCGAAGACGTCTCCGGAGGAGCCGTTGCCGGTCCGGTCGGTGCTGCAGATGGTGGCGCAGTGGATCGGCAAGCTGGGCACGATCTGGGTGGAAGGCCAGATCACGGAGCTGACCGCCCGCGGGGGCACCGTCTTCATGACGTTGCGCGATCCCGTGGCGAACGTGTCCGCCCGGGTGACCTGCGCGCGGAACGTGTACGAGGCGAGCCTGCCGAGACCGGTGGACGGCGCCCGCGTGGTCGTGCACGTCAAAGCCGACTTCTGGGTCAACCGGGGCTCGTTCGCGTTCACCGCGCTGGAGATCCGGCCGGTGGGCGTCGGCGAGCTGCTGGCCCGGCTGGAGCGGCTGCGCCAGGTGCTGGCCGCGGAAGGGCTGTTCAACACCGACAGGAAGCGGCGGCTGCCGTTCCTTCCCGGCACGGTGGGGCTGATCTGCGGGCGGGACTCCGCCGCCGAGCGGGACGTGCTGGAGAACGCGCGCCGGCGCTGGCCGGCCGTGCGGTTCAAGGTGGAGGCGGTGGCCGTCCAGGGCTCGTTCGCCGTCGCCGAGGTCACCGAGGCGCTGCGGAAGCTGGACGCCGACCGTGAGGTGGACGTCATCATCGTGACCAGGGGCGGCGGCTCGCTGGAGGATCTGCTGCCGTTCTCGGACGAGTCGCTGGTGCGCGAGGTGGCGGCGTGCCGTACGCCGGTGGTGAGCGCGATCGGTCACGAGCAGGACAGTCCGCTGCTGGATCTGGTGGCCGATCTGCGGGCGTCCACGCCCACCGACGCGGCCAAGAAGGTCGTGCCGGACGTGGGCGAGCAGCTGACCCTGGTGCATCAGCTGCGGGATCGCGGGCGGCGGGTGGTCGGGGGCAGGCTGGACCGGGAGCTGCACTGGCTGCAGGCGGTCCGGTCGCGGCCGTCGCTGTCGGATCCGGTGCGGGAGCTCGACCGCCGCGCCGAGCAGGTGGACGCGCTCCGGGACCGCGCCCGCCGCTGCCTCACCGGCTCACTCGACCGTTCCTCCGACGGTCTCGGGCATCTGCGCGCCCGCCTGGTCGCGCTCTCCCCCGCGGCGACCCTGGAACGCGGCTACGCCATCGTGCAACGCCCGTCAGGCGAGGTCGTCCGGCGCGCCGCCGACCTGGCACCGGGCGCACCGCTCACCCTCCGCCTCCCCGACGACCGCGTCTCGGTGATCGTCACCGAGCCCGGCCTCTAGGGTGGTTCCCGTGGCCCAGGACAAGCAGACACCGTCGTACGAGCAGGCGCGCGAGGAGCTCACCGAAGTGGTGCGCCGGCTCGAAACGGGCGGGCTCACGCTGGAGGAGTCCATCGAGCTCTGGGAGCGCGGCGAAAGACTGGCCGCCATCTGCGAGGAATGGCTCCAGGGCGCCCGCGCCAAACTGGCCGCCGCCATGGCCGAACGCGAACCTCCCCATCCGAATCCCACGGACGAAGCCCCCTTCTAGTCCGTCGGCGTGCGGGATCCGAAGAGCTTGTAGATGCCGCCGATGCAGAGGGCGATCAGGAAGATCATGCCGGGCGGGTTCCACAGGCCGATGGCTGCTGCCACCGCTATCACGATCATGAGGGCGATGATGGCGCCGGCGAGGGTGTAGCGGACCGGGTTGCTCATGGCCTCCTCCTCCGTGGGCAGGTCTGCGTGCCCTCATTGGTAGAGGCTGCCCCTTGCAGGCGGCTTGAAGATCGCCAACCGGTCAGCTCGAGGTGACCGGCTCGGGGGCGGGGGTGAGGGCGGTGGCCAGCGCGGTCAGCTCGCTCCAGTCGGCGGAGCCGGTGATGATGATCGTGCGATCGGGCAGCACGCGGACCAGGGAGCGCTGGTTCTTGTCCTCGCGGACGCGCTGCTCCCAGGTGTTCCCGGCGATCTGCTGGGTGCCGGTGACGGTCTCGGTGTTGGCCATGCGGTTGGCGAAGGCGGCCGTGGGGGCCTCGTCGCTCTGGGCGAGCATGGCGTGCATGCGCTTGCCGGTGGCGAAGCCGAGCCGCCAGGTCACGGTGCCCTTGTCCTGCGTCACCCGGGAGCTGGTCGGGGTCCAGCCGGCGGGGACCGCGCGGGGCACCTCGACCTCGAACTTGGCGAGGCGGGCCGCGTTGGCGGTGTCGATCGTGAAGTCCACCCGGGGAATGTGCTCGGTCCGGCTCTGCGGGGTGATCAGCAGGAACGCGCCGACGGCCAGCAGGCAGACGAACAACGCGAAGGCGTACCCGTAGAAACCCTGGGTGAATTGGCGCACGCCAAGAGGCTACCGGGCGGGTCGGCCGGTCACGTTTCCGCGCACCCGGATCAGCGGGCGCCCGGCTCCGGGGGGCGGATCCCGCTGATGATGAGGAGGGCCTCCTCGGCCATCTGGCTGGCCGCCTGCGGGTCGTCGGAGAGGGTGAGTTCCTGGACGACGGCGGCCAGGGCGCCGGTGATGACGACGACGAGGGCGTCCTCGTTCTCGAAGAGGGTGGCGTTGCGGCGGGCCCACTGGCGGAGGCGGTCCCGCATGATGACCTCGAATCCGGGCGGGCCGTCGCCGCGCAGGAAGAGGGCGGCGAGGTCGCGCTCGGCCAGGCAGCCGTCCAGGTAGGCGCGCGCGCCGGCGAGGAAGAGCGGCATCGGGTCGGTCTCGCCGTCGGCGCGGGCAAGCTGCACGGCCTGTTTGGTGCGCTGGGTCTGCCGCGCCTGGAAGTCCTCGAACAGCGCCTGGTAGAGGTCGGCCTTGCCGGAGAAGTGGTGGTAGAGGCTGCCGACACTGGCCCCGGCCCGCTGCACCACGTCGGTGACCCCGGCCTCCGCGAACCCGCTGGAGATGAAGATCTCCCGGGCGGCGTCGAGGAGCGCGCCCCGCGTGGCTGCGCCGCGCTCGGACGTGCGCACGGTGACCGGTCGTTCGGTGGCGCTCGTGTCGCTGCTCATGGTGGCGAGATTATCCCTCGCCGTCCCGCCAGGAGACCTAACAACCGCTCTGGACGGCCTGACAGCCCTTTGGCTAGGGCCAACTATCGCCCGGGCAAGCTCGGACGCCTGCCGGACGGAGCCGGGCGAAATGCGCCAACTACGATCGATCGTGTCCCCGTTGGGTAGGGAAAGACCAATCAAGGAGTTCGATCATGGCTGATCAGACGGCTGTCCCCCCTGCCCTCGCGACAGGGGAGCACGCGCCCGACCGCAACCTGGCGCTGGAACTCGTCCGGGTCACCGAGGCCGCCGCCATGGCCAGCGCCCGCTGGGTGGGACGTGGCGACAAGAACGGCGCGGACGGCGCCGCGGTCAACAGCATGCGCCAGCTGATCAACACGGTGTCCATGCGCGGAGTCGTGGTGATCGGCGAGGGCGAGAAGGACAACGCGCCCATGCTCTACAACGGTGAGGACGTCGGCGTGGGCACCGGCCCCGAGTGCGACGTGGCCGTGGACCCGATCGACGGCACCCGGCTGTGCGCGCTCGGCATGAACAACGCCATCTCGGTGATCGCGGTCAGCCCCCGCGGCTCCATGTACGACTCCTCCGCCGTCTTCTACATGGAGAAGCTGGTCACCGGCCCGGAGGCGGCCGGCGCTGTGGACATCAACGCCCCGGTCGCGCACAACATCGGCGCGGTGGCGCGGGCGAAGGGCGCCAAGCCGTCCGACGTGACCGTGGTGATCCTGGACCGGCCGCGGCACGAGCAGATCGTGAAGGAGATCCGGGAGACCGGGGCCCGGATCAAGTTCATCACCGACGGCGACGTGGCCGGCGCGATCATGGCGGCGCGGGCCGGCACGGGCGTGGACCTGATGCTCGGTGTCGGCGGCACCCCGGAGGGCACGGTCGCGGCCTGCGCGATGAAGTGCCTGGGCGGGGTCATCCAGGGCAAGCTCTGGCCGCGGGACGACGCGGAGCGCCGCCGCGCCCTGGACGCCGGGCTCAGCCTGGACCAGGTCCTGCTCACCGACGACCTGGTCAGCTCCGACGACGTGTTCTTCGCCGCCACGGGCGTCACCGACGGTGAGCTCATGCGCGGCGTACGCTACCGGGGCGGCGCGGCCGTCACCCACTCCCTGGTCATGCGGGGCCGTTCCGGCACGATCCGCAAGATCGAGAGCGAGCACCAGCTCTGGAAGCTCGGCGCGTACAGCGCGATCAACTTCGACACCGCGCTCTGAGGGCGCGGCGGCGTCACGGCTGACGGCGGAAGAGTCCGCGTTTCGGGGGTTTCGGGCAGCGGGCGATGACCTTGCCGCCGTACACGAAGCCGGCCAGTTCGATGACGGGCGGGGTGGGCGACTCGGGTGGCCGGGTCTGGTTCTTGAACGATCGGACCCTGGCCCCGGGCGCGGGCGTGACGAGCACGCCGTCGGGCACGAGGAGCGTGACGGTCCCGGCCATCACGGCGAGCTGCACGACCACCCGGTTCGACTGCAGGAGCGCGTCGCGCAGGTCGATGTTGACGTTGCCGCCGAACGAGGTGACCGGGATCTTGGACGGGACCACCCAGCGCCCGCCCCTGTTCTCGGTGCGGAACAGCGCCATGACCGGCTTGTCGTGCATGACGAAGGGCTGGCTCTCCGGCGGCAGCAGGTCGAGGGTGAGCTGGGCCAGCTGGCCCAGGGTCTGGGCGCGGTAGGCGGCCTCGACGCGCTCCTCGTGTTCGACGGCGGTGAGCCTGCCGTCGGCGGCCGCGTCGGTGAGCGCGGCGATCACCCGTTCCCGGTCGGCGTGGGAGGCGCGCAGATCCTCGGGCCGGGGTCCGCTGGTGTCGCGGGGCGCCACCCAGGCGGCGATCCAGTCGCGGAAATCACTGCTCACGTTCAGAGCCTAAGCGCTGCGCGGCCACCGTTGACCGGCGTCTTCCGCACCCCTAGCCTGACGGAATCCTGAATGCCCCTCATGTTCGGAATGTACGGAGGCATCGTGGCCCCCTCACCACGAGACCGGCAGGCACGCCTCGCCACTTTCGCCGTCTTCTTCGTCCAGGGTCTCACCTTCGCCACGCTGCTCACCCAGGTCGCGGCCCTCCAGGGAAAGCACCGCCTGGACGAGGGCGAGCTGACCCTGCTGCTCCTGGTGGTCCCGGTGATCGCGGGCGTCGGCAGCGTGCTCGCGGGCACCCTGGCCGCCCGGTACGGCAGCCGCTGGATCCTCCGCGCCGTACAGCCCCTGGCCTGCGTCGCCGTGGCGCTGTGCGGGTTCGCGCCGAACGTCCCCCTGCTGATCGGCTCGCTGGTGCTGTTCGGCATCGGGCTGGGCGGGGTGGACGCGGGCATGAACATGCAGGGCACCACCGTCGAACGCCGGTACGCCCGCCCGGTCATGACCAGCTTCCACGCCCTGTGGAGCGCCGCCGCCGTGATCGGGGCCGGCTGGGCGTCCGTGGCCGCGGACGCGGGCCTGGACCTGGGCCCGACCTTCACCGCCGCCATGATCCCCGGTATCGCGATCTCCCTGGTCGCCTCCCGCTGGCTCTGCACCCCCGCGGAGGAGCACGTGGAACCCACGCTGGAATCCACGGCCGCCACCGTGGAGACCGCCGGCCGCTTCCCCTGGGGTCCGATCCTCCCGCTCTGCCTCGCCATGGCCTTCCTATACGTCGGCGACGCCTCGATCTCCAACTTCGGCTCCGTCTACTTCGACAAGATCATGCTGTCGGAGGCGTGGCTGGTGCCGTGGGCGCTGGGCGCGTACCAGGCGGCGACGTTCCTGGTCCGGGTGGGCGGGGACGTGGCCGTGCGCCGGTTCGGGCCGGTGGCGATCGTGCGCGCCGGGGCCGCGGTGGCCACGCTGGGCTTCCTGGCGATCGTCACCGCACCGGGCGAGGCCCTGGCCATCGCCGGGTTCGCCCTCACCGGCGTGGGCCTGTCGGTGATCGCCCCGCAGTCCTTCTCGGCCGCGGGCCGCCTCGACCCGGCGGGCACCGGGATCGCCATCGCGCGGGTCAACATGTTCAACTATGTCGGCTTCATCGTCGGCGCCGCGCTGGTCGGCGGCATCGCGGACGCCGCGGACATGCGCGTCGCGTTCATCGCCCCGCTGGTGCTGGCCGCCGCGATCGTCTTCCTGGCCCGGGGCTTCGCGGCCCGCCCGCGCTAACCCGCCCACGCTAAACGCGCGCCATCGCCCGTACGGCCGCCGCGATGCGGTGTTCCGGCAGCCGCGCGAACCCGATGGCCAGGCCGTCCCCCGCGGGTTCCGCCGCGATCCCGTGGGCCTGGGCGGCGCGGGCGAAGGAGAGGGGGTCGTCGAGTTCGGCGTAAAGGTGCAGACCCGCCGAGATCCCCCGGACGCGTACGCCGGGAAAGTGCTCGGCGAGAGCGCGCACGAGGGCGTCACGGCGACCCCGGTACTCGCGCCGCATCCGGCGCAGGTGGCGCTCGTACCCGCCGGACTCGATGAAGCGGGCCAGGGCGTGCTGGTCGATCACCGGGGAGCCGAGGTCGAACTCGGCGCGCGCGAGGCGTACGGCGTCGGCCAGGCTGGGCGGGGCGGCGATCCAGCCGAGGCGCAGGCCGGGGGCGAGGGCCTTGCTGACGCTGCCGGCGAAGACCACGTGGGCGGGGGCCAGGCCCTGGAGGCAGCCGACGGGGTCGCGGTCGAAGCGGAACTCGGCGTCGTAGTCGTCCTCCAGGACGGCGGCCCCGGTCGCGGCGGCCCAGGCCACCAGTTCGGCCCTGCGGCGCGGCGACAGCACCACGCCCGTCGGGTAGTGGTGCGCGGGCGTGACCAGCACCGCCTCCGCCCCGGTACGGGCGAGCGCCGCCACGTCCAGACCCTCCTCGTCCACGGGCACCCCGACGAGCTCGGCCCCGGCCCGCCGGAGCAGGGGCTCCTGCCGGGTGCTCGCCGGGGATTCCGTGGCCAGCCTGATCGGGCGTCCGGCCTTCTGGGCGAGCACGTGCACGAACAGGCTGAGCCCCTGCGCGACCCCGGTGACGATCACGATGTCGCGGGGCGCCACGTCGGCGGCGCGTACCCGCCGGAGGTAAGCGGCCAGCTGGGCCCGCAGCTCCGGCACGCCGCCCGGGTCCCCGTAGTCCAGGCTGTCGTTCGGCAGCGTCGCGAGCACCTGCCGCAACGCCGCCGACCAGGCCCGCCGCGGGAACGCCCCCAGATCCGGAGAAGTCGGCCGATGCCCCAGGGCCGCCTCGGGCGAGGCCGCCTCCGGTTCCCGCTCCGAGCGCGCCGCCGCGGCGGCCACCCGCGTGCCCGCGCCGGTCCGCGACTCCAGGAACCCCTCCGCGACCAGCTGCTCGTACGCCTCGACCACAACCCCGCGCGAGACCCCGAGGTCCCTGGCCAGGTCCCGGCTGGCCGGCAGCCGGGCCGCCGGGGCGAGCCGCCCGGAGCGCACCGACTCCCGCAGCTCCCGCGCGATCTGCCCGGCGATGCCACCGGCGGCCCGGTCCACCTCGATGTGGAGATCTGCCAATTGGTCCTCAGTTCCCGCGTGTAATTGGACTCATTCCGCGAACCATTCAATCCCTAGCATCATCCGACATGACCACGGAAATCCAGATAGCCGGAATCCAGACCGGCCGCGCGTTGGACCGGCCGGCCGTCGCCATGGCCACGGCGGCCATGTTCATGGTGGGCACCCTCGCGGCCGTCTCGGACGTGATCCAGGACTACCCGCTCTACGGCGGCCAGGCCGTCCGGTACGCGGTCGCGGCCGTCGCCCTGCTCGCCACGGCCGCCCTGCTGGACCGCCGCTCCGGGACCGTGCGGGCGCGGCTGACGGCGCGGGACCGGGTGCTGCTCGTGCTGCTCTCGCTGACCGGGCTGGTGATCTTCAACATCTGTGTGATCGAGTCGGCGCGGCACGCCGGACCCGCGCTGGTCGGCACCGTGCTGGGGACCGTGCCGCTGGCGCTGGCGCTGTGCGCGCCGATCCCGGCCCTGCTGAGCAGAAGGTCGAACACAGGGCCGAGCGCGGCCCGGGACGGAAACCCGAGCGACGGGCTCACCAGGGGCGCCAGGACGCTTCTCCCGTCGCGGCGGATCCTGTTCGCGGCCGGGGTGGTGGTCGCGGGGGCCACACTCGCGACCGGGCTCGGGTCGGGCACCCCGGCCGCGCTGCTGTGGGCGCTGGGCGCGCTCGCCTGCGAGGTGTGCTTCTCGCTGCTGGCGCTGCCGCTGCTGCCGAAGCTGGGGGCGGTGCGGGTGTCGGCGTACTCGGCGGCGCTGGCGGTGCCGGCCCTGCTGGTCCTCGGCGCGGCCGTGGACGGCGCGGGCATCCTGCGGGCGCCGACCCTCGCCGAAGCCCTCGGCCTGGGCTATCTGGCCCTGGTCGTGACGACGGTGGCGTTCTTCCTCTGGTACAGCGCGCTGCCCAGGCTCGGCCCGGAGAAGGCCGGACTGTTCGCCGGGATGATCCCGGTCGGCGCGATCGGCACGGGGGTCGTGCTCGGGCTCGGGGTGCCGTCCGTGGCGGACCTCGCGGGGGCCGGGCTGGTCATCGCCGGCATCCTGATCGGCCTGCGGCCGGAGCCGGCCTGAGACGTCGTACAGGCTGGGGCGTCGTACAGTTTGGGGCGAGTGGACACCCCGCACGGAGGATCAAAGACGATGCCCGAGTTCGACTACACCGACCTGCTGCCGCTGGGCCCGGACGAGACCGAATACCGTCTGATCACCGCGGAGGGGGTGCGCGTCGTCGAAGCGGCGGGCCGCCGGTTCCTGGAGGTCGACCCGGAGGCGCTCCGCCTCCTCACCGAGACCGCCATCCACGACATCTCCCACTACCTGCGCGCCAGCCACCTGGCCCAGCTCCGCAAGATCATCGACGACCCGGAGTCCTCGGGCAACGACCGTTTCGTCGCCCTCGACCTGCTCAAGAACGCCTCCATCTCGGCCGGCGGCGTGCTGCCCATGTGCCAGGACACCGGCACCGCCATCGTGATGGGCAAACGCGGCAGGCACGTGCTCACCGACGGCCGCGACGCCGAGCACATCTCCCGGGGCGTCTACGACGCCTACACCAAGCTCAACCTGCGCTACTCGCAGATGGCCCCGCTGACCATGTGGGAGGAGAAGAACACCGGCAACAACCTCCCCGCCCAGATCGAGTTGTACGCCGAAGGCGACGACACCTACAAACTCCTCTTCATGGCCAAAGGCGGCGGCTCCGCCAACAAGTCCTTCCTGTACCAGGAGACCAAGGCCGTCCTGAACGAGAAGCGCATGCTGGAGTTCCTGGCCGAGAAGATCCGCTCGCTGGGCACGGCGGCGTGCCCGCCGTACCACCTGGCGGTGGTGGTGGGCGGCACCAGCGCCGAGCACGCGCTGAAGACCGCCAAGTACGCCAGCGCCCGCTACCTGGACTCCATCCCCACCGAGGGCTCCCCCGCCGGGCACGGCTTCCGCGACCTGGAGATGGAGAAGAAGGTCTTCGAGCTGACCCAGCAGCTCGGCATCGGCGCCCAGTTCGGCGGCAAGTACTTCTGCCACGACGTCCGCGTGATCCGGCTGCCCCGCCACGGCGCGTCCTGCCCGGTGGCGATCGCCGTCTCCTGCTCGGCGGACCGGCAGGCACTGGCGAAGATCACCCCGGAGGGCGTGTTCCTGGAGCAGCTGGAGACCGACCCGGCGCGATTCCTGCCCGATACCACCGACGAGCACCTCTCCGACGACGTGGTCAGCATCAATCTCAACCGTCCCATGTCCGAAATCCGAGCCGAGCTCACCAAGTACCCGGTCAAGACCCGGCTCAGCCTGACCGGCCCGCTGGTGGTCGCCCGCGACATCGCGCACGCCAAGATCGCCGAACTGCTGGACGCGGGCGGCGAGATGCCGCAGTACCTCAAGGACCACGCCGTCTACTACGCCGGCCCCGCCAAGACCCCCGAGGGGTACGCCTCCGGCTCCTTCGGCCCCACCACCGCCGGCCGCATGGACTCCTACGTGGCGCGCTTCCAGGAGGCCGGGGGCTCGATGGTCATGCTGGCCAAGGGCAACCGCTCCAAGCAGGTCACCGAGGCGTGCCACGAGTTCGGCGGCTTCTACCTGGGTTCGATCGGCGGCCCCGCCGCCCGGCTCGCGCAGGACTGCATCAAGAAGGTGGAAGTCCTGGAATATCCGGAGCTGGGGATGGAGGCGGTCTGGCGGATCGAGGTGGTGGACTTCCCCGCCTTCATCGTGGTGGACGACAAGGGCGAGGACTTCTTCCAGGACACGACGGGCCCGGTGCTGACCATCGGGCGGCGTTGAACGGACATCCTGACCACATTTGACAGAAGATCTCGACAACTATTCGGCCAGGTGTCTACAGGCTCCTGTACCGAAATGGGTAAGCTGCCACCCATGCGCGCGCCGTCCGGATACCAGTTAGCCGCGCGTTACCGGCTGCTCCAGCCGGTGGGCCGCGGCGGCATGGGGACCGTCTGGCGTGCCCGCGATGAGCTTCTCGACCGGGACGTCGCGGTCAAGGAGGTGCGGCTGCCGCTGGTCCTCGACGAGGATCTGCGGGCCGAACTCTGCGCCAGGACCGAACGGGAGGGCCGGGCCACCGCCATGGTGGCCCACCCGTCCGTCATCACGGTCTTCGACGTCATCACCGAGGACGACCGGCCCTGGATCGTCATGGAGCTGCTCAAGGCCGAGTCCCTGGAGGAACTGGTCAAGAACAGCGGCCCGCAGGACCCGCAGCGGGTGGCCGAGATCGGCCGCCAGGTGCTGGGCGCGCTCCGCGCCGTGCACGCCAAGGGCATCCTGCACCGGGACGTCAAGCCCAGCAACGTCCTGGTCACCGAGGACCGGGCGGTGCTCACCGACTTCGGCCTGGCCGCCCTGGAGGGCGACGTCTCGATCACCCAGGCCGGGATCGTGCTCGGCTCGGCCGGCTACATCGCGCCGGAGCGGGTGCTGGGCGACAAGGCCAGTCCCGCCGCCGACCTGTGGTCGCTCGGCGCGACCCTGTACACCGCCGTCGAGGGCCGGGGCCTGCACGGCCGCCGTACGGCTGCCGCCGCGCTGGCCGCCCTCACCAGCGGCGCCCCCATCCCGATGGAGCGGGCCGGACCACTGGCCCCGGTGCTGCGCGGCCTGCTGCAGATCGACCCGGACGCCCGGCTCGACGCGGTCAGGGCCGCCCTGATGCTGGCCCGCGTGGCCGCGGGCGGTTCGGCCGAGGAGCCGATCGCCGCCCCGCACCGCACGCCGCGCCCGTCGGCGCCCCCCGTGTTCCCCTCGCCGGCCCGCAAGCCGCAGCACCGCGGGCAGCACCGCGCCGAGGCGCGCCCGCAGCCCCGGCCGGCCCCGCGGCCGATGCAACTGCCGGTCTACCCGCGCGAACCGCACCACACCGGCGAGATGGCCGCCGTGCCGGTGCCCGCCCAGCGCCGCCGTCCGTCCGAGGGCGTACACCGCAAACCGGCCGAGTTCGAGGTGGTCGGAAGCCCTTTCTCGCGGGCGTTCGACAACTTCCTCAAGATGGTGCTGCCGCGCAGATTCTGGCCGCGCCGGTTTCGGCGATGAAAATTCGCAAGTGATCAGAAAGCGGTACTCAAGGTGAATCGCTATCTTTTGTCTCATGCAGAGCAGGCTGCTCGCTGAGCGCTACGAGTTGATCGCCCCCCTTGGTCGCGGCACCATGGGCACCGTCTGGCGTGCCGTCGATCGCTCGCTCGGGCGTGAGGTCGCGGTCAAGGAGATCAGGCACGATTCGGGGCTGACCGCCGAGCAGCGCCTTGAGCTGCGCGAACGCATGATCCGCGAAGGCCGTACGGCGGCCAGGGTGCACCATCCCTCGGTGGCCACGATCTACGACGCGATCGAGTTCGAGGGCGTGCCGTGGATCATCATGGAGCTGGTCGAGGGCCGCTCGCTGGAGCAGGTCATCGAACAGGAGGGGCCGCTGCCGCTCCGCCTGGTGGCCGAGATCGGACACGATCTGCTCAGCGCGCTGCGGGCCGCGCACGCCCAGGGAATCCTGCACCGGGACGTGAAGCCCAGCAACGTGATCCTCACCGAGAACGGCCGGGTGGTGCTCACCGACTTCGGCATCGCCAAGTCCATCGGCGACAGCGCGCTCACCCAGACCGGCATGGTGATCGGCTCGCCCGGCTACACCGCGCCGGAGCGCGCCAGAGGCGACCACACGGGACCGGAGTCGGACCTGTGGGCGCTGGGCGCGACCCTGTACTTCGCGGTGGAGGGCCGTCCCGCGTACGAGCGGCGCTCGGTGGCCGAGACGCTGACCGCGCTGATGACCGAGAGCTGCGACCCGCCCACGCACGCCGGGCCGCTCCGGCCGGTGCTGGAGGGTCTGCTGGAGAAGGACTACACGCTCCGGCTGACGCCGGACCGGGCGGCGGTCATGCTGCGCACCGTCGCCGACACCCCGACCTCGGTCCGCCTCCCGGGCGAGCCCGTCCCGTCCCGTCCGGCGCGGCCCCCGGCTCCCCCGCAGGCCGCCCCGCCCCCGCCGCCGCGGCCCCAGAGCCCGCCGGCCCCGCAGCCTCCACTAACCCCGCAGCCTCCACTAACCCCGCAGCCTCCACTAACCCCGCAACCTCCACTGGCCCCGCAACCTCCGCCGGCCCCGCAGTCTCCGCCGGTTCCTTCGCGGCCTTCGCCTCCGGACGAGTCCGAGCGCACGGTCGTGATCGCCCGCTCGCCGGGGGGAGCGCTCATCCCGGAAGCGGTGGAACCGCCGGACTTCGACACGCCGACCGTGGTCAGGCGGCCGAGCATCACCGAGGACACCACCGTGGGCGGGCGTCTGCCCGGTAAGCGAGTCTTCCCGCCGGACGACGACGCCACCCCGAGTTCTCTTCCGCTGCCCGGCGCGCAGCAGCGTCAGCAGCCGCCCGCGCCGCAGGCCCCCGTACCCCCGCATGCCCCGCATGTTCCGCAGCATCCGGCGGTCCCGCAGAGTCCGGCGGCTCCGCCGCCCCCGCAGGGTGCCGCGCCGGCGCCGTTCGCCCCGCCGCCGAACTTCCCGCCGCACATGTACCAGCCGCTGCCGCCGGAGTACCAGCAGGCGCCGCCCGCCTATCCTCCGCAGGACCCGAGGGGCTGGCAGCCCGGCTACGACGTGCCGCAGACCCCGCCGATGGTCGCGCCGCTCGGCCCCGACGCCGACTCGGTGACCCGGGCCGTGCCGGTCCCGGGAGCGCTGGCCCCGCCGAGCGGCATGGAGCCGCAGTCCGGGCTGGGCACGGATCTGTTCGCGATGCAGTCCCAGGGCAGGCCGCCGGCCGGGAAGAACCGGAACCGGCGCAGGGCGACGCTGATCATCGTGATCGCGCTGGCGGTGGTGCTGACCGCCGCGCTGGCCGTCTTCGCCTTCTCGGCGCTCGGCGCGGACGCCCGGACCTCGGCCAGGACGAGCGCCTCCGCGAGCTCGGCCCCGGGGAAGGCTCCCGTCGCCGACCTGCGCCGCCACGAGGACCCGAACGGCTTCACCGTCAGCTACCCGGCCCGCTTCGGCTCCCCCCGGGGCGACGCGGACGGCATCTCGTTCGGCGAGGGCGACAACCGCATGCGGATCGAGGTCGTGCCGGGCCGTCCCACCGACCTGGTGAAGTCCATCAGGCAGGTGGAGGCCGCCAGCGAGGCCGACGGGGAGTACCCCGCCTACAAGCTGATCAGGATCGCCGCGCGCCCCGGCCAGTACCGCGGCGCCTACGCCGCCGACTGGGAGTTCACCTACCGCAACGGCGGCCAGAGCGTGCGCGCCCTAACCCGCTGGGTGTCCGTGCGGGGCGGCACCACGTACGCGATCTCCTGGCAGTCCCTCGAAACGGAGTGGAAGCAGCAGGCGGCCGAGCGCAACGCCGTGCTCAAGTCGTTCGCGCCCACCGGAGACAGGGCCTCCGGCGAGTCCTGACCCACCCCACGGGTGGAGACTGGACCAATGACGCGGATCGAACATGACTCCATGGGCGAGGTACGGGTGCCCTCCGAAGCCAAGTGGCGGGCCCAGACCCAGCGCGCGGTGGAGAACTTCCCGATCTCCGGCCGCGGCCTGGAACCCGCGCACATCGCCGCGCTGGGGCGCATCAAGGCCGCCTGCGCGACGGTCAACGCGGACTACGGCCTGATCGAGCCCGACCTGGCCGAGGCGATCAGACAGGCCGCCGGGGAGGTGGCGGACGGCAAGTGGGACGAGCACTTCCCGGTGGACGTGTTCCAGACCGGCTCGGGGACCTCGTCCAACATGAACGCCAACGAGGTGATCGCCACCCTGGCCGAGGAGCGGCTGGGACGCCCGGTCCACCCCAACGACCACGTCAACGCCGCACAGTCCTCCAACGACGTTTTCCCGACTTCTATCCACATCGCGGCCGCCCAGGCGCTCACGGAGCATCTCACGCCCGCGCTGGAGCATCTGGCGACCGCGCTGGTGGCCAAGTCCGCGGAGTTCGCCGACGTGGTCAAGGCGGGCCGTACCCACCTGATGGACGCGACGCCGGTCACGCTGGGCCAGGAGTTCGGCGGCTACGCCACCCAGATCGAGTACGGCATCGACCGCGTGCTGGGCACCCTGCCCCGGGTGGCCCAGCTCCCGCTGGGCGGCACAGCGGTCGGAACCGGGATCAACACCCCCGACCGCGCCTGGGCGGGGAGGGTCATCGCCGAGCTGGCCGGGAGCACCGGGCTGCCGTTCACCGAGGCGCGCGACCATTTCGAGGCGCAGGGCGCGCAGGACAGCCTGGTCGAGCTGTCCGGCGCGCTGAAGGTCGTCGCGGTCTCCCTCACGAAGATCGCCAACGACCTGCGCTGGATGGGCTCTGGCCCGCGCGCGGGGCTCGGCGAGATCAACCTGCCCGACCTGCAGCCCGGCTCGTCGATCATGCCGGGCAAGGTCAACCCGGTGATCCCCGAGGCCGTCGCCATGGTCGCCGCGCAGGTGATCGGCAACGACGCCACGGTCACCGCGGCGGGCGCCTCCGGCGTGTTCGAGCTCAACGTGATGCTGCCGCTGATCGCGCGCAACGTGCTGGAGTCGATCCGCCTGCTGGCCAACGCCTCCCGCCTGCTCGCCGACCGCTGCGTGGCCGGCATCACCGCCAACACCGCCCGCCTCCGCGAATACGCCGAGTCCTCCCCCGCGATCGTCACCCCCCTCAACCGGTACCTCGGCTACGAGGAGGCGGCCAGAATCGCCAAGCAGGCCCTGGCGGAACGCAAGACCATCCGCCAGGTCGTGCTGGAACGCGGCCACGTCGCCGACGGCACCCTCACCGAGGCCCAGCTGGACCAAGCTCTCGACGTCCTGTCCATGACACACCCGTCCACATAGGTCGGTACGGGACTATGTCGGCTCACCCCATGGGCGGCTCCCGAACCGCCGCCTACATTCTGCGAGCATGACGACTATCAACGGGGACCTCGCGGGGCGGACGGCGCTGGTCACCGGTGCGGGCAGCGGCATCGGCAGGGCGTGCGCGCGGCGGCTGGCGGCGGCGGGCGCGCATGTCGTGGTCGTGGACCTGCACGCGGAGAGCGCCGAGAAGGTGGCGGCCGAGCTGGGCGGCACCCCGGTCAGCGTGGACCTGGCGGATCCGGGCTTCATGGCGGCCATCCGGGACCAGGTGGCGCGCAGCCCGTACGCGCAGGAGGGCACGGACTGGTCGGCCCCCGGCCCCCCCGACGAAGTCCGGATTTTTCCCGACATCATCGTGAACAACGCGGGATTTCAGCATGTGGCGCCGATCGAGGAGTTCCCGCTGGAGGTCTTCGAGCGCATCCTCAAGGTCATGGTGGAGGCGCCGTTCCAGCTGGTGCGGGCGGCTCTGCCGTACATGAAGGAGCAGGGCTGGGGGCGGGTGGTGAACATCTCGTCGGTGCACGGGTTGCGGGCCTCGCCGTACAAGTCCGCGTACGTGACGGCGAAGCACGCGCTGGAAGGGCTGTCCAAGGTGATCGCCCTGGAGGGGGCCGCGTTCGGGGTGACCTCCACCTGCGTGAGCCCGGCCTATGTCCGTACGCCCCTGGTGGAGGCCCAGATCGCCGCGCAGGCGGAGAGCCACGGCATCGACCCCGCCGAGGTGATCGAGCGGATCATGCTCCAGCCGGCCGCGATCAAGCGGCTGATCGAACCCGAGGAGGTCGCCGAGATGGTCGCCTACCTGTGCTCCCCCCAGGGTTCGTTCATCACCGGCGTCTCCATCCCCCTCGACGGAGGCTGGAGCGCCCGTTAGTCACCGGCCCAGCAACCGCCGGGCCACCCGGCGCAGCCAGGACGGCCTGTCCACCAGCACGGGCTGCACCCGGACCTTCCCGTTCCTGCTCACCTCGAGACCGAACCGGAGATCCACCGGTTTGTCGTCCATGCGCAGCTGGGGCTGCCACGCGCCGGGCCCGAGCACGCCGTCCCCGCGCAGCCGCCGGACGGGCACCTTGGCGACCAGCTGCCCCGCCAGCCGTCCGGGCACGCCCGGCTCCACCAACGCGGGCACCGTGACCGCCCGCCGCCGCCCGCCCCTCTGCCGCAACACCAGCTCCAGCATCGGCCCCCCGCTGGGCGGCACGTACGGCACCGGCATCGCCACGTACACGAACCCGTCCCTGCGCACCACCGACGCGCCCGGCGAGACCAGCGCGATCGACTCGGGGAACGAGCGCGGCTCCACGCACACGCTCAGCTCGCCCTGCTCCGACCAGCACGGCACCACCAGCCGCTGCGGGTGATCCGCGAGCACCCCGGCCACGTTGATCCCGCTGTCGGGCCGCCCGACCCGGCTCCGGCCCGGCTGCGCGCCCCGCATGCGTACGTGGACCTCCCAGACGCCCGGTTCGAGCGGATTTCCGAGGGCGGCCGTGGCGACGTCCAGGCGGGCCGCGCCGACCGCGCGGAGCCGTACCCGCTCGCCGGCGGCCGTCTGCTCGACCTCGCTGGTCACCGGCAGGAAGTAGGTGACCCCGGTGTCGGGGTTGCGGATGTACAGCTCCATCCGCGCGTTGGCCGCGGTCTCGGTCACGTCCGCCAGCTCCGGCGTGAGCAGGCTGTCGCCGCCGATCGGCGGTGTCCACAGCAGCCTGCCGTCGAACAGCCGGAACCAGAGCGGGGAGCCGTCCGCGCGGACCAGTTCCACCGCCAGCGAGAGAGTGAGCACGCTGGCGTCCCAGCGCACGTCCGACAGGCGGGCCTGTAGCCGGGTGCCCTTCGACTCCCAGGCCAGGTCGGTCAGCTCCGACTGCCGCCCGGCCCGCAGCAGCGCCATGGCGGCCCGCTGGTGCACCGGCAGGTACCGGTCCGCCCGCTCGGGGAACCGGTCGGCGGCAAGCTCGCGCAGAAGGGCGCAGATGACCCTGCGGCGCTCCGGCGAGGCGCCCGTGAAACGGGTCCCGGACAGCCGCCGCAGCCCCAGCATCCGGAACAGGAAGGCGTTGATCCGGTCCCGCTGCGGCCCCGGCTGGGTCATCGCCTCGACGATGTCCATCAGGTCGCGCAGCCCGGCGACCAGCTTGCGCGGGTCCTCCGGCTCCGGCTCGCCCGGCGCGAGGTGGCAGCAGACCGGCTCGGCCAGGATCGCCACCACCTTGGCCGCCAGGTACGCCCGCAGCACGAACGCGTGCTCGGCGAGCGGCCGGTCGGCGAAGCCCAGCTGGTAATCGACCAGGAAGTCGCGCCGGAACAGCTTGTGCGCGGTCGGCACGGTGAGCAGCCGGTCCCGCAGCAGATCCGCGCGGTCCCGGTTGCGGCTGAACACCGACAGCGGCGGCCCGTCCACGGCCAGCCGCCCGACCAGCACGTCGGCGTCGGTCTCCACGGCCTTGGCGTGCATCTTCGCCATCGAGCCCGGTTCCAGCCGGTCGTGGGCGTGCATGAAGAACACGTAGTCGCCGCAGGCCACCGTGAGCCCCGCGTTGCGCCCGGCCCACGGCGTGCCGGTGTGCTCCAGATGCAGCACCCGGACGTTGGGACGGACCATGGCGACCGTCTCCAGCCGCTCCTTCGTGCCGTCCGTGGACCTGTCGTCCGCGAAGATCACTTCATATTCGTCCGGCGGCAACTCCAGCAGCGAGCGTACGCACGCGTCGAAGGAGTCGTCCGAGGGTCCCGGATTGCGCACCGAGACCACCACGCTGACCTTCACACCCATGCGGCAAGCGTGCGCCGCTCACCCAGCGTGACGGCGCCGCCTTGCCGAAGGATCAGGAAACGCTGACCCGGATTTCGCTAGTACCAGCCCACCCGCTGGGAGTGTCCCCACGCGCCGCACGGCGAGCCGTACCGGTTCTTGATGTAACCGAGGCCCCACTTGATCTGGGTGGCGGGGTTGGTCTGCCAGTCGCCGCCGGCGCTGGCCATCTTGCTGCCGGGCAGCGACTGCGGGATGCCGTACGCGCCGCTGTAGCGGTTCATGGCGCGCTCGTTCCAGCCGCTCTCCTTGTCCCAGAGCTTCTCCAGGCAGCCCCACTCGGAGGTCCAGCCCATGGCGTCCAGCATCTGCTTGCCGAGGGCCTTGTTGCTGCCGGGGTCGGGGTTGGAGCCGGACGGGAAGTCGATCGGGGGGAATCCGCCGCCGCCGGGGGCCTGTTCGGGCTTCTTGGCCGGGTCCAGCGCGGGGCGGCCCTCCCGGGCGGCCTCGATCTTCTCCTTCTGGATCGCCGCGGCGGCGTGCGCCTTGAGCGCGTCGATCTTGGAGCTGGTGCCGAAGTCGCCGGCCAGCACGGCCGGGTCGATCAGCTGCTGCGGCAGGCTGTTGTTGTAGATGGAGGTCTTGACCAGGTACGTGGTGCCCCCCGCGATCACGGCCACGGTGACGGCCATGACGGCGATGCGCTTGGGCGTGAGAATCGGCTTGCGCGGGCGGCGTGGGGGAAGGTCCGGGCGGTCCTGACGCTGCTGCGGCGCCGAACGCTCGGGACGTTCCGGGCGTCTGGCGCGCCGCGATCGGGCGCGCGGGGGTGCCGAACGATCCGATAACTGCTGACCTGGGCTCACGACCTATGAGCTTGCCGTGGGACAGGGGGTGTTCCGCAACCCAAACATGAAAGTTAGTTGGTATTCCTTTGACCCAACCGCCCGTTACATGGGGTTTCTTGGCCAATGTGATTTTGCTCACACCACTGCCGGGGTGCGTGTTACTGGAGGGGCCGCCCCTCGGACCCCCGTACCGAAGGAGGGCCCCTGCGCCAGCTTCTCGGGGCATCGTTGGGATCCTGTGCGTCCCGTGTCACGGTTTCGGTACATTCGCTGCCCCATAATGACCCAGTGGCAGGCATCCTTCTGGTCGAAGACGACCCCTCGGTCCGTACCGGACTGGAGCTCGCGCTCGCCCGGCAGGGGCACTCGGTCACCGCGTACGCCACCGGCGAGGAAGCGCTCGACCACATCCGATCCCGGCGGCCGGAGATCGTGATCCTGGACGTCATGCTGCCCGGCATCGACGGCGTCGAGGTGTGCCGCCGGATCAGGAAACTGGACTCGCTGCCGGTGATTCTGCTCACCGCGCGCGGCGACGATCTGGACGTGGTGGTCGGCCTGGAGGCGGGCGCGGACGACTACGTGGTGAAACCGGTGGAACCCCGGGTGCTGGACGCCAGGATCCGGGCGGTGTTACGGCGGCTGGAGTCGGCCTCCACCGACCGCATCACCTTCGGCGACCTGGTCATCGACCGGGGCGCGCTCAAGGTCACGCTCAACGCCCGCGAGATCCACCTCACCCCGACCGAACTGCGGCTCCTGCTCGAACTGGTCCGCCACCCCGGGCAGGTGCTGAACCGGCGCTACCTGCTGCGCTCGGTCTGGGACCACACCCACGTGGCGGACTCGCGGCTGGTGGACGCGTGCGTGCAGCGCATCCGCGCCAAGATCGAGCCCACCCCGGCCGAGCCGGTCTTCATCCACACGGTCCGCGGCTTCGGCTACCGCTTCAGCCCGCCATGAGCACGTCATGAGCACGTCGCTGTGAGAAGCCTGCGGAAACGGCTCGTCGTCACCTTCACCATCGTCGCGGTGACCGCCTCGGCCATGGTCGCGGGCATCGGCTACCAGCTGGTCCGCGGCGAGCTGCTGCAACGCGCCGAGAGCGGCGCCATCGAGGACGTCAGGGACGTGCTCGACCGCATGACCCTGCCCATCGGCACCAGCGACCTGCTCTGGCCCAACGACGCCTCGGTCACCGACGACGATCTGGCCGACCTGGTGGAGTCGCTGAGCGGCCCGGACCGCCAGGTCGTCCTGGAGTACGGCCAGGAGCCGCCCAGGACCAGCAATGGCGCCAGCCTCGGCGCGGAGGACATCCCGGACCAGCTCCGCGCCGCGGCCAGGAAGCGGCTGTCGTACCAGACCCTGGAGGTGGACGGCGAGCCCATGCTGCTGGTCGGCACCGACGTCGAACGCCGCACCGGAACCGGCGCCACCCGCTCCACCGGCATGTCCGTGTACGTCTTCGTCTCCATGCGCAACGAGGAAAGGGTGCTCGCCAACCTGCGCTACGCGCTGCTCCAGGCCGGCCTGCTCACCCTGGTGATCGCGGCGACCCTGGCCCTGCTCTCGGCCCGCCAGGTGCTGCTGCCCGTACGGCGGCTGGGCGCGGCGGCGCGGGCGCTCGGCGCGGGCGAGCTGGACACCCGGCTGCCGGTGCACGGCCGGGACGAGCTGGCCGAGCTGACCGCCACCTTCAACGAGACCGCGGCCGCGCTGGAGCAGACCGTCTCCGAGCTGCGCGGCCTGGAGGCCATGTCGCGCCGCTTCGTGGCGGACGTCTCGCACGAGCTGCGCACCCCGCTGACCACCATGATCGCCGTCACTGACATGCTCAGCGAGGAGGCGGAGAAGCTGCCGCCGGACGCCGGGCAGGCCGTGGACCTGGTGCTGAAGGAGATCGTCCGGCTGCGCGGGCTGGTCGAGCACCTGATCGAGGTGAGCCGGTTCGACTCCGGCGCGGCCGAGCTGCACCGGGAGAACGTGGACCTCGGGGAGGCGCTGGCGGACTGCCTGGAGGTGCGCGGCTGGAGCGACCAGGTGAAGCTGACCGTGCCGCCGGGGCTGGTCTACTCGCTGGACCCGCGGCGGTTCGACGTGATCATGGCCAACCTGGCGGGGAACGCGCTGAGCCACGGCGCGCCGCCGGTGCTGATCAGCGCCCGGGTACTGCCCAGCGGACTTGAGGTGATGGTCCGCGACCACGGCGCCGGCATCCCCCGGGAGGCCCTGCCGCACGTCTTCGACCGGTTCTTCAAGGCCGGGACGACCCGGACGCGCAGCGAGGGCAGCGGCCTCGGCCTGTCCATCGCCATGGCCAACGCCGAGCTGCACCGGGGCACGATCACCGTGAAGCTCACCGAGCCCGGCACGCAGTTCACGCTCTGGGTGCCGCGCCCATGAGAAGACTCTGGCTGCTCCTCCTCGTGCTCACCGCCGCCTGCGGGGTGCGCCCGACCGGCGTGCTGGACGGCGGGCCGCCGCCGGTGATCAGCCCCAAGTCCACCTCCGCCACGGTCTACCTGCTCCTCGGCGGGCGGCTGGAACCCCGCCGGGTGGCCGCCGCCTCCCACGCCATGGACCACGTGATGGCGGCCCTGTTCGAGGCCGGCGGCCGCAACACCGAGGGGCTGAGCACCGCGCTGGCCGGGCTCCGCTGGGAGTCCAGCCAGATGACCCGGTTCGGTGTCGTACGCAACGACCCCGAGAACGCGGACGGGTTCCGGCTGTCGCTGTTCATCAGCGGCGGCGGGCAGGTCACCAGAACGGCGATGGCCCAGATGACCTGCACCGCCATGCGGCAGCGGCAGGACATCTGGGCCGTGAAGATCACGCACACCGAGGTGGGCGGGCCGGTCTCGCTGGGCGAGCACACCTGCCGCGAGTTCTGGGACCTCGCGGCAGAGGGCCGGCAGCTCCCCCGTTAGAGGGTCACGTCCTCCAACATCTCGGTCACGAGGGCCGCGATCGGCGAACGCTCCGAACGGGTCAGCGTCACGTGCGCGAACAGCGGGTGGCCCTTGAGCTTCTCGACCACCGCGACCACGCCGTCATGCCGGCCGACCCGCAGATTGTCCCGCTGGGCGATGTCGTGGGTGAGCACCACCCGGGAGTTGGCCCCGATCCTGGAGAGCACGGTCAGCAGCACGCCGCGCTCCAGTGACTGGGCCTCGTCCACGATCACGAACGCGTCGTGCAGGGACCGGCCGCGGATGTGCGTCAGCGGCAGCACCTCCAGCATGCCGCGGTCGAGCACCTCCTCGATCACCTCGGGCGTGGTGACCGCGCCCAGGGTGTCGTAGACCGCCTGCGCCCAGGGGCCCATCTTCTCGTTCTCGGTGCCCGGCAGGTAGCCCAGGTCCTGGCCGCCCACCGCGTACAGCGGGCGGAAGACGACCACCTTGCGGTGCTGGCGGCGCTCCAGCACGGCCTCCAGGCCGGCGCAGAGCGCCAGCGCGGACTTGCCGGTGCCGGCCCGGCCGCCGAGCGAGACGATGCCCACCTCGGGGTCCATCAGCAGGTCGAGCGCGATGCGCTGCTCCGCGGATCGGCCGTGCAGGCCGAACACCTCGCGGTCGCCGCGGACCAGCCGGACCGACTTGTCCGGCAGCACCCGCCCGAGCGCCGAGCCCTTGCTGGTCAGCAGCCGCAGGCCGGTGTGGGTGGGCAGTTCGCGGGCTTCCTCCAGGTCGGCGGTGCCGTTCTCGAAGAGCGCCTCGACATCCTCCGCGGCCACCTGGAGTTCCGACATCCCCGTCCAGCCGGCGTCCGTGGTGGCCACCAGCTCGGCCCGGTACTCCTCCGCGGCCAGGCCGATGGAGGCGGCCTTCACCCGCATCGGCAGATCCTTGGAGACCAGCACCACGTCGAAGCCCTCGCTGGCGAGGTTCTGCGCGACGGTCAGAATCCTGGTGTCGTTGTCGCCGAGCCGGAAACCCGCCGGAAGTCCCGACGGGTCGCTGTGATTGAGCTCCACCCTGATCGTGCCCTCGCCGATGGGCATTGGCTCGTCTAGTCGTCCGTGCCGGACCCGGAGGTCGTCGAGCGAGCGGAGAGCCTGCCTGGCGAAGTACCCCAGTTCGGGATGGTGCCGCTTGGCCTCCAGCTCAGTGATGACGACGATCGGGAGTACAACCTCGTGCTCGTCGAAGCGGCTCATCGCCGCTGGGTCGGCGAGCAGGACTGACGTGTCGAGGATGTACGTACGACGGGACTTGGACGGGTTGCCTGAGGACAATGCCACGCGTTCTCCCCCGGGCGCCAAAGCGCGGCGCCCTGCCTTGACTGGTGGTGAACGGACCGGGCCCGGACCCCGCCGAGGCGGAACCGTGGACCGGCCCTCCTCGCAAGGTCTTTGAGACGCAAGGATGGGCCCTCTCCCGAGGTAAGCACTGCTGCTTACTTCTTACGGTACGACCTGAATCCCCGCCCGCCAACGCTTCAATCCTGTCCGCCAGGGGCTGTTCACGTGCCGTTTCAGGAGCCGTACCTACGGTGACGCGCGCCATAGGACCTGAGTGCCCGGAGGAAGTCGACTCTGCGGAAATCCGGCCAGTAGGCCTCGCAGAAGTAGAACTCCGAGTGGGCGCTCTGCCAGAGCAGGAATCCGGAGAGCCGCTGTTCTCCCGAGGTCCGGATGACCAGGTCCGGATCGGGCAGGCCGCGCGTGTAGAGATGCTCCGCGATGTGCTCGACATCGAGGACCTCCACGAGGTCCTCGATACTCGCGCCCTTGCTGGCGTGCTCCTGGAGGAGTGAGCGCACCGCATCAGCGATCTCACGTCTTCCTCCATACCCAACCGCAACGTTCACAATCAGCCCGGGACGGTGTGATGTGACTTCTTTGGCATCTTTCAGGACACGAGCGGTGTGATCGGGCAGCAAATCGAGCGATCCCATGGGGGTGACGTGCCACCCCTGCTCGACCAGGTTGCCCACCAGTCCCTCGATCACCCGCAGCAGCGGCTCCAGTTCCGCCTTGTCCCGGGAGAGGTTGTCGGTGGAGAGAAGCCAGAGGGTGACGTACTCGACGCCGGCCTCGCGGCACCACACCAGCAGCTCGGAGATCTTGTCCGCGCCCTTCTGGTGGCCGCGGTTGACGTCGTCCAGGCCCATCATCCTGGCCCAGCGGCGGTTCCCGTCGACGATCACGCCGACGTGTCTGGGAATCGGCATCGCCGCTTTGGCGATCTTGTGCTCAAGCCTGCGCTCGTACACCTTGTAGAGGAGATTGCGGTACACGAGATCGCGCACGCCCATGGCGCCCCCAGGTTCGTCCCACCGCCTCAGGCCGACTTCCGAGACAGCTGAATCAGGCAATTATCGGGGGCGCGAGACGGTGCCCGCTCCCTTTATGAGGTTGCTGTTGCGTTCCATCCAAAAACGGGTGCCGAGTCGGTCTTCTGCCTCGGCGACCAGTCCTTCGAGGAATGTGGCCAGTTGAGCGGATGTGAGCACAGCGCGCAGGCCGACTCCGGAACCGCCCCATGCCTCCAGGAATGCCCTCCTGGTCAGCCGCCACTCGCCCAGCGCCCGCCCGCCCCGCGGCTCCCACGACGCGATCGTCCGCACCTGACAGCGCAGTTCCCCGCGCCCCACGACGTCGGTCCGCGCCCGGTACCGGAACGCGAACAACTCCTCCTCGCCGCCCGGGAATCGGTCATCCGGATCCCCCCATCCCCCTGCCTTCAGACGCGCCTCGGCAACCCCTCGCGCCACGCGCGCCAGAAACCACCCACACCGCTCACCCACCACGCCGTACGGCGTGCCATCCCGGTGCAGGGCCAGCGTGATCTCGTACGGCACACCCGCGCTGTCCCGGCAAACCACCGGATCAACGCTCAGATATGAGCCATCCACGCAACGTAGTCCCCCCATTTCCCAAAGGGTATCCAGGTCACATCAGCCCAAACCCCCTCGCACCGGAGGATCTCCGCTCGTACAGCTCGGAGTGGGTTCTCGCCGTTATCCGGCGCCGTCAACGCAGGTGACGCTACTCACCGCACCGGCGCCAAAACCCGGTCGCGTTGCCAGACCTTCGGAGTCCCACGGCTTCGAAGTCCCAGGGCCTGGAGTCCCAGGGCTTCGGAGTCTCAAGGGCTCTGGAGTCTCAAGGCCCCTGGGGTGTCACGCCCCCGGGGTGTCAGGGCTCTGGGGTGTCACGCCCCTGGGGTGTCAGGGGCTTTGGGGTGTCAGGGGCTTTGGG
>NZ_BOOA01000102.1 GCF_016862995.1 Acrocarpospora phusangensis
GCGAAAGGTCAGGCGGGAAAGGTCGGCGGGATGGTCAGGCGGTGGGGCGGCGGCGGAGGGCGACGACGGCGACGCCTACGCCGATGACGCCGACCGCGACGCCGATGCCGCCGATCAGGCGGGCCGTGCCGTCGGAGGTGGCGGCCGAGGCGGGCGCGGCCTCAGCGGCGTTCGCCACGGGGACCACGGAGGGGGCCGCGGCGGTGGGGGAGGGCGCGGCGGCGGCGCCGTGGGAGTCGTCGCCGGTCGGGGCGACCAGCTTCAGGACGGGGGCGGGGTGCTCGGCTTCGGAGCCGTCGGCCTTGGGCTCGTCGGCCCACTTGACGACCTCGCCGCTGGAGTACGTCTGGGTGGCCGGGAACACCAGCTGGTCGACGTTGTCGGGCATGAAGCCCATCGAGACCTCGAACTCCTGGAACTGGCCGGGCTCGACCTTCCCGCCCGACCAGGTGATCTTCGTGACGGCCTCGGTGATCTCGCCGTACTTGGACTGCACGGGGGCGGGGAGCTTGCTCTCGGTGACCTTGACGTCCCAGCCGGGCACGGGCCGTACCGAGACGAAGGGGAGCGGGTGGTCGACCGGGAGGGAGACCTCGATCTTGGTGGTGGAGGCGTCGTCGCGCTCGTTGGGCACCCGGAAGGCGACCTTGGTGAAACCGCCCTTCTCGGCCGATCCGGGGTTGATGGTGACGTGGGCGAGCGCGGGCAGGGCGAGGCCGAAGGTCAGAGCGGTGGCGCCGGCGGTGACGGCGATGACACGACGGAGGACGGACATGAGTTTCTCCACGTTATGAATCGAAAGCATGAAATGTCGGGCAAGGCCGATGGGCGTGTTCGTCACAGACCGCGCTCGCCGAAGCCAGAGCGCAGCCATGGAAGGCCGGGCCCAAGGGCACTGTGGAACCGGGGGCATCCGCAGGAACCCCGAATGCCCATGCGATCCAGGCCCTACAGACACCTCGGTATCCAGAGGGATCAAGGTGTCCGCAGGAACCGCGGCATCCATTGGGACCAGGGCGACCGCCGGATTCGGGAGCGCCCACAGGAACCGAAGGCGTTCGCCGGATCCGGGGACGCCCATCGGAATGGGGGCGTTCGCAGACCCAGTGAGCAGGGCCCATCCGCAGGAACCACGAGCACCTGGGTCGAGGGGGAACCGGTTGGTGTCCACGTGGATCCGGAACCAGAAGGCGGTACGCGGGTACGGCATCGAGAGGGTTCCATGTGTGGCACTGACGAAAGGGATGTGTCACGTCAGGCATGGCCGCGGGAGGCGTCGTCGTGAGACGTGGAACCGATGAGCCGGGTATCCGCGAGGGGATGGGCCTTGGGCTGGGTCAGGCGGGGAGTGGAGGGCCCCGTCTGATGACGATGTGCCGGAGCGCGTGGATTCGCGGCAGGCGGGAGCGGTGGGAGCCATGGGTGGCCGGTCCGAGTGTCACCGCCCCGAATGCGGTGACCGGCGCGAACAGCCGCAGCAGCCCGCGGACCGCCGCCGCGCCGACACGGCGCAGCACCGACCACAGGGCGGCCTCGCCCCGCGCGACCCACCACGCCGTGACCAGGGCGGCGGTGACGTGCGCGATCAGCATGCCCAGCGAGATACCGAGCGCGTGCGACTGATGATCACCGGCCGGAACGGCGGGAACGTCCACCCAGAGCCGGGACGCCAGGATCGCCTTGACCGTCGCGCCGTGGTTGAACAGTTCGTGCAACGCGCTCTGCGCCGCCAGCATCGACACGGAGATCATCACCGGCGACCGCTCGCGCCCGGCGAGCATCGCCGACACCGCGAACACACCCGTGCCCGCGATGGCCAGGGCCAGGGCAGTAGGGCTGTCCCCACCCGCCAGCCGGTGCGCCACCGCCGCCAGCAGGACGCAGACCGCCGCGAACGCCGCGGACCTCACCAGCCGGAACGTCGGATCCGCCCCGCCGGAGCCCGCTTCGCCGCTCGGCGGACGCCGTACGCCGGACAACCGCCCCGGCACGGGAGCCGGGCGATCGAAGGACGGAAGGCGGGGGGCCACGGTTGTACATCTTGTCACGCCCATGGGGTGCTCTTGAAGGGAACGGCCCCCCAGAAAGATCTATCCCGCGAAGGCGCGTGCCTTTTCAAAGGGTTTGTCGCTAATGTGGCCGCGAACCGCACGAACGCCTCCTACCTCCGGGCGTTCTCACACGAGGTGGTGATCATGCGGCACATATTCGGGCTGCTCGTCGGCGTCGTGGTCGCCGCCGCCCTGCTGTTCGGCGGGGGCTGGGCCTCCCGTGAGTCGCTCCGGGGCATGGTGCAGAACATCGACCCGCTCAAGGACACCCGGATCCTGATCGCCCTCGGCATCATGCTGGTACTCGGCCTGCTGCTGGGCCTGGTGCTCTCGGGCCGCATCTCGCCCGTCGCGACCTTCATCCCGTCGATGGTCCTGCTGGCCTGGACGGTCGTCTACGTGATCGACGTCAGCCGCGCCGCCGCCCTGGCCCCGATCGGCGCCTCCGTGCAGAAGGAGATCGCCGAGGCTGGCGAGGGCATGCTCACCCTGCTCGGCAACGGCGTGTACGGCATGCTGGGCATCGCCCTCTTCGTCCCCGTGCTCATGCCGTCCCGCTGGGCAGCCCGTCCGCGGGAGGACGAGGACGAGTACGAGGAGACCCAGCCGGAGTACTACTGACGTACAGCCGCGCCACCACGTCCTCGATGGACGTCTCATCGGGGACGAGCGCGCGGAGCCCGGCCACGCTCCCGTCGAAGGCCAGCCGCCCGTGGTCGATCAGCAGCACCCGGCGGCAGAGCTTCTCGATGTCGCCCAGGTCGTGGGTGGTCAGCAGCACGGTGGTCCCGCGCGTGGCGTTCGTCCGCAGCAGGAACTCCCGTACGCCGGCCTTGCTGACCACGTCGAGCCCGATGGTCGGCTCGTCCAGCACCAGCACGTCCGGATCGTGCAGCAGGGCGGCGGCCAGGTCGCCGCGCA
This sequence comes from Acrocarpospora phusangensis, assembly GCF_016862995.1. Taxonomy (GTDB): domain Bacteria; phylum Actinomycetota; class Actinomycetes; order Streptosporangiales; family Streptosporangiaceae; genus Acrocarpospora; species Acrocarpospora phusangensis. The sequence goes on from NZ_BOOA01000102.1 coordinate 2,973, forward strand.
TGCGCTGCCCGAGGCTGAGCTGCCGCACCGGCGTGCGCAGGAACGCGCCCAGGTCGAGGACGTCGCACATCTCGTCCAGCCGCTCCGCGAACCGTGCGCGATCTACTTTGTAAAGGAGCCGGATCAGTTCGAAGCTGTCGCGGAGCGGAAGGTCCCACCAGAGCGTGGTCCGCTGCCCGAAGACCACGCCGATCCGCCGCGCCAGCGCCTTCCTGCGCCGGGACGGATCCAGCCCGGCCACCCTGATCCGCCCGGACGACGGCGCCAGGATCCCGGTCAGCATCTTGATCGTCGTGGACTTGCCCGCGCCGTTGGGCCCGAGGCAGCCCACGAACTCCCCGGCCCCGACGGTGAACGACAGGTCCCGCACCGCGTGCACGACTGCCCGCCGCACCTTGAAGGTCCGCCCGAGTCCCTCGGCTTCGATCATGTCAGTGTCCCGTCGATCGGTAGCGGCGCAGCCCGGCCCGCCAGGCCAGCGCGGCCACCCCGGACAGCGCCAGGGCCGCGACCGGCGACGCGAAGCGCAGCCAGCCGGGCAGGCCGAGGGGGTCGTCGCGGTCCAGGACGTACAGGGCGGGCTGCCAGTTGACGAAGGCCAGCGGCAGGATGAACGTGACGCCCCGGACCAGCTGCTCGCCGTAGACGCTGAGCGGGTACTGGGTGAGCTGGGCGCCGCCGTAGGTGAAGGCGTTGGCGACCTCGGGGGCGTCGGTGAGCAGGAACTGCAGGGCGCCGCCGAGCGCGAAGACGGCGGCGAAGATGACCGTGCCGCACACGATCATGACGGGGATCAGCCAGGCCCGGCCCCCGGGAACCGCCAGCTGGGCGAGGGAGATCGCGAGCACCGCGACCGCCTGGGCGCAGCGGCCGAGCCGGTGCACGCCGAACCGGTCGGCCGCCATCTGCACGAACGGGCTGACCGGGCGGATCAGCATGGTGTCGAAGGTGCCCGTCCTGATGTGCTGGCTGAGCCGGTCCACGTTGCCGAAGAGCAGGTCGGCGAGGGCGAAGGAGAGGCCGGCGGTGCCGTACAGGAACATCACCTCGGGGAGGGTGAAGCCGGCCAGGGTGGAGGTGTGGGTGAAGATCACCCAGATGGCGGCGACGTCCAGGCCGTTGATGACGAAGGAGCCGGCCGTCAGCAGGGCGAGCGAGGCCGGGTACTGGGCGGAGGCGCGCAGCCAGGTCCAGGCCAGCAGGAGATAGGCCCTAACCACCCTGGATCACCACTTTGCGGCGGGCCTGGCGGGTGAGCAGGGCGCCCGCGCCGAGCAGCACGGCCGCCCAGGCCGCCTGGAACGCCAGGGCGGGCAGGGGCGGCCGCGCGCCGAGGTAGACGTCGGCGGGGACCTGGACCATCGCGGCGAACGGGGAGGCGTTGGCCAGCGTGCCGAGCCAGCCGGGGAACAGGGTGAGCGGCAGGACCATGCCGCTGAAGAAGATCGTCAGCACCGACGACATGGTCTGCACGCCCTTGTCGTCGATGGTCCAGCAGGCCGAGAGGGCGATCAGATAACGCCAGGCGAAGCTGACGATCACTCCGAGGGCGAAGGACAGCGCGAAGAATCCCGGATGCGCGGGGGCGAGGATCCCGAACAGGAGCGCCCCGGCGAAGATCGGCGGCAGGCTGCGCAGCAGGGTCAGGTACGCGGCCCTGCCCAGGTCGTCGGCCATCGTCCAGGCCAGCAGGGAGGCGGGCCTGACCAGGTCGAGCGCGATGTCCCCGGTCCTGATCCGCTCGCTGACGCGCAGGCCGCCGCCGAACATCTGCATCGGGCCGATGCAGGCCTGGCTGAGGAAGCAGAAGGTGACCGCGCCAGCGACCGTGTAGCCGCCGAGGCCGGGACGGGCCTCCCAGAGGGCGATCAGGACATAGGCCCGCAAAATGCCGAAAACGGTGTTCGTGAACGCTCCGGCGATGGCGGCGGCCCGGTAGGCGGAGTAACGGCGGAAGCCGTACCAGGCGATTCGGGCATACAGCGAGTAGGCGGCGCACCTCCGAAGCGTCGTAGCCCGATCGTACGCCTACCGGTCCGCCAGCCGGTAGACGAAGCGCAGGCCCGACCAGGTGGCGTCCACCGCGCAGACCTTGTTGTCGACGAGGTTCCGGGCCAGCCCGAAATCCCGGATGGGATTTTCGGTCAGATCGGTCGGTACGCCGCCGGCCCGTTTCGGCCAGCACACCCAGAGCCCGCCGTTCTTCGCGAGCCGCGCCGCCGCCGGCGGGAAACCCGCGTGCAGCGCGGCGCTGTCCAGGCAGAACAGCAGAATCACGTCGTACGGCTCGGCCGCGCCGTCGTCCGCGGAGTCGCCCAGAACCCCGTCCGCGGCCAGCGTCTCCGGGGCGCCGAGCAGCAGGACCCGGTGCTCCGGGCGGATCCCTAGCTTTTTCGGCAAGGGCGTACCAGAGTATCCGGACATCCTTTATGCTCCTTTGGTGAAGGCACCGTAAGCGTACGGTTACCTACCTGGGAGTAGGAACCGCTGTTTTGGGGGATATGTCCTATTAGGGAGGTCTGCATGCACGACGAGATCAACGTAGACGTTCACCCTACGTACCCCATCAGCTGGCAGGCCGCCGCGTGCAACGGGCTCTTGCGCGGCACGATGAAGCCGATCTCGACGGTCCTCCTGCGCAACACCGCGAGCCTCATGCTGACCCAGCGCCTGATCGCCCTGGGCGGGCGGGTGCCCGGACTGCTCCCCGGCATGATGCCCGCCAACGCCACCATCACGGCCGAGGAACTCGGCGGCTGCTCCGGCGAGTGGGTTCGCGGCGACGAGAACCTGGACGAGGGCAAAGTCGTCCTTTACCTCCACGGGGGCGGCTACTTCGTCTGCTCCCCGGTGACCCACCGGCCGATCACCTGGCGGCTCTCCTCGGTCACCGGCCGCCCGGTGCTGGCCCTGGACTACCGGCAGGGCCCGGTGAACACCCTGGCCGACTCCCTCGCCGACTCGGTCTCCGCCTACACCGCCCTGCTCGACCGCGGTTTCAAACCCGAGGGCATCATCCTCGCCGGCGACTCGGCCGGCGGCCATCTCACCCTGGCCACCCTGCTCGCCCTGCGCGACAAGGGCCTGCCCATGCCGTCGGCGGCGATCTGCCTGTCCCCGTGGACCGACCTGAGCGACGTGCAGCGCAGCGCCAACCGCTGGGCCGACCCGATGCTCTCCGCGGGCCGCATGGACTGGCTGGCCAAGCAGTGGACCGCCGGACTCGACCCCAAAGACCCCCTCGTATCCCCTGTTTTCGGTGACTACACCGATATACCGCCATTGATGATCGTGACCGGCTCGACCGAGGTGCTGCGCGAGGAGGCGCACCGCGTCGCGCTCCGGGCCCGCTCCGACGGCGTCGCCGTACGGTACGAGGAATGGACGCGAATGCCACACGTTTTCGCGATCCTTGCGGATATCGTGCCGGAGGCCCGTCTGGTCTTCCGGCACATTCGTACGTTCGTGGCTGCGGTGGAGGCGAAGGAACCCGACGCGGCCGCGGCGTGACGAGACTGGCACGTCCTATGTGATCTATGTTTAGTGTGACCAATGTGGCCACTGCGACCTGCGGATTCTTACCTGCGGGTGCCAGTGGCCTTACCTGTTCATGCCGACTGTGACTAGTTAGCGGCATGGCGCGTTCCATCCGACCACAGTTGCCCTTGCGAGCACTTTGAGTCGGAGGGGTACTTCCGGATGGCACGTGGCGGAACAGGGCTCCAGAGCGGCATGCCTCCGGGCGTCCGGCCGCTCACCGTGGGGGACCCGGTGATCATCGGGCGGTATCTGCTGCTCGGCCGTCTGGGCACCGGCGGGATGGGCGTGGTCTATCTCGCCGAGCGGCCGGAGGGTGGCCTGGTCGCGCTGAAGACGCCGCACGCCGTGCACCTCGCGGACCGTACCCTGCGCGCCAGGTTCGAGGAGGAGGTCGCCTTCTCCCGCCGCGTCGTCCCGTTCTGCACCGCCGCGGTCATCGAGGACGGCCTCGACCGCGACCGCCCCTACCTGGTCACCGAGTACATCCCCGGCCCCGCGCTCTCCCAGGTCGTCGCCGCCCGCGGCGCCCTCACCCCCGACCTCGCGTACGGCGTCGCCCTCGGCACCGCCGCCGCCCTGCTGGCCACCCACGAGGCTGGGCTGGTCCACCGCGACCTCAAGCCCGGCAACGTGCTGCTCTCCCCGCGCGGCCCTTTCGTGATCGACTTCGGCATCGCCAGGGACCTGGACACGGCCGCCGCCCACACCCAGGCCGGGCAGGTGATGGGCAGCCCCGGCTGGGTCGCGCCGGAGCGGCTCACCGGCGGCCACGCCCTGCCGTCCTCGGACATCTTCTCCTGGGGCTGCCTCATCGCGTACGCGTCCACCGGGCACCACCCGTTCGGCTCCGGCGAGTCCGAAGTGATCATGCGGCGGATCCTGGTGGAGCAGCCCCGGGTCGCGGCCGTGCCCAAGCTGCTCTGGGACACCGTGGCCGCCGCGCTCCGCAAGGAGCCCCAGGACCGGCCCGACGCGGCCGAACTGCTGTCGGCGCTGCTCGCGGCCGGCGGGATCGGGCTGCCGGGCGACAACCGGCAGGCGGTGGGGTCGGTGCTCGGCGAGATCTGGCAGCCGGTGCCGTACCCGCCGGCGCCGGAGCCGGAGTCGATGGAGTTCCCGCCGGTCGAGGAGGCGCCGCCGGCCAAGCGCCGCCGCAAGGAGCGGCCGGGCGTGCACTTCTCGCACGCCGGGTTCGCCGCGCTCGCCACCGTGACCATCGCGGCCATCACCGTCGCCACGGCCGCGCAGTCCCCGGCGAAGGTGGAGAACGTGGCCGAGCCGCCGATCGCGTTCCCGATGTTCGTGCCCGGCGTGGACCGTACGGTCGGCCCGGAGGAGGCACGCGGGACGGCGCTCCCGCCGACGGCGCCGGGCCCGACCGCGGGTGCGCCGGTGACGGTGACCGCGACCACCACCGTGGACCCGCCCGGGGAGTCGCCGGAGGACCCGTGGAGCTCGCTGCTGCCGTCGCCGCCCCCGCCGCCCGTGACCTCCCCGCCCTCGACGGCCACGGGAGCGCCGTCGAACTCGCCGACCGTGGTCCCGTCGGGCGGGATCAGCACCGAGCCGCAGTGGGGGGACGAGGAATCCCCGCAGCCCAGCCCGTCCCCGTCGCCCTCTCCGAGCCCCTCCCCGTCGCCGAGCCCCAGTCCGTGACCTGCTGAGACAAGCGGCGGCCCCGCCACGGTGCCGTCAGATCCCGGAGGGTGACCTGCGGTGGCGGGGCCGCGCGTTCGGCGGGACTAGGACGCTTTGAACTGGGCCTCCTCGGTGGAGCCCTTCAGCGCGGTGGTCGCCGAGTCGGGCGCGACGGCCGTGCTGACCAGGTCGAAGTAGCCCGTGCCGACCTCGCGCTGGTGCCGGGTGGCGGTGTAGCCGCGGGCCTCGGACGCAAACTCGCGCTCCTGGAGCTCCACGTAGGCGCTCATGCCGTCGTCGGCGTAGCCGCGGGCCAGCTCGAACATCGAGTGGTTGAGCGAGTGGAACCCGGCCAGCGTGATGAACTGGAACTTGTACCCCATGTGGGCCAGCTCGCGCTGGAACTTGGCGATCGCCGAGTCGTCCAGGTGCTGCTTCCAGTTGAACGAGGGCGAGCAGTTGTAGGCGAGCATCTTCTCCGGGAACTCGGCCTTGATCGCCTCGGCGAAGCGCCGCGCCACGTCCAGGTCCGGCGTCGCCGTCTCCATCCAGAGCAGATCGGCGTACGGCGCGTACGCGAGCCCCCGGGCGATGCACGGCCGCAGGCCCTCGCGCACCCGGTAGAAGCCCTCCGCGGTCCGCTCGCCGGTGGTGAACTCCTGGTCGCGGGGGTCGACGTCGCTGGTCAGCAGCGTGGCCGCCTGCGCGTCCGTACGCGCGATGATCAGCGTGGGCACGCCGCACACGTCGGCCGCGAGCCGGGCCGCGTTGAGGGTCTTGATGTGCTGCCCGGTCGGGATGAGGACCTTGCCGCCGAGGTGGCCGCACTTCTTCTCGGAGGCCAGCTGGTCCTCCCAGTGCACGCCCGCCGCCCCCGCCGCGATCATGGCCCGCATCAGCTCGAACGCGTTGAGCACGCCGCCGAACCCGGCCTCGGCGTCGGCCACGATCGGGGCCATCCAGTGCGGCGGATCGTCGACGCCGTTGTGGAAGGACTCGGCCCAGGTGATCTGGTCGGCGCGGAGCAGCGCGTTGTTGATCCGGCGCACCACGGCCGGGACCGAGTTGGCCGGGTAGAGGCTCTGGTCCGGGTAGGTGTGCCCGCTCAGGTTGGCGTCCGCGGCGACCTGCCAGCCGGACAGGTAGATGGCCTTCAGCCCCGCCTTCACCTGCTGCACGGCCTGGTTGCCGGTGAGCGCGCCGAGCGAGCTCACGAAGTCCTCGGTGTGCAGGAGGTCCCAGAGGCGCTTGGCGCCGAGCCGCGCGAGGGTGTACTGCTCCTGCACGGAGCCGCGCAGCTTCACCACGTCCTCAGGGCTGTACGTCCGCTCGGTTCCGGCCCAACGGGGGTTGCTCTCCCAGTCGTGCCGCAGCTGGGCGGCGGCGGATCTGAGCCGTTCGACCATCATCTGTTTCACTCCCTCGTTGCGTGCCTGCCGGCGGGCCTGGGGGGCTCGCCGGAGGGCGGTGTCGTCACCTGGGTGCTTGGTCTGAGTTTGTGTCGACGTCAAGAGAGCCAGCAAGGCGGGGAAGCTCGAAAGAAGGCCAAATTTTCTTGTCACAAAATACTGTCGAGTATTCAGCAGAGAAGAATCGACGAGTTTTCTCTTTGGACTAGACCAATCCGTGTGGGCTACGTCACACCGCACACCTGTGTTTTGTCTGGTTATATGGTGATTTACCCGGATTTCTGGGGTTGATGAGAGGCACCACTGTGGGCTAGCTCACACAGGGGTGGAAGAAGGCGTGAAATTCTGCCTAGGATCGACGCATGCCCTCCTTGCTCGGTGAAGAACCGCTGTCTTTGACGCAGGAGCTCGATCTTCTGGCCTTCGGCCAGCGGCTGAAGCACCTGCGACGGCAGCGCGGGCTCACCCTGTCCGAGCTCGGCGAGCGGGTCGGGCGGGCGCCGAGCCAGCTGTCGCTGCTGGAGAACGGCAAGCGGGAACCGAAGCTGTCGCTACTGAAGTCGCTGGCCGGGGCGCTGAACGTGCCGGTCGAGGAGCTGCTGCGGCGGCAGGCGCCCAACCGGCGGGCGCAGCTGGAGATCGCCCTGGAGGAGGCCCAGCGCGATCCGCTGTACGCGGGACTCGGCCTCGGCCGGCTGAAGGTCTCGGCCCGGGTCACCAACGACGTGCTCGAACACATCCTGGCCCTGTTCGAGGAGCTCAAGGCGCGGCAGGCGAAGGGCACCGCCACCCCCGAGGAGGCGCGGGCCGCCAACGCCGAGCTCCGCCGCAAGCAGAGCGAGCTGGGCAACTACTTCGAGGACATCGAGCGGGCCGCCGCCGAGGCCCTGGCCGCCGTCGGGTACCGGACCGGCGCGCTCTCGCAGAGCACCGTCCAGGCGCTGGTCGCGCACTTCGGCTTCACCGTGCACACCGCGCCGGACCTGCCGCGCTCCGCGCGTTCCGTGACCGACCTCCGCAACCGGAGGATCTACCTCAAACGCGAGCAGCTCGGCATGCACACGCCGCGGACCATCCTGCTCCAGACCATCGGGCACTTCGCGCTGGCCCACCACAAACCCCGCGACTTCGCCGACTTCCTGCGCCAGCGGGTGGAGGCCAACTACTTCGCCGCCGCCGTGCTGGTGCCGGAGGCGGCGGCCGCGCCGTACCTGCTGGAGGCCAAGCGGGACCGGGCGCTGTCGGTGGAGGACCTGCGGGACGTGTTCGCGGTGTCGTACGAGATGGCGGCGCACCGGTTCACGAACCTGGCCACCCACCATCTGGACCTGGTGTGCCACTTCGTCCGCAACGACGCGGGCGGGATCATCTACAAGGCGTACGAGAACGACGGGGTCGTCTTCCCCGCCGACGAGCAGGGCGCGATCGAGGGGCAGCGGCTGTGCCGGCAGTGGTCGGGGCGGCAGGTGTTCCAGGCCAGGGACCGGTTCTCGCCGTACCACCAGTACTCGGACTCGCCCTCGGGCACGCACTTCTGCGTCGCGCACGTGGATCCGTCCCAGGAGAAGGACTTCGCGATCACGCTGGGGGTGCCGTTCCGGGAGTCGCGCTGGTTCCGGGGGCGGGAGACGACCGTACGGAAGAAGTCGAAATGCCCGAACGGCGAATGCTGCCGCCGCCCCCCGGCCGAGCTGTCGCAGCGCTGGGACGGGTACGCGTGGCCGTCGGCGCGCGCGAACTCCCACGTCCTGGCGGCGCTCCCGCCCGGCTCATTCCCTGGCGTCGACGAGGCCGACGTCTATGCGTTCCTGGAGCGGCACGCGGCGACGGGCTGAGAGGCGCCTGCGCCGGACCCGCGTCCTGAAGTGGAACGGCCGGAGCCGGGAGGTGACCCAGCGGATCCCGGCCAGCGACAGCAGGAAGGACACGCACACCAGCGCGAACATGATCAGCGCGAACAGCGCGCCGTGCGCGTTGAGCACCTTCTCCACGTCCAGGCCGCTGGCCCGCGCGAGCAGGACCTTCACCACCTCCTGAAGGCTCAGCACCATCGCCGCCGCGCCGACCGCCGCGCCCACCAGGCCGCCGGTCCACTCCGAGAGCGTGTCCATGCGCTGCTGGAACCAGGCCATGTTCTGCCGGACCTGGAGTTCCATGCTGCTGAGGTCGCGGACGCGCACGTCGTCCAGGTTGTGCCGGAGCAGCGGTGCGAGCAGCCGCCCGATCCGCGCGTCCAGCACGTAGTCGTCGCTGGTGCTGGCCACGATGTGCTGCCACCGCTCGACCTGCGCCCGGCTCACCGCGCCGCGCTCGGTCAGCACCCGCTGCGTGTCCCGCTGCACGCAGGTCAGGGTGGTACGGCGCAGCGCCAGGAACTCCATCAGCTGCGCACGGTCCGGATCGATCGCGTCCTGGTCGGCGTCGAGGCTCCCGGTGGAGGCGAGCAGCGCGGCCCGCGACTCGCTGACGAACCACCAGACGTCGGGATTGACCTGGTTGGATCCGACCGGTTTGGGCGGCGCCGACGGCTCGGACGGATAGAGCAGCGACCGCGCCACCGCCTCCGCGTGCCCGGCCGGGTCGGGCGTCACCAGCTCGTCCAGCTTCGGCAGCACCAGCTCGAACTGCGGCCCGAAGCTCACCGGGAACGGATAGGCGATCTCCTTCAGCCGCGCCATCTCGTGCAGCCGGTCGCAGCCCTTCATGGCCTCGACCGCCCAGGTCGCGACCGGCATGCCCGTACGCCCGCGCACGCGTTCGGTCAAATCCAGGTAGACCCAGTTCATCAGGGAGCGGACCCCGCCGGCGACCGGTTCCTCCGCGCCCGGTACCTGCCAGCGGAGCGGGTAGTCGTACACCCAGAACGCGCGGTCGAGCTCGTTCAGCAGGTCGGCTCCGTGGCCGCGCGGCATCATCGCGTGCCGCGACAGGAGGGTGGGACGGATGACGATGAATCCCGACGCGTGGGCCAGGACGTGCACGAGGACGCTGCCGCTGACGGGCAGTTCGCCCTGGGGGAGCCGGAGCACGCCGGTGAAGGGGATGGGCGCCAGCCGTCCCTTGGCGAAATGCCCGAGCCGGCGGGCCTGCAGGTCGAAGAAGGTCTGCGCGCCGACGTCGTACGCCTCCGCGTCCGGCGGCAGGCCGGCGGCCAGAAGATCCGGCGGGGGAATGTCGGCGAGCACCCCCAGGTCGTAGCCTCGAAACCAGCTGACGGTCCACAAGGGGGGTAAGGGATCATAAATGATCACTTTGGGTAGTCTAGCCCACGACGTACGGCAGGCCCGGGCTCTCGCACCGAAGGCGGACAGATGATCACTTTCGCCGTGCTCGCCCACAACGAGGAGGAATCCGTGGCGGGCGCCGTGGCCGAGGCCCTGGCCGCCGCGGGCGCCGGCGACCGGGTCGTGGCGGTGGACAGCGGGTCCGGGGACGCCACGGCCGAACGCGCCGCCGCGGCGGGCGCCGAGGTGATCAGCGGGCCGGTGGGGAAGGGCGCGGCCATGCGCCTGGCCGCCAAGCACGCCGGCACGCCGTGGCTGTGCTTCCTCGACGCCGACCTGGTGGAGACGTCCGAGAACATCGCGGCCGTCCTGCGGGCCGAGGCGCTCCGCGCGGACGAGTCGGTGGCGATGATCGTCGGCGAGTTCTCCGACCCGCCGCCGGAGCCGGTGCTGGGCAACACGATCGCGCTGTATCCGGCCCTCGTGCGGGCGCTGTTCCCGGAGGCCGACGGGCGGTTCGGGCGGCGGCCCCTGAGCGGGTTCCGGGTGGTGCGGCCGGACCTGATGGCGGACGTGCCCGACGACTTCGGCGTGGAGGCGCACCTGAACCTGACCGTGGCCGTGTCCGGGCGGCCGTTTTCGGTGACCCCGATCGGAATGTATCGGCAGCGGTTTCGGTACAAACCGGATATGGGGCTTGAAATCGGCAAGGCCATTCTGGATCTGGCCGTCAGCCACGGACGCGTCGCCCCGAGCGCCAGGCCCGCCTGGGACGGCTGGGTGGCGTCCCTCGCCGCCACGATGGGAAGCTACCGCGGCGATCCCGGAGACCGGGACGCGTTCCGCGCACATCTGATGGCGGCGGCCGCCGCGCCGCTGCCGCCCACGGGAGTGAAATGAAGCTGGGAGCCCGGACGTTCGACTTCTCTCGGCAGGTCGCGGTGATGGCCATCATCAACCGCACGCCTGACTCCTTCCACGACCGAGGCCGGACCTTCGCCCTGGACAAGGCCGTCGAGGCCGCCCTCGCCGCCGAGGCCGAGGGCGCGGACTGGCTCGACATCGGCGGCGTGCCCTTCGGCCCCGACGGCCCCCAGGTGGAGGTCGCCGAGGAGATCGACCGGGTGGTGCCGCTGATCGCGGCCGTACGGGCGGCCACCGACGCGGTCATCTCCGTGGACACCCACCGCGGCGCGGTCGCCCAGGCCGCCCTCGACGCCGGCGCCGACGTGGTCAACGACACCAGCGGCGTCAGCGATCCCGGCCTCGCCGCCGCCGTGGCCGCCGCCGGCGCGGGCCTGGTCGTCACCCACAGCCTCTCCGGTCCCCGCGTACGCCACCCGCGCCCGACCTACCAGGACGTGACCTCGGAGGTCGTGGCCTTCCTCCGGGACCGGGTCGCCTTCGCCCGGAACGCCGGGGTGGCCGCCGACAAGATCATCGTGGATCCCGGGCACGACCTCAACAAGAACACCCTGCACACGCTGGCCCTGACCCGCCGCCTGCCCGAACTCGCGGGGCTCGGCTACCCCCTCCTCGTCGCGCTCTCCAACAAGGACTTCATCGGCGAGACCCTCGGCCGGGCCCAGCACGACCGCCTCTCCGGCTCCCTGGCCGCCGCCGTGTTCTGCGTCCTCAACGGCGCCCGGATCATCCGCGTGCACGACGTCCGCGCCTCCGTCGACGCCGTACGGATGACCGAGGCCCTGCTCGGCTGGCGCGAACCCGCCGACCTGCGCCACAACATGTGAGCGTTCAGCCCCGGATCCGATGGCCGGCCAGGTGGGACAGGATCGTGTGGTTGGCGGTCCAGCCGTCCGGGAACTTGATCGGGACGTTGAGCTGGACGCGCGGGCTGGACGGATGCTCGTCGAGCAGGTCCGGGATGCCGGCGCGGGCCACCACGACGCAGGCGTGCCGGTGGCGTGAGGTGAGCACGCAGAGGCGGCCGGACTCCAGGTGGAAGGCGGTGGCGTCGCGGCGGCCGGAGAGCGGGTGCCAGACGATGGTGACGTCGTACTCCCGGCCCTGGAGGCGGTTGGCGGTGTCGACCGTGACACCGGGCGGCGGCCCGGCCGCCCGGACCGCCGCCACCTGGTCGTTGTGGGCGCAGCCGATGGCGATGCGGTCCGCGGTGACCGGGTGCGCGCCGTGCTCGTCGTGGGCCACGGTGCCGCGCTCCAGGACGCGGCGGGCCAGGGCGGCGCAGGCGTGCGCGGTCTCCGGGTCGGTGCGCACGGCGTGCCGCGCGGGCAGCTCGTGCAGCGCCCAGCCGGAGGCGGCCGCCTCCTCGACCGTGGGATCCCAGGGGTCGCGCAGGCCGGGCACCGTGAGGTCGAGGCGGCGGTCGCCGGGGCCGGTGCCCGCCTCGAAGCCCGCGGCCGGGTAGAAGGCGCGCGAGACGATCGGGGCCGCGCTGGCCGGCAGCCGCCAGGAGACGGGCAGCTGGTGCACCTTGAGGTCGTTGATGCGCTGGGTCACCGCGACCGCACTCTGCATCGGGTCCCAGGCCATCCCGGTCCAGCGCTCGCTCTCGACCACCGAGAAGGGGTCGAGCTGGCCCGGGTCGCCGACGAACAGCGCGTGCCCGCCGGCGAAGAGCGAGGCCACGGCCAGCAGCTTGTCCGACCGCATCTGGTACGCCTCGTCCACGATCGCCCACTCCCACTCGCGCCCCGACACGTACGCCCACTTGTCGGCGGTGGCGACCACGACCTGGCAGCCCTCCACGTTCTCGATCTTGTTGTGGAGGGTGACCCCGGAGTGGCGGGTGACGCGCTCGGGCGGTTCGAAGCCCTCGGCGTGCAGGCGGCCGACGGTGATGGCCGGCGCGTTGCCCGCGAGCTTGTCCACCAGGTCGTCGACCTGCTCGTTGGTCTGGGCGACGATCATCAGCCGCTCGCCGGCCTTGACCAGTTCGACGGCGGTCGAGACGACCAGGGTGGTCTTGCCCGCGCCCGGCGGGGAGTCCACGACCAGACCGCGGTGGCCGCCGCCGGTGTAGTCCGCGAGGATGCCGGCCGTGGCGGCCCTTGCCCGTTCCTGGGGGGTCATGACCAGGCCTCCTGGGCGTCCTCGTCGGTCGGCACGTACTCGGCGGGCGGGCCGCCGTGGGTCCAGGGGGTCTCCGCCGCGTCGGGCAGGCTCGGGCGGCGTACGCCGGCGGGGTCCAGGTCGGTGTAGCAGACGGTCTCACCGGGAGCCGGCAGGGTCGCGTCCTTGGTCATGCCGCTGTTGACCTGGAGGACCACGACGCCGTCGGTGGCGGAGACCAGGACGGTGCCCTGTTTCGGCCGGGCGGGGGAGAGGAGCTTGCGGCCGGGCGGGAACCGGACCGGATCGGCGGTCCGGACGGTCACCAGCGGGCGCGCGACCGCGCGTTTACCCCCGGGAGGGATGATCTTCCGGTCGGCGTCCACGTCGGTCACCAGTCCGGCGAAGGCGGCCCCCTCGGCCCGGTGCTCGGCCATCACCAGCGGGTCGTCGAACGCCTTGCCCGCCTCGTAGCTCTGCTGGGCGCCCTCCAGCGCGGCCAGCCGCCGCGCCGCCGCGACCGCGCTGTCCCACCGGCCCGGCGGCAGGCCGCCCTCGGCGATCCAGGCGTGCTGCCGGGCCAGCATCGTCCGGTCCCGCTCCCAGCGCGCCGCCACTCCGCCCGCGTCCGGTACGGCACGCAGCAACTCGACCGCGCGCCACATCAGCTCCCAGGTGGGTTCGAGCTGGCCGCGCAGGGCCTCGCGCAGCCGGGCGGGGACCGGGGGGCCGTCCAGCAGCGGTTTCAGCACGTGCGTGTCGAAGCCGGGGTCGGTGTCGGGACCCGCCGGCGGCGAGCGCAGCGGATCCTCGGCCAGGAGCGCGGCCTGCGGGCCGGTCAGGCCGCCGGGCGGGTCGATCCAGGCCAGCTGGGCGGCCAGGTTGCCCGCCTCGGCGCCGCTCAGGCCGGTGACCCAGTGCTCGGCCAGCAGGTCGGTCACGGCCAGCAGTATGGCCGAGCCGGCGAACTCGCTGCGCTCGTGCAGGAAGGTCAGCCAGCGGCCGAGCAGCGGCACCAGCGGGGCGACCGCGTGCGGGCCCTCGGTGGCGCGGAAGCGCGTCGAACGCCCGATCAGCCGGGTGAAGGCGAGGCCGCCCGGGTTGGGGACCAGGATCTGCGGCGCGTCCAGGCAGCGCTCGTACGCGCTCCGCCCCTCCACCGTCTCCATCTGCGCCGCATATTTCTGGATATAGGGCACGATGATCTCGGCGAGTTCGGCCATGAAGGCGAAACGCTGGTCGCGGTTGCGCGGGTTCTCGACGACCAGGAGGCGGGCGTCGGAGCGGCTCGCGCCGACCATGGCCGCCAGCGGGGCGGCGGACTCCCCGGCCATGCGCAGCGGGACGAACACCAGCGGCTCGGCCGACAGGTGGGCGTGGCGCACGGTCGCGGCAGGCTGGGCCCGCCCGTCCCGCACGGCCCGCACCGCCAGGAAGGACCGCAGCAGGCTCACGCGACCACCTCGTCGAAGATCCGGCGCACGAACCGCAGCCGTTCGGCGATGGCCGCGTGCTCCTCCGGCGGCGGGCTCGCGCCCCCGATGAGCTCGATCGCCGTACGGACCGAGTCGACGCCGCCCAGGTCGTCGCGGACGGAGCGCCCGATCGCCTCCAGCGAGCCGCACGCGCGGGCCTCCTCCCGGCAGAAGTACGCCATCTCGCACGCGGCCAGGCACTCGGGGGCGTACCTGGCGGGGATGGCGGACACCGCCGCGGTGAGCTCGGACACCGGGCGGGTCGGCGTGTCGCCGTCCAGGCACAGGTCGAGGCTGAGGTCCGGCGGCAGCCGGTCGAGGATCGTGTCGATCCGGGTCAGGCGTTCCAGCTGCCGCCTCAGCGCCTCCAGCTGGAGCCGCACGTCGAGCAGGCAGGCGGTGGGGAAGTTGGTGAAATCCTTGGGGCAGATCAGGACGACGTCGTGCGACACCCGCTCCGGATCCAGCCCCAGCCGGGCGAACAGGTCGCGCATGGCGTGCACGTAGACGGCGGCCTCGCGGGCGGCGGCGGACACCTTGCCCGTGTCGGCCTGCCCGTCGATGATCGCGAAGGACTTGATCGCCACCACGTGGAAGCGCCGGGCGGCCTGGAAGGCGATGACGTCGGGCTCCAGGTACACGTCGTAGCCCGCCACGCCGAGTTTGAGCAGCGGGTGGTCGATGAGGGTGGCCGCGTCGGCCGGGTCCTGCGCGGCCGCGTTCAGCACGGCGGCGGTGTGCCGGTGCCGGACGCCGTGGCCGGAGTCGCCGCCCACGTCGGCGGCGTCGTGGTAGCCGGCCTCCTCGACGGCCAGCCCCAGCACCTCGCGCAGCAGCCGGAGCACGTGCGCGCCGCCGTGCGCCTTGACGATCGACTTGAACTCCTGGGTACGCGTGATCGCGAACGGCGACTGCCCGAACCGGGAGGCGTATCCGAGATGGGCGACGGTCCTGTCCTTGTCGATCCCGGCGGCGTCCAGGACGGCTCTGCGGTCGCAGGCCGGGTTGGCGGCCAGCGCGGCGATGCTCCGCGCGTTGTGGTCGACGGGACGGCTGCCGCCCCGGATCGCGTCCATACGGTTCACGTGCTCGGTTCCCTGGTTCACGCGGACGTTTCCGCCTCGGTCCATGCGGTGGTTCACGCGACGGCTCTCGCGGTGATCTTCGCCGTGGTTCTCGCGGTGGTTCCCACCGTGGCTCATGCGGTGGTTCCCGCCGGGGTTCTCGCCGTGGTCGTGGCCGTGGTCGTCGCCCTGGTTCATGCGGTCTTCGCCGTCTTCAGCCCCGCGCCGAACAGCTGGTTGACCTCCGCCAGCCGCTCGGACGCCCGTTCGGCCGCCTCCGCGCGCTGCCGCAGGTCCTTGTCCCGGTGCACGGCGAGTTCGGCCTGGGCGGCGACGATGACGGCGGCCGGATCGGCGGGGCCGAAATCGTCGGTCGCGCCGGGAATGTTCTGCGCCATCTGGGTCAGGAGCCGGAACGCCACGACGGGATTCTCTCCCAGCGCGGTGAGCCGCTGCACGTGTTCGGCGATCCTGACGGCCGAGGTCAGGAAGTCGGTTCGCGGGCTGAGCGGCCCCACGACGCGGTTCGGCAGCGGCCAGGTGCTGATCGCCAGCAGGCCGCGCACGGGGGAGAGCCGCTCGGTGGTCAGCGCGGCGCACAGATAGTACGGCCGGGCGTTCCGGGCCGACCGGAACGACTTCTCCTCATCCCGGCGCAGGCTCGTCAGCTGCGTGCTCACCAGGGTGCCGCCGAAGAACGCCTCGTCCACGACGACGACGGTCTTGGCCGCCGACGGCACGCCGAGCAGGGTCAGCGCCTGGTGCACGTGCTCCCGTACGGGCGGGCGGGGGAGCGGCGGGGGATCCAGGGCTTCCTCCCAGTCGCGTTCGGCCTGCCGGAGCTCGGCCCGCAGGGCGCGTACGCGCACCCGGTCGTGCCCGGCCGAGGCGGCGCGGATCTCCCGGCGCAGGAACACCATGCGTTCCTCCAGCCTGTCCATGTTCACGCCGCCCCACTTTACCGATCAAGCCACGCTATTCCAGTTATTTCCACGGAATTCCAGTAACGGGTCGGGGCTGATGAGCCAGTCGGCCAGGCGGTCGCGTTCGACCAGCAGCAGGGGCTGCCGGGCGTCCAGGGCCTCCGTGCGGGCCTGGCGGGTGAGCCGGCCCGAGGTGACCAGGACACCCGTGTGGCCGGCGAAGCTGTTGGCGAGCCCCCGAGGAAGTCCTGCACCTCGCCGGCGCCGACGGTCCCGCAGTAACGCTTGCACTGGACGGCGTAACGCCCTCCCCTCGGGCCGACGGCGACGATGTCGACGCCCCGGTCACCGCCCTTGGATCTCTTGGATCCCTTCGCCATCCGACCCTCCCCCGACCCCGCTGGTGTCGAGAACGAGTCTGAGCCGAGGCACCGACAAAATCCCTGAGGTCAGACCATCAGAAGGCTCGCATTCCTCCCGAAGAACTCCGTAGAAGCGAATGGTGATCCCAGGTTTATGCCTTCATGAGGTTCGCGCAGTGCTCGCCGATCATCATGGCCGCCGCGTTGGTGTTTCCCCCCACGATGGACGGCATGATCGACGCGTCCGCCACACGGAGCCCCTCGATGCCCAGGACGCGGAGCGAGGGATCCACGACGGCGCGCTCGTCCGAGCCCATCCGGCAGGTGCCCACCGGGTGGTAGACCGTGGTGGCGCGGTTGGGCAGCTCGGCCGCCATCGCGTCGCGGTCCGGATAGTCCGGCCCGGGGGATACCTCCCCGCCCACCCCATCCGCGATGATCTTGTTGGCCATCACGTCGCGGATCAGCTCGATGCCGTCCAGCAGCAGCCGCCGGTCGTCCGGGTGGTGCAGGTACGCGGGATCGATGACCGGCGCGGCGGCCGGATCGGCGGACGCCAGCCGGAGCGTGCCCCGGCTCTTGGGGTAGATCAGCGTGGCCAGCAGCGTCAGCGAAGGCCGGGGGTCCACCTTGTGCCGGATCGGCGCGTCCTGGTTTGGCCCCGGGTACCCCCACGGCAGCGCGTGGATCTGGAGGTCCGGCACACTCCCGGCGTGTGGGCTGCGGATGAACCCGACGCCCTCGAAGACGCTGCGGCTCACCCAGGTCCCGCCGCGCAGCGACTCCTTCAGCATCCCCGCCGCGAAGTACGGCGCCGTCCCCCGGTTCCGGGCGGACTTCATCAGGAAGCTCATCGGCACGAACATGTGGTCGTGCAGGTTGTCCCCGACGGGCAGGTCGGCGGCCACCTCGATGCCGTGCTCCCGCAGGTGCCCGGCGGGCCCGACCCCGGACAGCATGAGCAGCTGCGCGGACCCGAACGCGCCCGCGGTCAGGATCACCTCCCGGCTCGCCCGGATCGTCCCGCCGCCCGCCAGGGCCACGCCGCTCGCCCGGCCGCCGGAGATCAGCACCCGGGTCACCAGGGAGCCGGTCACGACGCTGAGGTTGGGCAGGCCGTGCCCGTCCAGGTAGCCGACCGAGGAGCTGTACCGCAGCCCGCCGTCCGCGCTCTGCTGGAACAGCGCCGCGCCCTCCTGCGTCTCGCCGTTGTAGTCGTCGTTCTTCTTCACGCCCGCGGTGTCGGCCAGCGCCTCGATGAACGCCTGCGTGGCCGGCGTGATCTCCTTCGCGCGGGTCACCCGGATCGGCCCGTCCCCGCCGCGCAGCTCGCTCGCGCCGTCCTCCCAGGTCTCCATGCGCCTGAAGCTCGGCAGCACGTCGTCGTACGCCCAGCCGGGGCACCCGTCCGCCGCCCAGCCGTCGTAGTTCTCCCGGTTGCCGCGGACGAACACCATGCCGTTGACCGACCCGGACCCGCCGAGCACCTTGCCGCGCGTCTGCGGGATCCTGCGCCCGAGCGCGTCGGCCTGCGGAGCGCTGTAGAACCCCCAGTCGAGCCGTTGCTTCAGCTGCGGAATGCTGTGGAAGACCGCGATGAGCCCCGGTTTGCGCACCCACATCGTGCGATCCGAGCCTCCCGCCTCCACCAGGATGACGCTCGCCCCGGTCTCGGCCAGCCGCCTGGCCAGCACACATCCGGCGCTCCCCGCGCCAACGACGACATAGTCAGCGGTCTGATCCATTTGTTCCTCGCACCGGCAGCCCACTGGCGGCGAAACCGCAGCCAGCGTGAATGTACTCCGCCGTACAAGCGCTTGGTCAATACCTCAGATGATCTCCACCGCGGTCGGCGCGGGTGCCCTATCCTGATCTGGACAGACTGGACAGAAGGAGGGCCGCATGGCCGGATGGCAGCTTCAGGAGGCGAAGCAGCAGTTCAGCGAGGTGGTGCGGCGGGCGGCCACGGAAGGTCCGCAGGTGGTGACCCGTCACGGGCATGAGGTCGCCGTGGTCATCGCCATGTCCGAGTACCGGGCGCTGAAGGGGGACGCCCCGGATTTCAAGGAGTTCCTCCTGGCGGATCCTGACTGGGACGACGATGTCGACTTCCCCCGGGCGCGTGACCTCCCGCGAGAGACGGATCTCGGCTGATGCCCGTCGGCTACCTGCTCGACACGAACGTGCTCTCCGAGGTGCGGAAGAAGAACGGCGATCAGCGGGTCAAGGACTGGATCGCGGACGCGCCCGGGCCGACGCTCTACCTGAGCAGCCTGACGATCGGCGAGATCCGCTGCGGGATCGAGCTCCGCCGCGGCAAGGATCCGGGCCAGGCGGTCATCCTGGAGCGCTGGCTGTTCCATCTGTACCAGCAGTTCAGGGATCGGGTCGTGCCGGTGACCCCCGAGATCGCCGAGGAGTGGGGGAGGCTCAACGCGGTCCGGCCGGTTCCCACGGTGGACGGGCTGCTCGCCGCCACCGCGCGGGTGAACGGCTGGACCGTGGTGACCCGCAACGTCGGCGATTTCGCCGCGACCGGCGTCGCCACCGTCAACCCGTTCGACTATTGACGTCCGCGTATAGCGGGGCCTGTGGTGTTTGTGGGCATCATCCTGGGGAGGGAGGGACGGCATGGTCGATCCGGGGCTGGGCGAGTTCTACAGGGACAACGGGTTCGTGCTGGTGAAGGGGTTGCTGGGGAAGGAGGAGGCGGAGGCGTACCGGGCGGAGTGTCATGGGGTGCTGGGGCGGTTGCGGCGGACGGATCCGACGTGGGGGAGCGCGCGGGAGCTGGCCGGCGGGGCCACGGAGTTGCGGCACTGCCATGACGCGCAGTTCTACTCGGCGGCGTTCGCGAAGCTGATGGTGGATCCGCGGTTCACCGACGTGGCGGCGGCGCTGCTGGGGACCGGGAACGTGCAGCTGCACCACACGAAGATCTTCGTGAAGCCGGCCGAGAAGGGGTCGCCGTTCCCGATGCACCAGGACGCCGCGCACTTCGCGCACACCTCGGACGCGGTGGGGGCGGCCATCTTCCACTTCGACGACGCGCCCGAGGAGAAGGGCTGCGTACGCGTGATGCCGGGCAGCCACAAGCACGGCCTGCTGCCGCACATCGAGGAGGGCGGCTGGCATCTCCCGCTCGCGGAATGGCCCCTGGAGGCGGCCACGCCCGTCGAGGCCGAAGCCGGTGACGTGCTGTTCTTCAGCTACCTGACCGTGCACGGTTCCGGGATCAACACCTCGGACGAGGCGCGCACCACCTGGCTCGTGCAGTTCCGCGACCCCGAGGCGCTGCCGGTCGACGACGTGCACCGCTCCCGGGGCCAGGGCATGATGCTGCGCGGCATAGATCCCACGATGCGCCTCACCTAATTAATCTGGGGAACCGATGTCCGGTCCGCGGGCCCGGCTCCGACGTCCCAGGCGAGCGGCACCGGAGGGTGCCCCTGGCGATGGAGAACCCATGAAATACATGATCATGCTGTACGGCTCGCAGCGGGACTACGACGCCATGTCCGGCCAGGCCACCGGCGGCTCCACCTGGACCCCCGACGACTTCGCCGCGATGCACGCCTTCATGGAGAAGTGGAACAACGACCTCGTCGAATCCGGCGAGTTCGTGGACGGCCGGGGCCTGACCGCGCCCGTGCACGCCCGCCGCATCTCGCTCCGGAACGGCGTGCCGGTGGTGACCGACGGGCCGTACCCGGAGACGCAGGAGGTCCTCGCCGGGTACACGATCGTCGACTGCGAGAGCTTCGACCGGGCCACCGAGATCGCCGCCCGGCTGGCGGACACCCCCCACCCGGCCGACCCGGACCGGACGTTCTTCGCGGACGTCCGCCCGCTGGTCGACGGCGTCGGCGACCTGTAGCACCGGTGGAGCGCGAGACCGAGGACCTGCTGCGGCGGTGCGCGCCGCGGGTCCTCGGCGCGCTCGTCCGGCGTTACGGGCATTTCGACACCGCCGAGGACGCGGTGCAGGAGGCCCTCCTGGCCGCCGCCGTCCAGTGGCCAAAGGACGGGCTGCCGGACGATCCGCAGGCGTGGCTGATCACCGTCGCCTCCCGGCGGCTGACCGACCTGCTCCGGGCCCGGCAGGCGCGCGAGCGCCGCGAGGAGACCGCCGCCCGGTGGGTCCCGGTGCCCGCCGGACAAGAGCCGGGCGACACTTCGGGCGACTCCGACGACACGCTCATCCTGCTGTTCCTGTGCTGCCACCCGTCCCTCTCGCCCGCCTCCCAGATCGCGCTCACCCTGCGCGCCGTCGGCGGCCTCACCACCGCCGAGATCGCCCGCGCGTTCCTGGTGCCGGAGGCCACGATGACCCGGCGCATCACCCGGGCGAAGCGGAGCGTCAAGGAGAGCGGGCTGCCGTTCCGCCTGCCGGCCGGGCCGGAGCGCGCGGAACGGCTCGCCGTGGTCCTGCACGTGCTGTACCTGATCTTCAACGAGGGATACGCGAGCACATCGGGCCCGTCCCTGCACCGCCGGGAGCTGTCCGGCGAGGCCATCCGGCTGACACGCCTGGTCCACCGGCTGCTGCCCGGCGACGGGGAGGTGGCCGGGCTGCTCGCGCTGATGCTGCTCACCGACGCGCGCCGCCCGGCCCGGACCGGCCCCGGCGGGACGCTCATCCCGATGGCCGAGCAGGACCGCGGCCGGTGGGACGCGGGCCTGATCGCCGAGGGTGTGCGCCTGATCAGCGACGCCCTCCCGCGCGGCGGCACCGGCCCCTACCAGCTGCAGGCGGCCATCGCGGCCGTGCACGACGAGGCGCCGACCGCCGAGGAGACCGACTGGCCGCAGATCGTCTGCCTGTACGAGCTGCTGCTCCGCATCTCCGGCAACCCCGTGGTCGCCCTGAACCACGCCGTCGCCGTCGCCATGGTGAAGGGCCCGGAGGCCGGTCTGACCCTGCTCGGCGGCGGCCTCGACGCCCGGCTCGCCGAGGACCACCGCCTCCACGCGGTCCGCGCCCACCTGCTGGAGATGGCCGGGGACCGCACGGGAGCGCGCGAGTGTTACCTGGAGGCGGCGCGGCGCACGATGAGCCTGCCGCAGCAGCGCTACCTGCACGACCGCGCCGCCCGCCTCACGGCGACGTGACCCCGGCCTCCGGCGCGGGCTCCACCGGAATCCAGAGCTGGGCGTCCGCCTCCGTCCCGTCCGCCGACACCCGGGTGCTCAGCAGCGTGGGGCCGGGCCGGCTCTGGTACGGATTGGACGGGAACCACTGCGTGTACACATCCCGCCACAGATACTGGATGGAATGCGGGAACGGCCCCGAGTTCTCGAACACCGCCCACATCCCCGCCGGTACGGCGAGCGACGTCATGCCCTCGGGCGTCGCGGCGGACGTGGCGGCCGCCTGGTAGTAGTC
>NZ_BOOA01000103.1 GCF_016862995.1 Acrocarpospora phusangensis
CGAGGTCGGTCTTCAGCCACCAGTGGTTGTACGCGCCGCTGACCTGCACGATCGGTCCCCAGACCTTGCAGAACACGTAGTTGGTGCCGGCGTTGAGCGTGCCGGTGCGGGTGCCGCCGGGGGTGGAGTAGCCGGCCGCGGCGGCGAAGGTGTCGACCCAGTACTTGCTCTGCGTGGGCGGCGGCGTCGGCGTGGACCCGACCCCGACGGGCGCGGAGTAGCCGACGATGCTGGCGGAGGACCGCGTGTAGCTGCGCGCCCGGGTCATGCTGGGGTTGCCGCTGTTGCCTTCGATGGTGTACACGGTGCCGGCGTCGGCGGAGCTGACGATGCCGACGTGGTCGATCACGCCGTCGCCTCCCCAGTCGAACACGACCGCGTCCCCGGGTTGTGGCGTGTACCCGCTGGCCCGCGTCCGCCACGTCCCGTACGTGGTGCCGTAGGTCTTGAAGGAGGCCGCCACGCCGGTGAGCACGCCGCCGCTGCCTTCGGCGATGTTGGCGTAGGTCACGCCGGCGTTCTGCCACACGTACTTGGCGAAGTCGGCGCACCAGTCACTCTCCCGCCAGCGCACGCCGTCCGTGGTGGGGCAAGCCGCCGTCGCGGGCTTCCAAGTCCTGAAATATCCGGTGTAGTAGTTGCACACTCCCCACTGCCCCGGCGTACCGGCCCCATGATTGCGGGAGGAGTTGTTGAGTTCGGCCTGCGCCAGGGCCACGATCCCGGCGCGCGTCGCCGCGGCCGCCGGCTGCGCCGCGATCGTGACGAGACCGGCGGCCACGACGAGGGCGGTCACGGTTCCGCTGATGAGCTGCCTGAGTGCCATCGGATTCTCCTTCGGGTGCTGCTCGGCTGACCCAGACGATGGACCCCTCCGCTCCAAATAGCCTCCAGAGCCGCTATAAGCCCCGTCTCAGCGCCGCTGAAGCGGATCTGGAGCTACAGCCTGGAGGCTCCTCAGCGTCAGCCAGAAACGACTGAGGAGAATCCCATGAAGATCACCAGCCGCAAGGGCGCTCTGGCCGTCGGAGCCGTTTTCGCCGCCGCCGCGATCGTGTCGGTGGGCGGTTCGGCCGCGAACGCCACCCAGGCCGACTGCGCCTCCTGGCCGAACCCGGGCAGCGCGACCGGCGCGAGCACGGTCTACCGCCAGGACGTCGGCCGCCTCGGCACGTACGCGGAGCTCAGGAAGGGCACGCTCAACGGTCAGCAGATCGGCTGGGCGCGCATCACCGGCACCACCAAGAAGGGCGACCTGGTCTGGATGGACGTCAGCAACAACGGCGGCGCCAGCTGGACCCAGTGCGGCCCCTACACGGTGGACGCCGACGGCGGCATCCCGTACACCCGGGGTTATGCCACCAGCAGCTCGGCCAGCCGGGTCTTCCGCGCCTGTGGCCGTGTCACCGGCGCGTACTCGGTCTGCGGCCCCTGGTGGTAAAACGCGAAGAGTGATTCCCGGTCCTCCCCGGAGGGCCGGGTTCACCTATTGTGGGCATACACCGCATCTCGGAGGGGTAAGCAATGCCGCAGTTCCGCGCCGTATTCGACACCGTGGCGGCCTACAAGGCGGGCCAGGCCGTGGTCGGGCCGGACGGCCGCTCCTACAAGCTCTCCTCCAACGAGTCCCCCGAGCCGCCGCTGCCCAGCGTGGTGCGCGCGATCGCGGAGGCGGCCACCCAGATCCACCGCTACCCGGACCCGGCCGCCCTCCGCCTGGTCGAGGCGCTCTCCGCCCGGTACGGCGTGCCCGCCGACCACATCGCCCTCGGCGCCGGCTCGGTGACCGTGGCCCAGCAGCTGTTCGAGACCGTGGGCGAGCCCGGCGCCGAAGTGATCTACGCCTGGCGCTCGTTCGAGGCGTACCCGCTGCTCGCCGACCTGTCCGGCGTCACCTCGGTACGCGTACCGCTCAAGGACGAGACGCACGACCTGGACGCGATGGCCGACGCGATCACCCCGAACACCCGGATGATCCTCGTCTGCAACCCGAACAATCCGACCGGCACGGTCAACCGCGCCGGCGAACTGAAGCGTTTCCTCGACAGGGTCCCCGAGAACATCCTGGTCATCCTGGACGAGGCCTACCGCGAGTACGTCCGCGACGAGGACGTCCCCGACGGCCTGACCATCTACCGGGACCGCCCGAACGTGGCCGTGCTGCGCACCTTCTCCAAGGCGTACGGGCTGGCGGGCCTGCGGGTCGGCTACCTGATCGGCCAGGAGCCGGTGGCGGGGGCGGTGCGCAAGGCGATGATGCCGTTCGCGATCAATCACCTCGCGCAGGCCGCCGCGGTCGCCTCGCTCCAGGCCGAGGAGGAGTTGCTGGCCCGGGTGGAGACGGTCGTCGCCGAACGGGCCAGGGTGCGGGACGCGCTAGTCGCTCAGGGCTGGCTCGTGCCGCAGAGCGAGGCCAACTTCGTCTGGCTGCGCCTGGCGGGGGACACCCCGGCCTTCGCCGAGGTCTGCGCCGCGGCCGGCGTCGCCGTCCGCCCCTTCGGGAACGAGGGCGCCCGCGTCTCCATCGGCGACCGTGAGGCCAACGACGCCTTCCTCGCCGCCGCCGCCGCTTTCCGGAGCCGGTGACTTCCGCTTCTCGGTGGACACCACCAGCGCGACCCCGGCCACGATCACCAGCCCGGCCACGATCATGGGCAGCGTGACCCCTTCGTTCAGCACGAGCACGCCGAGCAGGACGGCGACCACGGGGTTCACGTACGCATAGGTGGACACCAGGGAGATCGGCGCGTTGCCGAGCAGCCAGACGTACGACGTGAAGCCGATCAGCGACCCCACCAGGACCAGGTAGCCGAGCGCCAGCCAAGACGCGGCCGAGACCTCGGAGATCACCATCCGCTCGCCGGTCACGCCCCCGGCCAGCAGCAGGCCGACACCGCCGACGGCCATCTCGACCGTGCTCGCCGTGAAGACGTTCTTCGGCATCGGGATGCGCGCGGTGAGGAACGATCCGATCGCCCAGGAGACGGACCCCGCCAGGACCACGACCACGCCGATCGTTGACGACGAACCGCCACCGTTCAGTGACAGGACTGCCACCCCGATGAATCCGACCAGAACCCCGGTTAGGGTCAGAACCGGCGGACGATCACGGAAGACCACGCGCAGCGCGATCAGCCAGAGCGGGGTGGAGGCCACCAGCAGGGCGGCCAGCCCGGTGGAGATGTGCTGCTCGGCCACGGCGACCATGCCGTTGCCGCCCGTCAGCAGGAGCAGGCCGACGAGGGCGGCGCCGGCGAACTCCCGCCAGGTCATGCGGAAGGGCTTGGTGCCGTGCCGTACCAGGAGGAACGTGCCCAGGAGCAGTGCGGCGGTGATGAAACGCAGGCCGCTGCTGAGCATCGGCGGCATGGTTTCGATGGCGATGGCGATGCCGAGATACGTCGAACCCCACACCACGTAGACGGTGGCGAGCGCGACCCAGACGCGCAAGTCACGAGTGTTCTGCCCCATGACTCATGACAATAGCGATGGGTCCTGACATTTCGTGAGACGGGGTCGGGTGGGGACGTCCCCACGACATGCCCACCCGCCCGTCCTACCGGTTGAGCTTCTCGACGATCAGCCGGTACAGCTGCCGGGGACGGCCCGGCTGGGGTGTCCGGTTCGGCGGCAGCGGCCACGCGAGTCCCTCGTCGACCAGCGTGCGCAGCAACCTCCTGGCGGTACGCGGCGTGACGCCGAGCATCTTGCCGGCCCCCTCCGCGTCCACCACCGTGTCCCCGCCCTCCAGCTTGGCGGCCAGCCGGGCGAGCACCTCCACTCCCTTGGGCTTGACCGGCCCGGCCGACTGCGGAGGCATCCGGGGCGGCGGGACCAGCGCCCGGCCCTCCCGGTCCACCGCGAACCCCTGCGCCTGCTTGCCCGCCTGGGTTCTGGCCAGTGCGGCCCTGGCGTGGGTCTCCGCGTCATGGGTCGTACGGCCCATGCCTACCCCCACCTCGACCGCGAGGCCCAGTTCGTCCCGGATCCGCGCGGCGAACGGCAACACGCGGAAGCCGTCCGTCGCCCCGGCGATCGAGCCCCGGGTGGCGACCACGAGATAGCTGTGGTCGTCGATCGGCCACACGCTCGCGTTGATCCGGTTGGCCTCCTGCACCAGCAGGCGATGCAGCGACAGGCGCAGCTCGTCCCGCCAGTATCTCGGCGCCGCCCGCCGCACCGGTTCCCGCAGTGTCGGCACCTCGACCAGAATGACGGTGAGCTGCGACTCTTCGAGCCGGTGATGCGCGCCGAGCAGCGCGGCCGTGTGTAACGCGGTCCGGACGGCGGCCGAGGTGGGCCGGATCCTGACCGCGGGGATACCTGCGGCCGTCAGCCGGTCCGCGACCCCGGGAATGCAGGTCAGCGCGCCGGTTGAGGCCCCCTGCCGGACCAGCCGCTCGTGGAATGCCGCGATGGTGCCGGTAGCGCCGGGTTCGTCCCGGCTGTGCACCTCCGCAGCGGATAATCCGAGATCGGCGTAGGCCTCGTCGATCTCCGACCGGTTGAGCACGTCCACGCTCACCCGGCGGGGGTCGATGCGGTCGTCGAGTGCCGCCCGTGCGATGGCCGCCGTCAGCGCGGCGCCGCCGAGCTGCACGTGGGTGGCCGGCATGGTCAGCACGCCGGACCGGCGGGCCAGTTCGTAGGGAATCGGGCTGGCGAAGAGGCAGGCGTCCACGCCACCGAGTCTTGTTACCTTGTCAGAGGCCTCCTGTTCGTCGCGATAGGCAGCGGCCACCAGGCGACAGGGCACCGGTGCCGCCGAGTGGCCCATGAGCATCACCCGCTCGACAAGGTCATGGGGCCCCACCACACCGATGGTGAGGTCCGGCGTCCCAGCGCCCATCCCGGCCCCCACCCGCGATCCGCGTGGAGACTCTTCCGTGCGCTCGACCAATGTTCGTCCCATCCCGCGCGCCTTCGTGGTTTCGCTTCCCCGGAAAGCTCCGGAATCCGCTCCTGGGAAGCTTCTCTTTGGAACGATCGCTCGCAACGGCCGTAATGTCACGCCCGGATTTGCCGGAATACCCTTCTGTGATGGGAGAAGCGGTGATTAGCGGCGGCATTTGGGCAGGTCAGCGCCTTTTTGGACGGGTTTTTACTCGGAAGGGGAAATCTCGCGTTCCACATCCGCGCCGAGCGCCTGCATGCGCGCGGCCAGATCCGCGTGACCGCGGTCGATGAGATACCCGGAGTCGATTGTCGTCTCGCCTTCGGCCGCCAGGCCCGCCAGGACGAGCGCGATTCCGGACCGCAGATCGCGGGCGGTGACACGCGTTCCCCGCAGTTTCGCCGGCCCGCGCACGACGGCGCGGTTCTCCGCCACCTCGATGTCGGCGCCCATCTTGTTGAGCTCGCCCGCCAGCGCGAAACGGCCGTCGAAGATGCGCTCGTGGATGTAGCTGGTGCCGCCCGCCAGACAGGCCAGCGTCATCAGCGGGTTCTGCAGGTCGGTGGCGAAGCCCGGGTAGGTGTCGGTGATGACGTTGATCGGCCGGATTGGCTCGGCCCGGCTGACCTGCAGCACCGCGCCCTCGTCCTCGAACGCGACGCCCATCTGCTCCAGCTTCCAACGGGCCACGCCGAGGTGCTCCAGCGAGCCGCCGACCAGGTTGACCGAGCCGCCGGTGAGCGCGGCGGCGATCATGAACACGCCCGCGTCCAGCCGGTCCGGCATGACGGTGTGCTCGACCGCGGTCAGCTCGTTGACGCCCTCGACGGTGAGGACGCCGGTGCCGGAGCCGTGGATGCGCGCGCCCATCCGGGTCAGCATGTGGATGACGTCCAGCACCTCGGGCTCCAGCGCCGCGTTCTCGATCACGGTGGTGCCGCTGGCCAGCGCCGCCGCCATGACCAGGTTCTCGGTGCCGGTGTGCGAAGGAGTGTCCAGGTAGAGGGGCGCGCCGGTGAGGCCGGCCGCCTTGATGTGGATGACGTGCTCTTCTTCGTTGACGATCGCGCCGAGCCGCTTGTAGCCGTTGTAGTGGAAGTCGAGGTTGCGGCTGCCGAGGTTGCATCCCCCGACACCCTCGATCACCGCCTCGCCAAGCCGGTGCAGCAGGGCAGGGACGAACAGGACCGAACCGCGGAACCTGCGGGCGATCTCGGCCGGGAGGACGGGACTGGTGAGCCGCGAAGCGTCGATCACCAGGGTGCGCTCGGACTCGTGGAACTGCACCTTGGCGCCGATGGCCTCGGCGAGCTCCGTCGCGCGCCGCACGTCTTCGATCGCGGGCACATTACGGAGCACGGTTCGACCCTCGGACGCGAGCAGCGCAGCCCCGATCATGGGCAGCACGGCGTTCTTCGCGCCCTGGATGAAGGCGGTTCCACGCAGTACATTGCCACCGCGTACGCGGTAACGGACCATGAAATGGACTCCTCAGTTGGGGGTGTGGAGGAAGAGGCGGCTGGTGCGGTAGCCGGGTATCGGGCCACAGTAGCCGCTAAGAGGAGCGATTCGCGGGGGAACTACCCGGTGAAGGTGTTTCCGGTCAACCGCTGATAGGCCTCCACATAACGTTCGCGCGTACGTTCGACAATCTCGTCCGGGAGCCGGGGCGGCGGAGTGTCGGACGCGCGGTCCCAGCCGGACGCCGGAGAGGTCAGCCAGTCGCGGATGAACTGCTTGTCGAAGGATTGCTGGCTGCGGCCCGGTGACCAGGCATCTTTCGGCCAGAACCGGGATGAGTCGGGGGTCAGGACCTCATCGCCCAGGGTCAGCACGCCGTTCTCGTCCCAGCCGAGTTCGATCTTCGTGTCGGCCAGGATGAGGCCGCGTTCCAACGCCGTCTCGGCGCCTCTCCGGTACACCGCGAGGGTGATCTCCCGGAGCTGTTCCGCCAGGTCAGAGCCCACTTCCTCGACGACCTGCCGGTAGGTCATGGGCTCGTCGTGCTGGCCCGCGGGAGCCTTCGTGGAGGGGGTGAAGACGGGTTCGGGCAGCCGCGAACCGTCCTCCAGGCCCGCCGGAAGGGCCACGCCGGAGACCGCGCCGGTGCGCCGGTACTCGAGCAGCCCGCCCCCCGTCAGATACCCCCGCGCCACACACTCCACGGGCACCATGGTGAGCTTGCGGCACAGGACACTTCGCAGGTCAGGGCCCCTGTCCACGACGTGGTTGGGCACCAGGTCGGCGAGCTGCTCGAACCACCAGAGCGAGAGCTGCGTGAGGATCGCGCCCTTGCCGGGGATGTCGGGTTCGAGGACGTGGTCGAACGCGGAGATGCGGTCCGAGGCCACCATCAGCAGCAGGCCGTCGCCGGTCTCGTAGAGATCTCTGACCTTGCCGGAGTGCACGTGCTTCATACGATGTCTTCCCAGGTAGGAGCGGCGATGTCGGTCCGGTGGAAGGCGCCGCGAAGGCGTATCCCGCCCACCGTCTCATACGCCCTCCTGCGGGCCTCGGCGAGGTCCGCGCCGGTGCCCACGACGCTCAGCACCCGGCCGCCGTTGGAGACGATCTCGCCGTCGCGGGTCTCGGTGCCCGCGTGCAGCACGTACGAACCCTCCGCCTGGGGCTCCAACCCGGCGATGACGTCGCCTTTTACGGGATCGGCGGGGTAGTTCTCGGCCGCCACGACGACGGTGACGGCGGCGCCCTCGCGGTAGGTAAGTGGCTTCTGACCGGCCAGTGCCCCAGTAGCGCACGCCAGCAACAACTGCCCCAGCGGTGTCTCCAGCCTGTCCAACACCACTTGGGTTTCCGGGTCGCCGAAACGTGCGTTGAACTCGATGACACGGGGGCCTTTCGCGGTCAACGCGAGCCCCGCGTACAACACTCCGGCGTACGGAATGCCCCGCCGGCCCAACTCCGCGACGGTCGGCAGGACCACCTCGGCCATGATCCGCTCGGTCAGTCCGTCCGGCGCCCACGGCAGCGGGGTGTACGCGCCCATGCCGCCGGTGTTCGGTCCCTCGTCGCCGTCGTACGCGCGCTTGTAGTCCTGCGCCGGCTGCAACGCCACCGCGCTCTCCCCGTCGCACAGGGCGAACAGCGACACCTCGGGCCCGTCCAGGAACTCCTCCACGACGACCCGCTCACAGGCGGCCGCGTGCGCCAGCGCCGCGTCCCTGTCCCAGGTGACGACGACGCCCTTCCCGGCCGCGAGCCCGTCGTCCTTCACCACGTACGGCGGGCCGAACTCGTCCAGCGCGGCGGCGGCCTCCGCCGGGGTGACACAGGTGAACGACCGCCCGGTGGGCACACCGGCCTCGGTCATGACGTCCTTGGCGAAGCTCTTGGAGCCCTCGATCTTGGCCGCCGCGGCGGAGGGCCCGAAGCAGGGGATCCCATGCGCCCGTACGGCGTCGGCCACGCCCGCCACCAGCGGCGCCTCCGGCCCGATCACCACCAGGTCCGCGCCGAGCCGCACGGCCAGCGCCGCCACGGACGCGCCGTCCATCGGGTTCACCTCGTGCCGCGTCGCGACCTCCGCGATGCCCGCGTTGCCCGGGGCGCAGTGCACCGCCGAGACGGAGGGGTCGAGCTTCAGGCCCCGGCAGAGGGCATGCTCACGGGCACCGGATCCAACGACGAGAACGCGCACGTGTCGTAAGCCTAGGGGATGCACGAGGAACGCCAGGATCCGCGTCCGTTTTTTGGCAGGACCTACATGATCGGTCGGCCGACCTGAGAGTATCCTGGGAGGAGGCTGTGCGCATGTGTTACGTTTGACCAGCCTGTGGTGTCTCTATGGTGATTGGAGGTGGTCCGGGTGAATCCTGGTGATCCTGTCAGTACGTGCACGCGCACGTACGACGTGCGCGAACCCGACCATTCCAATCAGGTGCCCGAGGGCACTTCCACGCACTCCAAGGGGTGACGACTTTCGCGTGGACGTGCTGAGTCGGGCGGGAAGGGACCGCCATGCGCTCCGCCACGCTTTTCCCACGTATCACCCGGGCCGTCGTGCGCACTGAAACGGCGCTGCCCGAGAAGAGAATCGCCTGCGTGCCCTCGATCAACTCGCTGATCGAGTACGGCGCGTACGTCGCGGGCAAGAAGGTCCGCGCCGAGGGCATAGAGGAAGCCGTCCAGCTCGTCCGCGCCCACAACGACAGCAGCCCCGAGACCAGCGCGTACGTGTGGGTCGGCCTCTACGAGCCCGAGGCCCCCGAGGTCGAGTGGCTGGCCGAGACGTTCGGCCTGCACCCGCTCGCCGTCGAGGACGCCATCAAGGCCCACCAGCGCCCCAAGGTCGAGCGCTACGGCGACTCCCTGTTCGTCGTGCTGAAGACGGTCGCCTTCGTCGACCCCGAGGCCAAGTCCGCCACCAGCGAGATCATCGCCACCGGCGAGATCATGGTGTTCGTCGGCCCCGACTTCGTGGTGACCGTACGGCACGGCGCGCACAGCCCCCTCGCCGACGTGCGCGAGAAGCTCGAGGACAAGCCCAAGCTGCTCAACCGCGGCCCCACCGGCGTGCTGCACGCCATCGCCGACTACGTCGTGGACAAGTACCTCTACGTCGCCGACCAGATGCAGGCCGAGCTCGAAGACGTCGAAGCCGCCGTCTTCGCCGAGGTGAGCTCCCGCGACATCAACCGCATCTACCAGCTCAAGCGCGAGATGCTCGAACTCAAGCGCGCCGTCGGCCCGCTGCTCGCCCCCTTCAACGCCCTCCCGCAGCGCCGCATCATCCCCTCCGAGATGCGCGAGTACTTCCGCGACGTCGGCGACCACCTCTCCCGCGTCTGCGAGCAGGTGCAGTCCTCCAACGAACTCTCCGACTCCATCCTGCAGGCCGCCCTCGCCCGCACCAACGCCCTCGCCAACGAGGACATGCGCAAGATCTCCTCCTGGGTCGCCATCCTCGCCGTCCCCACCATGATCGCCGGCATCTACGGCATGAACTTCGACCACATGCCGGAAACCCACGAGGTCTGGGGCTACCCCGCCGTCCTCGGCGTCATGATCGTCGCCTGCACCCTCCTCCACCGCGCCTTCCGCCGCAACGGCTGGCTCTGACCCTCGGGTGGCAAGGTTCCTCTCCTCAGTGGAAAGAAACCGATCCACCCGAGTTCTCCCGAGCCGATCACCGCAGGTCGCGTCGGCATACGGTGCTGGTCGTGTTGACCACGTACCCGCAGATCCGCGATCGGATCTATGAGCTTGCCCGCATACACGGATTGCGGGTCGATTGGGCCGAGACCTCGCGGTCGGTTCGCTTAGTCTTGCTCTACGAGCAGACCCAGATCGTCGTCGCCCGGGGGATCGTCCCCGTGCGGGACATCCGAGCAACGCAGGTCAACAAGTTGGAACACGACCTTCAGCACGTGTTCGGGAAGGACTGGCTTCAGTGACGACTCCCAGCATTCGATTCAGGGTCACCAGGGAAAAGGCGCTCGACACCGGCGTGATGGTCTGGGGGGCCGATCCGATCGACACGCCTGTCGCCGGCGGAGTCTCGGGGCGTACTCTCGCCGAGCTTTGCGACGAGGTCGAGGCCGTGAAGCACTTCATTCTGGATCTGCCGCATGGGACCCCCGTAGCCGTGGACTACGTCTTCGAACTGCCGGGTGTCTCGGCGGACAACATTGACGATTGGGCGAATGACCCCGATCTCATGAAGGGCCGGTTGCGGAAGGCCGGCCTTTCGGAGGAGGACATCGCCCTGCTGTTCGATTCGAGGGGAGAGTTCGCCCGCTCCATGGCGCGTTAGGTTTCTTCGGTGGGTGGGCCGTCCGTGGCGGCGAGGCGTTCGGCGGCGTAGGGGGCGTAGGGGCGGCCGCGGGCTTGGGCCAGTTCGTGGAGTTGGGGCCAGTCTTTGGCGCGGGCGAGTCTGGCGACCAGGAGCCAGCCGGCGTAGTCGCTGCCGTTGTCGGCCATGACGCGCAGGTCGGCGAGGTGGCCTTCGTCGGCGAGGAGCTGGGCGAGGCGCCAGGCGGCGTCGGAGTTGCCGGAGGCGGCGGGGGCCTGGAGGACGGCGATGGCCTCGGTCGTGCGGCCGTGTTCGGTGAGGTGTTCGGCGAGGCGGCGGGCGGCGCGGTAGTCGCCGGCTTCGGCGAGTTCGTGGAGTCGCTGCTCCTCGCCGTCGGGCGGCTGGGCGTCGGCCAGGCCGCCGGGCGCTCGGTGGAGGAGCGTTTCGAGGGGGAGGTCGACGAGGGAGGTGTCGATGAGGCGGGCCAGGATCTGTTTCTGGGCGATCGTGTAGCGCTCGGCCGTGGTCTGGATCCCGCCGTCGGGCTCCTGCCAGAGTTCCAGCGAGTCGTCGAGCGAGTCGTCGTGGGCGACCTGCTCCCGCGGTTCGCCGTTGCCGTGCAGCGTCTCCCGCCAGGTCTCGGCGTGCCCCATCTGTTCGAGCAGCGTCGCCAGCTCCCGCCGGGCCTCCGGGCTCCACGACCGCAGCACCTGGCGCACGTCGTGGCGGGCGAGCCGGTCGCCCGCGGTCTCGACGATGTGGGTGGCGAACTCGCGCAGGGCCCAGAAGCTGCCGGCCCGGCACGCCTCCTCCCACAGCGCGATCGCCTCCTTCGTCCGGCCGTGCCGGTTGAGCATGCCGGCCAGCTCCCGGGTCGCGGTGTTCCGCCCGTCCGCCGACCACCGCCAGACGGCCAGGGCCTCGTCGACGCGCCCGGCCCGTTCGAGGATGCGGGTCAGCTGGTGCATGCCGTCCTGACTGCTGTCCCGCCGCCACAGCTCCAGGGCCTCGTCCACCTGGCCCGTACGCTCCAGGAGATGCGTGAGCAACTGCTTGGCCATGGGTTCGCCCGCCTTGGTGGCATGACGCAACCACTGCTCGGCCTCCTTGAGCTTGCCCTGGCGGTCGAGGAGGTCGGCCATGACGACCATGGCGTCGCGGTTGCCCAGCTGCGCGGCGACGCGCCAGACCTGGGCCGCCTGGTCGGTCCTGCCGTGCCGTTCCGACTGGTCGGCGAGCTTCCACAGGGTGAACATGTCCCCGGTCCTGGCCGCCGCCCTGACCCAGTCGTCGGCGTGCTGGGCGTCCCGCCCGGTGGAGTTGAGCCACAGCTCCCAGGCGGTGTCCAGCGACCCGCCCAGCGCCCGGACGTACCGCTCGGTGAACTCCCAGGTGGGGATCTGCGCGCCGGACAGCACGGACGCGATGTGGGTGTGGCTGTACCGGATCCGCGTTCCGATCTGGCGCAGCGCCGGCGTGCCCGCCTCGCTGCGCAGGTGCACGAGATAGGCCGTGTACCGCTCCCGCTCCTGGGTGACCGCGTCGAGCCCGATCCGGTGCCTGGCCCGGCTCAGCCGGCTCTCCACCGCGGCCCGGCTCACCCCCAGCAGGTCGGCGATCTCCCGCAGCTCGTACCCGTGGCCGCGCAAAAAGGCCATGCGCGCGGTCTGCGGATCCAGGCGGCCGGCCAGGTCCCGCGCCGCCGTCCGCGCCACCACC
This sequence comes from Acrocarpospora phusangensis, assembly GCF_016862995.1. GTDB lineage: Bacteria > Actinomycetota > Actinomycetes > Streptosporangiales > Streptosporangiaceae > Acrocarpospora > Acrocarpospora phusangensis. The sequence goes on from NZ_BOOA01000103.1 coordinate 12,366, forward strand.
GCCTCCGCCGCGTCCGCGCAGGTACGGCTGTCGCGCTCGTACCGCTCATCGAGCCGGAGCGGCCGGGTGCTCGCGCTCGACTCCCTGGCCCGGACCAGACGGTCGGTCCGCCAGGAGACCCACTCCCGCAAGTCGGAGATGAGCGACAGATCAGGCCAGAGCTGGAGCACGGCCAGCAGCACGTCCTGCGAGACGTCCGCCCGGTCGTCGGCGTTCAGGTCGGCCAGCCGCAGCCGCCGGTCCACCCATTCCACGCCCATCGGATAGAAGTCCTCGAATGCCCAGGGGATCCACGTCGCCAGGCGGATGCTCTGGTCGGCCAGGATGCGGCGGCGCTGCCATTCCTCGGGGTCGCCTCCGCAGGCCCGTACGATCGCGAGGACCAGCGGGAGGGTGGGCAGTCCGCGCCCGGACAGGGCGTCGAAGACCGCGGCGGGGCTGTACCGGGCCCACGTGGAGATCGCCCGTAGGGAAGGGTGGCCCGCATCGGCGCGCAGGGCGCGCAGCGCGGTGGCGAAGGCGCGGACGACCTGCTCCGCGCTGACGCGTTCACCCGGGGCGGGCTCGGGCGAGGCGACGGCGGGCTTCTCCGTCCTGCTGGAGGCAGCGGGGACAGCGGAGCCGGACGCGGCGGGGCCGGCGGAGGCGGCGGGGTCGCGGCGGCGCAGCGCGCTGGCGGCCTGCTCCTGCCCCACCGGGGTCAGCTGGTAGTAGCGCCGGCGCGGCCCGCGCCCGCGCCGCTCGTCGGACTCCCAGGTGGCCTGCAGCCAGCCGAGCGACTCCAGCCGGGCCAGCAGCGGATAGATCGTGCCGGTCGGGCGGTTGACCCGGGCCGAGATCTGCAACCCGTAGACGACGTCCCCGCCGGCCAGCACTTCCAGGACGTCGAGAGTCGCGTTTGTCAGACGGACGACTTTGCTCATCTTCAAATACCATCTAGATATGTAGATATAGAGCGCGATGTTCAGTCGTCACGATGTAATAGGTGACGACACAACCTGGGCGAGGGCTCCGGGTGTGAGTTGGCGCTTTTGTCCGGAACCCCCGCCTTTCAGCGGTTTGCCGCTAGCTGGCCCGAGCTGCTACTCGGGCCAGCTGTCGCGGATGGTGGCGTAAAGCTTGATAAGTACGGCTGCGCCGGCACCTATCCGCACCACCCGACGCTGCCAGCGGCGACGGGGATCACCCCCACGAGGAACAGCGGAATCCTCCGGTTCCGGACCTTCATGGCCCGACTCCGATATGCCATCCCCTTTGGGTGATTTATCCACCGAATACCTCACTTCGCTCGTGTGCCATGGAATCGACAACCGATCCCGCGGGAACCGGTCTCATTTCTCAGGACACACGTTCAAAGCGACGCAAACCACAGCGTAGCCTGCCGTGGAGATAGCGTGGGCGGCACAGCGGAACGCCTCGATAGTTCTTCACCCGCAAATGATGAAAAATCACCACAATGCGGCATAAATTCGGGCTGAATTCTCCGCGGGAGTGGGCGTGGCTGCCCGATGCGTTAGCGGCGAGCGCGTTCGAGGGCGTCCCAGAAGCCCCGGCGCAGGGCGTGACGGACCTCGTCGTGGAGCAGGAAGTCGATCGGCAGCGAGGAGCCCTGAAGCAGGCGCGCCTCCAGATCGGAGGGCATCCGCGGCTTGCGCGCCAGCACGGCTTCGAGCCAGAGCGCGGGCGCGTCCCTCGCGATGGAGTCCCCGAAGTCGTGCCCCTCCTTGTGGGCGGCCTTCACGGCCTCCGCCAGCGTGGTGGTCCCCGCGCTGTGGTTGTTCACGGGAGCCGCCTGCGGACCCGTGTAGGGACCGAGCTGAGCCGCGGGGAAACTCCCCGTGTTCGTGTCCCGGTACGGCGCCACCGCGTTCCCCGGAGACCCGAGCTGCGCGGCCGGGAAGCTCCCGGTGTTCGTATCCCGGTAACTCCCCGGCGCACTGTGGCTCCCGGTGTTCTCCCGATACGGCGTGACCGAGTTGCCCGGCGCGCTGTGACTGCCCGTGCCGCTCTCCCGGTAATGCGCGACCGCGTTCCCCGGCGCGCTGTGACTCCCGGTCGAGGACTCCCGGTACGGCGTGATGCTGTTCCCCGGCGTGCTGTACTGCGTCTGCGCCACCGGAGCCGGCACCGGCGTGGGCGGCGGAGGGGGAGCGACGGGAGCAGGCGGGGCCGCCTGCGGTTCCGGCGGATAGGTGTAGGCCGGGCGGGCGTGCGACGAAGCAGCGGGCTGGCTCTGCGGCTGCGGCGTGGGCGCCGGGGCGGGCGGCTGCGGCGCGGCCTGAACCGGAGTCGGGAAGGGCGCCAGTGAGGGCGCTCCGTTGGGCGGCGTGGTGGACCCGTTCTGGCTCCCGTTGCCCCGCGCCTGCCCGTTGCCCGCCGTCTGCCCGTTGACCTGCGTGTCGACCCCCGTGACCAGGTTCACGTACGGCCGCAGATGGCCGCCCCCGATCTCGATGAGGTCGTCGCACTCCTGCCGCAGCGTCCGGGACACCGCCCAGCTGCCGTCGGCCGTGATGTGGATGACGGTGACGCGGATGCCGAGATCCTGCGCGTCGCTGACCACCTGGGCGAGATCCTCGTCGCCGCTCACCACGACCGCGTCGGCGACCGCGTTGTTGCGGGCCAGCGTCATCAGATCGCGGTGCACCTGGGCGTCCACGCCCTCCCGGCGGCCGGGGCGGATCCGGCCGAGGCGGAGCTTGAGGCCGGGGATGTCGGCCAGCACGTCGTGTTCGGGGGTACGGCGGCCTTCGACGGTCGCCTCGTACCAGTAGCAGCGCAGCAGCGGCAGCCCGGTGCGTTCCCTGGACAGGCTCGTGAGTAACTGGAGCAGGCCGGGGTAGTCCCACGCGACGGCCTCACGATGGCGGGTCCCATGCACGGCCATCGCGCCGTCTGCCAGCAGGTAGCCAGCGTCAACGAAAAGCGCGCAGCGATCCACGCGACACCGCCCTTCCTCACGTGGCCATCTCAGGGTAATCGGGCTGGTTGGCGCGCGTGGATGAATCCCGGCGATTCAGCCCTGATGTCCGAGCCCCTTCGCCCGACCGTACCAGTTTGCCCCGGCATTTCCTCCTCCTAGGAGCGTGCGGGCACGCTTACCGCGACCACCCCCAGCAGGAGCACATCGCGCTTGGTGGCGATCCGCAGGGCCGGGTCGGAGCCGAGCACGGGATGGAACGTGTCCACATCGAGCCCGAAGGTGTTCCACCGCCCTGCCGTCGATCCGTCGAAGACGTTGCGGGCGTCCCGGTCGCCGCCGTCGGGCCGCAGCCGGTGGCCGCCGAGCTTCACCGAGTCGCCGGGCAGGTCGGCGTCACCGTCCCAGACGACCAGGTCAAGACGGGCGCGTGCGGCCGAAGGGGTGAGCCCCCGCAGCGGCACGGTGAACGCCCCATCCTTGATCACCGTCGCCGCGTCCAGCACGACCGCCTGACTGTACGGCTCCCGCCGCCCCTCGGCCACCACGACCAGACTCCACCCCGCGTGCCGGGAGACGCCGGACTCCACCGCGTTCCCGGCGGCCCACCACCGGCCGCCGGCGCGCACCATTCGTGTGACGTCAGCGAACGCCTGATACCCAGACCCGATAGGCATGGCCGTCGTGGTGACCTCCGCCGCGCGGACCGTCGTGTACTCCTCCGCCCCCGGCCCCCGCAGCATGATCTTGCGCGCCCGGCCGCCCGATCCCGACCAGTAGAGCCCCGCCCAGACGACCCGGGAACCCTCGGGAAGCGCCAGCTCGGCCCAGCTGGAGGTACGGGTGTCCGCGTCGTCGTCCTGGTCGAGCGGGGTCATCGGCCACAGGTCGTTGTCCCGGCGTTCCGGCTCGCGGGCACGCGCGGCGGCGCACTCGGGCACGACCTCGGGGCAGCTCAGCAGGGTGTTGCCGGCCACCCGGGTGAGCACCCGGCCGTCGGCGGCGAATCTGGCCGTCGCCCCGCCCTCGCGTACGCCGGCCGGAGAGGTGGCCGCCAGCCGGAGCGGCCCCGAGCGGACCCGCAGCGAGGGACCGACGCCCTTGGGCGCGTCCGCCGACACCTGCACGCGCAGGAACACGGCCGTGGCGTGCCCGGCGCGCAGCGCGGGCCGGACACACCGGACGGAGTTCCCGGCGCGGCAGGACCAGCCGTCCACCGTGCCCACCGGATCGACGGCGCCGGCCGCGGCGCCGCGCCTGCCGCCCGAGTCGAGCACGCTGACGCCCGGCGGCAGCGCCACCGACGCGGTCAGCTCCTCGGTCGCGCGGCGGCCGACGTTGCGCAGCCGGATGCCGACGATGCCGGGCTTGTCGCGGACCAGCGCGCCCAGCGCATCGATGCTGGCGACCAGCTTCGGGCGTCCCCGGTTGAGCCGCTCCTTGGTGGGTGGCGGCTGCGGCGTCGGCTCGGCCCTGCTCGGCACCGGCTGCGGGACCTCCACCGGCGGCTCCGGCTCCGGGGCCACGCTGGGCGGGGACGGGATCGGCGCGACCGCCACCGGCTTCGGCGGGACGGGCTCCGTGCCGGAGGCCAGCAGGAACGCGGCCCCGGCGACCACGGCGGCGACAGCTCCCGCCAGGGCCGCCTGCTGCGACTTGGGCATGCGGCGGAGCCAGCCGACGCCGCCGAGCGCGCCGCCGGCCGCGCCGGCCTTGCCGAGCCCGGCCAGGTAGCCGGCCAGCACCGGACCGGCGATCAGCGGGCCGACGATGACGCGCAGGCCCTGGTTGACGTCGGTCAGCTCCAGGAAGACCGCCCGGCAGTCGGCGCAGTCCCCGACGTGGTCGTCCACCACCCGGGTCTCCCGTTTGGCCAGACCTCCCCGCACGTACGACCCCATCTTGCCGAGCACCGGGCGGCACGCCTGGCTCGGCGAGGTCGCCAGGTGCATCTGCAGGTACGCCTGCCGCAGCCCCTCCCTGGCCCGGTACGCCAGCGCGGCCACCCCGTTGGCGGACAGCCCGAGCAGCGGCGCGATGTCGGCCGCCTTGGCGTGCTCCACCTCGGTGTGCCAGAGCACCATGCGCCAGCGCTCCGGCAGCGACAGGAACGCGCGGGCCACCAGCGAGCGCTCCAGACCGGCCAGGGCCGGGTCCACGAACGGCACGCCGGGGTCGTACTGCTCGATCTCGCCGGTGGTCACGTTCCGCCGGTCGGCCGCCGTCCGGTCGTAGGCCGTCCGGCGGACGCTGGTGAGCAGGTACGGCCGGAAGGCGTCGTGCGGACCGCCGCCGCGCCCGAGCAGATCCAGGATCTTGGTGAAGGTCTCGGCGACCACGTCCTCCACCTCGGCCTCGCTCGGGACCAGCTGCCTGGCCAGCGAGCGGGCGGCGGACGCGTGGCGCTCGTAGAGCGTGCCGTAGGCGGCGGAGTCGCCGCCACGCACGGCGTCGAGCAACTCGGCGTCGCTTTGACGAATTTCGACACTCAATGTGACCTCACGATTACCAAGGGTTGCCCGGCAAATAATTCCGCAACCCGCGTCATCGCTAAACCGAAGTGCCGTCTTTCCCTCTGACAGGGAGGGAACTCGACGTGATTGATGACGTACCGCGAAGGAATCTCATCCAAGGGGCGGAGATCACCGATATGCGGTGCATGAGGGCGCTTTGGCGGCAGGGCAGCGACGGGTGGGCCGTCGCCGCCGACTGGTGGTCGCCCGCCGTGGACACGATGCTCCAGGCTCTCCACAGGGGCGAGGACGTGGAGCGGGCGTGCGCGGCGCTGGGCGGAGCGCGGGCGAGAGCGGGGGTGGGCGTCGCTGAAGGTCTGCGGGACCTGGCCGCGCTCTACGCCTGCCTCGGCCGCGCCGAGCCGCCGCTGACCGCGGTCTGCGCCTTCGCGTCGGGGTGGGCGGAGGCGGGTTTCGCCCCGGCCGCCGAACTCTCCTGTGCGGACCCCCTGTCGGGTTTGGCCACGCCGCCGTATCTGCGTACGAGGCTGGCCGAGCTCTACCGGGAGGCGGCGGCCGGTGGCTCGCGTCCGGGCGCGAGTCACCGGCTCGTCGTGGTCTCCCTCGCCGTGTCACCGGACGATCCGTTCGCCGGGATCGCCGCGCTGCTGCGGGTGGCCGAGGTGTTGCGGGCGACGTTCCCCGGCGGGGACACGCTCGCGCTGCTGCCGCCGTCCCGGGCGGCGGCGCTGATCCGGGTCCGCCTGGCGGTCCGGGTGACCGCGCTCCGCCGTACGCTGCGGGGCACCGCCGCCGAGATCGTGGCGCACCGGCTCCCCGCCACCCTGGCGTCCGCCGTACGGCTGACGCTTCCCCAGACGCCGCCGGCGCCGGTCTCCCGCGGAGGGGGCGGGAGCGGCGCCGGCGGCCCCTCTCTACGCTTGAGCACCATGAGCGACCGCGAGAGACTGCTGGACGAGATCAAGAACAAGGGGGTCGTGCACGGCCGCGTCGTGCTCTCCTCGGGCCGGGAGGCCGACTACTACGTGGACCTGCGCCGGATCACCCTCGACGGGGTGGCCGCCCCCCTGGTCGGGCGGGTCATGCTGGACCTGACCGAGGACCTCGGCTACGACGCCGTGGGCGGGCTGACGCTGGGCGCAGACCCGGTCGCCACCGCCATGCTGCACGCCGCCGCCGCGCGCGGGCGCACCCTGGACGCCTTCGTGGTGCGCAAGGCGGGCAAGGCGCACGGCCTGCAGCGGCGCATCGAAGGCCCCGACGTGGCCGGCCGGCGGGTGCTGGCCGTGGAGGACACCACGACCACCGGGGGTTCCGTGCTCACCGCCGTGGAGGCGCTCAACGAGGCCGGCGCGGTCGTCGTGGGTATCGCCACCATCGTGCACCGGGGCGGTGACGAGAACCTCGCCGCCACCGGGTTGCCCTACCGGACCGTCTTCAGTCTCACTGATCTGGGTCTCGGCTGACTTCGAAGGACTCCCGCTCCCCGGCCGCTCCCGGGGGGCGCTCCTTCCCGTTCTCCAGGACCTGTACGGTCCCCGCGTCGTCGAGCACCACCTCCAGGTCGTCCTCGAAGTGACGGACCCGCTGGCCCTGGCCCAGATCCTGGTCGGTCAGGATGTCGCCGCCCGGGACGCGGACGAACACCGGGCAGCGCTCCGCGAGGCAGACGATCTCCAGCGTGGGCGTCTCGGCCTCGGCCGTGGGCGTCGTCGCCGCCGCCGTCGGAGTCGGGGAAGTCGACAGCCGTACGGGCTCGGAGGCCGCGTCCGTCGAGTTGAGGAAAGAGAGCACGGCCACCATGAGCAGGCCCAGCACTCCGATCGCCACCATGATGACGATCACCAGCCGGGCCGGGCTCAGTGGATCTGATCGATGCCGTCCCACGCCTCACACCGTACCGGCTCACCTGGTGGGAAGGTGTGGTATGTGATCAGTACGGGTGATTTCACCGATCTCAGCCGCCGGCCGCCTCGCGGTGGTGCTTGCCCTTGGGGTCGGGCACGGGCGGTGCGGGCCGTGTGGCTTTCCGGTTCTTCATGATCTCCCGGATGATCGGGATCACCGAGAGTAGGATGATCACCGCGGCGCCGGGCAGGATGTAGCGGTCGACGTTGGGGATTCGGCTGCCGATGAAGTAGCCGAACAGCAGCAGGCCGTCGGTCCACAGCACGCCGCCGATGATGTTCCAGACCAGGAAGCGCTTGCGGTCCATGCCCAGCATGCCCGCCACCGGGTTGAGGAACGTCCGGACGATCGGGATAAACCGGGCAAGAACCACGGCCTTCTCCGGTCCGAACTTCTCGAAATAATGCTGGGCCTTCTCGACGTACTCTTGTTTGAAGAGTCTGGATTCCGGACGGGCGAAGAGGCGGGGGCCCGCCTTGGCGCCGATGTAGTGTCCCAGCTGGGCGCCGGCGATCGCGCAGACCGGCGCGCCCACCAGCAGGACTCCGAGGGGGAACGGCGTGTCGAGACCGACCGCGCTGGCCACCTGTGCGGAGGCGCCCATACCGGCCACCACCAGCAGCGAATCGCCGGGGAGGAAGAAGCCGATCAACAGCCCGGTCTCGGCGAAAATGATTGCGAGAATGCCGATGAGACCGAACGTGACGATCCACCATTCGGCGCTGAGAAGATTCGAGACGTCCATCGCGGACGAGCCTACCCCGGGCGACGTGAAACGGCGTAGAAGCCCTACGCTTCCCTCATCGACCCGCGTTTCGGAATACTTGCACACGGCCAATCAGATGTGAACAGGGAGCTGACTTCCGATGCCTATCGCGACCCCAGAGGTCTACGCCGAGATGCTCGACCGGGCCAAGGCGGGTGGCTTCGCCTATCCGGCGATCAACGTGACGTCGTCGCAGACGTTGAACGCCGCGCTGCGCGGCTTCGCCGAGGCGGAAAGTGACGGCATCATCCAGGTGTCGACCGGAGGAGCGGAGTTCCTCTCCGGAACCACCGTCAAGGACATGGTGACCGGCTCCGTGGCCCTCGCCGAGTACGCCCGTGTCGTCGCGGCCAAGTACCCGGTGACCATCGCCCTGCACACCGACCACTGCCCCGCGGACAAGCTGGACGGCTTCATGCGCCCGCTGGTCGAGATCTCCCGCGAGCGGGTGGCGCGCGGCGAGGAGCCGCTGTTCCAGTCGCACATGTGGGACGGCTCGGCCGTGCCGCTGGAGGAGAACCTGCAGATCGCCGCCGAGCTGATCGAGAAGTGCGCCGAGGCCCGGGTCATCATGGAGATGGAGATCGGCGTCGTCGGCGGCGAGGAGGACGGCGTCGCCCACGAGATCAACGAGAAGCTCTACACCACGGCCGAGGACGCCATCGCCACCGCCGAGGCCGTCGGCCTGGGCGAGCGCGGCCGCTACCTGCTGGCCGCCACCTTCGGCAACGTCCACGGCGTCTACAAGCCCGGCGCCGTCAAGCTGCGCCCGTCCGTCCTCAAGGAACTCCAGGACGCCGTCGGCGCCAAGTACGGCAAGGACAAGCCCTTCGACCTCGTCTTCCACGGCGGCTCCGGCTCCCTCCTCGAAGAGATCCACGAGGCCATCTCGTACGGCGTGGTCAAGATGAACATCGACACCGACACGCAGTACGCGTTCACGCGTCCGGTCGCGGACCACATGTTCCGCAACTACGACGGGGTGCTCAAGGTCGACGGCGAAGTGGGCAACAAGAAGGCCTACGACCCGCGTGCGTACGGCAAGTCCGCCGAGGCGGGCATGGCGTCCCGGGTCGCCCAGGCCTGCCAGGACCTCAAGTCCGCGGGCACGAAGATCTCCTAGCACGGGTTGCCGGGCCCGCCTGCCGCAAGCCGGGCGGGCCCGGCGCTCCCGTAGCGCGAGGTTGCCGGGACTGTCTGCGTGACCCGGAGGGTCTTGTAGCGCGAGGTTGCCGGGTCAGCTTGGGCTTCGGGTCCGCCGGGATTTCCGGCTTCGTGTCTGTCGGGGCGATGTGTGGTCGTCGGGTCCGGTAGCAGGCGGAGATCTGGAAGCGCGGGTTGGCGGTCAGGCGGAATCTCGAGTCTTCGGCGAGTCGGCTGTCGTGGTGCGATGCTTGTGAGCTGGGCGGAGTGTCGTAGCGTCGCCCGGCTGTTCCGGTGCTCGCCGGGGCCAGTTCATCGTTCGCTTTGGTGGATATGATTACGGTCGGCGGGCATTTGGTAAGACTGTCGTCATGAATCCTCGCCCAGGACGGGAGCCGTTTTAGCCGATGGAACTGAACGACAACCTGCTCGCCGGCCCGCCGCCCACCCTGCTGCCCGACAATCTCGAGGCGCGCGAGATGATCGAGGGCGGCTACAAGGCCGCTGACGTCGCAGCCCGCTTCCCCGCCTACTCGGCGGCTTGGGCCATCCTGGCGGACGACTACTTCGCCAACGGCCACGCGGTCACGTCCTACGCCTTCGCCAGGACCGGCTACCACCGCGGCCTCGACCAACTCCGCCGCGCCGGCTGGAAGGGTCACGGTCCCATCCCCTGGGAGCACGAACCCAACCGCGGCTTCCTCCGCTGCCTCAACGCCCTCGCCCGCGCCGCCCAAGCCATCGGCGAAAAGGACGAAGCCGAACGCTGCTCCCAATTCCTCCGCGACAGCAGCCCCACCGCCGCCGAAGCCCTCACCTCCTAACCCCCAGGCTTCCGCGTCTCCTCCTCGCCACCTGTGCCCGGGTGCGCGGAGCCGATGTCGCTTGCCGAATTTCCCCCACCCACCCTTTTTGCCGCTGCGCGGCGGCTTGCCGGGCCGGGCGATCTAGACGCCGCCGCGCGACGGCTCACTGCGATCCCGCAGCGGACGGCTCGTCACGCAAGGCTCTCTGCCCTGTGGTGCTACGCGAGCTTGCCGAGATTTCCCACCCACCCTTACCGCTGCGCGGCGGCTTGCCGGGCAGGCCGAACGGGTTGTGCCGTGACGCGGCGGCCTGCCGGGCAAGCCCTCCGGGTGCCAGCTCTGCCCGACGACATACCGGACAGGGCAATCGGTTTGTGTTGCCGTGCTACGGCCACCGCGATCCCACAGCCGATGGCTTGTCGCCGTTGCGTGAGCTTGCGAGATTCTCCCTCGGGCCGCTGCATGCCCGATGACGAACTGGATGGGTGGGGATTGCGGGCGGGGTGGGCCGGTTGCCTGGCCGCGGAGCGGCGAAAAGGGTGGGTGGGTGGGGAAAGCCCCGAATCAAGAGGTGGCCAAAGTTGGGCAATCTCCGCGCCGTAGGTCGTAGGTCAGAGGGTGGCGGGGTCGTGCCGTGCCGGAGGCAGGGGGGATTTCAAGGTACTCTCAGGTTGCAAGAGCCCCTGGTGCTATTGCGTCAGGGGCTTGGCTTTTGTAGTGGGAGTTTGAGCATGCCGGCTGTCGTTCTCGTGGGTGCCCAATGGGGCGATGAGGGCAAGGGAAAGGCCACCGACCTCCTGGGGGGTGAGGTCGACTATGTGGTTCGCTACCAGGGGGGAAACAACGCAGGGCACACGGTCGTCATCGGCGATCAGAAGTATGCGCTGCATCTGCTCCCGACGGGAGTGCTCTCGCCCGACGTGATCCCGGTGATCGGGAACGGCGTGGTGATCGACCCGGGCGTGCTGCTCGGCGAGATCGACGGCCTGGCCAAGCGTGGCATCAACTGCGACCGCATGCTGATCTCGGCGAGCGCGCACCTGATCATGCCTCACCACAAGGCCCTCGACAAGGTCACCGAACGGTACCTGGGCAAAGCCAAGATCGGCACGACCGGCCGCGGCATCGGCCCCGCGTACAGCGACAAGATCAATCGAATGGGCATCCGGGTTCAGGACCTGCTCGACCCCGGCATCCTGCAGAAGAAGATCGAAGGCGCGCTGCACGACAAGAACCAGATCCTCACCAAGATCTACAACCGTCGGGGCCTGGACCCGGTGAAGGTCCTGGACGAGTATCTCGGCTACGCGGAACGCCTGCGCCCGCACATCGCCGACACCTCCCTGGTCCTCAGCAAGGCCCTCGACGAGGGCAAGTTCGTGCTGCTGGAGGGCGGCCAGGGCACCCTGCTCGACATCGACCACGGCACGTACCCGTTCGTCACGTCGAGCTCGCCCACCAGCGGCGGCGCCTGCGCCGGCTCCGGCATCCCGCCGACCCGCCTGACCCGCGTGATCGGCATCCTGAAGGCGTACACGACGCGGGTGGGCTCGGGCCCGTTCCCGACCGAACTCCTCGACGATCAGGGCGAGTGGCTCCGTAAGACCGGCGGCGAGTATGGCACCACCACCGGCCGCGACCGCCGCTGCGGCTGGTTCGACGCCGTCATCGCCCGGTACGCGACACGCATCAACGGCGTGACCGACTTCTTCCTCACCAAACTGGACGTGCTCTCCGGCCTGGAGCGCATCCCCGTCTGCGTCGGCTACGACGTGTACGGCACCCGCCACGACGAGATCCCGACCACCCAGACCGAGTTCCACCACGCCACACCCATCTACGAGGAACTCCCGGGCTGGCAGGAGGACATCTCCAGCGCCAAGACCTTCGACGACCTCCCCCCCAACGCCCAGTCCTACGTCCGGGCCCTGGAGGAGATGAGCGGCGCCCCCATCTCCGCGATCGGCGTCGGCCCCGGTCGCGACCAGACCCTCCAACTCAGGTCCCTCGTCTGACACCCCCAGCCCACGACCCGCCGAACCTATCGGCAGGTCGTGGGCACCCCGCAGCCGCGATCGGCGAGTGTCGTGATCAGGGCCCTCCACTGCCGGACCACGTCAGCGGGTTCGTGAGCATCCCGGAGAGCCTGGGCTCTGCGCCGCCGCATTTCCGCGATCAGCGTCGGCCCGGGTGTTGATCGACCAGTCGCAAACCCATTAGAGAAGGAACCGGCGTGTCCCACGCGTTCGCCGGCGTCCGCGGGGACGAACTCGTCGCCTACCTCCAGCCCGCCGACGGCGGCCTCCGCCTGGTCGGCCTCCGCCTGGTCGGCCTCCGCCTGGTCGGCCTCCGCCTGGTCGGCCTCCGCCTGGTCGGCCTCCGCCTGGTCGGCC
>NZ_BOOA01000104.1 GCF_016862995.1 Acrocarpospora phusangensis
CGGCGCTTGTCAGGTGTGTGCTGGAGAGCCTGGCGCTCGGGCACCGCATGGCCGTACGCCGGGCGGCCGAACTGTCCGGCAGGCGGGTGGAGGTGATCCACCTGGTCGGCGGCGGCAGCAGGAACACCCTGCTGTGCCAGCTGACCGCCGACGCGTGCGGGCTCCCCGTGGTGGCGGGCCCGACCGAGGCCACAGCGCTCGGCAACGTCCTGGTACAGGCGCGGGCGGCGGGCGAGATCGGCGGACTGGCGGAAATGCGAGCACTGGTGGCATCGACGCAGGAATTGACGTACTACGAGCCCCGGGGCGGCGACTGGGCCGAAGCCGAAGCCCGGATCCGGGGGTAGGCGGCCGTTCCGGCCAAGAACCTCGGGCGAGGCCGGATCCAGAGGTGAAACCGCGGACCTCGACCCGAATGGGCGAGGCCGGGGCTCACAAGTAGAGGCGCTGGTCGCGTTTGGCTTGTTCGTAGTGGGTTCTGGCGTCGCGGGCTTCGGGGTTGTCGGCAACCTCGGCGACCGGGACGTCCCACCAGGCGCTGGCTTCGGTGCCGGGGCCGGGTTCCGGGCGTACGTAGACGACGGTCGTCCGTGCCGACTCTCTGGCCTTGGCCAGGGCGGCGACCAGGTCGTCGCGGTCTCCGGCGCGTAGCACGTCCGCGCCGAGGCTGGCGGCGTTGGCGGCGAGGTCCACCGGCAGCGGCTCCCCGTCCAGCCCGCCGGAGGGCCCGCGCAGCCGGTACGAGGTGCCCAGCCGCCGTGCCCCCACCGCCTCGGAGAGCCCGCCGATGGAGGCGAAGCCGCCGTTGTCCACCAGGACGATCACGAGTTTGACCGCCTCCTGCACTGCGGTGGCGATCTCCTGCGCCATCATCAGGTACGACCCGTCCCCCACCAGCACGAACACCTCGCGCTCCGGCGCGGCCAGCTTCACGCCGAGGCCGCCGGCGATCTCGTAGCCCATGCACGAGTAGCCGTACTCGACGTGGTAGGAGTGCGGTCCGGCCGCCCGCCACTGCCGGTGCAGGTCGCCCGGCATGGAGCCGGCCGCGTTGACGACGACGCCGTCCTCCCCCGCCGCGTCGTTCACCGCGTCCAGTACGGCGGCCTGCGTGAAGCCGCTCGGGACGACGTACGCGGGCTTCTCGAAGGTCCACGAGGCGCGCCAGCCGTCCGGGCGGAGCGCGCGGAGCGCCTCGCGGGCGTCGGCCACGAGCATCGTGCCCGCGTGTTTGGCGGCGTCGAAGGCGGCCACGTTCACGTTCAGGAATCTCGCCCGGCCGAACAGGGTGCGGGAGGCGGTGGTGAAGTCGCTGTAGCGGGTGCCGATGCCGATGACCAGGTCGGCCTCGCGGGCGAGCTTGTTGGCGGCGGCCGTACCGGTGTGACCGATGGCGCCGGCGTTCCACGGGTGGTCGTGGCGCAGGGACCCTTTGCCGGCCTGGGTTTCGGCGACCGGCACGCCGTACCGTTCGGCGAAATCGGCGAGGTCGGAGCTCGCGCCGCTGTAGATGACGCCGCCGCCGGCCACGATGAGCGGCCGGCGCGAGTCCTTGAGCAGGGTGAGCGCGCGCTCCAGCGCGGCCGGTTCCGGCACCGGGCGGGCGACGTGCCAGACCCGCCGCGCGAACAGTTCCTCCGGCCAGTCGTACGCCTCCGCCTGCACGTCCTGCGGCAGCGCCAGCGTGACCGCGCCCGTCTCGGCCGGGTCGGTGAGCACCCGCATCGCCGCCAGGAGCGCCGACGGCAGTTGCTCCGGACGGTTGATCCGGTCGAAGAACCGGGAGACCGGGCGCAGCGCGTCGTTGACGGTCACGTCGTACGACCGGGGGTCCTCCAGCTCCTGGAGCACCGGGTTGGCGACCCGGGTGGCGAAGACGTCGCCGGGCAGCAGCAGCACCGGGATGCGGTTGATCGTCGCCAGGGCCGCGCCGGTGACCAGGTTGGTCGCGCCGGGCCCGATCGAGGTCGTGCACGCGAACGTGGACATGCGGTCCAGGGCGCGCGCGTACCCGACCGCCGTGTGCACCATGGCCTGCTCGTTCCTGGCCAGATAGTACGGCAGCGCGTCCCCCAGCCCCGCCCCGCGCTCGGCCAGCGCCTGCCCGATCCCGGCCACGTTCCCGTGCCCGAAGATGCCGAACACGCCCGCGATCAACCGGTGTTCCACGCCGTCCCGCTCGGACCACTGGTTCGCCAGGAACCGTACGAGCGCCTGCGCCACGGTGAGTCTCATCGAGCCGCCTCCGTCATCGGGACCCGCGGGTCCACCGCCTGACCGGCCCACGACTCGCGGATCCAGGCGTGCCGCGGATCGTCGCAGAACGCCATGGACCGCTCGTCGGCGGGACCGGCGAGCACGTTCAGGTAGTACAGGTCGTACCCGGGCGCGGCCATCGAAGGCCCGTGGTATCCCCTCGGGACGAGTACGACATCGCCCGCGGACACTTCGGCCAGCACCTCGTGGGACCCGTAGACGCGCTGGTAGCCGGGGCCGCCCTCGAAGTAGTAGATCTCCTCAAGCACGGCTTCCCCTTCGTGCTGTTCGTCGTGCTTGTGCGGCGGGTAGGACGACCAGTTGCCCTCCGGCGTCAGCACTTCCACGGCCATCAGCCGGTCGCAGTCGAAGACGCCGGGAGCGCAGAAGTTGTTGATCTGGCGGCTGGCCTGGCCGGCTCCCCGGACTTCGACGGGGACGTCGGCGGCGGGGCCGTACCGGATGGGGAGACGGCGGGAGGCCCGCGCGGAGGGCAGCGCCACGCGGCCGCTGCCGGTGATCGTGACGCTGGTGCCAATGGGCAGGTAGAGGAAGTCGCTCACCGCCGTGAACACCGACTCCCGGCCGTGCAGCGTGAAAGTGCGGCCGTCCGCGACCACGTCGAACGACCCCGAAAGCGGGAGCACCAGCATCTCCTCGCCGCCGGTCTCGAATGCGACCGGGTTGTCGGCGACGCGCAGGCCGGAGTAGGTCCAGCCCGCCGATGCCGGGGTGATCTCCACCGCCCATTGGTCCGCGGTGGCCGTACCGAACGGGATGTGGGTCATGACTCCTCCAGCAGGCCCACCGCCGTGTCGACCGCGGCCGCCACGTCGTCGCCGGGCGGATAGAGCAGGGCGCGCCCGGCCACCAGGCCGCGTACGGGCGGCAGCCGCAGGGCCTTCGCCCAGGCCGCGTACACCTCGTCGGGCGCGTGCGCCGGGTCGCCGCCGAGCAGCAGCGTCGGCAGCGTGGTCGCCGCCATGATCTGCTCCATCCGGGGCACGACCGGCACCTTCAGCCAGGTCCGCGCGGACGTCGCGCCGAGGGCCTGGGCTACGGAGATCGCCCGGATCATCCCTTCCGGGGACAGATCGTGCCGCACGACGCCGTCCACCACTTGCGACCAGAACGGCTCCACCATCGCCATCAAGCCGCGTTCGGCCAGTTCTGTGACCGCCTGTGCGCAGTTGGCCAGTGTGTCGGCGGTCGCGCGGTCCTCGGCGCCGATCCGGCAGAGCATCTTCCCGCCGTCGAAACCCATCCGCGCGATCGCCTCGGCCGTGTACGCGGTGAACCGGTCGTCGAACTCGAACACGCTTCCCTGCAATCCGCCCCGGTTCATGGAGCCGATGACGATCTTGTCGTCCAGCAGGCCGAGCAGCAGCAGGTCCTCGATCACGTCGGGCGTGCCGAGCACCCCGTCCACGCCGGGTCTCGACAGCGCGGTCGCGACCCGATTCAGCAGGTCCGCCCGATTGGCCATCGCCATGGGCCGGCCTGTGACCCCGATCATGCCCCGGGCCGGATGGTCGGCGGCAATAATCAGCAACTGCCGGCCGGACGCCCACAAACTCCTCCGCCGCCGGGCGGACGCCGCAGCCGCCACGCGCTCGGGCTGCCAGGCCCGCCGATCGAGCAGGTCCCGGTAGTCCTGATCACGCATGCCCGCTCTCCCCAACCCCAGCCTCTCCTTGGGCGGCCTTTCCAAGGGCGGCCTCGATCTCCGCGATGGTCGGCATGGCCGGCGCGCACGCGAGCCGGCCAGCGACGATGGATCCGGCCGCGTTCGCGTACCTGAGGGTTCTGGCGAGGGGCCAACCGGAGAGCAGGCCGTGGCAGAGCGCGCCGCCGAACGCGTCCCCCGCCCCGAGCCCGTTCACGACCTCGACCGGAACCGGCGGCACCTCAACCGTCTCCTTTTCGGTCATCCCCAGCACCCCACCCCCGCCCTGCTTGACCACCGCGACCTCAACCCCCGCCGCCAGCAGCGCCTCCCCCGCCCGGTACGGCTCCCGCGTCCCGGTCGCCACCTCGACCTCGTCGAGATTGCCGACGGCAACGGTCACATGCCGGAGCGCCTCCCGCACGCGTTCCCGGGCCACGTCGGGGCTCACCCAGAACATGGGCCGGTAGTCAAGGTCGAGAACAGTGTGCACCCGGCGGCCTCGGGCTTCCCACGCGGCGAAATGAGCTTCCAGGGACGGCTCCTGAGACAGACCAGTCACGGTCGCCCAGAACAACCCAGCCGACGCGATCTCGGCCAAGTCCAGTTCGTGCGGATAAATCTCCAGATCGGGGGCCTTGGGATAGCGGTAGAAGTAGAGGGGGAAATGGTCAGGCGGATAGATCTCGCAAAACGTCACAGGCGTCGGCAAGTGCGGCACTGGGCTGACGTGGCGATCGTCCACGCCATACGCGCGAAGCGCATCATGCACGAACTCGCCAAACGGATCGGCCCCGGTCCTCGTAATCACCGCACTCGCACGCCCCAGACGAGCAGCGGCCACCGCCACGTTGGTAGGGCTCCCGCCCAAATACTTCCCAAAGGTCTCGACTTCGCGCAGAGACACGCCCACCTGAAGCGGGTAAACGTCCACGCCACTACGTCCCATGGTCAGCACGTCGATCATGGCTCGCTCCCCCAGCCAGACAAGGTGGCGGAAACGGGCAAGGTGATGTCTGAAGCGGACCGATTCTCGATCACCGCGAGGCCTTGAGGCGGCCGAAGCTCACACGGGCGTTGATGATCAGGCCGGGTCGCGAGCGTCGCAAGCCTTTGAGGTGGGCGGGGCTCGCTCGGATGTCGGTGGCCGGGACAACTCTTGGTCACGGCAGGCCTCTTAGGTAGGTGAGGCTGGCGTGGACGTTGGTGATTGGGCCGGTGCCGGGGGGTGGGGTGGTGGTGAGGATGACGTCTTGTTCCATGACGTACCAGCCGTCGTAGGAGGCTTTGGTGAGGCTGGAGATGATGCCGGAGATGTCGATGTCGCCTTGGCCGAGAGGGCGGTATATGCCGAGTTTTACGGCTTCGGTGTAGGAGAGGGTGCCGGACTGGACTTGGGCGGCGAGGGTGGAGTCGACGTCTTTGAGGTGGGCGTGGGTGATTCGGCCGGGGTCGCGGAGGGCGAGGTCGAGGGGATCGGTTCCGCCGATGAGGAGGTGGCCGGTGTCGAGGCAGAGGCCGATTCCGGAGCCGTCGAGTACGCGACGGACTTCGGCGGCCGTTTCCACCATTGTGCCGACGTGGGGGTGGAGGGCGACTTTGACGCCGGTGCGTGGCAGTTCGGCGGCGATGCGGTCGAGGTTGCCGAGCAGGGTGCGCCAGCCTCCGGCGTCGAGGGTCGGCCGCGTGTCGTAGCCGTCCTGGCCGGTGACGGCGGCGAGGACGACGACCATGTCGTCCGCGAACGTCTGGGTCAGTTCCCGGAGACCGGGAAGCGGATCATGATCTGACTGGTGCAGCACCAAGGGGACGAATCCGCCTATAGCCCGCATTTCGTGATTTCTCAGGATCTCGGCGGAGAGGTAGCCGTCGGGGCCGAGTTCGGTGGCGGTCAGGCCCAGTTCGCGCATCTCGCCCAAGACCCGGTCGGGGTCAAGCTGGTGGCCCCAGCCGGGGACCTCACAGACTCCCCAGGAGATCGGCGCGCCTGCGACCCTCATACGGTCACCCCTCCCATGCGCATCGCCCCCGACCTCACCCGGAACGGACCGGACCGCGCCACCTCGGTCATCTCGTGGAGTCTCACGCAGTTACCTCATCGAGTCTCATGCGGTCACCTCGTCGAGCCGTACCGGACGGGCCTCGGCGCGGGACAAATCGGCCGCTTCGGCGATGTAGAGAGCGGCCAGCGCGTCCTCCACCGAACAGGGCGTTTCGCCCTCCTCCCGTACAGCCGCGAGGAAGGCTGCCAACTCCGCCCGATACGCGGCCTCGAACCTGCTCTGGAACCCCGGCCACGGATCCTCCGGCGGCTGCAGACCCTCCATGCTGGTCAGCGGCACCCGGCGATCGAGGCCGACCGCCCGGGTTGCGACGGTTCCGGCGAGTTCCATCCGGACGTCGTACCCGCCGCCGTTGTAGCGGGAACCCTGGAGGGTGGCGAGGGTGCCGTCCGTCAGGGTGAGGACGGCGGCGCTGTTGTCGACGTCGCCGTACTCGGCGAAGAAGGCGGCGCCGCGGTTGGAACCGGTCGCGTAAACGGTCTCGACCTCGCGCCCGGTGACCCAGCGCAGTGCGTCGAAGTCGTGGATGTGGCAGTCCCGGAAGATGCCGCCGGACTTGGCGATGTACTCGGCCGGCGGCGGAGCCGGATCACCGGTGATCATGTGGACACGATCCAGCCGGCCCAGCTCACCGTTCCGCAGCGCCTCCCGCGCCGACCGGTAACCGGCGTCGAACCGCCGCTGGAAGCCGATGTGCACGAGCACCCCGCTGCGCTGCACGGCCTCCTGGACCTTGAGCGTCTCCGGCACGTCCGGCGCGGCCGGCTTCTCGCAGAAGGCGGGCACGCCCCGGGCGCACGCCTCGATCAGCAGTTCCGCATGCGTCCCCGTCGGGGTGGCGATCACCACCGCGTCCGCGTCGAACGGATCCCCCGTCCCGGCTCCGATCGCCGCCGCCGTACGGCCGGCCAGGTCGCCGTCCTCGTCATGGACGACCAGGTCCTCGACGAGCCCGGTCAGGGTGGCGGCATGAAACGCCCCGATCCGGCCGAGACCCAGCAATCCCACTCGCATGGCGAAAACTCCTTGTCCGGGGCTTTCAGTTCTAGTTCACGCCCCGGAAAGGAGTCAACAATTTGTCATGACATAAGGACGTATTTACCCCAGGCTGCCGAGTCCTGGCCGCTCGGCTTCGCGCAGCAGCCGGGTCAGGTCCTGGTCGAGGATCACGGCGTCCGCGAAGACCAGCGCGCGCATGCCGACCGCCTCGGCGGCGGCCACGTTCGGCGGCCGGTCATCGATGAAGACGCACTCCCCGGGATCGGCACCGAGGGTGGCCAGGACCGCCGTGTAGATCTCGGGGCTCGGTTTGGAGATGGCCAGCCTGCTGCTGAAGAAGCGGTGGTCCAGGTCGGCCATCCAGGGCACGTCCTCCAGCGCGTCGGCCAGCTCGTGCGGCGCGTTGGACAGCAGGGCCACGCCCAGACCCTGCTTCTTGAGGCGGGCGATCAACTCGACGGTGGCCGGGTCGGGGGTCAGCCAGCTGGTGATGTCGAGCCGGATCAGCTCACTGGCGACCTCGGCGGTGAAGTCGGTCTCCAGGGTCTTCGACACGGCCGACCAGAAGTCCCCCGCGGTCGTCAGGCCACGGTCGTAGGGGTCCCGATGATCCCAGTAGGCCGCCCAGAAACGATCGGACTCGGCCCCGGTGAGGGCCACCATGCCGTCACGCGCCTCCTCCGGCTGGTGCCGCCCTATTACGCCGGCGAAATCAAAGATAATCCATCGCATAGGGTGGCAAGTATGACTGGCGCGACGGCTCCACGTCCAGTTGAAATCCGGAAAATACCCTCGGTTGAGTACGGCACCATGGCCCGTTAACATGGGCGATCGCCAATGTCGACTCGGGGGTTGTGGTGCGCGAGTTTTGCGACGCGGAGGAATTCCGGCGTGTTCGCCAAATTATGTCGGAAAATTCATCTGACCTCATCAGAGCATCCCTTGCGGCACCCCGGGCGGACCCGACCATTCCGTTGTTCACGCGGCCCGGATGGATTCCGGCGGCACCGATTCCCCTGGCGGATGTGCGGCTGGAATGGCGTGACAGCGTGGCCGATGATCGCGCCGAAGAGGCGCGCACCTGGTTGACCCGTTATTGGCCGGGATCGACTTATTCAGAAATGGTACGGGACCTGGAGCGGCCGGCACATTTCTTCAACGGCCTGTCCTACCGGCTGGTCGAGGCCGGACCAACGCTGGCGTTCACGGCCACCCGCTACTGGGACCAGTTCGACACCGGCGAAGCACTGCTGTTCGAAGCCGCCAGGCAGTGGCGGCACTCGGGCACGATCGACGGGCCCTACCGGCGCTGGCTGGGCGACCCCTTCGACCTCACCCGGCGATACACGATCCCCGGCGTCTGCGTCCTGACCATCCGCAACGGCGAAACGCCCCAGTTCCCCTTGATGAAACGGCGCCGAGTGGCCGTCGCCGCCGGCACCACCCACGTCGTCCCCGCAGGCGACTTCCAGCCCTCCCAGGACAACCACCCCCACCCGGAACGGGAACTCCACCTCCGGCACACCATGATCCGCGAGTACGCCGAGGAACTCCTGGGCGCACACGAGGACCGCACCACCCCGGTGGACGTCACCCGGGACGAGCCCTACGCAGCGATCAACCAAGCGTTCACCTCAGGCGCCGCCTCAGCCTGGTACCTGGGAATCGGGCTGTACCCCCTCACCTGGAAACCGGAAATCCTCATCGCCTGCGTCTTCGACGCCCCCACCTACGACACTCTCTTCGGCAACGGACCCTCAACCGGCGACGAGGGCGACCTCCTGACCGGCCTCCCCTTCGAGGAGGAGACCGTCCGCCACTACGCCACCGCGGACACGATGCTCCCAGCGGGACGAGCATGCCTCACCCTCGCCTGGGAACACCGCAAACTAATCACCTAACCCCACCCCAAAAGCCGGGATACCTGTCACATCTCGACCACACCCGAAGCCGGGTACCTTCACGCTCTGAACGCCCGACCCCACCACATCCAAAACCAGGCGCCCTCACACTCCAAAACCACACCCGAGACGGGACACCTATCGCGCTGCTGAGCAACTGGCCATCGCAGCCCAAGCCGGATGTCTTTCGCATTTCGACCATCCGGCAGCCACTGGGCTTGATTCGGTTTGACGGACACCTTGGTCAGGGGTTCGTCCCCGGAAAGGTGTCCATGATGGAGACGATGGGCAAGAAGAGACGTCCACGCCGCTCCTTCACCCGGGAACCCATCCGAAGCCCGCGCAGATGGCCGCTTGGTCCGCCCGGGCTTCGACCTCAGCCGGGGGTTCTGACGGGGAGATGGGCGCGCAGGGCCGAGGTGCCCAGGCCGGTGGGGCGGTGGCTGGGGACGGGGAGGCGGGCGGGTGTGGGGCGGGTGGTGTGGCGGCGTTCGAGTTCGGTCTGGGTGTAGCGGTCGCAGCGGAGGTGCCATTCGAGGATGCCCGACATCCACTCCTTGAGGTCGTCGGCCCGCTGGATGAGGGCGGCCCTGGCCTCGGGTGTCAGGTCGGGGCGCGAGTCGAGCAGGGCGGGGAGTTCGTGGTCGGCGAGGTACTCGAACTGCCGCATGCGGGCGTTCATCAGGTCGGCCACGACGTCCCGGGCTGCATGCCGGTCCACGTCGAGGAAGTGCTCCACGACCAGGACCAGGTTGTGCGCCTCGCCCTCGTACTCGATCTCCTTCTGGTAGGAGAACAGGTCGTTGGTGAAGGCGCCG
This sequence comes from Acrocarpospora phusangensis, assembly GCF_016862995.1. Classification (GTDB taxonomy): domain Bacteria; phylum Actinomycetota; class Actinomycetes; order Streptosporangiales; family Streptosporangiaceae; genus Acrocarpospora; species Acrocarpospora phusangensis. The sequence goes on from NZ_BOOA01000104.1 coordinate 9,704, forward strand.
TAGTCCATGGCGGCCGTCTCCAGCTCGCGCAGGGTCCTGGTCTGGTGGATGTCCTGGGGGACCACGTCCATGCTCGTCGTCCTGGCGAGAGCGCTGGTCAGCTCGGAGCCGAAGGTGCTGCGGCGCATCTCGACGTAGTCGATCGGATCCGGGATGCGGTTCTGGGCCTGGTTGGCCAGCTCCCACTCCCACGCGGCCAGCGTCTTCTCGACGGCTTCGCGGAACAGCAGCCGGCTCTCGCGGTTCATCGGCCCGGCCGTACGCCGCCAGAGGTCGTGGAGTCCGCGTTCGAGCGCGCCCACAGGGTCGGGAGCCGGAGAGTCGTCGATCGGCATGAACTGGGTGAGGCGCTCGTTGCAGAACCGGGCTCCGGCCAGGTCGCGGACGGCCCCGAACACGACCGGGTAGTAGTCGTCGGCGTAGGTGCCCCAGGCCAGCCAGTCAGTGGACACGTCGAGTTGCTCGGGCGTCGCGTCCGCGTGGATCATCGCGGCGCAGTGCGCGAAGTCGAAGCCGAGGAATCGCCGCTCGTCCCAGAGCCCGCCGATCTCCACTCCCGGCGCCGAGTCGAAGAACCCCATCTCCCTCGCCCAGGCGACCCCGTGCCGCCGCGCGTCCTCCAGATGCGGGCTGGTCCTGACCCGGTACGGCATGTGGAGATCAGGCAGCGGCAGATGCCCGACCACCCGGAACGGCACATGCGAGTACTGCCTGACACGCCCCCGCAGACCCAGCCGCCCCGGCGTCAGCGGCTGCCCCACCAACTGCCGCAGCCCATCGGTGCCCAACCCGGTCGGACCGGGCAGCACGCCGGCCGGCGTCTCCGAGACCACGCCCTCGTTCATGTACCGGCTCGACCGTGCGTGCCACTCATGACCACCCGACTGCCAGTCCTGCAGACCCTTCACATACGCGGCGACGGCGACCTGCTCGTCCGGCATGATCCCGTGCCGCACCAGCAGCCCCGGCACCTCGGTGAGCGCGGTGTTCTCGAACTGCTGCAGACGCGAGGTGAGCAGGTCGTTGACGAGTTCGGCGGCCTCCTGCGTGGAGCAGCCGAAGAACTTCTCGAAGACCAGCACGGCGTTGGAGTTCTCCCCCTCCTCCTGGACCTCGCGCTGGTAGGAGAACAGATCGTTGCGCAGGTGCACGGCGTCGGAGAAGGTGTCGGTCAGCACGGTGATCGGCCGTTCCGCGGCCAGCACGGCGGGGATCTCGGCCGCCACGTACTCCACCAGGTTGGCCGACCACGGCGCGCCGCCGACGCGGCGGCGCATCTGCACGTATTCGATGGGGTTGGCGATCCGGCCGCGGTCGATGTTCTCCAGCTCCCACATCGACTCGACCATCAGGTTGTGGGTGCTGACCACGAACCGCCGCCGCCAGTCGCCGGACATGGCCGGGACGGTCCGCGCCCAGAGGTCCTTCAGCCCCGCCTCCGCCGGGTTGCTCACCTCGGGCGGATCGTCGGACATGAACAGCTCCAGCCGGTCCAGGTACGCCCGCGCCCCCACCAGATCACGGGAGTGCTTGAACTCCTCCAGGAAGTGGTCGTCGAAGAAGAACACCCACACGTACCAGTCGGTGATCAGGTCGAGGGTGGGCCCGTCGCAGTCCGGATGCGTGTATCCGCACATGAGCGCGTAGTCCATCCTGGCCAGGGCCGGCTCGTCCCAGACCAGCCCGCCGCCGGGCTTGGCCGCGTCCAGCATGCCCATCTCCCTGGCCCAGGCCATGCTGTGCTCCCGGGAACGTTCCATATGCGGGTTGAGCCTGGCCGGATACGGCATGTAGAAGTCGGGCAGATTGAACGCCTGCATCGTTTCGGCCCCCCAGTCTGACCCCGGGACGACCGGCCCCGGGTTGCGTCTACTCGCCGTGACGACCCTTACACTCAACGTGTGTTCGCGCAACAGCAGGACCCCATCCCCCAGGCCACAAGCGTGTACCAGCACCCCACGGGCCCCAGCCGCCCTCGGACCCGGCACCGATCCCCATTATTTGCTGACATATGAGCTTCCAGTGGACGTTTTCGCAGGTGGGGGTCGCAAGGCTGGAGGTATGGACACGCTAGAACTACACGAGCGTGCGATGCGGGAGTTCGCCGATCGGGTCCACGCCGTGGGCGAGGACCAGTGGCGCGGGAGCACCCCGTGCTCGGCCTGGGACGTGCGCATGCTCGTCAACCACATGGTCGCCGAGAACCTCTGGACCGCGCCCATGATGGCGGGGCGCACGATCGCCGACGTGGGGTCCGCCTTCGAGGGCGACCTGCTCGGCGCCGACCCGGTCAAGGCGTTCGAGACCTCCGCCGAGCAGGCCGTCCTGGCCGTGCACGAGCCCGGCGCGCTGGACCGGACCGTGCACCTGTCGTACGGCGACGCGTCCGGCTCGGAGTACGCGAAGCAGCTCTCCGCCGACCTCCTCATCCACAGCTGGGACCTGGCCAGGGCCACCGGCGGCGACGAACAGCTGGACCCGGAGCTCGTGGCCACCTGCGCGTCCTGGTTCGCGGGCGAGGAGGACGCGTACCGGGCCGCCGGAATGATCGCCCCCAAGGTGGACGTCCCGGCGGACGCCGACCCGCAGACCCGCCTGCTCGCGGCCTTCGGCCGGGCCGCCTGAGACCCGCGAACGAGTCGTCATGGGCGAAGTCGCGGGGTCGATCGAGGAGCTGGTCAAGGACGCCACTTTCCGGGGGCCGATGAACCCGGGCTCCATGTCCAGGTCCAACTTCGAGCGCGTAGTGATCGACGGGGGCCACTACGTGCTCAAGTACCTGTCCTGGGACCTGGACTGGGTCACGCGGGTGACCGCCGACATCAGCTGCCGGGTGCTCACCCTGTGGCGCACGGGCGTCCTCGACCGGCTCCCCGGCCGCCTCGACCACACGATCGTCGGCGTGGCCCGCGAGGGCGAGGTGACCGCCCTCCTGATGCGGGACGTCTCCGGCCACCTGGTGCCGACCGGCGACGACCCCATTCCGCTCGCGCAGCACACGAGGTTCCTCGATCACATGGCCGCGCTGCACGCGACCTTCCTGGGCATCCCGGAGGAGGACCAGCTGGGCCTGCTGTCGCCGGAGTCCCGCTGCCGGGCGCTCTCCCCCGGCACCGCGCGCCGGGACGCCGAAGCCGGCAACCGCGACCCGGGATGCCGCGCGATCCCGGTCGGCTGGCGGGCCCTCGACGAGGCCGCCCCGGAAGCGGCCGGATACGCGTGCGCGCTGGCCGCCGACCCCGCTCCGCTCGCCGACGCCCTCGCGGACACCCCCGCCACGCTGGTGCACGGCGACTGGAAGGCCAGCCATCTCGGCTCGCACCCGGACGGCCGTACGATCCTGCTGGACTGGGCGTGGCCGGGAAGGGACGCTCCCTGCGTCGATCTCGCCCGCTATCTGGCCGTGAACTGGGACCGGCTGCCCGAAGCCAAGGAGGCGGCGATCGAGCGGTTCCGAAGCGCCTTGGAATCGCACGGCGTACGGACGAGGGAGTGGTGGGAACGCCAGCTGAACCTAGCGCTTTTGGATGGTTTTGTGCAGCTTGGCTGGTCGAAAAGCGGGGACGAACTGGGGTGGTGGGTGGAGCGCACCCTGCCCGCCGCCCGAGAGTTGCTCGGACGGCGGGCAGGGTGGGATCAGGCCCCGGTCAGGGGTAGTTGACCAGGTTCGCGACGTTGGTGGATGAGTTCGAGGGTCCACCGGTCGTGTTGATGATGTTCCGGATCGTCCCGACTCCGCCGAGCGACACGGTCACCATGTTGTGGAAGCGCACCCCGGGCGTGTTCGGCACCTCGAAGGCGCGGGCCGCGACGACGCCCGGATTGACGTTGAAGTAGCAGTAGCTCCCCAGACCCCACGCCTCGTGCGTGGTGACCGAGTTGGCCACCTTGTACGCGGCGTAACCCTGCGTGCTCCCGTTCATCCAGGCGGCCTGGTTCGGCGGGTCGTAGGGCATCTCGTTCTGGTAGAAGTACGTCCGCCCGCCGTTCCCGTTCCACACCGTCTGGTACTGCTGGTAGTGCTCGACGAACAGGCCGTACATCGTGACGTCGTTGCCGTTCACGGTCAGCCCGTTCGCCGCCGTGTTGGAGTTCCATCCGATGCCGCTGCCGTGGTCGCCGCGCCAGATCCAGGTGTGGTCGCCGATCACGTTGTGGCTGTTGACGACCAGGCTCTGGGTGGCCCTGCCCACCGCCGCGCCGCCGACCCGGAAGTAGACGTCGTGCAGCGAGGTCGGGTTGGCGGCGTGCGAGGCCGTGGAACCGGCCGGTCCGACCTGCATGAGCATCGCCGAGTTGACCGTGCCCGCGTCGAACAGGATGCCGGCCACCTTGACCCCGTCCACGTCGGCGACGGTCATCGCGGTGACGCCGTTGTCGGGGATGAACGTGGCCAGGCCGAGCCCGAGCACGACCGTGTTGGCCCGGGTCACCCTGATCGTGTCGTTGAGGTGGTAGACGCCCGGCGTGACCAGCAGGTCCCGGCCCTGGGCGAGGGCCGCGTTGATGTCGCCGGCGGTGTGCCCCGGCTTGACCACGAAGAACTGGCTGATCGGCAGCGAGGTGCCGGCGGGGTTGCCGCCACTCCAGCTGGTGCCGGTCGAGTTGGTGCGCAGCGACGGGACGAACACCTGGTAGGCGCCGGCCTGGTCGATGTAGAGGAAGGGCTTCTCCCGGACCACCGGCGTGGTGGCCACCCGCGTGTAGGGCGGGCTGGGGAAGTTGCCGCTCGGCGCGTTGGTGGCGCCCACGAACACCATGTTCCAGTTGGAGCCCGTCCAGCTGCCCATCTCGGTGTTGCGCGTCAGCCACTGCTGCTGCGAGCCCGACCGCACCTGGCCGTCGATCTTGGTGTCCGCGAACAGGCCGCCGCTCGACCAGCCGCCGTCGTCCAGCTGCAGGTTCCCGCGCAGGTGCATCCGCCGGTACGGCGCCGCCTGCGACACCGCCCACCGGTCATTGCCTCCCGGCGGGTTGACCGACAGGTTCTCCACCCCGCGCCAGAAGTTCTGCGTGGCGTTGCCCTGGAACCAGTCCGCCTCGGCGTGCACCGGCCCGTTGATCGTGACGTTGTCCGGCGACAGGCCCAGCCCGAGCACCTGCGTGTAGAAGCCGACGTTCACGTCCACGTTGTACGTGCCCGGTCGGAACAGCAGCGCGAACCGGTTGCCGCCGAACTGGTTGGTCTGCTGCTGGCTGAACACGGTGTTCAACCGGCTCTGGATGGTGGCCGCGGACATCGACGGGTCGAAGATGCTCACGTTCGGCCCGAGGTCCGGGTTGGGACCGGGCGGGGGCGTACCGCCGCCGAAGCTGAAGGACTGGGCGGCCGTGCCGTTGCACGTGTACTGCTGGAACTGCACGCTGTCTCCCGTGGCCGCGCCCGGCATGTCGAGACATTTGCCGCTGTGCCGGTTGACGAAGTGGTAGAAGCCGCCCGGCTCCTCCACCGCGAGCCACTGCTGGTTGTTGCCCCCGCCGTACGCCCAGAGCTGGATGGGCGCGCTGTCGGCGGTGGAGACGTTCGTGACGTCCCAGGTCTGGGCGGCGTTCAGCGCGCTGTTGACGCGGAAGTAGCCGCCGCTGGTGGCCTGGAACTGCCAGGACTGCGCGGCCGTGCCGTTGCACGAGTACTGCTGGACCGCGGTCCCGTTGGCGGAGGCCGCCGCGCGGGCGTCCACACACTTGCCGCTGCCCCGGTTCACCACCGTGGTGGAACCGGTCGGCGGGGCCGCCTGCGCCGGGCTGGACAGCCCGATCAGCGACCCCGCGACCAGCACCAGGGCGGCCAGGGCGCTCCTGATGGACATTCGTGGCTCCCGTTAGAAACCGGCTGTGATGCGAGTGAAGTCCCAGTTCGCCTGGGGGGTACCGCTACAGGTGTCGTTGAGACCGCCGGAGCAGGGACGGTCCCGGTTGACCGACCAGAACGCGAACCGGCTCAGCCCCTTGGAGCGGGCCCAGTCCCGGATCTGCGTCCAGGTCCCGGTCGTGGTGATCTCGCCCTGGTCGGAGCTGCCGTTCATGCCCGAGATGCCCATCCGCGCGTACGCCTGCGCGTCGGTCCAGCCCCAGGCCGCCTTGAGCGCGTTCTTCAGGCCCTCGGAGGCGTTGACGGTGGCCTGGTACATGTTGCCGTGGCCGCCGAAGTTGAACGGCATGATCGTGTAGTTGTCGATCGGCACGTTCAGCGCCCGGGCCTGGTTGATCAGCCGGATGCCGTCGCCGGTCGGGCCGTTGAGGCCGGTGCCGATGGTGACCGCGATCTTCACGTTCGGGTTGTTCTGCTTGACGATCTTCAGGCCGTTGAGGATGCGGTCCTGGACGGTGTAGTTGGAGAACTCGTCGGTGTTCTCGATGTCGAAGTCGACCACGGCCGGGCCGACGGCGTTGATGACCTGCTGCACCGCGCCGGCGTACGCGGCGGGGGTGGAGCAGTTGGGGCCGAGCTTGTTGCCCGACCAGCCGCCGAAGGAGACCTGCACGCTGCCGCCGGCCGCCTTGATGGCGTTGATCGTGGACTGGTCGGTGCCGCCGGTCAGCGGCCTGCTGCCGTCCCAGCGCGGCACGCAGCCGCCGCCGGACAGGATGAACGCCATGGTGAAGGAACGCACGCCGGTCTGGCTCATGACCGTGGCGGCGTTGGGCGGGCTGCCCCAGCCCATGTAGAGGTACGGCGCGCCCGGCATCTTGCCCGGCGGGGGCGGCGGCGGGGGCGGGGTGGTGCCGGTGGGCAGCGTCCAGCGCTGGTTGGCGCTGGCGAAGCAGTCCCAGATCTGCAGCGGGGTGCCGTCGGCGGAGCTCGGGCCGGTGGCGTCCAGGCACTTGCCGAGCGCGCGGAGCGTGCCGTCGGCCTGGGCGGTCCAGGTCTGGGCGGCGGTGCCGTTGCAGTCCCAGATCTGCACCTTGGTGCCGTTGGCGCTGCTGGCGGCGTTCACGTCCAGGCACTTGCCGAGGGCGCGGATGGTGCCGTCGGTGCCGGTCGTCCAGGACTGGGCGGTGGTTCCGTTGCAGGTGTAGAGCTGGACCTGGGTGCCGTTGGCCGGGTTGGCGCCGGCGACGTCCACGCATTTGCCGCCGTATCCGGTGATCTGACCGGTGGCCGCCGACGCGGGTGTGACACCGGTCGCGACGAGGGCGAGCGCGACGGCTCCGGCCGCGAGAGCTCGCGCTAATCGGGGGCGCTGAAAGGGCATGTTCGACTCTCCCGGTTGTTCCACTTCTTAAATTTAACCCGGATATAACAGCCCTCAGCCTGGTACTGTCAATAGGAAAGTTTCCTAATGAATGTGGAGATCTTGGCCGGTCGGAGCGGGTGCTTCGGCGTCTTCAGGGAGCAAGGAGCAGGCGCGAGCACGCCCGCGTACCCATCGGAGGGGATGCCCTGGTTAGGTAAAACTAAGTTAGTGTAGCCTTACCTAAAATGAGTCGGGCGATCCGGAGGATTTTGGGTGGGTGGGGGTCGGGATGTCCTGTGGCGTACGGTCCGCGGGCAGCGCCGTGACGTACTCGTCGGATCGCTGCTGGGGGCCTGCCACCAGGCCGGCGAGGTGGCGGTTCCCGTCCTCATCGGAGTCGTCATCGACGAAGCCGTCGGGCCGGGCGACCTGACCGCGCTGCTGACCTGGCTCGCCGTGCTCGCCGCCGTCTACGTCGCCCTCTCCATGAGTTTCCGGTACGGCGCCCGCGCCGGCGAACGTGCCGCGGAACAGGCCGGCCACGAACTCCGGCTGCAGATCGTACGGCGGGTGCTCGATCCGCGCGGCGGAGCCGAGCACGGCCGGTTACCCGGAGCGCTGGCCACCATCGCGACCGAGGACGCCAAACGTGTCGGCGCCGTGAACATGGCCGCCATGATGGGCATCGGCGCCCTCGCCGGCGTCCTGGTCGGCGCGGTCGTGCTGCTGCGCATCTCGCTGCCGCTCGGCCTGCTGGTCCTGCTCGGCACTCCCCTGCTGCTGTTCGCCGGGCATCTGCTGAGCAAACCGCTGGAACGCCGCAGCGAGGCCGAGCAGGAGCGGGCCGCGCACGCGTCCGGCGTCGCCGCCGACCTGGTGTCCGGGTTGCGCGTCCTCAAGGGCATCGGCGCCGAGGTCCCGGCGGTGGACCGGTACCGGCGCACCAGCCGGGAGTCGCTGGCGGCCACGCTGCGGGCGGCCCGCGCCGAGGCCTGGCAGTACGGGATGGTCCTCGCCCTGACCGGCGGTTTCATCGCGATCGTGGCCCTCATCGGCGGCCGCCTCGCCCTCCAGGGCGACATCACCCTGGGCCAGCTCGTCTCCGCGGTCGGCCTCGCCCTGTTCCTGCTCGGGCCTCTCGAAGTCTTCTCCTGGGTCAACGCGGAACTGGCCCAGGGCCGCGCCTCCGCGACCCGGATCGCCGACGTCCTCAACGCTCCGACAGCCATCGTGGCCGGAACCGGCAGCGATGGACTGTTCGAAGCGGACACGCCCCCACATCCTGACCCTCGAAGCGTTCGGGCGGACAGGTCCTCACATCCGAACGGTGGACCCCCTGAAGCGGACGCGGCCCCAGGTCCACACGGCGATGGCCGCTCGGCGATGGCGGGTGTCGGCAGCGACCGAGCGCATCTGGGATCTTTCCCCCGTCCGGTGCGCGGTGAGCTGCGGCTGCGGAGTGTGCGTTGTGACGGGCTGGCGCTCGACCTGCACGTGTCCCCCGGTGAGGTTCTGGGTGTGGTGGCGACGGATCCGGCATATGCCACCGTTCTGGTGCGATGCCTCGGACGGCACGTGGATCCGGAAGCCGGGGTCATCGAACTCGACGGTGTGCCGTTCACCGACGTGGATCCCGCGGAGCTGAGGACGCGGATTCTGGTGGCCGAGCACGACGCCGACCTGTTCGAAGGGACTTTGCGGGGCAATGTGGCCGCTTCCGAGCCCATGCTGGACCGCGTCCTGGTCGCGGCGGGTGTCGACGAGGTCGCGCGCGGGCTTCCGCTCGGGGTGGACACGCCGCTGATCGAACGCGGGCGGTCGTTGTCGGGCGGGCAGCGGCAGCGGGTCGCGCTCGCCCGGGCGCTCGCCGCCGACCGGCAGGTGCTCGTCCTGCACGATCCGACCACGGCGGTCGACACCGTGACCGAAGCGCGGATCGCGGACGGACTGCGGGAGATCCGGCAGGGCCGTACCACGATCGTGGTGACCACGAGTCCCGCGCTGCTGGCGGTCACCGACCGGGTGGTGCTCCTGAACGACGGCCGCGTCGCCGACGCGGCTCCGCACGCCGAGCTGGTACGGCGGAACACGGTCTACCGCGCGGCGGTGCTCTCATGACCCGCGAACCTCTGGACTCCGGCTCGCCGGAGCGTGAACTGCTGCCGACGGCGACGCCCGCGCGTACCCGGGCGGCCGTGCTGGAACTCTTGCGGCCGCATCGTGGTCTGGCCGTCGGCGGATTCGCCGTCATGGTCGGCGCCACCGCGATCGGGCTGCTCACCCAGCCGTTGCTCGGTCACATCGTGGACCTGGTCGCGTCGCGGAGCGCGGTGGACTCGCTGACCGTGCCGGTGGTGCTGCTTGTGATCGTCGCCGTCGTCCAGGGCGGGGCGACCGGGCTCGGGCTGTCGCTGATCGCCCGGCTCGGCGAGACCGCGCTGGCCCGGCTGCGGGAACGATTCGTCGGGCGGGCGCTGCGGCTGCCGCTGGAGCAGGTGGAGAAGGCCGGCTCCGGCGACCTCACGGCCCGGGTCACCGCCGACGTCTCGCAGGTCGCCGAGGCCATGCGGACCGCCCTGCCGGAGCTGGCCCGATCCGTGCTCGTGATCGTGCTCACCATGGTCGCGCTGGCCGTCGTGGACTGGCGGTTCCTGCTGGCCGCGCTGCTGGCGGTGCCCATCCAGGCGTATACGGCGCGGTGGTATGTGCGCAACGCCGTACCCCTCTATGCGCGGCAGCGTGTCGCGGGCGGCGCCCAGCAGCAGCAGTTGCTGGAGAGCATCGGCGGCGCGGCGACCGTGCGCGCGTTCCGGATGGAGGACGAGCACGTCACGCGCGTCACCGAGCGTTCCCGGCGCGCCGTCGACCTGACCATGCGCGGCGTCTGGCTGGTGCTGCGCTTCTACAGCCGCCTCCACGTGGCCGAGTACCTCGGCCTGGCCGCCGTCCTCGTCGCCGGCTTCCTCATGGTCCGCGGCGGCCTGACCTCCATCGGTACGGCCACCGCCGCCGCCCTCTACTTCCACGGCCTGTTCGGCCCGGTCAACACCGCCCTCGTGCTGATCGACGACGCCCAGTCCGCGGCGGCGAGCCTGGCGCGCCTCGTCGGCGTCATCGACCAGCCCGAACCCGCCCCGCGCACGGCAGAAGTCACGGCTTCCCCGGAGGAGGCTGTCGCGGTGGCGGGGCTGGCTCACGCGTACGAGCCGGGGCGGCCGGTCCTGCACGGCATCGATCTCTCGATCGGCCAGGGCGAACGGGTGGCGCTGGTCGGCGCGAGCGGGGCCGGGAAGACGACGCTGGCCCGGCTGATCGCGGGCGTGCACGTTCCCGCCGAAGGCTCGGTACGGCTCGGCGCAGGAGAACGGGTGGCGATGATCACCCAGGACGTGCACGTGTTCGCCGGATCCCTCGCCGACGACCTGCGCCTGGCCCGGCCGGACGCGACCGACGAGGACGTGCGCGACGCGCTCAGCCGGGTCGACGCGCTGACCTGGGCCGAGACGCTGCCCGAAGGGCTGGACACGATCGTCGGCGAAGGCGGGCACCGGCTCACCGCCACCCAGGTGCAGCAGGTCGCGCTGGCCCGGCTGATCCTCACCGGCGCGCCGATCGCGGTGCTGGACGAAGCCACCGCGGAAGCGGGCAGCGCCGGAGCGCGGGTCCTCGAAAAGGCCATCGACCAGGCCATCGAAGGCCGGACGGCGCTGATCGTCGCCCACCGCCTCAGCCAGGCGGTCACCACGGACCGCGTCGTCGTCATGGACGACGGCCGAATCGTGCAGACCGGCCACCACACCGACCTGCACACCGCCGACGGACCCTACGCCACCCTCTGGAAAACCTGGACCGGTCACCGCCCCACCGACTCCCCTACGGCTTGCGATACGGATCCCGCTGAAGCTCACGGCCCGGCGGATCCACTCTTGTTGCCGAGATCGGCGGGTTCTCCAGAACCGTCCGATCCCTCGGCTGTCTCTGAATCACCTGATCGTCGCGATAACTGACGAATCCCAACCTGTGAAGGACCCCTCATGTTTCGCTCCCTGAAGGGTGGACGGCCCGCGAGCGTGGTCGCCGCCGCCCTGTTGTTCCTCGCCACCGCGTGCGGTTCCGGCCAGGAATCCGCGAACCCCGCGCCGTCCGCGCCCGCGGCGTCCGCCCCGGCCGAGTCCGCGCCGGCGAACGTCTTCCCCGTGACGATCGAGCACAAGTACGGCACCACGACCATCCCCGCCGCCCCCACCCGGGTGTTCACCGTCGGCCTGACCGACCAGGACTCCGTACTGGCGCTCGGCATCGTCCCGGTGGGGACCACCGACTGGTTCGGCGGCTTCCCCGGCGCGATCGGCCCGTGGGCGAAGGACAAGCTGGGCGGCGCGCCCGTACCGACCCTGCTCACCGACACGGGCACCGGCCCGCAGGTCGAGAAGATCGCCGCCCTCAAGCCCGACCTGATCCTCGCCCTGTACGCCGGCCTCACCAAGGAGCAGTACGACACGCTGTCCAAGTTCGCCCCGGTCGTCGCCCAGCCGAAGGAGTTCAACGACTACGGCATCCCGTGGCAGGACCAGACCCTGATGACCGGCAAGGCGCTCGGCAAGGAGGCCGAGGCGAAGGCGCTGGTCGAGGGCGTCGAGGCGAAGTTCGCCACCGCCAAGCAGGAACACCCCGAATTCGCCGGCGCCACCGCCGTGGTCGCGACCCCGTACGAGGGCTTCTTCGTCTACGGCAGCCAGGACGCGCGGTCCCGGACGCTGGCTTCCCTGGGCTTCTCGATGCCGTCCGACCTGGACGAGGTGATCGGCAACACGTTCGGCACGAGCATCAGCCGTGAGCGGGCCGACCTGCTCGACCAGAAGGTGACGGTCTGGACGGTTCCCGACCTGGTGAAGGACGTCGAAGCCCTGCACAAGGACAAGCTCTACGCCGACATGAAGGTGGTGTCCGAGGGTCGCGAGGTGTTCGTGGGCGAATCCAGCGACTACGGCGTGGCATTTTCTTTCGTGACCGTTTTGAGCCTGCCGTACGTGATCGACCGTCTGGTCCCGCAGCTGACGGCAGCGGTGGACGGCGACCCGGCGACCAAGGTGGAACAGCCGACCTCCTAACCTCCACTCACGCGATCCGATCCCATACGGGACTTATGGATCCCATAAGCCAGGGCCAGGTCTTGTGACCTGGCCCTTTTCGTTCCCTGTACGGGACGAGCCAGCTGCTTCGGCACCGGTGCGGGTAGGTCCTGTGCCGCAGGTCCGGTATCGGGCCTCGCCCGCCGAAGGGCCCCGTCGAGATCGACGCCTCGTGACGCGCCGTCGGCGAGACGCTCGTCAGATCATGACGTGGCCCTGTTCGCTGCGCCGCACTTCACACACCCATCCAGTTGGCGAAGGCGCTGGCCACGATCGACCAGATCAGCGGCGGCCGCATGATCGCAGGTCTGGGCACCGGCTGGTCCACCGACGAACTCCAGGCCACCGGGGCCACCCGGGCGGATCGCGGCCGCTTCCTCGACGAGACGCTGGACGTCTTCGATGCCGTGTGGGGACCGGACCCGGTGACCTTCCGGGGTCCTCGCGTGATCATCGACAACGCGTCGGTCCTGCCCAAGCCCGTTTCGAAAATCCCCGTGATGCTGGGCGGTGGTGCCAGTCCCAAGGCCGTACAGCGTATTGCCAAACGCGCAGACGGCTGGCTGCCGATGCTCACCACACCCGGGCCGGCCGGAGCCGCGGAACTGCGCGCAAGCTGGGACCGTATCCGGGAAATGGCTTCCGGGTACGGCCGGGACACGAGCCGGATGGAGATGGTCGTGGTGGGAAACGTCACCTTCACCGACCGTCCGGCAGGACCTGCCCGATCGGCGTTCGCCGGCACTCTCGACCAGATCATGGACGACGTCCACACGGCTGCGGAGGCGGGCGCAGACGAGCTCATCGTGGATCTGAATCTGGATGCTTGAGACGGCGGTGGAGTTCCGCGAGCGGGCCGAAGCCTCATGACCGATGCCGCCGGATTCGGGGGTCAGTGCGTCACCAGTCTGTTTGGCTCTGCCCCGGTCGTAACGTGCCGAAGGTCCACTCGTAGCCCTCGATGTCAAGGACCCGGCAGCGGTACTGTCCCCACTCCGTGCCCGCGGGCTTCCACACCACGGTCGCGCCCGCCTGGACGGCGGAGTCGTAGAACGTGTCGACCGCCGCCTCGGTGGCCACGCTGATATAGGTCCCGTGCCCGACCGTCTCTCCCTTGAGGCGAGGGTGTTCGTAGTCTCCGTCGTCGCTGAAGACCGTGATCGCGACCTCGTCGAGACGCAGTTCGGCGTGCTGGATCCCACCTTTGTCGTCGGGGACTTCGAAGGTGGTGGTGAAGCCGAAGGCACGTTCGAGCCAGCGCAGGGCGGTGGGGGCGTCGCGGTAGCTGAAGTAGGCGTGCAGGACGGCGGCGCGCCCAGAAGGATCTGACATCGGGGTATCGGTCATGCGTTCCAGGGTGGCGCCAGGAGCGGTCAGTTTCTGTCCTAGGTGATGCTCATGAGCGAAAGATCGCGGCCATTCGAGCCATGCCCGCAGCGATGTTCGGAGTCCCCGTAAGATCTGGCGAATGGGATGGGAGGCGCTCAGGCGGTGGGGTGAGGACGTCGCTCGTATCGAACCGCTCTCCGGCGGAGTCGCCAACGATGTGTGGAGTGTGCGCGTCAACGGGCGCCTGGCGGTCGGTCGTCTCGGTGCCAGGAGCGACGCTGATCTCGCGTGGGAGACCGAACTCCTCCAATACCTCGACCGTGAAGGTCTGACCGTGCCGGTGCCGATCCCGACACCAGACCGCCGACTGTTCGTCGACGGTCTGGTGGTGATGACCTACGTGGATGGCGGACCGCCCGAGTCGCAGGCCGACTGGCGTCGCGTCGCCGGCACGCTCCGCCAACTGCATCGGTTGACGCAGGGCTGGCCGCAGCGCCCGGGCTGGCGATCCTCGACCGACCTCCTGCACGCCGAGACCGGGACGAGGATCGACCTCGGCGCGATGCCCCCTGAAAGCGTTGCTCGATGCCGGGCAGCGTGGGCGCGGCTCGCCGGACGTCAGACATGCGTCGTCCATGGCGACTCCAACAACCTTGGAAACGTGCGTATGACCGCGGATCGGGTCGCGCTGATCGATTGGGATGAGTCGCACGTCGACGTCCCCGACCTCGACCTGGTGCTGCCCGACAACGCCGCCGGGCTCGACGACGGCGCGTACGACATCGCCGCGCAAGCGTCGGCCGCGTGGGAGGCCGCCGTCTGCTGGGACGACGAGTATGCGGTCAAGCGACTCGCCGAAGTCCGAGCGGTCTG
>NZ_BOOA01000105.1 GCF_016862995.1 Acrocarpospora phusangensis
CGTGTCTGGCCGAGGTCTCGACCGCGCTCAGTGCTCCCGCCTTCGAACAGCTGTGCCTGACCCAGGGATTGCACGCTGGTATCCGCAACAGGTCGGTTCGCCGGGCTTGGAGGCAATCCCCAGTTGTCGTCGTGAATGCCCTTGGCGAGGTCTTGCCCCGTCGCCTCTTCGTCTCGGTGAGGTGGATGGGGGTTCTGTTGGGTCAATTCGGGGGCTCTCGTGGGAGTCGCGCCTAGCGGCGAGGTCTCGGGGTCAGGCGCGGGCTCGGAGCCAGCGGGTGGCGACGGGTGGGTTCTCGGGGTGGTGGTAGACGAGACTGAGCCAGCCTGGGGGGAGGCCCGTGGCGGCGAACTGGCCGTCGGGGGAGGGGACGCGGATCTTGCTGATGTGGGGGGTGCGGATTTCGATCCAGGTGTCGGGGCTGGGTGCGGGGGTGAGGTGGCCGGCGACTTCGAGGCGGCCCCCGGTGAGGGTGAGTTCGATGTCGATGGTCAGGGTGCCGGTGGTGAAGCGGTGGCGCTGAGGCTCGCTCCCGGAACGGGCGCCGGAGGCGGCGGCGACGTCGGTCGGAGCGGCGATGACCGATCCCGGAAGCCGGAGGGCGAAGGCTGCTACGGCATCAGCCGTGACCCGGCCGGGCACCGGGTCGGCCCCAGCGGCCAGACGCATAGAAGCCAGCACGTATGTGGACAAACCTTCGGGCACGTCGGCCTCGGAACTGTGGGTCGCGCCTTCCGGGGTGGGCTCGTCATGTCGGTTGCCGCTGTGGACTTCGTCGTCCGGGGTGGGCGTCTGGGCTTGGTCCTCCGGGGTGGGGGTCATGGGGATTCCTCCAGGAGGGCGCGGAGGCGGCGTTCGCAGCGGGTGCGGGTGGCGCCGACGCTGCCTAGGGGCATGTTCATGCGGGTGGCGATCTGGGCGTAGCGGGCGTCGGGGTTGAGGGCGAAGAGGCGGAGGAGGGTGCGGCAGGGTTCGTCGAGGGTGGCGGCTCGGGCCCAGACGTGGCGGCCGTACTCGGCGTCGACGACGGCGGCGGAGGGGTCGGGGGCGGCGGAGTCGCCGAAGTCGGGGTGGTCGACCGGGTGTTCCGCGCGGGCTTTGCGGGAGAGGCGGAAGGCTTCGCGCCGGGTGGTGGTGATCAGCCAGGCGCCGATCTTGTCCGGATCGCGGATGCGGTCGTAGCTTTCGACCAGGCGGAGCCAGGCTCCTTGGACGGCGTCGGCCGCGTCGGTGGGGCTCAGGCCGCAGGCTCGCGCGACCGCCCACATCCGGCCGTCGAACCGGGAGACCAGGTGCTTCCAAGCGGTCTCGTCGAGAGCGGGCAAAGACGTCTCTTGAGGCATGGCACGACTTTCCGGGCTACTGTGCGCGCTGACGGATAAGCGTTGCGTGAGCACTCTACCCAGCGGTCGCGACCACGATCCTCCGATCGTCGAATTGCCCAGCTCCGCCCACGAATCAACCGGATAGACCTGGCCCAGGCATGATCCATGAGGACCTCGCGAGTGCCTGGATTCTGATCGAGTTCATGAATCGACAGACGCGACGGGAAGGGCGATCTTGGGGGTTGACGGAGGTTGTGGATTTTAGTTGGGGGGATGGGTTGGGGGCGTTTGGGAAGGGAGGGTGGTTGTCCGGTTTTTGGCGGACATGGATGGGTGTTCTGTGCGGGTGGAATTGGGGTGTTTGGTGCCTGGGTGGGCGGGAAATTGGCGGGAGGGTGTGCGTGAGCTGGGGGTTTTCTGTTTGTTGGGGATGGGAGTATGTTTACTCCTCGTGGTTTGCTCAATCCACAGAGTTGTCAAGCACGATTGGGTATGACCCTGGTCTGGTGCCTCGCGGCAACGGACGGTAGTCTCTCCTAGAGTCACTTGTGATCATTCCAGTATGAGGCCGTTGGGGAAGGCGCACCTCGTACGAAACGGGAGGTCCGGTGGCTGCTGCTCGTGGCGTGCTGTACGTCCACTCGGCTCAGCCTGCGCTGTGCCCGCACATTGAGTGGGCTGTCGCAGGCGTTCTTGGCGTTCCCGTCGACCTGACGTGGACCCCTCAGCCCGCCGCGCCCGGCGCTTTGCGCGCCCAGGCGGAATGGGAGGGTCGCGCGGGTACGGCGGCGGCGATCACTTCATCGCTCATGGGATGGCAGCGTATCCGCTTCGAGATCACCGAGGACGCCTCCCCGGGCGTGGACGGCTCCCGACATGCGTACACCCCCACCCTGGGGGCGTACACGGCTGTGATCGGAGCCAACGGTGACATCCAGGTGCCCGAGGACCGGCTCCGCAACGTCATGCTGATGGCCGCCCAGGGCCGCGTCGTCCTCGAGAACGAGCTTGACCGTCTCCTCGGCAAGCAGTGGGACGAGGAACTCGAGTCCTTCCGCTACGCCGGCGAAGGCGCCCCCGTCCGCTGGCTCCACGCCGCCGTCTGATCCATCCGACGCCGTCTGAAGCGCACCCTCGGCCGCGTACTCGGGTCGAGGGTGTGAGAAACCCTTGCAAAACCGCCCCGGACCCTGCCCAAGCCAGCCCGTGGCGAAGAACCGCTCCCTGGATCGGTTACCGCTTCTCCACGCCGAACGAGTAAGAGCCGGTCGTGTCGTCGGTACGGGTGATCTCGAACCAGTGGCAACCCGATTCGAGCTGGACCTCGAAACCCTCTCCAAGATCGTCATACGTGGCGAAGTCCTGGTCCCCTTCGACGCCGTCCCCCACCTCGGCCCACCTGATTCTGATGTTCTCGCCGGCCCAGTTCCGTACGGCCAGCGGAGTCGACCCCACCACCAGCCGGTAGACGTCCTTCTGCCCGGGCGCGGTGAACCGGGCCTCGACCACGTCCCCTTCTCTGACCTCCCGGCCGAGCTGATCGGTGGTCCACTCGTCGCTGTCGACCGCCGGCGTGGCGGCAGCGGAGGGTTTCATAGCGCGCGCGCAGGCCGGCTGGGCGCCCAGAACGGTCGATCCGGCCGCGCACCCCGCACTGAGCAGCCCGGCGAGGACGAAAGCCGATACCACCAGCCCAGATCTCAGGACATGATTCGTCATGTCCACATCTTTGATCAAGCGAGTTGCAAAGAACTCAACGACGACCGATACACCAAATATCCAACAATATATGCATATTTCGGGTCGATTTACGGCGCGCCACGGGACTCCGGAAGCAGGCGAAACCCGGGCAGAAGCACGCGAAACCCGGCAAAACGAAAGGGCGCCCGACACGCGGACGCCCTTTTTCGTGAAATTCAGCGGATTACAGCGGGATGTTCCCATGCGCCCCACGAGCCGGCGTGGCCTGCGCGAGCACCTTGGCGATGGCCCCCCGGGTCTCACCCGGCTCGATGACCTCATCCACGACCCCGAGATCGACAGCCCGGGACAGTCCCCCGGCGATCTTCTCGTGCTCCTCCGCCAGACGGATCTCCAGCTCGGCCCGCTCCTCCTCCGGCGCGGCGGCCAGCTCACGCCGCTTGAGGATCCGTACGGCCGCGACCGCGCCCATCACCGCCACGACGGCGGTCGGCCACGCGAACACCCGCGTCGCACCCAGCGACCGCGAGTTCATCGCGATGTAAGCCCCGCCGTACGCCTTGCGCGTCACCAGCGTGACCCGCGGCACCGACGCCTCCGCGAACGCGTGCAGCAGCTTCGCCCCCCGGCGGACGACGCCGTCATGCTCCTGCCCGACCCCCGGCAGATACCCGGGTACGTCCACGAGGACGACCAGCGGCACCCCGAAGGCATCGCACATCCGTACAAAACGGGCGGCTTTTTCGGCGGAGGCCGAGTCGAGGCAGCCGCCGAGGCGCATCGGGTTGTTGGCGATCACGCCCACCGTGCGCCCGCCGAGGCGGCCCAGCGTGGTGACGATGTTCGGCGCCCACTTGGGGTGCAGCTCCACGCCGGGGTCGTCCAGCAGGCCGTTGACCAGCGGGTGCACGTCGTAGGCGCGGCGCGCGTTGTCGGGCAGCAGGGCGGAGAAGTCGACCTCCTCCACCGCGCGCACCCGGCCCTGGTGGCCGAGCAGGCTGGCCAGCTCGCGCGCCCGCAGCAGCGCGTCGGCCTCGGTCTTGGCGACCACGTGCACGACGCCGCTGCGCTTGCTGTGCGGCTCGGGACCGCCGAGCGCGGCCATGTCGATCTGCTCACCGGTCACGCTGCGCACCACGTCGGGGCCGGTGACGAAGATGCGGCCCTGGTCGGCCAGGATCACGATGTCGGTCAGCGCCGGACCGTACGCGGCGCCGCCGGCGGCGGCGCCCACCACGACGGAGATCTGCGGCACGACCCCGGACGCCTTGGTCATCGCGGCGAACACCCGGCCGACGGCGTGCAGCGACTCCACGCCCTCGGCCAGCCGGGCGCCGCCCGAGTGCCAGATCCCGATGACCGGCACCCGCTCGCGGACGGCCACGTCGTAGGCGTGCACGATGTGCTCGCAGCCCTCGCTGCCCATCGCGCCGCCCTGCACCCGGGCGTCGCTGCAGAAGGCGACCACGGGCACGCCCTCGATGCGGCCGGTCACGGCGACCACGCCGCTCTTGTCCTCAGGAGAGATCGGCCGGACCGAGCCCTCGTCGAGCAGGTGGCCCAGCCGGACCCGCGGGTCGCGGGGATCGGCCGCCTCCTGGTCGGAGGAGGGGCTCACCACCCTGTTGTCGACAACCGTCATCTGCGTGCCTCTCAGACCGTGGTGAAGGCGACGGCGACGTTGTGACCGCCGAATCCGAAGGAGTTGTTGACCGCGGCGATCTGGCCGTCGGGAAGCTTGCGCGGCTCGGTCCGCGCGATGTCCACCTCGATGCCGTCGTCCAGGTCGTCCACGTTGATGGTGGCCGGGACGATCCGCTCGTTGAGTGCGAGGATGGTGAAGATGGACTCGATGCCGCCCGCGCCGCCGAGCAGGTGGCCGGTCATCGACTTGGTCGCGGTGACGATCGGGTGCGCCCCGATGGCCTCCTTGATCGCGATGGTCTCGACCACGTCGCCCGCCGGGGTGGAGGTGGCGTGCGCGTTGACGTGCTTGATGTCGGCCCCGGAGAGCCCGGCGTCGGCGAGCACCCGGCGCATCGCCAGCTGCACGCCCAAGCCGCTCGGCTCCGGCTGCGCGATGTGATGGGCGTCGGAGGAGTACCCGACCCCCGCGGCCACCGCGTAGACCTTCGCGCCGCGCGCCCTGGCGTGCTCCTCGGACTCCAGCACCACGATGCCGGCGCCCTCGCCGAGCACGAACCCGTCCCGGCCCTTGTCGAACGGCCGGGACGCGCGCTGCGGCTCGTCGTTGCGGGTCGACATGGCGCGCATCGCGGCGAACGAGCCGATGTTGAGCGGGTGCACGGCCGCTTCCGCGCCGCCCGCCACGACCACGTCCACCCGGCCCGACCTGATCATGTCGATGCCGTACCCGATGGCTTCGGCGCCGGTGGCGCAGGCGCTGACGGTGGCGTGCACGCCGCCCTTGGCGCCGATGTCGATGCCGATCCAGCCGGCCGCGCCGTTGGGCATGAGCATGGGCACGGTGAAGGGCGACAGGCGGGTCCAGCCCTTCTCCTTGAACGTGTCGTACGCGTCGAGGATCGTGGTGATGCCGCCGATCCCGCTGCCGACGACGACGCCCAGCCTGGTCGGTTCGACCTCGGGCGCGCCCGCGTCCTGCCAGGCCTGACGCGAGGCGATCAGCGCGAACTGCTCGGCCCGGTCCAGCCGCCTGGCCTCCGGCCTGGGGATGACCTCGCCCGGTTCGACGGCGACCCGGCCGGCGAACTTCACCGGGACGGAGTCGACCCAGTCCTCGGTGAGAGGCCGCACGCCCGACCGCCCGTCGAGGAGCGCCGACCAGGTCGAGGCGACGTCTCCACCGAGGGGCGTCGTCGCGCCGAGCCCGGTGACAACGACACGTACCCGGTCTGTACTCACTTGTCTGCACTCCTCATTGCTCGCGCCGATCAGGTTGGAGCCTCGCGGCCCCCGGAGGGGTCAGGCTCTCAGGCCTGGATGAAGTTGATGACGTCCTTGACGGTCTTCAGGTGCTTGAGCTGGTCGTCGGGGATCTCCGCGCCGAACTCGTCCTGGGCCGCCACCGCGATCTCGACCATGGAGAGCGAGTCGATGTCGAGGTCGTCCACGAAGCTCTTCTCCGGGGTCACGTCCGAGGCCGGGATGCCGGTGATCTCGTTGATGATCTTGCCGAGGCCCGCGAGGATCTCCTGCTCGGTCACTGCCATGTCGCTGTATCTCCTTCAGGGTGGTTTTTCTTGGTTCTGTACGGCCTGAGCCGTACAAGTCTCAGGGAATCTCGATGACCTGCGAGGCGTAGGTCAGGCCCGCGCCGAAGCCGAGCAGCAGGGCCAGACCCCCGGAGGGGACCTCGCCGCGCTCGATCATGCGGGACAGCGCCAGCGGGATGGACGCGGCCGAGGTGTTGCCGGCCAGCACGATGTCCTTGGCGACGACCGCGTTGCCGGCCCCGATCCTGCGGGCGATCGACTCGATGATGCGCAGGTTGGCCTGGTGCGGCACGAAGGCGGCGAGCTCTGCGGGGTCCACGCCCGCACGTTCGCACGCCAGTTTGGCGATCGGGTGAAGGGCCGTGGTGGCCCAGCGGAACACGGTCTGGCCTTCCTGGTTCAGCGCCGAGTTCCTGTCCTTGATCATGATGGCGTCGGCCTTGTCGCCCGCGCTGCCCCAGACCACGGGGCCGATGCCCGGCGTCCCGGACGGCACGACCACGGCCGCTCCCGCGCCGTCGGCGAAGATCACCGAGGTGGCCCGGTCCTGGATGTCCACCCACTGGGTGAGCTTCTCGGTGCCGACGACCAGGACGTTCCTTGCCGATCCCGCCCGGATCGCGTCGCTGGCCGCGGCCAGCGCGTAGCAGAACCCGGCGCAGGCCGCGTTGACGTCGTAGGCGCCCGGCGCGTCGATGCCGAGCCGGTGCGCGACCCGCCCGGCGGCGTTCGGGATCTGGGCCTCCAGCGTGCAGGTGGCCACGATCACCAGGTCGATGTCGGCGGCGGCCAGGCCGCTGGCGGCCAGCGCCTTGCCGCCGGCCTGCACGGCCAGGTCGATCTCGGACTCCTCGGGCCCGGCGAAGCGGCGCTCCTTGATCCCGACCCGGCTCTGGATCCACTCGTCGTTGGTGTCGATCAGCTCGGCCAGGTCGTCGTTGGTGACCACGTTGGCAGGCTGGTAGTGCCCGAACGCCAGGACCTTCGCGCCCGGCGCGCCCTGGGGAAGCTTCACTGCAGTGCCTCCTTGGCGGCGGCTCGCGCGGTCTCCAGGTCGTCGGGGGTCTTCAGCGCCACGGTCTTCACGCCGGTCAGGCCGCGCTTGGCCAGCCCCGTCAGCGTGCCGCCGGGCAGCAGTTCGATCATCGTGGTGACGCCCTGCGCCGCCATCGTCTCCATGCAGAGGTCCCAGCGGACCGGGCGGCTGACCTGGGCGACGAGGCGCTCCAGCAGGTCGGCGCCGGATTCCACCAGCGCGCCGTCGGCGTTGGAGAGCAGCTTCACGACCGGGTCGGCCGGGCTCACCCCGGCGGCGGCCGCGCGCAGCCGCTCCACGGCGGGAGCCATGTGCCCGGTGTGGAAGGCGCCGGCCACCGAGAGCGGGATCAGCCGGGCGCGCTGCGGCGGTTCGGCCTTGAAGGCCGCCAGCTGCTCCAGCGTGCCGCCGGCCACGATCTGGCCCGCGCCGTTCATGTTGGCCGGGGTGAGACCGTGCTTCTCGAGCGATTCGAGCACGTCCACGCCGCCGAGCACGGCGGTCATCCCGGTCGCGGTGGCGGCGGCGGCCTCGGCCATGGCCCGCGCGCGCTCCCGGATCAGGGCCAGCGACTGGTCGGCGGTGAGCACGCCCGCCATGGTGGCGGCGGCGAACTCGCCCACGCTGTGCCCGGCCACGAGATCAGGGGTGGCGCCGAGCGTCTCGTACGCGGCGAGCGAGGCGGCCACCAGCAGCGGCTGGGCCACCGCGGTATCCCGGATCTCGTCCGCGGTCGCCGTGGTGCCGAACCCGGCCAGATCGAGACCGACGATCTCCGACCACGCCGTGACGCGGTCGCGGAAGCCGGGGATCTCCAGCCACGGACTCAGAAAGCCTGGGGTTTGGGCGCCTTGTCCCGGCGCGACGATGACGAGCACATTCTCAACCCTGCCCTGTAGAAGTTCGCCACACTGATAGGGATCTGCACGAACTTGGGGGATGCGATTTTGTTTGGTTCCTACAGTTAAGGTTTCTCAGACGTTTCTCAGAGTCGGCTAGGTTACGGTCAGGCGACCCAATATCAGGCCAACCTGCAGGGTGAATGCGGACCTGCCTTCGGTCGGCTGGTAGCCGGTCAATTCAGTGATCTTGCGGAGCCGGTACCGGACCGTGTTGGGGTGCACGAACAGCAGGCGGGCGGTGGCCTCC
The DNA here is from genome assembly GCF_016862995.1 of Acrocarpospora phusangensis. Lineage (GTDB taxonomy): Bacteria > Actinomycetota > Actinomycetes > Streptosporangiales > Streptosporangiaceae > Acrocarpospora > Acrocarpospora phusangensis. Next base: position 8,409 of record NZ_BOOA01000105.1, read on the forward strand.
AGCGAGGTGCCCTGCTCCAGGTAGGTCGCCAGGGTGTCGAGCAGCGGCGTGCCGGCCAGCGGTTTGAAGACGTTCTCGATCAGCTGGGCGCGGGCGTCCTCGTCGCCGTCCAGGGCGCGCTCGGCCAGCAGGTCCTCGGCCAGGACCGGGCGGGGGGCGTCCGGCCAGCCGGCGGCGGCGCGCAGGCCGGCGATGGCGGCGCGCGCGGAGCGGGCGGCCGCGTGCAGGTCGGAGACCTCGGGGCCGATCACGATGGGGCCGGCGGCGAACCGGGGGACCACGCTCCTGGCGGCGTCCTTGATGCTGTCCGCGCCGCCCACGATGACGATCAGGCGCTCGCCCTGGACCCCGGCGAGCAGGTCGTGGCCGACTCGGCGGCCCTTGTCGCGCAGGGCGTCGATGACGCTCTGCGGGTCCTCGTCCGGGGCGTACCCGGCGAAGACGACGACCGGGGCGGAGGTCCAGCCGAGGGCGGCGGCCCAGGAGTGCAGGCCGTCGTCCACCTCGCCGCGGACCAGCGCGTCCACGATCAGGGCCTCCAGCCGGGCGTCCCAGGAGCCGCGGGCCTCGGCCTCGCGGGCGTACACCTGGGCGGCGGCGAAGGCCACGTCCCTGGTGTAGCGGAGCATCGCGTTGCGCAGCTGCTCCTCGCCGCCGGGGGCGGCCAGCTCGTCGGCCTCGGCCTCGACCACTTCCACCACGATGCGTACCAGGTCGACGGTCTGCTGGAGCGAGACGCTGCGCTTGAGCTCGCGCGGCGCGGTCCCGAAGAACTCGATGCTGGGCGTGGGCCGGCCCTCGCCGGCGTGGCCGAACCACTCCACGAACGCGGCGATGCCCGCCTGGGCCACCAGGCCGACCCAGGATCTGTCCTCGGCCGACAGGGCTCGATACCAGGCGAGTTGCTCCTCCATGCGCGCCATCGCGGCCGTGCCGAGGCTGCCCATCGCCCGGTCCAGCCGCCGCGCTGTGTCCTCGCGGACCCTGTCATTCACGGATACAAGCGTGCCAGGTCACATGCGATGGTGCCGCCTCCGGGCCGGGGTGAGAACCTGGAGCGGTGTATCGGGAACGTCCGTCGCTGGTCCCGGGGGCCGTGCTCTGGCACACCTCCGGCGTGTCGGAGGACGCCGAGCGCCGGGTCCTCCCGGACGGCTGCATGGACCTGCTCTGGACCGGCGGCGCCCTGGTGGTGGCCGGTCCCGACGCCGAGGCGTACGTGACGCGGGTCCCGGCGGGCACGGCCTTCACGGGCCTGCGGCTGGCCCCCGGCACCGCTCCGGCGATGCTCGGCGTGCCCGCCGCCGAACTGCGCGGCCTGCGGGTGCCGCTCGCCGACCTCTGGCCGGCCGCCGACGTCCGCCGCCTCACCGATCGGGTACGGCGCGCCGAGTCACCCCCCGCCTGCCTCGAACAGCTGGCGGGCGAACGGCTGGACGGCGTCGACCCCCTAGTCCGCGAGGCCGCCGTCCTGCTCGGCCGCGGCTCCGGCGTGACCGCCACCGCCGCCGCGCTCGGGCTCGGCGAACGGCGGCTGCACCGCCTCAGCCTGACCGCGTTCGGGTACGGACCGAAGACGCTGGCCCGCATCCTGCGCATGAACCGCGCCCTCGCCCTGGCCAGAAGCGGACACCCGTTCGCCGACGTGGCGGCCACCGCCGGGTACGCCGACCAGGCGCACCTGTCCAGGGAGGTGCGCAGCCTGGCCGGAGTCCCGCTCGGCGACCTGGTCGGCTGACCAGGCGGGCTAGGCGAGCGGCGCGTACAGGTCCACGGCGTTTCCGTCGGGGTCGTGCACGACCGCGTAGCGCTGCCCCCAGAACGCGTCCCACGGCTTGAGATGCCCGGCGTATCCGGCGTCCACGAGCTGCGCGTACACCTGGTCCACCTCGGCCGGGCCGGCGCAGGCGAAGGCCAGGCTCATGCGCGGCCCGCCGGTCGCCGGCGTCCACTCCGGGTCGAAGGACCGGATGGTGTCCACGGTGTCCCAGCACAGGCGCAAGCCGCCGGGGAGTGTCACCTCGACGTGCGGTTCGTTGTCGGCCTCGGCGGGGACGCTGAGGCCGAGCCGCCGGTAGAAGGCCAGCGCGCGGGCCATGTCGGCGACGGCTATTCCGATGACGTTGAATGTTGGAGCCATGTCCGGCACGTTACGGCCCCTCCCCGCCGCCCGTCTTGAAGGAATCGGACAGCGGGCGGTTCAGGAGGGCACGTGCGCGGTGCTGGCCACCACGTGGTCGATGAAGCCGTACTCCCTGGCCTCCTCGGCGGTGAACCAGCGGTCCCGGTCGGCGTCGGCCTCGATCCGCTCCAGCGGCTGGCCGGTGTGGAAGGCCGTCCGTTCGGCCAGGAGTTTCTTGGTGTAGCGCATCTGCTCGGCCTGGATGGCGATGTCCGCCGCCGTGCCGCCGATGCCGCCGTGCGGCTGGTGCATGATGATGCGCGCGTGCGGGAGGGCGTATCGTTTGCCGGCCGTGCCGGCGGTGAGCAGGAACTGGCCCATGGAGCCGGCCATTCCCATGGCCACCGTCACGATGTCGTTGGGGACGTATTGCATGACGTCGTAGATGGCCATTCCGGCGAATACCGACCCGCCCGGCGAATTGATGAAGAGCTGAATGTCCCGGGCCGGGTCGTCGGCCGTCAGCAGCAGCAGTTCCGAGCAGATCCGGTTGGCGATCTCATCGTCCACCTCCTGGCCGAGCACGATTATGCGTTCGCGCAGCAGCCGCCGGCCGATGTGCTCGCCGTCGGGGGATTCCATTCCGGCCATAACCCGCTCCCATCGTGAATTCCGTTTCCCGATCGACGTTAATCGCGGGCGCTGGGAAAGGGAGCGGGTTTCGCCGGGGGCGCATTTCACCGTGGGCATATTCCGCCCGGTCAGATCACGGCGACCGCGGTGATCAGGCCGATCGCGACGTGGGTGACCGACAGCAGCACGGTGGCGGGCTGCAGGGTCGCCTCCTGGGCCAGCGCCCGGACCGAGATGCCCGCGATCAGGTCGAAGACGATCATTCCGACCGTCTGCACCGCGATGCCGATCAGGCCGAAGACCAGCGTCGCGATCAGGCCCTCGGTCAGCGTGCCGCCGGAGGAGAAGATCGACGCGGCCACGATGAGCGCGATGGCGGCCATCGCGGAGGAGGTCAGCGCGGTGGCGTTCGGGTTGCGCTCCTCTCGGATGATCTTGCTCAGCCGGCCGGGCGTGGCCATGTCGATCACGTAGAACCCGGCGACGAGCAGCAGCACGCCGAGGATCGCGTACGCGGTGATGGCCAGCGCGCCGTTGCCGAGGACCTCGCCGAAGGTGGTGGATTGCGTTTCCATGTGGGGGGTGCTCCGTTGTGTTAGCCGCTGATTCGGTGGGGGACGAAGGAGGAGGTGTCATCGGTGATCAGGCCGGAGGTCTCGCGGATGCCGAGCCCGGCGGCCTCGTCCTCGACGACCCAAGCGCCGAGGACCGGCCGCTGTCCGCCGAAGTCGGGCAGCGCCTGGAACTCCTGGTAGACGAAACCCTCGGCGCCGTACCCGCCCGAGGTCTGCACGGCGTGTTCGGGGGAGACCACCCGCATCGACGCGCCCTCCCGGCCGAGCAGCGGCTTCTGGATGTAGCGGGCGATGTCGCGCGGCGAGTCCAGGTAGGCGGGCAGCAGGTTGGGATGTCCCGGGTACATCTCCCAGAGGATCGCCAGCAGCGCCTTGTTGGACAGCAGCATCTTCCAGAGCGGTTCGACCCAGTTCATGGACGGCTGGAGCCGCAGCGCGTGCCCGCCGAACGGCTCGCCGGCGATCCACTCCCACGGGTAGAGCTTGCAGAGGGAGCGGATGACCCGGAACTCCACGTCCACGAAGCGGCGGTTGATGGCGTCCCAGCCGATGTCCTCCATGGCGATCGCGATCGTGGTCAGCCCGGCCTGCTGCGCGGTCTCCTGCAGATAGCCGAGGGTCATCGCCTCCTCGCCCGACTGGTCCGTGTTCGTCCAGGCGAAATGGGTCGGCCCGGTGGGGAAGGTCGGGCCGATCGCCTTCCACCGGTCGATGAGCCGTTCGTGGATGGAGTTCCACTGGTCGTCGTCGGGGAACACGTCCTGCAGCCAGTACCACTGCACCACCGAGCTCTCCAGCAGGCTCGTGGGAGTGTCCGCGTTGTACTCCAGCAGCTTGGCCGGCCCGGCGCCGTCGTAGCGCAGGTCGAAACGGCCGAACACGTGCGGATCGCGCCGCCGCCAGGACTCCGCGACCGCCTCGCGCCACTCCGGCGGGATGGCGAACTCGGCGTACCGGTTGCCGGTGATCACGTAGTCGACCGCGGCCAGGCACATCCGGTGCAGCTCCTCGACCTGCTCCTCCAGGCCGAGCACCTCGTCCATGCCGAACACGTAGTGCACGCTCTCGTCCCAGTACGGCCTGCTCAAGCCCTGGGGATGGGCCGACCGGTGGTAGGCGAGGCCCTGCGACTCGACCGTGGCCGCCCAGTTCTGGCGAGGCGCCGAGGTCTCCCGTCTCATCGAGCGGTCAGCTCCCGCTGCTGCCGTGCGAGCCGAAGCCCCCGCGCTGGACCACCTTGCCGCTGCGGCTGGTGATCTGCGCGTCGGCCGGGCGGAGCGTGGTGCCGCCGCGTACGTGCCGGCCCACCAGGACGCCGCCGTAGTACCAGCCGTACGCGCCGTGCGAGCCGCGGTAGTCGTCGTCGCAGAAGTCGTCGTCCACGAGCGCGAACGAGCCGTCGGGGAGCGGGTTGGCCGTGTCGACGCAGTCGGCGTCCACCTCGTCGTAGCTGTTCGTGGCGGCGCAGAAGCCGACCACCAGGGTGGAGAGCACGCCGATGGCGCCCAGCTTGACGGCGGTGGAACGGAACCTCTTCTTCGGCGGAGGCGGCGGGGAGAACGGCGGCATGAGCGGGCCCGTCATGCCGGGCGGGGCTCCCGGAGGCGGCCCGGGTGGCATCCCCGGCATTCCCGGTTGCATGCCGGGCGGCATTCCCGGGGACGGCGGCGGGACATAGGGAGGCGGGGTGGGACTTCCGTCCCCGGTCTCGGCCATACGGCTCCATGTTCCTCGAGGTCGGCACAGACTACCGTCGCGCTGTGAAACGGTACAGATCTAGTTGGGGTTCCCATGCGTACCGTTACGGAACGGTCCATTGCGGTACGTCGGTTTGTTACGCGGGTAACGTCCGTCACATGGATCCGGTCGAGGCGTTGAAAAGAATCGCGTTCCTGCTGGAGCGCGCGGGCGAGCCGACGTATCGTGTCCGGGCTTTCCGCGGGGCCGCGTCGACCATCGCCGCGCTCCCGGAGGGGGAGCTCCAGCGGCTGGTCCGGGAGGACGGCCTGACCGGCCTCAAAGGGGTCGGCAAGGTGACCGCGCTGGCGGTGGCCGAGGCCCTGGCCGGGGACGTGCCGACCTACCTGCGCCGCCTGGAGGCCACCGCGGGCGCCGACCTGGACGAGACGGCGGCGACGCTGCGGCAGGCGCTCAAGGGCGACCTGCACAGCCACTCCGACTGGTCCGACGGCGGCTCCCCGATCGAGGAGATGGCCGCCGCCGCGATGGCCCTGGGCCACGAGTACCTGGCGGTCACCGACCACTCGCCCCGCCTCACCGTGGCCAACGGCCTGTCCGCAGACCGGCTGCGCCGCCAGCTCGACCTGATCGACGAGCTGCGCGGGAAGCTGGCGCCGTTCCGGCTGCTGTCCGGGATCGAGGTGGACATCCTGGCGGACGGCTCGCTGGACCAGGAGGCCGAGCTGCTGGAGCGGGTGGACGTGGTCGTCGCCAGCGTGCACTCGCAGCTCAAGATGGAGGCCGACGACATGACCCGGCGGATGGTCACCGCCATCGCCAACCCGCATGTGGACGTGCTCGGCCACTGCACGGGCAGGATCGTCAAGGCCGGCGGCAAACGCGGCGGGCTGCGGCCGGAGTCCCGGTTCGACGCCGAGCTGGTCTTCGAGGCGTGCCGGCAGTTCGGCGTCGCCGTGGAGATCAACTCCCGTCCGGATCGGCTGGATCCGCCGAAGCGGCTGCTGCGCCTCGCGTACGAGATGGGGTGTGTCTTCACGATCGACTCCGACGCGCACGCGCCCGGCCAGCTGGACTGGCAGCGGTACGGCTGCGAGCGTGCCGCACTCTGCGGAATCGAGCCGGAACGCATCGTGAATACGGGGATGTGGCCGCCGGGTTAGGTGTGTTGCGGACGGTTTTGTCGGTCACCCGGCGTAGTTTCGGGGTCATGGATCGTCGAGCTGCGCTGGTAGAGGAGTTACGCACGGGCGGCACCGTCCCGGCCAGGGACCTGGCCACCCGGCTCGGTGTCAGCAAACGCACGATCATCCGCGACATCGCCCGGCTGCAGGACGAGGGCGTGCCCATCCGGCTGGATCCCGGGGGGTACACCATCGACCCGTCCGAGGAGATCAAGCGGGCCATCGACCGGGCGCTGACCGGGAGGCGCGTGCTCCGGATCGACTACGACGGCAAGGCCGGGCCGACCACGCGCGAGGTGGAGCCCAGCATCTTCCTGGGTGGGCGGGGCGGGTTCTGGTATCTGGTGGCCTGGTGCCGGTTGCGGGAGGACGTACGGGTTTTCCGGCTGGATCGCATCACCGCCGCGAGCCTGACGGACGAGCGGTATCCGGAGCCGTCCAAGGCCAGGATGGAAGAACTGGCGGCGGCCTTGCCGAGCTGACCAGGCTCGACCGCGATACGGGGTCTCCGGGTTATCGGGACCCGCGTCACCGTTTCAAGACCAGGATGCAAGAGCTGGCGGTGGTCCTGCCGAGCCGAACGGGCTCGACCGCGATACCGGGTCTCCGGGTTATCGGGACCCGCGTCACTGTTTCAAGGCCGGGATGGAAGAGCTGGCGGTGGTCCTGCCGAGCCGAACGGGCTCGCCGTGATACCGGATGCGAGGCGCTCCCCGGGTTACCTGGTCCCGCGTCACCGGTTCACTGGGGTTCGCGGTGGCCGCCCTGGTGGCTCCGGGAAATGTCGGTCGTGTTTTCTAAAGTTCGGCGTGTGAACCGTACCGACCGGCTCTACGCGATCGTCGAGCTGCTCCGCGCTGTCTCGCCGCGTCCCCGATCCGCGCGCGAGCTGGGGGAGCGGTTCGCCGTGACCGCGCGCACTATCGAGCGCGACATCCTGGCGCTGCAGGAGGCCCAGGTGCCGATCTACGCCGAACGCGGGCGCCGGGGCGGTTACGTGCTCGACCGGTCGATGTCGCTGCCGCCGCTCAATTTCAGCCCGGAGGAGGCGGTGGCCATCGCCATCGCGCTCAACCGCTCCGGCGACCAGCCCTTCGCTGACCAGGCCAGAAGCGCGATGCGCAAGCTGATGGCGGCGATGCCGGCCGCGGACGGCGACCGCGCTCGCGAGCTGGCCACCCGCGTGCAGTTGCTGTCGAGCACCTCCGATCCGGAGGAGGCCGGGTCGCGCACGGCTGGGCCGATCGCGCGGGTCATCGAGGGCGCGCTGCTGGCCGGGGTGGTGCTGGAGCTGGAGTACGGGGACGCCCGCGGCGCGGTCAGCACCCGTGCGGTGGAGCCGGGCGTGTTCGTCGGCGGGCGCGGCGGGGTCTGGTACCTGGTGGGCTGGTGCCGATTACGCGACGACGTCCGAGTCTTCCGGCTGGACCGCATCCGCGCGGCCGAGGTCACCGCCGAACGCGTCCCGGCACGCCGGATGGCCGACTTCGCCTCCCACGTACCCGACATGATCACCCTCTATCCGGCGCTCGACTGAGCACAGGACGGGCATGGGAGGGGCCTGGGACTGGGCCCAGGATCGCGGGCGGCATTGAGCGTGGGACTGAGCAAGGGATCACGCGTGGGATTGGGCGTGGGACTGAGAAGGATCGCGCAAAAGATCGGATGCGGGACTGGGCGCAGGACCGAGCGCAGGATCGGACACGGACTGGGCGTAGGCGTGGCGCGGGATCGTGTGCAGGACTGGGCAGATTGTGCGCGTGGCTAGGGCGTGGGGCTGAGGGCGGCGTCGGGCGTAGGACTGGGTGCGGGACTGAGCGCAGGATTGGTCACGGATTGGGCGTAGGCGTGGCGCGGGATCGTGTGCAGGACTGGGCAGATTGTGCGCGGGACCGGGCGTGGGGCTAGGGCGTGGGGGTGAGGGCGGCGTCGGGCTTGGGAGGGGGTGGGGGACCGAGTGCGGGATTGGGTGTGGGGCGTTGGGCTGCGGCGGTGGTCGTTGGGCGGGACAGGGGAAGGTGGACGGTTACCTGGAGGCCGCCGTGATCTAGTGGCTCTGCGGTGACGGTGCCGCTGTGTGCGCGGGCTACGGCGCGGACGATGGACAGGCCAAGGCCGGCGCCGCTGGCGGAACCTGTGCGGTCGGCGTCCAGGCGGCGGAAGGGTTCGAAGAGGGCGGGGATCTGCGCGGCGGCGATCTGGCGGCCGGTGTTGGCCACCGTGACGAAGCAGGTGGCGGCGTCCGAGCCGGTCCGCACGGTCACCTCGCCGCGGTCGTCGTTGTACTTCACGGCGTTGTCCACCAGGTTCGCGATCATGCGTTCCAGCAGCACGGCGTCCCCCGCGCAGGGAGCGGGCCGCCAGTCCGGCGGACGGGGAAGGCGATGGGCGAGCAGCGCGGGATGGGCCAGGTCGCGCAGGTCCACCGGCTGGCGGGTGGTGAGCTCGCGTTCGCTCTGCGCCAGCGTGAGCAGGCCCTCGATGAGCTGCTCCTGCCGGGTGTTGGCGGCCAGCAGTTCGTCCCTGATCGGGCGCAGCGCCCGCGGCACGACCGGATCGGCGAAGCCGACCTGGAGCAGGGCGCGGTTGATGGCCAGCGGTGTCTTCAGCTCGTGCGAGGCGTTGGCGACGAACCGTCGCTGGGTGTCGAAGGCGTGGTCGAGGCGTTCCAGCATGGAGTCGAAGGTGTCGGCCAGGTCCTTGATCTCGTCGCGCGGGCCGTCCATCGAGATGCGCTGGTGCAGCGTGCTGTCGGACAGGCGGCGGGCCGTCTCGGTCATGGTGAGCAGGGGGGCCAGTGCGCGGCCCGCGACCACCCAGCCGACGGCCAGGCCGGCCAGCCCGATCAGGACCGTGGCCAGGATCGACCACTGGATCAGGGAGCTGGTCACCAGGTCCACGTAGCGGCTCACCTCGCCCTTGACCGCGGTCTGGATGTAGTAGATGCGGTTGGCGAACGGAGGCGCCGCGCCGCCGGGGTCGCCGAGCGGGCCGGGCGTCGGGGGGAACTTGATGGTGAACCGCTGGGTGAGGATCTGGTTCACCAGCAGGTTGCTGATGATCATCAGGACGGCGGTGGTGAGGAAGAAGATGCTGCCGTACACGATGGTGAGCCGCCAGCGGACCGGCAGCCTCCGGCCGGTCACAGCCGGTACCCCGCGCCGGTCACCGTCTCGATGACGGCCGGCGCGCCCAGCTTCTTGCGCAGGGTCATGACCGTCACCCGGACCGAGTTGGTGAAGTAGCTGATGTTCTCGTCCCACGCCTTCTCCAGCAGGTCCTCGGCGCTGACCACGTTGCCGTCGGCCCGCAGCAGCACCTCCAGCACGGCGAACTCCTTCGGGCTGAGCGCGACGTACCTGCCGTCCCGGAAGACCTCGCGCCTGGCCGGGTCGAGGGTGACCCCGGCGCGGGCCAGCACCGGCGGCACGGCCAGCGGCGTACGCCGGGCCAGGGCCCGCAGCCGGGCCACCAGCTCCGGGAAGTCGAAGGGCTTCGGCAGGTAGTCGTCCGCGCCCAGGGTGAGCCCTTCGACCTTGGAGCGCAGGTCGCCGGAGGCCGTCAGCATGATGATCCGCGCGGCGACCCGGCCGGCGACGAGGCGCCGGCACACCTCGTCGCCGTGCATCGACGGCAGATCCCGGTCCAGCACGATCACGTCGTACGCGTGGGTGGTCGCGCGTTCGAGCGCGGCGTCCCCGTCGTAGACGACGTCCACCGCCATGGTCTCCCGGCGCAGCCCAGCGGCGACCACGTCGGCCAGGACCTTCTCGTCCTCGGCAATCAGCACCCGCATGAGGCACATACTCCCGTCAGCCAGTTAAACGGGGGCTAAGCACCTCATGCGGTGCTGAGGGCCAAAGTCGGGGACATCCTGGCCGCCCGCATCGCCGGATAGATCCCGGCCACGGTGCCGACCAGCAGCGTCGCACCCAGACCGCCGCCCAGCGCCCACGGGGGCACCACGGCGGGCAGGTCGCGCCAGGCCGCGTACCCGACGGTGACGAGCGCGCCGAGTAACGCCCCCGCCATGCCGCCGAGGCCGGACAGCAGCAGCGACTCGGTCAGGAACTGGCCGCGCACCTGGCCCTTGGTGGCGCCGAGCGACCGGCGCAGGCCGATCTCCCTGCGCCGCTCCAGCACCGAGATGACCATCGTGTTGGCCACGCCGACGCCGCCGACCAGCAGAGCCACCGCGCCGATGCCGAGCAGCAGGTTGGTGAACGCGCCGTCGGCCGCCGCCCGCGCCGCGAGCGCGTCGGACGGCCTGCTCACCTCGACCTCCTCCGGATGCTCCGGGTTGGCGGTGCGCGGCAGCACCTCCCGTACGTCGGCGACGGCCGACTCCGCGGAGCGGGTGTAGATCGTGGTCGGATAGCCCTCGTACTGGAGGTACGCGTCCGCGGCCGGATACCCGATCAGGGCCGAGCGGTCGATCTCCGGCGCCAGTGGGGAGGAGTCCAGGACGCCGGTGACCGTCCACCACTGGCCCTTGATCCACACCTGGTGGCCGGTCCGCAGGCCCAGCCGCTGCGCGGCGACCGAGCCGAGGACCACGGCGCGCTGGGCGGCCGTCGCCTCGTTGAGCCAGGCGCCGTGCCGTACGCCGGTCTGGAGGGAGTCGAGCAGGTCCAGGGAGGCGGCGCGGACGGCGAGGCCGCCGGTCTGGGTGGCCGGGATGCGGTCGCTGCGGAACACCGGCTCGCCGGTGTCGCCGGTCGAACCGGCCGTCAGGACCGGGCCGATCCGGCGGATCATGGCCAGGGACTCGGCCGGCAGGTTGGCCGAGTCGCCGAACAGGGTCCGGCCGGGGGTCACCCGCAGCAGGTTGGTGCCGAGCTCGTCGAGTTCGGCCAGGAGACGTGCCTTGCTGGAGGAGGAGATGCCGACCACCGCCACCATGGTGGCGATGCCGATGGCGATCCCGAGCGCCGAGAGGATCACCCGGGCCGGGCGGGCGCGCAGCCCGGAGGCGCCCACCCGGATCTGGTCTCCCCAGGCCAGCCGCCCGGGTCTGAGCCGGTCAGCCATGCGCGACCACCGCCTCGCTCTCGGAGCTCTCGAAGCTCTCCACGATCCGCCCGTCGCGCAGGCGGATCCGGCGCGGCGCGGCGGCGGCCACGTCGTTGTCGTGGGTGATGATCGCGACGGTGGTCCCGGCCGCGTTGAGCTCGCGCAGGATCGCCAGCACGTCCGCGCCGGAGGCCGAGTCCAGGTTGCCGGTGGGCTCGTCGGCCAGCAGCAGCGAAGGCTCGCCGACGACCGCGCGGGCCACTGCCACCCGTTGCCGCTCGCCGCCCGACAGCTGCGCCGGCCGGTGGCCGAGCCGGTGCCCGAGCCCGACCCGCTTCAGCGCCTCCGCCGCCCGCTCCCTGCGCTCCCGGCGCGGCACCCCGCTGTACAGCAGGCCGTCGGCCACGTTGTCGAGCGCCGCGAACCCGTCGGCCAGGTGGAACGACTGGAACACGAACCCGATGTGCCGGGACCGCAGGGCCGACAGTTCGCGGTCCGACAGTTCGGCCACGTCGTATCCGGCGATCCGGACCGTGCCGGAGGACGGCCGGTCGAGTGTGCCGACGAGGTGCAGCATGGTGGACTTCCCCGACCCCGAGGGGCCCACGATCGCCACCAGTTCCCCGGCGTCGACCCGCAGATCGACGCCGCGCAACGCCTGCACACCGCCCGGGTAGGTCTTCGTCGCCGCGATCAGCTCGATGACCGGCTCCTGGTTCTGGCGGGCCGTGGCGTGCGGCAACCACAACGAGGAGGGGACGCCCGCAGTGCCCGCAGCGCCCGCAGCACTCGGAACGCCCGCAGTGCCTGTAGTGCCCGTAACGTCCGCAGTGCTCGCAGCGCCCGCAGCACCCGGAACGTCCTTAGCACCCGTAGCGCCCGGAACGTCAGTAGTGCCCGCAGCGCCCATGGCACCTGTGGCACGCGTGGTGTTCGTTGTGCCGGAGGTCTGGCCCGTGTCGCCGGTCATGTCGCCGGGACCTCGACGCGCATGCCCTCCGTGAGGCCCTCGCCGGTGATCTCGACCTGGCCGGAGGCGAACAGCCCGGTCTCGACGGCCACGACGCCCTGGCCGGCGACCTGCACGCCGTACCCGCCTTCGCGGAGGGCGAGCAGGGCTTCGACGGGGACCGAGAGCACGTTCTCGCGGCGTTCGCTCTGCAGGTCGACGGTGACGGGGGCCTGGTCGAGGCGGCCGAGCCTGCCCTCGGCGGTGACCTCCACGTCGATGGTGGACTCGCCGCCGTCCTGCGCGGGCGGTTCGGCCACCGTGCCGATCGCGGTGATGGTGCCGCTGGCCGTGCCCCCGGCGGGGGTCTCCAGGGTGACCTTGGCGCCGAGCCGGGCCAGCTGCTGGTCGGAGGCGGCCAGGTCGATGTGGACCACCCGCTTGGTGCTGGTCGTGGTCACCACGGACTGCCCGGCCTGGTCGCCCTTCTCCGCGGTGACCTCGGCGATCCTGACCGCGCCCGAGACCACGATGACCTGGGCGGCGTCCACCGTGCCGGTCTCGGCCAGGTTGCGGTCCTCCTGCCAGTCCCGTACGGCCCGCGCGGTCACCCACGAGAAGTACTCGTCGACCGTCCCCGTCTCGTAGCCGAGCGTCTCCAGGTTGCGTTCGAGCTGCTCGACGTCCTTGCCCTCGGAGCCCTGCGCGAGGGTTCGGTACATGGGGATGGATCCGTACATGAGGGAGACCGGGCGGCCGTCCACGGAGTACAGCCAGCCGCCGCGCCGGACCAGCGAGCCCTCCGCCCTGGTCCTGGTCACGGTGCCGCGGGCCTGGTTGGGCAGTACGCGGCGGCCGGCGTAGCCGAGCGTGCCGTCCACCGTCTTGCTGTCCACCAGGTCGGAGCGCGTGATCTCGGCGGTGGCGACCGGTGGCGCGCTGGGCGATTCCGACGGCGTCCCGGCCTCGCCGGAGAGCGAGAAGGCCGCCACCCCGCCGCCCGCCAGCGCGAGGACGGCGACGGCTCCGGCGAGCAGGCCGCCACGTCTCATTTGCCGCCGCCGAACATCTTGCCGCCGTTCGGCATGGCGTCACGGCAGGCCTCCATGGCCTTCTGGGTGGTGGGCGACTCCGGGTCCATGCCGGGGCCGCCGATCCGTACCCGGCCGCCGTCGACCTGGGGGTCGGGCATGTCGACGCCGTTGTCGCGCATGCACTGCGCGAATTTCAGCATCGCGTCCTGCAGTTCGCTGTCGTCGATTTTGCTGGCGTCGATGACCGGCCGGTACTTCTCGCAGGCCTTGAGCGCCTTTTCGGTGACGCCCTCCTGGCCCTTTTTCTGGCGGATCATCACCTGGTTGCCGCCCGGCTCCGGGTCCGGCATGTCGACGCCGTTCTCCCGCATGCACTGGGCGAACTTGAGCGGATCGCCGCTGCTCGTGGGGGAGGGCGTGGCCGTCGCGGCGGCGGACGTGCCCACCGCGGAGGCGACCCCGGTCTCGGGCGCCTGGTTCCCGCAGGCGGCCAGGAAGAGCGGGATCGCGATGAGCGCGGCTATTCTGAGTCCTTTTTCTGCCATGGGCAAAGGTATAGAAGGACCCCGTTAAACATGCCTTAAGCGAATTTGTTTATGCGTTTCTTACGGGAGAAACGGAAAGGCCTGCCGCGAGGAAGTACGGCAGGCCTTTCCCACAGATCAGGACCCCGGCGGCCGGTGCCCGAGCTGGCGGCGCAACTCGGCCAACTCCCGCTCCAGCTCCGCCACCTGCGCCTGCTGCGGCGGCTGCCGCACGTACTGGGTCACGTCGCTGACCGGCTGGTACGGCACGTACGGAACGGGAGCCTGCGGCCGCTTGCGGCGCTTGAGCAGCACCATGAGCAGGACCAGGCCGGCCACGACGGCGAGCAGCACGCCCCCGCCGACCAGCACCCAGAACGTCATGGGCCGCGGCGACTCGTCCTTGCCGGAGGAGATGGCCTGCTGGGACTCCGAGATGTACCTGGCCACATACGGGTGGTTCGGATGCAGCGCCTGCACCTCGCGGAACTTCGGCAGCGCCTCCTCGTAGTGGCGCTTGAAGAACGAGTCCAGCGCGGCGTCGTACTCGGTGGTCGTGAGCGACGCCGTCGGCTTGATGTTCTTCTCGTTGAGTTTCTCCTTGACGATGCTGACCGGCAGCACGAAGCTCTCGTTCTCCGACGCCTCACCGCCCTCGCTGACCGTGCCGGCGATCAGCATGCCGATGACCTTGCCCTCCCGGCTGAACACCGGCCCGCCCGAGTTGCCGTGGTACGACGGCGCCTGCGTCTGGATGTACGGCACGCCCTCCTGCGTCGTCCGCTTCGCGTTGTACGGCCCCTCGGTGAGCGCCGGCTCCAGCTTGGACTCCAGGCTGAAGAACGGGGTGTTGGTCACCAGGCCGGGGAAGCCGCTGATGTACAGGGTCGTCCCGGTCCGTACGTCGGAGTCGTCGCCGAGCGGCAGTGTCGGCAGGTTCTCCTGGCCGTTCACCTTGAGCAGCGCGAAGTCCTTGCCCGGGTAGCTCTCGCCGACCGACACCAGCTCGGCCGGAACCGGTTTGGCGGTCTTGTCCACGCCGCCGCCCGGCAGCGCCTGGAGCACGGCGATGCTCTTGCGCAGGTTCTCGATCTGCAGATGGCTGCTGTTGAAGGTGATGTACAGCTGCTGCGCCAGCTTCACCAGCTCCTCGTCCGCCTCGAAGCTCTGGAGGTCCTTGAGGACGGTCTGCGCGTCCTCCTCCGCGAACTTGGTCAGCGCCTGCTGCGAGAAGGTGTCGGCGAGGGCCTGGTCGCTCATCTCGACGCAGTGCGCGCCGGTGACCATGTAGCCGTCCGGGGTCACCCACCAGCCGGTGCACATGCCGCCGATCTCGGCGTCCACCACCCGGTTCGGCGTCGCCGGCCGGATGTAGGTGTCGACGTCGGCGCCCATCTGCTGGAACAGGTACTTGGCGATGCTCTGCTCGTCGTCGGCGATCCTGCCGTTGAGCACCGCGTCGGTGGTGCGCCGCACGAGCTGGTTGAACGGGCCCTGGTTGATCTCGGGCGTGGGCACCACGACCTGCCCGGTGTAGGTGAGGCTGGTGAGCTGGACGGCGGGGTGCGCCTTCGCGGCCAGGACGGTGCCGACAGGGATGTCGTCATCCGCGTACGCGGGAGCCGCCACCGCGAGGACCGCCGCCGTCGCGACGATGATGTTCCTGAGGTTCACAGGCACTCATGGTGACCGTGTGTCCTTGTTTATCACTTGTGACTGACTTGCCGCGTTCGGCCGAGCCGTGGGATCGCCCGCGTCTCCGGTCTGGCCGCTCACATCGCCACTTATCGGGGTGATCGGCCCGGCATCGCGTTTCCTTTGACCGGGAAGGGTGCCCGCGGTGCGGGCAAGTAGGGGTGACCTGTCCTTCCGGCAAGGGAGACCTTGCATGATCCGCGAAGCCGTCACGGTGGCCGATCCGCAGCGTTTCGGCACCGTCTTCGACGCGTACTACCTCGAAATACGCCGATATATCGGGCGGCGGTTGGACCTCGCGGTCGCCGAGGATCTCGCCGCCGAGACCTTCCTCGTCGCCTTCTGAGA
>NZ_BOOA01000106.1 GCF_016862995.1 Acrocarpospora phusangensis
AACGACGACCGACAGACTTGGCGGTCCGGACGACGAGGCAGCCGTTACAGGTCACGAGCCCATCCCGTCGCAGGAATGGCCGCCATCACCGGCGTGCAGTTGTGGGCAGCCCCGTTGCAGTTTCCGTTGCATTCCGCTGATGTCCGCACCCGTGCGCGCTCCGCCGGAAACCCCATTGGCCTGCAACGACGGCCATGGACGGACGCGTGTGGACTACCGCAAGAGCCAATATGAGCTCTCGTAATGCGTAGGTCTGGGTTCGATTCCCCAAGGCGGCTCCACTTTGACCAGGGCGTTCTCTTAAATGAGGGCGCCCTGAGCTGTTCCCCGGTTGCAATTCTGGTTGCAGTTCTTCCGCTGGCATTTGCGGGCGTTCTCGGTCCCCTGTTCGATGCCCCAAGCACTTGCCCTTCGCGGTGGCCGTTGGCAGGCCGTACGCGGGACGGATGCGCAGGTCCGCAGCGGTGCACGGGGGCGCTGCGGGGCGCGGAGCGGTACAGGGGGGTGGCCGGACGGAACCGGCCGGGTTCACTTGCCGTTACGTAGTGAGTGCGCCGACGGCCGCGAACAGGTAGAGGCAGCCGCCGAGCGACACCGCGACGCCGGCGACGGCGGGGAGCCAGACGGCCACTGCGGCGGCCGGCGACCAGCTGCGGGCGCGCCGGGCCAGCAGCCCGCCACCCTTGATCGTCACGACGCCGACGGCGGTCAGGGTGGCCGCCATGCCCACCCCGAACGCGATCACCAGCACGACGGCGTCCAGCGCTCGCCCGGTGAGCAGCCCGCTCACCAGCACGATGAAGGCCGACGGCGAAGGCAGCAGCCCGCCCGACAGGGCGAGCGCGACCAGCCCGCGCCGCGACCACGGATCGGTCGGCGACTGCGTCGCGACGTCGCCGTGCGCCTCGCCGGAAACCGGCGACTCCGGCCCTGCCCCGAGATGCCCGTGACCGTGCCCGTGTTCATGTCCCGGCCCGTGTCCGTGCCCGTGCCCATGCCCATGGCCTGTCCCGTTTCGCCGCTCGCGCAGGTGGCGGTAGACGAGGTGGGCGCCCACGCCGATCACGACCAGTCCGGCGAGCACCTGCAGCCAGGCGGTGATGCTCTTCGTGCCCAGGCCGGCGACGCCACTGAGCCCCACCCAGGCGACCGCCAGCACCAGCACCGAGAAGGTGTGCATGACCGCCACGATCACCCCGAGCCGCACCGCGTCCCGGTACCGGCCGTGGGTGCCGATCAGGTACGCCGCGGTGATGCTCTTACCGTGCCCGGGGGCCACCGCGTGCACCACGCCGACGCCCAGCGCCACCGCCAGGACCAGCCAGAACGCCACGCCGCCGTCGAACATCGCGATCAGGCGGTTGTCCGCCCCGCCCATCCCGTTCACGCCTGCCCGCCCTTGCGGCGCCGTACTCGCAGCAGCGCGAGGACTCCGATGATCGCGGCCGCGGCGGCGGTGCCGGCGGCGACGGTGGTCACGGCCGCGGTCGTGCCGCCGCCGGAGGCGGTGAAGCGCAGCCGGGTGGTCTGCTGCCGCGCGGTGTAGAGCGCCTGGGCCGGGGTGGCGGGCGTCTCGGCGGTGAGCATGGTCCGGTAGTTCTCGTTGAGGTCGGTGAGGGCGCTCACCGTGACGTCGAGGTCGACGGCCGGTCGGGGGCAGTCGAAGGCGAACCGGGCGCCCTGGGCGACCAGCCGCTCCAGCGACTCCAGCCGGCCGGGACACGGCGTGCCACCCTGCGCGACGGTGATCCGGCCGAGCAGGTAGTCCCGGACCGCCGCCGACCGCTGCAGCTTCTGCTCGCCGGTGAGAGCGGTGGACACCGGCCCGGTGGTTGGGTTCTCGAACGCGCCGAGCGACTGGCCGAGCGCGACCCAGTCGTCCTCGGCGGCCAGCCAGGCGATGGCCACGTGCGAGCCGTCGACGCTGATCCGCGCAGTGGACGGCGGGCCGAAGGGATGAGCGGCGGCCGGCGCCGCCGGCACGGCGGCCACCGCCGCCCCGGCGAGCAGCGCGCCCGCCAGACGGGTACGGAAGGTCACGGGATCTCCTGTCGAGCCGCCGGGCGGCTGGCCTGGGAGGGCGGCGCGCTACGCCGGCCCGGCCCGCGGGCGCAGGCCGCACCCCGGTACCTGTCCCGGAGGACCGGTACCGGGGCGGGCCCGCATCCGGTGGGGTTACTACTTGACCGTGATCACCGGGCTGGTGATCTTCTGGGTGGCGCTCTCCAGGTACACCCGGTAGGTGCTGTCCTTGTTGAGGTCGGCCGGCAGCTTGAAGCTGTAGCTCAGCTTGCCCAGCGCGTCGGCGGTCTGGGTGCCGACGTAGGTCCGGCTGTCGTAGTCGCGGTCGCCGTCGCCGGCGTTCGCGGACGTGCCCTTGGTACGGAGGAGGTAGACCTTCACCTTCTCCGCCGGGTCGTAGCCGAACGCGGTGGCGGTGAGCTGCTCACCCGGCTCGACACTGGTCTTGTCCACGGTGACCTGCTCGCCCGTGTTGCCGGTGCCGAGCTCGGTGACGGTGCGCTCACCCGCGTCGTTCTTGCGGATCAGGAAGCCGTCGTGGTGCTCGCCGTTGGCGTACCGGGCCTCGAAGCGGATCTGGTCCTTGTCGACGTCAATCATCTGGTAGAGCTGCGTGTTCTCGCTGGTGCTGATCACCTCGGCACCGTTGCCGGTCCAGTTCACGCCGCCGTTGAGCTCGTACATCTTGCCGCCGGAGACGGACACCACGTACGAGACGCCGTTGTGTGTGGTCGCGGACTGGCGGGCGGACTTCAGGTTGCCCCGGCCGTAGGAGTGGTCGTGGCCCTGCAGCACCAGGTCGACGCCGTACTTCTCGAACAGCGGGGCCCACTGGGCGCGGACCACCGGGTTGTTGCGGGTGCCGGTGTTGGAGTAGACGGGGTGGTGGAAGGTCACCACGGTCCACTTGTTCGGGTTGTCCTTGAGCAGGCCCTCCAGCCACGCGGTCTGCTTGGCCATCAGGTCCGGGATGGACTGCACGTTGCTGTTCAGGCCGATGAAGCGCACGCCCTGGTAGTCCACGTAGTACGCGGTCTTGGCGATGTTCGCGGCGGCCGGGTAGTCGGTCCAGGCCGGGCCGTTGTCCGGGTACGGGAACTGCGGAACCCAGAACGAGGACAGCGAGCTGCCGCTGTACTCGTGGTTACCGGTGATGGACAGGTTGTTGACCTGGCTGTCGATGAAGCCGCCGGCCTTGAACCACTGGCCCCACTGCTCCTCGCTGTTGGCGGAGTCGATGAGGTCACCGGCGTTGACGATCATCTTGGCCTGCGGCCGGTCGGCGAACGCCTGGCGGAACACCCGGGGGACGGCCGAGTCGATGAAGTTCTGCGCGTCGCCGTAGTAGATGAAGGAGAACGGCTGGAAACCGGCGGCGGCGGTGGTGAAGTCGTTCCACTCGCTCCAGTTGGTGCCGTCGCCGACGCGGTAGGTGTACCGGGTGGCGGGCTTGAGGCCGGCGAACTCCACCGTGTGGTACGTGGAGGCGTACCCGAGGGTGGTGTTGACCGGGGTGCTCGACTGCGCCTTCACGTTGGTGACGGCGCCGGCGGCGGGGGCGACCTCGCCCAGCGCGCGAGGCGACTCCAGGATCTCGGCCTGGGCGAACTCGGCGGTGGTCTCGGCGCGCCAGGTGACCTTCTGGGACGAGGAAGGCGTGGCGGTGGGGGTGAGGATGACCCGGTCGGGCATCGGGGTGGGCTTGTGGATCTCGGCGGCGGGGAACTTCGGCGGTGCGGCAGCGCCGAACGCCATCGGGCTGAAGGCCAGTCCGCCGACGAGCAGCGCGCTGGCGCCGATCACGGTCAGTTTGGCCTGCCGGGTCCGCAGGGACCAGGGTCGGGTGGCGTCACTCACGTCGAGCTTCACTCCTGAGGAAGTGGACTTCACCCACCGAGGGAGAACGGTGGATGTCCGAAATCCATGCAGAATCGGTTGGCCAAAGATCGGCCAGAACCTTGCCGCAAAGTGAACTGAACGATCTTCCCTGCACCGTTGTGAGCAACGTCACCCGAGGTCAAGCTGCGGAGCCGAGCCGTCATCCGGACTCTTTACGGCTGACACCCGGCGTTGAGGTGATATTTCACTTGATCCGTAATTCTGGGGGATCAGCATGATCGCCCGTCAGGACAGGTGTCGATGACCGTAGCCCGGCAGGCCGCCCGCCGGCCGTTCCGCCTTCTGGCGATGCTGCCGGCCGTGCTGGCGCTCGGCACGCTCTTCGTGGCCCCGGCCACGCCGGTCGTGCACAAGGGCGACGACTTCCTGACCCCGGAGACGACCGGAGTGCTCAACCTGGAGGCGGGCGAGTGCTTCACCGACCCGGAGTACTCCCCGGTGGCGGGCGAGGAGATCGTCCTCTACACGACCTGCGACCAGCACGCCGACAACCAGTCCTACGGCTTCACGCACGCCGACGACGGGCGCTACGACCGCGCCGCGCTGGCCGCGTTCGGCTGGAGCAGCTGCAAGCGGGGGTTCGTGCACTACTGGCCCGGTACGGCAGGGGCCGAGCTGGACTACTACCCGATCCTGCCGACCGCCGAGACCTGGGCGGACGGCGACCGCGACATCATGTGCGTGGTCTACGACCCCCGCGGCGAGCTGGCCGGCTCGATGCTGCCCCGGGCCTGACACCCGCTCTGCCGAACGCGACGCGTTGGGCCATGCCCTAGCTGTACGGCCAGAAACTGGCGACGACCGTGTTGGTGCGCACCGTCCAGTACGCCCCGGTGGTGGTCCTGTAGACAACCGTGGCGAAGACCTCGTCCGTATCGAAGCCGTCGTCCTCGTCCATCGCGCCTGAGTCCGCGTAAGCCACCGGCTGGTAGGAGCTCAGAATGTACTGATTGCCATACGGGCCGTCATCGCCGTACAGATGCCATTCCGCCGGTGCCAGGAAAGGCCCGCATGAGACCTCCACCTTGTACACCTGGTCGTACGTGTGGAGGCTGGTGACGGTCAGGCTGCACCTCGGCGCGGCCGCGGCCGGGCTCGCGGTCGCGACGGTCAGTCCCAGGCTCAGTGCGGCCAGCAACGCGACCGGCCCGGCGACTCTCTTAACTGCCCTGATCGGATTCATGGGCGAACTCCCTCTTGAACGGTGTTGTTATCTGAGAGGGCGTTCCATGCCGTTCCAAATCGAGTCGCGGCGGCACTCTTAGGAGAACGCTCCGTAGCAGGTGGCGATTGCGGTGGCGCGGTTGCGCAGGGAGGTGCGCAGCCACTGCGGGGCCAGGGCTTCCGCGTTCGTGGCGAGTTGCCACAGCGCCCATTCGGCGTGTCTCGGATCTTGGAAGGTCAATTCCAGCCGCAGCCAGCCGTCTGAGTCGGCTTCTTCGGCGCGGACGGCCAGGGCGGTGCTCACCAGGTCCTCCCGCCGTGCCGGGTCGACGCGTACCAGCACGGCGACTTGGTCGCCGCCGGTCCGGAACCGCGTGCTGCGTTCCTGCCAGGCCCGGTCCAGGTCGACCCGGTCTGGTCGCTGGGCGGGTTCGGCGAGTTCCTTGGCGGCCAGGACCCGGGACAGCCGGTAGGTGCGGTCCTCGCCGGACCTCGTGGCCAGCAAGTAGCCCTGGTCGCGTACGGTGACCAGGCCGATCGGGTCCACCGTGCGCCACTTCGGGGCCTGGTCCACAGCCGCGTAGTGGATCAGCAGCTTGTGCCCGGCGAGTACCGCGCGCCGGACCTCGGCCACCACGGCGTCAGGCACCTCCTCGGTGACCAGCCGACGCGAGAGGAGGTCGGTCTCCGGGTCGATGAGCAGTCGGTCGGCCGCGCCGGCCGCGGTGTCCCGATAGCTTTCTGGCAGCGCGTCGACCACCTTGAGCATCGCCGAAGCGAGCGCCGAGCCGAGGCCGAACGCCTGCGCGCCGTGCCGCGATCCGGCGATCAGCAGGGCAAGGGCCTCGTCGTGGTTCAGCCCGGTCAGTTCGGTACGGAAACCGGGCAACAACGCGAAACCTCCGTGCCGGCCGCGTTCGGCGTAGACCGGGACGCCGGCCGCGGACAGCGCCTCGATGTCGCGCAGCACGGTACGGGTGGATACCTCCAGCTCTCGGGCCAGCGCGACCGCGGACAGCCGACCGTGCCGCCGTAGCAGCAGCACCAGCGAGACCAACCGGTCGGCGCGCATACAAAAACAATACATGACAAAGGATGTCGTGATTTGCCGGGAGGCTTATCAACACGACATACCGGCATTTCGAATGGAGCTGATGTGGCAATAAAGCGAACGGTGGTCAACCCGTGAATGTGGTCGGTGGAGATGGGATACAACCAGGGCGAGATCGTCTCCGGGGAGACCCGGACCCTGTACTGCGCCGGGCAGACCGCGATGAGCGGCGACGGCAAGCCCCAGCATGCCGATGACATGGCGGCGCAGTTGGCGCTGAGCCTCGACAACCTGGAGGCCGTGCTCGCCGAGGCCGGCATGTCCCTCGCGAACCTCGTCCGGCTCAACGTCTACACCACCGACGTCGATCGGCTTTTCGAGCACTACGGGGTGCTGGCGTCGCGGCTGGGCGCCGCCGGGGCGGCGCCGTCCACCACGATGCTCGGGGTGACACGGCTGGCGATTCCCGACCTGATGGTCGAGCTTGAGGGGACCGCCGTCGCGTAAGGCGGCACGAATAGCAGGCAGGTGGGTGATTTCCGGTGCTCAAAATGGTGACGATCGGCGTCTACGGCTTCGGCGGCGAGTCCTTCCTGCAACGACTGCGGCACGCGGACGTCCACCTGCTGCTCGACGTACGCCAGCGCCGCGGCGTCCGCGGACCCGAGTACGCCTGGGCGAACTCACTCCGGCTCCAGGCGGCCCTCGCCCATGCCCGGATCGCGTACGAGCATCGTCCCGAGCTCGCCCCAACCACCGAGTTACGCCGGCTCCAATACGCCGAAGACGACCTCCAAGGGGTGGGCAAGCGCTCGCGCCGGGAACTCGCCGCCGAGTACACCCGCCGCTACACCACCGAGATCCTCGACCGCGCCGACCTCACGCCGATCGTGTCGGCGCTGCCGAGTACCGGAACCGCGGCGCTGCTCTGCGTCGAACTCGACGCCGAAGCCTGCCACCGCTCATTGATCGCCCAGCGGCTGACCGAACGACACGGCGTCACGATCGAGCACCTGCGCCCTAGGCCATGTGTCCAGATCGACGACCCTGGCGAGTGAACTCGAAGCCGGCCAGAGGGCGGACCGCGGCATCGAGCGCGATTGCCTGCGTAGGCGGCTCCACTCTGACCAGGGCTTTTGAAACGTTAGGTTGCCGTCTTCGCAGAAGCCGGGGCGACCCGATTGAGACACCTCGGCTTGTCCGCATCCGGACAATTTCGGAAGTAGACCTTCAGACCAAGGTAACAAGTAATAATTCTCAGGTGGGGGATACGGGTTCGGGTGACGCCTGGGACGCGCAACCCTTCGCGCATCTCGGCACGCGATTAGAACCGTTCTACCGGTCTATCCTGATGGTTTTCGTGCGGGCAAAAGATCGGTTTTTGGTCCATCTGCGTCCTGAGGACGTCGCGGCTGAACTCAGGCGAGATAACGACGAGGCCCTGGTTTCCGCACTTTACAGTCTTGTCGGCTGGGGAAATCTGCGAGCCGACGCCGACACCGGCCGGGTCACTACGGTGGAGGACTTTCATCGCAAGAGATATCTCTATCAGCTCACTCCCGAAGGATATGCCGCTGAGCAGGCTTTGGCTCTCTATCGGCAGTCGGTGGCGCAACGTGGCTCGCTGCAGTCGGTGGCACTCGCCGACATCGCCGATCAACTCGAGGCGCTCGCCCGTCTGGCCGGAGATGCCGATCCAGATCCAGGGCGGACGCATCTGCTTTTACTGGGGCTGGCCGATCGATTCACTTCGCTCGCTGGCAATGCTCAGGCGTTCATGGCGTCCTTACGCCGCGCGATCGACTTCTCCGATGGAGATGTCGAAAGTTTCATCGAATATAAAGAGCTTCTCATCGACTACATCGACCGGTTTATCGCTGATCTCGCGAACTACGGTTCTCGGATCGCGGTACTGCTGGACGAAATAGAAGGGCTCGGTCATGAACGGCTCCTGCGCATGGCGGCCCGGCGTGAGGCGGCTGATGCCGTCCCCGAGGGTGAGGATGCTTCCGCCGCCATGGACCGGGCCGAGCAGGCGTCATTCGAGGTGTGGGAGAACCGCTGGCGAGGTCTGAGCGGCTGGTTTGTCTCTACCCGTACGCGGAGCGCCCAGGCGAAGCTGCTGCGCCAGTCGGCGATCACCGCGATCAAGCAGTTGATCGACACTGTCGGTCTACTGAACGAGCGCAGGTCAGGACGATCGGACCGGTCAGCCGACTTCCGCACTTTGGCCCGCTGGTTCGCCGAAGCGCCCAACGACAACGCGGCGCACCGATTGTGGCGGATCGCGTTCGGGCTGAACTCGGCCCGCCATCTCACGGTCACCGGTGCGACTCTCGACGCCTGGCGTGAGGACGAGCCCGGATCGGCCACCCCCTGGGCAGCGGCCCCGCCCATCCGGATCTCACCTCAGCTGCGCAAGACCGGTTCGTACGAACGGCGAGGCAAGCCGAACAAGATCAGACGGCGCGGCGATGAGCGCCGATTTCTGCTGCAACAGGCCGAGCAAGAAGCTGCCGAGACCGCTGTGGCCCGGGCCCGGCTCTGCACCGACGGACCGGTTCGGCTTTCCGAGTTGGACGTGCTCGATCCCCGGCTGTTCCGGCTGTTCCTCGGCCTGCTCGGTGACGCACTGTCAGCTCGGCTGCCCGGCGAGAGCGAAGTCAAGACCGTCACAGCTGACGGCTCATTCGAGGTCAGACTGTCCCTCGTTCCCGATGGAGGAGATGTCCACATCGTCACCGAGGATGGAGTGCTCACCGGTCCGGAACATCTTGTGGAGATCACCAATCTCATGGGGGACCCGTGACCGAGGAGGAACGGGAACTGCGCAGAGCGGCGCTGCGCGCGCTGCTGGTCAAGCCGTTGCTGACCGCTGAACATGACGGCGAGGTACTGCTCAAGGTCCGGCGCTGCGAGCGTGAACTGCGTGACTGGCTGGCGCGTGAGACCGGCTGGCGGTTGCGCGTGGAGACGGGGGTCGCCCGCCTGTTCAAGATGGCGCCCGCCACGGCCGATGCCACCCACCCCGCCCGCGGGCGGGCCCGCGAGCCGTTCGGCCGACACCGTTATGTTCTGCTCTGCCTGGCCCTGGCCATACTAGAGCGCGCGGACGCCCAGACCACCCTAGGCCGCCTTGCTGACGACGTCCTGACCGCGGCGGCCGAGCCGGGCCTCGATTTCTCCTTCTCCCTGGAGACGCGCGCTGAGCGCGCCGACCTCGTGGCGGTCGTCCGGCTGTTGATCGACTGGGGTGTGCTGCGCCGGGTGGCGGGCGAAGAGGAGGCGTATCTCTCGGCATCTGGTGACGTTCTCTATGACGTGCGGCGTGAGGTCCTGTCCGCTCTGCTGACGGGCGCCCGCGGGCCGTCGACCATTGACGCGACCTCGTTGGAAGGCCGACTGTCCGAGCTGGTGACCGATCCGCAGCCCGACACCGACGATCTGCGGAATCAGGCCCTGCGACGTGCTCTCACCCGCAGGCTGCTGGAAGAACCCGTGGTCTACTACGCCCAGCTGAGCGAGGCGGAGCTCCTTTACCTCCACTCCCAGCGGCACGCGATCACGCGCCGAATTGAGGATGCGACAGGGCTGATCGCCGAGGTGAGAGTCGAAGGCATCGCCATGGTGGATCCGTACGACGAGCTGACCGACATCCGCATGCCGGAACAACGCACCGACGGCCATCTCACATTGCTCGTCGCCGAGTTTTTGGCCGCGAACGGCACGAAAACGCTTCCGGAACTGCACGCGTTCGTTCGGGAAGCGGCCGCCGAGCACCAGGCCTACTGGCGCAGAGGTGTCACCGACCTCGGCGCCGAATTCGAGTTGGTGACTGGGGCCATCGAGAGGCTGGTCGCACTGAACCTCGCCAACATCTCCGGCTCGACGGTCACCGCGTTGCCGGCGATCGCTCGCTATGCCCTGGACGAACCGACAATCAAGGACCGATGATGCCGCTGCCGCTGCCCGATTCCGAGCGCTGGAAGCCGTTGCGCGCTGGCCTCGTCGACATTTTTCACTATGACGCCGAGGAGTTCCGTTTTCACGACGGGCGGCTTCTCCTACGCGGCAACAACGGCACTGGGAAATCGAAGGTTCTCGCCTTGACGCTGCCATTCCTGCTGGACGGCGAGCTGTCGCCGCACCGGGTCGAACCCGATGGCGATCGTGGGAAACGGATGGAGTGGAACCTCCTTCTCGGTGGTCAGCACCCGCACCCCGAACGGCTCGGCTATTCCTGGCTGGAGTTCGGCCGCCGCGCCGCTGACGGCACCTTCGAGTACAAGACGATCGGCTGTGGGTTGAAAGCCGTGAAAGACCGCGGCATCACCAGGCACTGGTTCTTTATCACGGGGCAGCGGATCGGCGAGGAACTCTGGCTTGTGTCCGCAGGTGTCACCATCACGCGAGAGAAGCTCCGAGACGCTGTGGAGGAGCGAGGCGCCGTCTACGACCGGGCATCGGACTACCGCAGGGCGGTCGATGCCGCCTTGTTCGGGTTCGGCGAGCACCGCTACGAAGCACTGGTCAACCTTCTGATCCAGTTGCGCCAGCCGCAGTTGTCGAAGAAGCCGGACGAGAAACTGTTGTCGCGTGCTCTCACCGAAGCCCTGCCGCCGCTCAACTCGGCCCTCATCGGGACCGTCGCCGAGGCTTTCCGCGGCCTCGACGACGAACGTGATGCCCTGTATGGCCTCACCGAGGCGAGCCGCGCGGCCGATGATTTCCTCGTCCACTATCGCCGCTACGCCAAGATGGCCGCCAAGCGTAAAGCTGGGGTGTTGCGCCTGGCGCAGAGCCGCTATGAACACCTTGGCCGCGATCTCATCGGGGTCGAACAGGAGCTGTCGGCCGCGGCGTTGAAGCTTGCCGACGCCGAGCGCACGCTCACCGATCTCGATGATGAACGGACCCGGTTGGAGGCCCGCCAGACCGCCCTCAGGCAGAGCCCCGAGATGCGTGACGCACAGCGGCTTAAAGAGGTTCGCGAGGAAGCCCAGCGGCTGGTTCGATACTTGGAGGATCGGAAGAAGGACGAGGCCGAACACATTCGGCGCGTCAGTAAGGCCGAGCGCCGTGCGGGGGACCTGACCAAGCGGCGAGAGCACGCTGACCGTGATCTCACATCGGCTTTCGCCACTGCGCAGGAAGCCGCTGAACGCAGCGGATGCGCGTCCGATCATCAGGTCGCGATGAGCCGCTGGGAGAACGATCCTTCCGCTTTCCGGCGTGCCGCCCAGGACCTCGTCAGGCGTCGTGGCCAGGCTATCGAAGAGCTGGAAAGGAAATTCACGGGCGTGGATGCCGTACGGTCGCGCTGGCAGAAGGCCGACGATGAGGTGAGGCGGATCACTCGCGACCTCCAACAGGCCGTCGAGCGTATCGTGGCCGCCGATCGCGACGTGAGCGCGCGGGCGGAGGACCTCGCCGCCCGCTACGCCGCCTATCTGTCGAGTCTCACCGAGATGGTGCTTCCCGATCCCGACGCGGTTCTCGCCCATCTGGAGACATGGTCGATCAGCCCCTCGGACGCTAACCCGGCCGCTGCTCTCGTCGACGAGGCCGCAGGTGCAGCGACCGTCGCCCTCACCCGGGCCGACGCCGAGGTAGAGGGTGCCCAAGCTCTGCAACGGCGTCTGCGGGAGAGTCTCCGTGCCGAGATCAGCCGACTTGAATCCGGTGTGACGGACGCTCGTCCCATCCCGCACATCCGTCCGCCGGCGGTCCGGGACGGCCGCTCTGGTGCGCCATTGTGGCGGGTCGTGGACTTCGCCGATGCGCTCGCCCCTGATCGGAAGGCTGGTCTGGAGGCAGCACTTGAGGCGTCCGGGCTCATGGATGCATGGATCAATCCGGATGGGACGCTGCTCACCGTTGACGACACCTTTCTCCTGACCGGCCCATCGGCTGCGGGTCCGACCTGCGCCCAGGTGCTGCAACCGGCCGTCGATCGCGCTGATCCGGCTGCCGCCGCGCTCAGTGAGGCGATGATCCTCTCTGTCCTGAACAGAATCGGACTCGGTCCGGGGGCCGCCACCTGGGTCGCGGTGGACGGACGGTGGGCCAACGGTGTTGTCGGCGGCAGGTGGCACAAGGACGCCGCCGTCTATATCGGTGAAGGGGCCCGCGAAGCAGCGCGCCGGGAACGGCTCGTCGCCGTCCGCGCCGAACTCGCCATCGTGGAAGGCGCCATCGAAAGCTTGGCCGCAGACCGGGAACGGATAGCTAATCGGCTGCGTCGTCTGGCAGCCGAACGTCGAGGACTGCCTTCCGACACGTCGCTCCGTGAAAGCCATCTCCGGCTCGCCGGCGAGCACCGCCGTAGACGGGAACTCGATGCCGACCTGGCCACCGTTGCCGCTTCGGCCGAACGACTCCGTGTTGAGACCGACGCAGCGGTGGCCGCTGCGGCCGAGTTCGCCCACGATGTCGGCCTGCCCGCCGAACCCCTGGAACTGCCCGGAGTGAGAACCGCGCTCGCCGATTATCGACTGGCCCTGGCTGGCCTGTGGCCCACCATCTCCGCCGCGTTGACCGCTCGTGAGGCCGCCGCTGAAGCTCTCGGCGATCTGAGCGAGCTAAGTGAGCAGGCCGTCGAAGTCACTCTCAGGACAGAGGCGGCGCGCACCAACGCGACCAGCGCCGAAGAGACCTATCGGGCTCTGATGGAGACCGCCGGAGCAGGTGTCGATGAGCTTTACCGGCAACTGAGAGCTGTAGAGGGCGATCTGGCCCGCCGTACGAAGGCCGAGCACGAGACGCGTGCACGCAAACACGATGCGACCCTGGCCAGGGGGAGGGCGGAGGGCCGTCAGGGATCGCTTCAGCAAGAGATTCTCCAGGCGACCGGGGCCCGCGACGCTGCCGTCGAGGAGTTCCGGGGATTCGCCACCACCGGCGTTCTCACGCTTGCCCTGCCTGACGCGGAACCGCCCGATCCTTCGCAGCCCTGGACGCCGACCGCCGCCGTTCATCTCGCCCGCGCCGCCAATGCTGCTCTGGAGGGCGTCGATGACACCGATGCCCCTTGGGACCGCAGCCAGAAGAAGGTCGCCGAGGAGCACAAGATTCTTTCGGACGCGATGTCCCGGCACGGCCATTCCGTCGGCCTGATGCTCCGCGACGGGATCATGCTGGTGGACGTCGTCTTCCAGGGCCGGATCCGCGACATTCCGGAACTCGCCGCAGCCCTCACGGAAGAGACCCGGCACCGGGCCCGCGTGTTATCGGTCAGGGAACGGGAGATTTTGGAGAACCATCTCCTGAATGAGATCGCCGGCAACCTTCACGAGCTGATCACTGCAGGTGAGGAGGAGGTCGCCGCGATGAACGACGAGCTCACGGCCCGCCCCACCTCGACCGGGATGACGCTCCGGCTGGTGTGGCGGCTCGCCAAGCAGGCACCGGAAGGACTGGACCGGGTCCGCGCCAAACTCCGGCAGACCATCGACGCCTGGAGCGAGGGGGACCGCGCTATGGTCGGGGCGTTCCTTCAAGATCAGATCGCCCGTGAGCATAATGACAACCCTTCAGCCAGCTGGGTCGATCAGCTCACCCGTGCTCTGGACTACAGGTCGTGGCACGAGTTCGTCATTCAGCGCCTCCAGGACGGTCAATGGCGATCCGCCACCGGCCCGGCATCAGGCGGCGAGCGCGTGCTTGCCGCGTCCGTTCCGCTGTTCGCCGCGGCCTCTGCCTACTACAAGTCGGCCGGGAACCCGCATGCCCCCCGGCTGGTCGCACTCGACGAGGCGTTCGCCGGAGTGGACGACGACTCTCGCGCCAAATGCCTCGGCCTGCTCGCCACCTTCGACATGGACGTGGTCATGACCAGCGAACGCGAGTGGGGCTGCTACCCGCAGGTGCCGGGTCTGGCGATCTGCCAGCTCTCCCGACGTGACGGCATCGACGCGGTCCTGGTCACCCCATGGCAGTGGGACGGGCGCGAGCGGACTCGCACGCCTCGGCCGAACCCCTTTGTCATCCCTGAGCCTCCGGCACCGATGATTGAGGAGACTCTGTTCTCGTGACGGACGAGATGGTTGCGCCGGACGCGGACCGGTTGCGTCGGCTGATCGGTGGCGAAGCTCTGGCGTGGCTGGTCGAGCGGGCCCGTCAGCGCATCGCTAGGGACGCCTCCCTGACGGGAACCGTGACGCTGCCCGCCCCCACCCAAGAGCAGCGCCGTGCCCTAGCCGCGCTCCTCGGACGCAGACCCGCCACGGGTTCTTCGCTGACCGTCAACCTCCGTGACGTTGACGAGCTTCTCCGGAACACGGGGCACGGGGGTCTCGTCGCAGCAGTCACCGCTCTCTCTGGTCCCGTTGATTCGGTACCAGATGTGCGCCGACGTGCGGAAACCGCCTGGCGCAAGGCCTTCCGTCCACTCGATGAAGCCGTTGCGGGCCGTCCTGAGCTGGGGTCGTGGCGAGCCTGGCTGGATGCGACCGGCTTGCCTCGGCGTCTCGCTCCCGATCCGGCGGACGCGGCCGTTCTGCTCGGCAGGCTTGCGCTTGTGCTCGGCCGCCTACCTTCCCCGTCTATCCCCTTAGGCCGACTTGCCGCGGAAACATGTGGTGATGCCCATGCCCTCGATGACGAACGTCCGCTCGCCACCCTGGTGCTGTCGGCGATCCGGGCGCTGGCCGGACGGTCGTTCACTGCAGAGTCGTCCGCCGAAGCGCGTCGTGCCACCTGGGCATCGGCTGGTGTCCACCTCGACGAGCTCTCAAGCACCGTCCTGACTCTGGGGCTGGCGGCCGATCCCGCTACTCCGCTCGGCTCGGTCCTGGGCGCGCAGACGGCTGCAGGGGAACCGACCCGCCTGACGCTCCGCCAGCTTCGCCGGCACTCCACCCCGATCAAGGCCGCCCGGGTCCATTTGTGTGAGAATCCCGTAGTGGTCGCGGCGGCGGCCGACGATCTCGGGCCGGAATGCCCTCCGCTGGTCTGCGTAAGTGGTCGGCCCACGGCTGCGGTCTGGCGCCTGCTCACCCTGCTGAGCGACGGCGGTGCCACATTTCTCTACCACGGCGACTTCGACTGGGGCGGCGTCGGTATCGCCGCGTCTGTTCACGCCCGTTTTGGCTTCATCCCATGGCGGTACACCGCCGCCGACTACCTGGCCGCCCCCTCTGGACGCCGTCTCCGTGGCCGTCCAGGCCCGACCCCGTGGGATCCGTCTCTGAGCGCTGCCATGATCAGCCGTACCCTCTGTGTCGAGGAGGAACTCCTGCTCGCCGTTCTTCTCGCTGACCTGTCGAAGAGCTGAGGGGTCGTGAAAGACCCTGATGATACGTTGGATTCAGCATTATCGATCATCGGCTTCCGAGGAGTGTCTGCGCGTTGGCACGGCGGCTGTCAGAAATCAGTATCGAGGGATTCACCTCGATCCAGTCTGCCACCGTAGAGCTCGGCTCCTTGAACGTGCTTGTCGGCGCAAACGGTGCGGGCAAGAGCAACTTCGTCAGGGCTCTAGAGCTGCTCGGGTACCTTGCGGATGGTGAACTCGGGCTGTTCGTCGGGTTGTCGGGTGGGTCGTCCGCGCTGCTACATGACGAGCCGGGGAGCACCGCCCGGATCGTCCTGGGTCTTCGGGATGGGCCGAATTTCTACACCGCGGTGCTGCGACCGGGCGCACGCGACGATCTGATCTTCGATCGAGAGCTCGTCGGTGATGAAGGATTTCTCGGCCCTCTGGGACGAGGGCACCGGGAAAGTCTTCTTGATGAGCAAACTGGGAACGACCGTCAATCACGGATCGCCCGTCATATAGCCGAGATCATGGACGGTTGTCGTGTCTACCACTTTCATGACACGAGCCGTACGGCACCGGTGAAACGCAACGCGTTCATTTCCGACAGCGAAGCCTTGCATGCGGACGCCGCAAATCTGGCCCCCTTTCTGCGGCGGATGAGAGAGAGCCATCCCGCGCACTATCGGCGGGTCATCAGTTCGGTGAAGCAGGTGGCACCGTTCTTCCGGGAGTTCGTACTGGAACCGGAAGCGGCATCCGACCGGATCAGCCTCCGGTGGCGGCAAGAGACGTCGGAGACGGTTTTTCCCGCCAACGCCTTCTCTGACGGCACTTTGAGGTTCATCTGCCTGTCAGCGCTGCTACTGCAGCCGGAGCTTCCCGCGCTGGTCATACTGGACGAGCCGGAGCTTGGGCTCCACCCGTTCGCGATCGTGCAGCTTGCAGAAATGCTGCGGAACGCGAGCAAGAAGAGCCAGGTTCTCATCGCCACTCAGTCGGTGACCCTGATGAACTGCTTCTCGGTCGGTGACCTGATCGTCGTCGAACGCGCGGAGGGCGCATCTGTCTTCCGGCGCCCTGACCCAGAACGGCTCGAAGCCTGGCTGGACGACTACGGGCTGGGTGAGCTCTGGGAGAAGAACCTGCTCGGCGGACGGCCGGGACCGGAGCGGCTCTAGCCGATGAAACGGGTCCACATACTGGTGGAAGGTCAGACCGAGGAGGTCATCGCCACCCAGATCCTGCGCCCCTACTACGCCGAGCGGAACGTGCACCTGTCATGCTCCCTGCTAGCGACGAAGCGTTCGGCGCGCGGTCCTGATCACAAAGGCGGGGTCACTTCTTGGGAACGCATGCGCGGCGACATCGTCCGGCTGCTGAACGACAGTTCGTTGACCGCGCTGACGACCCTGATCGATTACTACGCGTTTCCCTCCGACGCACCCGGAATGGCGGATCGGCCCCCGAATGGCACGTCGCTCGACCGCGTCCGGCATGTGGAGTGTGCGCTGGCCGAGGCCATTGACAATCGGCGGTTCATCCCGCATCTCGTGCTGCACGAGACCGAGGCCTGGGTTCTGGCCGATTGCGATCGGCTGGCGGAGGTGATGGGCGGCCCATGCCACGCCCTGGCCGGGCAGGTCGCACTTGTGGGCGGCCCGGAGCTGGTCAACGACCATCCCACGACGGCGCCGTCCAAACGTATTGCCGCGACTTATCAGGAGTATCGAAAGACGGTTGACGGGCCGATGGTCGTCGATGCGCTCGGTGTAGAGGGTGTCCGGGCCCGCTGTCCCCATGCTGACGAACGTCTCACTGCCCTCGATCGGCTTCTTGGTATCTGAGGGAGTCGATCGAGGCTGCTGGGTTCGGGAAGCCGTCGACGGAACAACCGGAACCCGTCATCCGCTCTTTGTTCGGTACGGCCTGCGGGGCGTCCGCCGACCCTTCTACGGTCAATCGAGGGCCAGTAGACTCGGTGCACACTGCGGGTCCGATACGGGTCGCAAGCGGACAATCGATAAGCCCATCCGGGAGTCCACAGACGTGACTGGGCCAGTCCATCCCATTCGGCCCGATGGCGAAGGTCCGCCAGCCGACGCCGGTTCGCTGCGCCTGCAGATCCTCGGTCCGTTGCGGCTGTGGCGCGACGGCGTCGAGCTGGACGCCGGCCCCCGGCAGCAGGCGCAACTGTTGGCCCTGCTCCTGGCGCGCGTGGGCCACCCGGTCAGCACGAGAGAACTGATCGACCTGATCTGGGCCGACGACGCCCCCGCGAGCGCGCTCAACATCATCCAGAAGTACGTCGGGGCCTTGCGGCGGGTACTCGAACCCGCGGTCCCCGCCCGGGCGGCCGGTGCGTACCTGCACCGGCGCGGCAACGCGTACGTGTTCAGCGCCGGCCCCGGCACGCTGGATCTCGTCACGTTCCGGGAACTCCTCGAAGCCGCGCAGGCCGCTCTCGCCCGGCAAGCTCCGGAGGTGGCACTCGACCACTACGTCAAGGCGCTCGGCCTCTGGCAGGGCCCCGCGGGGGACGGACTTTCCTACGAAACGCCCGCGATGCCGATCCTGGCCGCCCTCGACGACGAGTTTCACGTCGCCTGTGTGGCGGCGGCCGAACTGGCCGTGTCGTTGCATCGACCGGAGCGGGTGATCCCGCCGTTGCAGCTGGCCGCGTCGACGGCACTGTTCCACGAACCCGTACATGCCGGCCTTGTCAATGCGCTCGGTGCCGCTGGACGGCAGGCGGAGGCGCTGTCGGCGTTTCACGCGGTCCGTGACCGCCTCGCCGAGGAGCTCGGCATCGACCCCGGCCCGGCGTTGCAGGCCGCGCACCTGCGCGTGCTGACGCAGACCCCGAGGCCGCCGGTGGTGACGGGTGACCTCGCGCCAGGGACGCAGGCGGCCGGACTGGTCGGCCGGGGCGAGGAACTCGGCGTGTTGTGGCAGGTCATCGAGGCGGCGCTCACCGGCCGGTCCGGGCTCGGCGTCGTCGAAGGCGAACCGGGCGCGGGCAAGACGCGCCTGCTGGAAGAGGCCGCCGCCGTCGCGGACCGGCGTGGCGCGCTCGTCGTCTGGGCTTCCTGCCTGGAAGGCGACGGAACACCGTCGATGTGGCCATGGGAGCAGGCGCTCACCACTGTCCTCGACAACCTGCCCGCGTTGGCGCGCGAGAAATGGCTGGCGAGCGAACTCGGTCGCCTCCTCGAATCCCGGGACGACGACGCCGCGCCGCCGATTTCCGGCGGGCGCGCTCAGTTCCGCCTGTTCGAGCTGGTCGTCACCTTCATCGCCCAGGCCGCGGCAGAACGGCCGTTGCTGCTCGTCATGGACGACCTTCAATGGATCGACGCCACCTCGCTCCAGCTGTTCGGCCACCTGACGGGCCGGCTGCCCACCGGCATCGCGATCATCGGCGCCCTTCGCGACCGCGCGCCCACACCCGGCTCCGACCTCTCGCGGGTCCTGGCCGCCGCCAGCCGGCTGCCCAGCCACCGCAGGATCCAGCTCGGCCCGCTCAGCCTGACCGACGTGGCCGAACTCATCCGCCGCGAGACCGGCCACGAACCCGGTGCGGACATCGCCCGGAACATCCACGTTCGTACCGCCGGTAATCCGTTCTTCGTCCGCGAGCTTTCGCGGCTCCTCAGTGACCGCGGCGCGCTCGGCGACGGCGACGCGACGGCCCGGGCCGGGGTGCCGTCCACCGTGCGGGACGTCGTACGCGATCGCATGGCGGGTCTCGACGACCGCGCTCGCCACCTGCTGCGGGTCGCCGCGCTGATCGGCCGCGACGTGGACCTCGGCCTGCTCGCCCGCGCCGCCGGTGTGGACGTCGCGGAATGCCTCGAATGCCTCGAACCGCTGCGTGCGCTCGGCCTGCTCGAAACGGCGCCGGAAGACCCGTTCTCGTGGCGTTTCGCGCATGACCTGGTCCGCGAATCGATCACGGAGACGACGGAGCAGCTGCGGGCCGTCCGGCTGCACCTGCGTGTCGCGGACGCGCTCGAAGAAAGCCAGGCCGACGACGAGTCCGTCACCGAACGTCTCGCTTTCCACCTGTGTGCCGCCGGTCCCCTCGCCGATCCGGTCCGTACCGTGGAGGCGCTGAAACGCGCGGGTCGCCGTGCGACGACCAAGCTCGCGTTCCCCGCCGCCGATCGGCACCTGGAAACGGCCGCCCAGATCGCGCGGACCGCCGGGC
The DNA here is from genome assembly GCF_016862995.1 of Acrocarpospora phusangensis. Lineage (GTDB taxonomy): Bacteria > Actinomycetota > Actinomycetes > Streptosporangiales > Streptosporangiaceae > Acrocarpospora > Acrocarpospora phusangensis. Next base: position 19,603 of record NZ_BOOA01000106.1, read on the forward strand.
TCCCGGAACTCGAGCTCTCCGCCCTCTCGCTCCTCGCCATCGCCCCGCGCCGGCAGGCGGGGTTCGGCGGCACGACGTTCGATCTGCTGGAACGTGCGGAACACCTGGCCCGCCAGCTCGGCCGGGAGGTCGAGGCCGCCGGCCTCCTCTTCGCCCGCCTGTTCGGGGCCTACACCTTCCTGGAGTGGGACCGCCTCCGCCTGGTCCGCCGCCTGTACGAGCAAGGCGAGGAGTCCTCCGATCCGGTCCTCCGCGTGTACGGCAGGCAAGCCTGGGGCCTGCACCAGTGGGACATCGGCAACATCGGCGAGGCGTACCGGTTCTTCAACGCGAACAACCCCGCCCTGCTCGAAGGCGTGGTCTCCGCGCACAGCGAGACCCCGATCCGGCGTGACGTCTCGGGTGAGTGGCCCGGCTGGCGGGCCGTCCTGACGGCGATGCACGGTGACGTCGAGCGGGCGGAAACCATGATCGACAAGTGGAACGGCCCCGACGACTCGTACGCGGTCGCGACCTGGGCCTACTACACCACGATCATCGCGTCGATGGCCGGTGACGCGGGCTCGGTGATACGCACGATCGACCGGTGGATCGCCGTGGGCACCGGCCGCGCCGCCGTCCAGCAGGAGCACTACATCCGGCTGAACTGGTACTGGGCTCAGGCCCTCGCCGGTGACGACCCGGCCGGTATCGCGGCGGAGGCCGAACAGCTTTTGGCCGGGACGCTGGTCGATCCGCCGCGGTGGGGCGTCGCGTACCACCACGGGCTGGTCGCCGAGATGTGGCTGGCCGCCGGGAGGCCGGACAAGGCGGGCATCGCCCTGGACAAAGCGGGCCACGCCCTGGAGGCGTACGGCCAGCGTTACGCCGAAGGGCTTGTCCTGCTGCTGCGGGCGCGTCTGCTCCACGCCCGCGGTGAACCCGGCGAAGTCGTACGAGCCGCTGCCGAGAGGGCCCGCGACCGGTCCAGCGAGTGCGAGTCCCACCTGTTCGCCCGGCGTGCTGAGAGGTTCCTCGCCGAGCTTTGACTCTACGGCTCAGCCTTCGGTGATCATGACGCTGGTTCGACGGGTGATCAACCAGCCGAACGCGGTCGCCGTGCAGAACATGACGATGCCGTAGACCGCGCCCGGGATGGCGATCTCGGCGCTGTTCAGCAGGGCCGGGCTCAGCGCGATGGTGATGGCGAGCGCGGTGTTGTGGATGCCGATCTCGAACCCGGCCGCGGTGGCCGCGCGGTGGTCGACGCCGGTCAGGCGCGGGACGCCGTACCCGACCAGCATGCTCACGATGTTGAAAGTCAGTGCGGCCAGTCCGACCGAGACGAAGTAGTCGACGAGGTTGTCCCGCTCCCCGTACAGCACGGCGGTGATGACCACGAGCAGGACCACGACGGACAGCACCCGGACGGGGAGGTTGAGCCGCCGCGCCACCTGCGGCGCCCACGCGCGCAGGAGCATCCCGATCGCGACCGGCACGAGCACCATCACGAAGATCTGCTGGATCTTGTCGAACTGCAGCCCGAGGGAGGCTCCACCGGGGAGGAGGTACGCGGCGGAGAGGTTGACCAGGACCGGCAGGGTGGCCACGGCCAGCACCGAGTTGATCGCGGTGAGCGTGACGTTCAGCGCGACGTTCCCGCCGAACAGGTGGCTGAACAGGTTGGCCGTGGGGCCGCCGGGCGCCGCCGCGACCACCATCAGCCCGACCGCCAGCTCCGGCGGGAGCCGGAAGGCGAGCACCAGGCCGAAGCAGATCGCCGGCAGCAGCACGGTCTGGCACAGCAGCGCGACCAGGACCGCCTTCGGATACTGGCCCACCCGGCGGAAGTCGTCCAGGGTGAGACTGAGGCCGAGGCCGAGCATGACGATGCCGAGGGCGTAGGGCAGGCTGCCAAGGACCAGCGGGGAATCCATGGCGGACATTCTCGGACATTCTGACGATTCCGGCAGCCTGTGGGCGGCAAGGTGCCGCCGTTCCAGGGCACTCGCCGGGCAATTGATCGCGGCCAGGTCGGCCGCGTCCGGGTTTCGGGATGTGCCCGGGCCGAGTTCCACCACGCTGGGGAACCGGTCCGGAGCGCCCATGGCCTAATGTTCGGTATTCGTTTTGGGCGGTGAATAGACGCCCCAGTAGTGGAAGGCGAGTCCGATGCCCCAGAAGACTATGGACCACATGGGCCAGAAGAAGTGTTCCGGGTCGTAGAGCCACCACACGATGACCTGGGCCACATTGGCCAGGACGTAGGAGAGCAGGTGGACCCGCAGGCCCCATTTCTTGGCGCTTTCGCTTTTCGTTGATCTCATGCCATAAAGCTAAATCGGCGTACTGGACGGGGAGTGAATCCGCTCGTTCAGTCATCGTCAAGTGCCCGGGTTGAACAATGGCGCGAAACAACCCGTTGAAAGGTGCACATCATGACGACTCGCCGAGCAGTGCTGGCCGGATCCGCCGCGGTCGCGGCCGGCGCCCTTGTGGGAACGTCCGAGGCGCAGGCGCGTCCCCGGCCGGAGGCCAAGCCCAAACCCACGGTGGTACTCGTGCACGGCGCCTTCGCCGACGCCTCCGGCTGGAACGACGTCGCCGCCAAACTGATCCGCGACGATTATCCGGTCATCGCCCCCGCGAACCCACTCCGCGGCGTGGACACCGACTCCGCCTACCTGGCGAGCATTCTCGCCACCCTGAGCGGTCCGATCATCGTGGCCGCGCACTCGTATGGCGGAATCGTCGTCACCAATGCCGCGACCGGCAACGCGAACGTGAAAGCGCTGGTGTACGTGGCCGCTTTCGCCCCCGACAAAGGAGAATCCCTGCTGGACCTTCAGACGAAATTCCCGGGCAGCAGACTCAACGAGGCGGCGCTGGATTTCCGTCCGTACGGTGAGGGTCTCGTGGACGGATACATCAAGAAGGAGTTCTTCCGCGACGTCTTCGCGGGCGACGTGCCGAAGGCGGCCACGGACCTGATGCACGCCGGTCAGCGGCCCGCCGACGCGCGTACGCTCGGCGCGCCGTCCGGTGCCCCGGCGTGGAAGACCATTCCTTCCTACTACCTGGTCGCCAAGCACGATCAGGTGCTGCCCGCCGCGGCGCAACGATTCATGGCGCAGCGGGCGGGGTCGCAGATCCGTGAGGTCGCCGCCTCGCATGTCGCGATGATCTCGCAGCCCATCGTGGCGGCCGACCTCATCAAGCGCGCCGCGCGCTGACGGACAGCGCTCCGGCGATGAAAAGACAGGCCCTCCACGATCTCGTGGAGGGCCTGTCCGACGGTTAGGACCCGTAGAGGTCCGTCTCGGTCAGGGCCGGGCGGCCGTGGTCGGAGCGTCCCAGGCGGGCCGCGGAACCGAACATGGGTCCACGAGCACGCTGGATCCCGGCGAACCGGCCGAACCCGATCGGCCTGGGCACGTCGTCGTAGACGGCCTCCATGCCACCTTTGGCCGAGTACGTCTCGTGCCAGAAACCGGTGCCGCCCGAGTCCCGCAGGAAGTCCAGCCACCACTCCCGATGCGGCTCGGACCGGGCGAAGGCGAGCAATGACGGCAGGTCCCGCCAGTACTGGCGCATCCCCATGTTCATCGGGAAGAACGAGTAGTACACGGGCTCGTGCAGCAGCAGCCCGTCCGGCTTGCCCGCGACCGATTCACTGATCTTCCGGCCGAAGCTGAAGAAGGTCCGGATGCCGTACAGGCGATTCACCCGCATGCCGAGGTACAGGACCATGAGGTCGGGGTAGGCGGACAGGTCGACGGTCTGCCGGTTCACGCGAGTCGGCATTCAACGCTCCTTATGACTCGGGTCATGGGCTGGGCCTCCGGCTTGAGCTCCCCAGCAGCCTCAACGTACAAATGCGAACTTGACTGGCACTGAACGACGAGCCGGGAGTAGTGAACGGCGACTTCCCCGTCGGCTGGGTACGAGCGAGCTGGTCCGGGCGGCGGCGGGACATTTCGGATCGAGGATCCGAACAGGCCTGGTTCTGGGGCCGAACAGAGGAAAGTTTCAGGGGTTATCTGGATATCCGCGCAGCTCAGAGACCCAAATCATGCTTCGATGTCCGAAATGTTTCGCAAGATTATTGACATGTTTCGTTACATTTCTCACACTAAGACCTCGATCGCGTAACTCCGCGGCCGGGCTGTTCAGTGCGATCGGAACAGCCTCTCCGCGGCTCACGAGCAGTCCCTTGCTGATCGATGTTCCAGTGGAGGAACAGGCATGATCGACAATGCCGTCCCGGACGGCGGACGCCGCAAGCGCCCGTCAGGTTTCCGAAATGCTCTCATCATTGGCACCGTGGGCGTCCTCAGCGCCGGTATGGCCGTAGTGGGCTTGTCCGCCCCGGCCAATGCCGCGAGCACGCTGGGCGCCTCGGCCGCGCAGAGCAACCGGTACTTCGGTACCGCGATCAACGCGGGCAAGCTCAACGACTCGCAGTACACCTCGATCGCCAACGCCGAGTTCA
>NZ_BOOA01000107.1 GCF_016862995.1 Acrocarpospora phusangensis
TTCACCAAAGCCCCCGACCGGCGACCTCCAACTCGGATCAAGCCCTGCTCAGGGATCCTCAACAGAGGATCCCTGCGTCGGACCAAGCCCGGCCTAGGAATTCCCGTCAAGCGATCTCCGCCGCCGATCAAACTCTTCACGAGGGTCCCCGGCAGGCGGCCTCCGCCTCCGATCAAGCGATGTCGCCGAAGGGTGGGGGAGGGCGGGTGGGTCGTACCGATCAGGCTGGGGGCGACGGGAAGGGGCCGGTGGTTGTTTCGCTTGATGGGTTGCGGGAGGCGCGGGGCGCTCGGGCGGATCAGAGTGCCAATCAGGCTCTGTTGCGGGAGGCGCTGCGGGAGTTGGATGTGCTTCTTCGTGGGGGGCGGACGGTTGTCTGGGATGCGACGGCGTTGAATCGGGGGCAGCGGTCGTTGGTACAGCGGGTCGCGCGGGGGCGGGGAGCGCTGGTGACGTACGCGGTGATGCTTGTGCCAGAGGAAGTGGTTGCACGGCGGAACGCTGATCGGGCGTATCCGGTTCCGGATGGGGTGCTGGCGAGTCAGCTTCGCCGGTTCGCGCCGCCGTTTCCGGGTGAGGCGCATCGCATTTGGTACATCGGATCTGAGGGGACCGTACTCGATACGGCGGGGACCCTTGACGGGGAGGATTGATGCGTACCAGCGAGGAGATCTACCACCAGATCCGGTGGGATCCGCGATTCGATCCGGCGCGGTTCGTTCTGGGGGTCAACGTGCGGGCCGCCGAACCGAAGCGGGTGCCGTTTCCGGTTTTCGTGCCCGGTGGCGATATTCCGTGGCATCGGATCATGTTCATCGAAGCGGATGGCGAGGTGGTGTGGGATCGGGCGACCGGGCTGGATGTGGTCAACACCTCGCAGGCTGGGCGCGTACCGGATGCTCGGAAGTTGAACGCGCCGTATTTCACGGCGGCGACGCCGATGTCCTGGGATCCGGTGCTCGGGTGGGTTCCCGCGGAGCCCATCTCGGGGGTTTCGCGGCCCGCCTCGTTGCGGGTGCTGACCTGGAACACGCTCTGGGATCGGTACTTCAGCGACCGCATCTACACCGCCCAGCGGCGCCCGCTCCTGGTTGACGCGCTCGAACAGGCCGACGCCGACGTCATCGCCCTCCAGGAGGTCGAAACCGACCTGCTCGACCTCGTCCAGCGCAGTCCCTGGGTTCGGGCCGGCTACACCCTCTGCGCGGACAACATCGCCAAGAACAAACTGCTCCTGCTCAGCCGCCTTCCGGTCCGCGAAGCCGGCCTGCACGCGTTCGGCCCCTACAAAGCGCTCTCCGCCATCACCCTCGAGTTCCCCACCGGCCCCGTCGTGCTGGCGGTCACCCATCTGACCAGCGACTACGCCCAGAACGGCCCGGCCAGACGCGACTTCGAGCTCACCAGCATCGCCGAAGGCCTGCTCACCGTGGACGCCGACGTGATCCTCGTCGGCGACTTCAACGACGACGGCCGCCCCGAACAACGTCTCCACCTCCGCGACGCCTGGACCGAAACCCACGGCCCTCGCGACCACACCCCCACCTTCGACCCGACCCGAAACCCCCTCGCCGCCATCCAGTCCTTCGCCGGCCTCCCCGCCCGAATCGACCGCATCCTCCTCCGCGGCCCCTCCCTGACCCCGACCTCCACCACCCTCTTGGGCACCTCCCCCGCCACCACCGACGGCCTCTTCATCTCCGACCACTACGGCCTACTCGCCGACATCACCACCACCCCCACCCACCCGAACGCCTCACCACGCCCCACCACCACGAGCGTCTCCCCCAAGGCCACCCCTGCTGGTTCTCCCGCCCCCACGCGAGACGCAGCCGCAAGCGGCAGGTCCGGCGGCCGAGTCGGTGCACGCGCCGACTCGGACATGCACACCATCCGCGCCGGGAACCTGAATGCCATGCCCGCCGGGAACCTGGATGCCATCCGCGCCAGGGACATTAACGCCGTCGGCGCCGGAGACATGGATACCGTCCGCGCCGCTGACACCGCAGGCGCGACCGCCCTGGCCACTGACACCGCAGGCGCGAACGCCCCGACCGGCGTCAGCGCCCGCACGGATGCCCCGACCGGCGTCAGCGCGCGCACGGATGCCCTGGCCGGCGTCAGCGCGCGCACGGGCGTCCTGGCCGACTTCATCGCGCGCACGGGCGCCCTCACAATGCCAGGAACCGCTCGAACAGCAGTCGTCTGGATCCCACCCCAGGAACTCTGGCCAGCCATTCAAGACATTCGCCGCAAACATGACCCCAAAATCACCCGCTGGCCACCCCACGTCACACTGATATCCGGATTTATCCCCGAATCCTCATTCGAAGCGGCCGCCTCCCTCCTAACCGCCGCAGCCTCCACCACCACCCCCTTCACCACCCGCCTGTACGGCCTACGCGCCTTCCGCCACCGCCACGACTCCACCATCTGGCTCCACCCCGGCTCCCCCGAACAATGGGCCACTCTCCGCCACGCCCTCGAACTCGCCTTCCCCTCCTGCCGAACCCGCGACGACGCCTACACCCCCCACCTGACCCTCGGCAAAACCCGCACCCCCGACCGCCTGATCGCCGACTGCCACGCCCGCCTCCGCCCCATGACCGCCGAAGTCGGCCACCTGGTCCTCCTCTCCCGCCGCGCCAACGAACCCATGCACCCCCGCGCAACCCTCGCCCTCGGCACCGGCGAACTCCACTGGCTCGACGAACCCCCCACTCCAACCGCCGCTCAGAAACCCCCAGCCACGAACAAGGCGACTGGAACCCCCGTGTCGGGCACGGCGACCGCGATCCCCATGGCAGGCACGAAGGACGAAAGCGCACGAGCTGAAGGCATCGCGGCACGGATCGGTGATTGCCTGAGCGAAGGTGTGGTGCACATCGTTGGATCACGACGACTGCGATGCGCACTTCCTGGAGCCGATCTGGACCTGGTCGCGGCACTACCCGGAACAGTCGACGTCGGGCAGGTTCAAGCACAGCTGAAGACCGCAATTCCAGAAGCCACGGAGATGCGGCAGGTGATCGGCGCCCGAGTGCCCGGCCTACGCATGCGGATCGACGACCTGGACATCGACCTAGTGATCGTCGGCACGGGCAAGATCGCTCCCGAAGACGCGATCCTCCAGCGAATCGAACTCGGAGATGCCGCTGCAAGAGCGTTGAGCGCGATCAGCGACGCAGACGCAATCCTCACGGCGGCCAACGCGACCCAACTTCGCGACGCGGCCGAACTTGGCGACGCGGCCGAACTTGGCGACGCGGCCGAACTTGGCGACGCGGCCGAACTTGGCGACGCGGCTGAACTTGATCACCAAGCCCAATCTGATGGCACAACCCGACCTGGTCACGAGCCCCAAGCCGCTGGAGGGGCCCGCGATCATGGGGCCCAAACTGGTGGCGGGACCCGCGATCACGAGACCCAACCTGACAGCATGACCCAACCTGATGGCCTGATCCAACCTGACAGCGTGACCCAACCTGACGGCCGGATCCAACCTGATCAGGGGAACGAACCTGGCTTTGTCGGACTTGCGCGACAGGTGAAAGCTTGGGCACGCATCAGAGGCCTGGACTCAGCCCCATTCGGCGGTCTCTCAGGCCTGGCCTGGACCATCCTCGCAGCGCACACCGCCCGCACAGCCGGCCATCTCCCACCAGCCGACCTCCTCCGCCATTTCTTCGCCACCTGGGCCGCCTGGGACTGGCGCGACCCCATCACCCTCCCGCCGACCGCCCAAGACACGCATGCCCCTGGCGCTGAGACTCATGGCGCGATCGCCCACGAGGCAGTGGCATCCGGCGCTGGTGCCTATAACGTGGACATCTGGACAGAGCTGCCCGTGCGGATCATGACGCCGAGCGCCCCGGTCCGCCCCTGCAGCGACCAGGTCACCGTTGACGGACGCGACCTACTGGTTCAAGAGCTTTATCGCGCCTGGGAGACCTGCGGCACCGACGAACTACTCAAGCGCCCACCCATGCATCGACGCCACGCCGCTTGGGCGGTCATATCGATCGAGGGCGACGTAGGCAGGGCAAGAGGCCGAATGCGCGCCTTGCTCACCGCCCTGGAACGCGCGGGCATATCAGGCGTCCACGCCTGGCCCCACGCATTCGAAACAGGCCCACGACTAACCCGCTTCGCGATAGGCCTAGGACAAACCCCTCCGGACGCCGCCACCTTGACCGAGATCACGACCCCATGGACCAAGGACGTCCCAGGCGTGACTGTCACCCACGCACCCTGCGGCGAAGTCCCCACGCTCTAGCGCGAACCGAACCTTGAGGGGCCAACCGAAACCAAGGTCGCCGCTTCTCGCCGTTATCCGGCGCCGTTAACGCGAGTGATCGCTTCTCGCCGTACCGGCGCCAAGGGGGGCCTAATTCGTAGCGGCGTCAAGAACCGATTGACGCATCTGGATCGATGGCTCTGTGCAGGCTGTCTGGGCTGGTCACGCTTCTGCCCGCTCTCCGCTGTCCCCGCTGGTCACGCTGCCGCCCGCTCTCCTAAGCTGGCCCCGCTGGCCCCGCTGCCGTCCCCGTCGTGCAGCCTGTCCGTGGTGTCACCTTGTTGCCCGCGCCTTACAGTCGTTCCCGCTTCTGTATCGGAGCTTCTGGAAGGTGGCTGAGCGGCTAGTGGGTCAGTGGGAGCCTCTGGTGGGGACGCCGAGGACCGAGCATGCCTGTTCGTAGAGTTTGACTACTTCGGTGCGGACCTGGGCGCGTTCGGACAGGGTGGTGCTCCAGGGGATGCGGACTTCGTCGCCGTCGACCTCGAAGTAGATCGCTTCGCCGTCCACGTTCGTGGTGATCGCCGCGGTGGCGGCCGGGCGGCCGCCCAGGGCGCGGACGATCAGCAGGGCGTCGTCGGCGTGGTCGTCGTTCATGTGCCGCTTGATCGCCGCGATGGCCTCGTCCGTGAAGGGGTTGCTCATGCGGTCAATCCTAGGATGCGCGATCCGACTTAGATCGGAGCTGAAGCCGACGGCCCAAGGTGCGCCTGGCCCAGGAGCAGGGTTGGCCGGGGCAGGGTTCCCAGGCGGGTCAGGGTTCCCAGCCGGGGCAGGATTCCCAGGCGGGTCAGGGTTCCCAGGTGAATTCGCCGGACTTCTTGAGTTCGGCCGAGGCGTGGGACTGGAGGGGCTGACCCACGGCGGCCATGTCGTACGCGTACATGAGGTTGCCGTTGACGAGGCCGTAGATGCGGCGGCCCGCCGTGTACTCCTTGGCGGAGGCGGTTCTGGCGACCACGTCCGTCTGGAGTTCGATCTTGTGGAACACGACCTCGCCGACGTAGATCTCGACGATGCCGGTCGGGTGGGCCAGGCAGACTTCGAGCTGCCGCTCCGGCTGGATGCGCCAGAAGCCGGTCTCCCGGGAGAGGGGGCGGACCTTGTTGCCCTCCTTGTCGAGGAGCCAGGTCCGGCTCTCGTACGTCAGGAATGGCTTGCCGTTGTGACCGAAGAGGATTTCCTGGCCGAAATTGGCACTCTCGATCGTCGGGTAGCCGATGACGCCCGCGCCCTCCCAGCGGCCCAGCAGGAAGGCGATCGGTTCGAGATCGGGATGTACGTCCATGGCCGTCAAGCCTAGTACCCGGGCGTAGGCTCTCCCTATGCCACGCCAACTGGTGATCAAGGTGACAGCGGGCGCCGACGCGCCCGAGAGGTGTAACCAGGCGTTCACGGTCGCGACCGCCGCCCTGGTGAGCGGGGTGCCCGTCTCCCTCTGGCTGACCGGCGAGTCGGCCTGGTTCGCCTTGCCCGGAAAGGCCAAAGAGTTCGAACTGCCCGAGGCGGCCCCGCTGGAGGATCTGCTCAACGCGGTCCTGGCGGCCGGCCAGGTGACCCTCTGTACCCAGTGTGCCGCCCGCCGCGGCATCACCGCCGACGACGTGATCCCGGGCGTCCGCATCGCCGGCGCCCCGACCTTCGTGGAGGAGATCCTCCACGAAGGCGCCCAAGCGCTGGTCTACTGACGTAGCCCAGCGGGCTGGAACAGGATGACGCCGTTGCCGGACCGGCGGCGCTCAGGGCAGTCGAGTTCGAAGGCCACGTCGGCCAGCCGGTGGTCGACGGAACTGGACCAGTGAGCCCTCAGGAGCACTGGTCCAGTCGGAGCGGTGAGCCCCAGGAGCACTGGTCCTGTCGGAGCGGTGAGCCCCAGGAGCACTGGTCCTTTCGGAGCGAACCCGCCGGGGTCAGGGCAGGACCGCGGCCAGCCGTTCCTGGCGGAGGCGCTCGTACCAGGTGTCGTCGATCGCGGGGAGCGGGCCGACCGCCCAGCGCAGGAGCAGGTCGGCCAGGCCGGGGTTGCGGGCCAGGGCCGGGCCGTGCAGGTACGTACCGATGATCTTGCCTGCGTGGCAGCCTTCGGTGCCGTCGCCGTTCCCCGTACCGACGATGGTCTTGGAAAGGGGTTTGACCCCGGGGCCGAGGTGGGTGACGCCCATGTGGTTCTCGAAGCCGGTCAGGGTGGGCACGCCGAGCTCGGGGTCGACGTCGGCCGCCAGTTCGCCGACGGAGCGGCGTTCGCCCCGGCCGGAGCTGATGTCGAGGAGCCCGATGCCGGGCACCGGCTGGCCCTCCTCACCGCCGAAGACCGACCCCATGATCTGGTATCCGGCGCAGACGGCCAGCAGGGCCGCGCCGCGTGCGATGGCGCGCTGGAGGCCGCCGTCGCGGCGCAGGCGTTCGGCGCCGAGGATCTGCGGCCGGTCCTCACCGCCGCCGATCAGGTAGATGTCGCCCTGCTCCGGCACCGGATCGGCGGAGCGCACGTGTACGGTCTCGACGGGGATGCCCCGCTTCCGCGCCCGCTGCTCCAGCACGAGCACATTCCCCTGATCCCCATACGTGCTCAACAAATCCGGATAAATCCAGACAATTCGCAAGCTACTCTGCACGGCCGAACTCCGTCCGGATCGCCTGGAAGGCGGTGTAGTTGGCGATGACGTCGATCTCCCCCACCGGCACCGAGCCCACCGCGTCCGCGAAGGATTCCCGCAGCGTGAACGGCACCTCGGCCACCTCGAGCCGCAGCGCCAGATCCAGCCGCCGCTCCCCGGTCACCTGCACCGGCCGCCCCTTCAGGATGCGGTAGTCCACATCCCACAGCCACGAGGTGTCCCGGCCGTCGGGACCCTGCGCGTTGACCGACAGGATGATCGGCCGCTGCGGGCTGGACACGTCGAACGCCTCCAGCCACCCGGCCGGGTTCTTGGCCAGCAGCAGCCGCAGCGACCGCCCGTCCCGCTGCACCGTCGTGTACCGCCCGGCCACCGAGGTGACCTCGCGCAGCCGGGGCAGCGCCTCGTGCGGCGGCAGCCCGAACGCCTCCGCGGTGGCCATGGCCATGGCCGCGTTGGACCGGTTGGCCAGGCCGGGCAGCTTCAGGTTGAGCCGCCAGCGGTCGCCCCGGGGGTCGATCACGTCCTCGTCGTCGAGCACCCAGTTGGGCTCCGGCCGGTGGAACGTGCACTCGCGGCAGGCCCAGTCGGACCCGTTGCGGTCCAGCGGGCCGCCGCACTCGGGGCAGCACCAGGAGTCCTCGCGCCAGCGCTGGCCGCCGGCCACCCAGGTAACCCGGGCCGCCGTGGACGCCCCCCAGGTCACCAGCGGATCGTCGCAGTTGGCGATCACGTGGGCCGGCTTCCCGTCCAGGGCCCGCCGCCACTTCTGGGCCAGCAGCCAGATCTCGGCCGCCCGGTCCATCTGGTCGCGGCTCAGGTTCATCAGCACGACGACCCCGGCCTCGGTGGTGTTCAGCACCTCCGGCAGGTACTTCTCGTCGACCTCCAGCACCCCGTACGGCGCGGCCTTGTTCGACGACAGGGCGGACACGTGCCCGGCGGGCATGTTGGCCCCGAAGGCGTTGGTGGCCACCTCGCCCAGCTCCCGCAGCGCCGCCGCGATCAGCCGGGTGGTGGTGGTCTTCCCGTTGGTGGCGCTGACCAGGGCCAGCCGCCGGTCGGCGGCCAGCTTCCGCAGCAGGTCGGGCTCCAGCAGCAGCCCGACCCGGCCGCCGATCACCGATCCGTCGCCGCGCCCCGTCGCCCGGGACAGGGTCGCGGCCGTCCGCCCGAGGGCACTCGCGAGCTGCGCCCGCAGCGGCAACTGGCTCAAGGGGCCCTCTCCTCATCGCGCTGGCTCATGCCGGAAATCCTAGCCGCGCTTGAGGGTCAAGAAACTGGCGCCTCGATGAAGGACAGCTCCGCGGGGGTGTCCCCGTCGAACGGGAGCACGAAGCGGCGCGGCCAGGAGAGCACGGTCTCCAGCCAGCCCGCGCCCATGGTCTGGGCCACGTGCCGGATGCGCTCGCGCGGCTCGACGCCGATGGCGACCGTGCTGACGTCCTTCTGGATGCCCTCGTGCTCGTCGTCGCCGAGGATGACCCGCCAGGCCAGCGCCCGGTTGCGGTCCACCTCCATGGAGAGCGGGTGGTGCCGCAGCGCCTTGGCGCGGTGCCCGAGCAGTTCCACCCGCCCGGACGCCTCCGCCCCGCCGTTCACGCCCTGATGCGCGTACGGCCGTCCCGACGCGTCCGTCCCGAACAGCGCGTACTCCATGGCCGGGGCCGGGCTGCGCAGGTTGGGCGCCGGATGCCCGAACGGGAACAGCCGGTCCACCTCGTGCAGCCAGCGGACCTGCGGGATCACCCAGGCCGGGCCCGGCCGGTCGCCGGCCGACAGGGGCGGGGTCTCGGTGCCGGAGCCGAGCAGGCCGGCGGCCACCTCGGCGGCCTTCTCGGTGAGCAGCGTCGGGTCGAACCAGGTCCGCAGCGACCACGCCCGCCGGGCCACGCTCCGCTCCACCAGCGTGGCCAGCAGGCACTCGCGGCGGCGCGGCGGCAGCTCCGACCAGATGTCGGCGAGGATCCTGGGCACGCCCGGCAGCGACCGGTTGGCCACGAACGACAGCACCACGGTGTCGGTCCAGATCCGCAGCCACGCCCACTCCGGCGCCCCGGCCAGCAGGTCGGCCTCCCGCACCTCGAACAGCGTGCACGCCTTCCCCGTACGGCACTCGCGCCCGCACGCCGCCGACCGCCGCCCGCAGATCGGCGGGGTGGGCCCGAGCAGCACGTGCTCGCGGTCCTCCCCCAGCGGCACCTGGACCCGCAGCGGCCGGTCCATGCCGTCGGCGAACACGGCCGCGAAGCCGGGCTGCAGGGACACGACCTGCCGGGACTGCTCCTCGCTCAGGTTCATGGCCGCGCCCACGAGCTGCCGGTCGTCCTCGGCGGGCAGCCGGTGCATGACCTTCAGCGCGGTGTTCTTGACCACGTCGGAGACGAGTTTGGTGGGGATCTGCTCGGCCACGATGATGCCCTCGCCGTACGCGCGGATCTCGGCGAGCATGCCGGCCAGCAGTTCGACGGCGTGGGTGGAGGCGCGCTGCGCGCCGCGGTCGCGGAGCAGCCGGTGCGCCTCCTCGATCACGATCACGTGCTGGAGACCGCTGGACTTCTCCTGGCGGGCCCGCATGCGCAGGTGCTCCACAATCCGGATGATCAGCGTGCCCATCAGGAACGCCTTGTCCTCGTCGTTGGCCACGTCCTCGATGGCCAGCACCACGTTACGCTGGAGCAGGCCGCCGATGTCGGCCGGATGGCCGCCCTCGAAGAACCGGCCGGCCGAGCCGACCCGCAGCGAGCGCAGCCGCAGCGTGATGAAGCCCTCCACGTCGGCCTGGACCTCGTTGCCGTAGCCGATCTCCTGGATCACCTCCAGGGCGTGCTGCTGGAGCTGTTCCAGCGTCGGGATGGCCGGCTGCACGGCCGCGCCGGGGATGCCGCCCCCGGTGACCACGTCCCAGCCGTTGGCCTCGTAGACGCGCTGCAGGGCCAGCGACATGATCTGCGGGAACGGCTCCTCGGCGTCGAAGGCGGCCATGAACAGGGCGCGGACCATGTCGATGTGGGCCTGAACCGGATAGCCGGGCTCGGGCGCCAGCGGGTTGACGCTGAACGGCACGTTGTCCGGGGCCGACGGGTTGATCACGGTCAGCGGCGCGTGCTGCTCGACCCGGCCGGCCATGGCGGAGTACTCGGACTTGGCCGGTTCGATGGCCAGCCACGGGATACCGGCCCGGGTCAGCTGTTCGAGCAGGTGCCGTACGGTCTGGGACTTGCCCGACCCCGTGGCGCCGGTGACGAAGGCGTGCCGGTTCAGGGTGGCCAGCGGGACGCGGAAGGTGCCGACGGCGCGTTCCTGGCCGTCCATGATGGCGCCCAGGTCGATCATCTCGCCGGTGGTGGCGTCGGCCTCGCTGGTGACGTCGAAGAACCCGGTGTCCAGCACCCGTACGCCGGGGACCTCGCGGCGGGGCAGCCCGGCCAGGGCGGCGAGCGCGCCCGCGGTGGCGGCGAACGGCGCGGCGGCGCTGTCGGTGGGGTCCTGGAAGTTGACGCCGAGCGCCTCGCCGAAGCCGTACACGGGCTCGGTGGCGTTGGGGCGGGCGGGGCCGGCCATGGCGCTGCGCAGCCGGTACGGGTGGTGGCTCATCTCCACCGAGCCCACCAGGACGGGGGCGATCTGGCGGAGCTCCTCGGGCCCGGCCGCGCCCGCCAGGACCCGGACGTTCCACAGGCCGGCCTCGCGGAAGGCGTCCAGCTCCTGCATGCGGCGTTCGGCGCGCTCGGCGTCGTAGCGCGAGCGCTCGGAGGCGTCGCCGTACTGGCGGAGCACGTTGAGCTGGGTGCGCAGGTGGGCGACCTCGGCGTCGAGCAGGTCGGTGGGCTCGGCCACGACGACCCAGCCGAACGGGCGGGACATGAGCGTGGTCAGGGTGGACTCGAACAGGGTGGGCTGCTTGGAGTCGTCGGGCTCGGGCTCGCGGCGGCCGGCCAGCGGCGGCGCCTGGCGGCCGGGGCAGGGCGTCCAGACCAGGTCGGCGAGGTCGGCCAGCCAGTCGTCGCCGATCTCGACGCCGCGCGCGCCGCCGGGGAACAGCAGCGGCTGCGGCCCGGTGGGCACCACCTCGATGGTGGTGGCGGCCCGGCGCGGCGGCCGGGGCGGGGTCAGCGGCCCGGCGTTGGTGATCAGTTCGAGCGGCGCGCCGGAGCCCCGGGAGAGCCAGCCGATCACGAACGGCCGGTCCCGCTGCGCGGCGGAGAGAACCGCGGGCAGGACGTTGACGAAGTCCCACTCGGCGGATGACGTGCGTGACGGCGCGGTGATCGCCTGGATCCGATACCACGGCCCGCTCAGGGGGAACGGTTGCATGAGGCCCCTCTCTCACAGGCTCTCAAGGTCCTTCGCCGATCATGGTCACACATCCATGTTGGCGAACCTCTTACCGTGTCTATCCACGAGCCAGACGCTCACCTGCCGGGCTTGCGCCAATCCAGGCGGGGCGGCGGTGGCCCCAGGTTGGGCGGCGGCGCGTCCTCGTCCAGCACCTCCACCGGCGGGGGCGGCCCGGCGGCCGGCCGGATCGCCCTGACCTCCTGCAAGGTCGTCTTCGGGAAGGTGAGGATCGCCGGATTCGCGTCGGCCAGCCGGACCTCGCGCCCGTCGGCGGTCGCGTGCGTGACGATCACCGACGTGGTCGGCAGCTGCTGGAGCTGGTGGGGTTCGACCAGGAACTCCCTGGATCGGTGCATGACCCCTTCCGTGACCGTTCCAGCATTGCGCCCCCACTCGGTGGACTCGGTGATCCCGGCCCGCAGGTCCCCCCGGTCCTTCGGTTCCGATTCGGTACGGCTCGCGCCCACCGTCGAGGTGTAACCCCCGCCGCCCCCGTTGACCGCGGAGCTGACCGACTCGGTGAGCTGGGCGAGCTCCAGCCGGTGCTCGGTGCCGACGTGCTCGCTGGCCACCCGGGCGTCCTCGGCGTTGCCCAGCCGCATGAACGCCACCGCCGCGTGCCCCCGCCCGAGCCGCTCCCTGACCGTCGCGGTGAGGCTGCGGTAGGTCAGCACGAGCCCGGTCTGCGAGGTCTCGCAGGCGTCCATCAGCCGGTCGAGCACGTCGCCGCGGAGCTTGTCCGCCCCCGCCACGATGATCGTGTGGTACCAGGGACGCTCCGAGGCCGGGGACTGCCGCAGGATGTGGGTGAGCGCGGTCGCCACGTACGTGCCGAGCACCCGGTTGCCGAAGACGCCGGCCTGGCGGTCCATGCTGACCACCCGGAGGCGGGCGGGCGGGAGCCGTACGGCCTCGGTGCCGAGGGTCTCCAGCTTGCGTAACTGGGACTCCAGTGCCCAGGCGCGTTCGATGACCACGCGGTCGGCCACGCCCCGGCCGAACAGGGTGCCGATGCGTTCCAGCTGCGTGGCGGTGAGCAGGCCGAACCTGAGGTCGTCGCGGGGATCGCCGACCTGGGCCAGGGCGCGCAGCGCTGCGGTCACCTGGCTGATGGTGGCGGTCTCGCCGAGCACCTCCAGGACGCGCTCCAGGATGGCGTTGTCGAAGCCGATGTCGCGGCTGGTCTCCTCGCTGACGCTGACCACGTGCGCGAGCACGTCCGCGAACGCCTCCGGCTTGAGGGTGGCGCCGAGGTCCAGCTTGGGCAGGTCGGACGGGAGCACCCAGACCAGGGGGTCGTCGCCGCCGCGTTTGGCCAGCTCGATCAGGTCCTTGGCGATCGCGCCCTCGGACAGGTCCAGCACGGTCAGGTGGCCGCCGCTGTAGAGGCGGGTGGCGCCGATCAGGGTGATCAGCGCGGACCAGCCGGGGAGCGTTCCGCCGGCCACGTCGACGCGGTCGATCTCGTCGGGCACGGCCACCGCGTACCAGCTGAGCTGCTTGTCGAACAGGGACTT
Organism: Acrocarpospora phusangensis; assembly: GCF_016862995.1. Lineage (GTDB taxonomy): Bacteria > Actinomycetota > Actinomycetes > Streptosporangiales > Streptosporangiaceae > Acrocarpospora > Acrocarpospora phusangensis. The sequence continues at coordinate 12,774 of NZ_BOOA01000107.1, forward strand.
GCGCTCGGCCCAGTCGCGGTACTGCTCGGCGTGCTCCAGCTGGGCGGCGGCGATCTCGCGCTCCCGGCGGGCCCGGTCCCGGTCCGTACGGGCCTGCCGTTCCTGGACCCGGAGGCGGACGGCGCGGTTGCCCTGGCGGATGGCGTACGAGCAGATGCCGGCCACGCCGCCGGCGGCGACCAGGCCGATGGCGACGAAGGACCAGTCGAGCAGGCCGGCCAGCCCGAGCAGCGCGATGACGGCGGCGAGCGAGGCCATGAAGGTGCGGAAGAGCCGGACCGGGCGGTTGAGCAGATCCTCCTGGAGTTTCTCCTTGCGAATCCACTCCGGGTCCACCTCGGGGAGCTTCAGATCCTCCCTGGCGGGCCGTTTGGGCGGCGGCCCGGGATCTGGGTGCAGCAGAGCGTACTGCCAGCCCAGGTAGATGCGATCAGCCTGAAGCTGGGCATGCTCCGGGTGCACGTCGCCCACGAGCCCTCCATGTCCGCCCTGCGTCACAGCGTAGGAGCTGGAATGCCTATCAGGGCAGGGTTCTCGTCATTCGGACCGCTTTCCGGCCAAAGATAGGGACGAATGCGGCGGATGGTTCTGATGTGTGCGTACTACCATCCATTCTCATGACGTCCTCCCCCCGTGGCGGCACCCGTCGCAAGCGTCCGGTGCTGGTGCCGGTCGCCGCGCTGCTCTCGGTGTCCGGGCTCGGGGTCACGGCCGGTCTGGGCGGTTTCGCGGAGGCGAAGGAACCCCCGCCGCCGGCGGCCGCGCAGGGCGCGGTGGTGGACCAGGGCCGGTACCGCACACAGTTCATCAAGGCCATCGAGACCCAGGCGAGGCAGCCTTCCGGTCCGCCGAAACGGGCGGTGGACCTGGTGCTCAAGGTCAAGAACACCGGCGACCAGACGGCCTTGGTCGGAACGCTCCCGGAACCGGGCAAAGCATCGGCCACAGGCACCACCTTCGCCAGTTCCCTACTCAAGATCACCCCCGAGATCAAGACCGAGTACGGCCCGAAGATCTTCGTACTCAGCTACGGCATCGAGAGCGGCCAGCTCCACCCGGACATCACCGCCACCGTGGTCGTCCGGTACGAGATCGCGCCGGGCACGCCCGTCCCCGCGAGCCTGACCGTGGACGTCGGCAAGTTCGAGTTCCGGGAGCTCGGCGAGCGGGACCGTACCGAGGACTGGTTCCTGGCCCCCGCGCCCGGCTCCGAGCCGGACAAGTTCGTCCCCGAGGTCGCCGCCCGCATCTCCCTGCCGGTGCGCAAGGAGAACGCCTGATGGTCGCCACCGAGGCCCCGGCCAGAACCCGGACCCGCCCGAGCGCGGAACCGCCTCCGCGGCGGGGGTTCCTGCGCCGCGCCGGCGCGGCCGTCCTGGGCCTCGCCCTGTGCGCGTGCGCCGTGTACGCGCAGACGCTGGCCATGTCGTACGACCAGAGCGGCTCCAACCTGACCAGCCACGGCGACCTCGGCGAGACCGTCCAGACCGCGCGTTTCAGCGTGAAGGCCACCTCGGTGATCTCGGCCAAGGCGGTGGACACCCGCGACTACCGCGGCAACGTGCGCAAGGTCCAGACCAGCCACCTGTTCCTGGTGATCGAGGTCAGCGCCACCTCGCCCAAGGAGCCCTTCAAGTTCAACGCGTTCACCACCGTCCTGGTCACGGCGGACGGCAAGCGCTACCGGACCACCGACAAGGTGGACCCGAGCCTGACCTTCTTCAACAAGTGGATCCAGCCGGGCCTCTGGCCCACCGGGAAGCTGATCTTCGAGGTGCCGGAGGAGGCGGTCGCCGGGGCCGGCCTCGTGGTCGCCTCGCCCGGCGGCGGGATCCTGGTGGACTCGCTCGCGCCGGAGGCCGAGATCGATCTCGGGCTGACCGGCGCCACCGCGACACGACTGACCTCGGGGCCGGAGCAGTACCACTCGCTGGCGGGCACATGACCGAGAACGATCAGTCAGGGAACGCCGACGCGCGCGGCTGGTTCGTGCCGCCGCCCGACCAGCCGACGGACATCACGCTGGCCGGCCACCTGCCGCCGCTGCGCGTGCCCCGGCCGGTCTACCCCGACCGCAGGGTCTGGCCGCCGCCTCCGCCGCCGCCCTCCCCGGACGACGAGGGGTACTCCACCCAGCCGTTCCCGATCATCGCCGCGCCGCTGGCCACCGCGCGCCCGGCTCCGGTGGCCCCTGCCGCCGCGCCCGAACCCGAGCCTCCGGCGGCGCCCGCGCAGGCGAGCCCGCGGCGTCGCGGCAGGCGCGTGCTGCTCGTGCTCGCGCTCCTGCTCGCCATCGTGCTGGCCGTGGGCGCCCCCGGCTGGTTCGCGTACTCGACCTACAAGAAGGGCCGCCCGGACGACCGGCTGCACACCGTGCCCGCCGGGCAGCCCGGCACCTGGCAGCACGTGTCGTGGACGGCCGTGGCCGAGCCGATGCCCGATCCCACCGGGCAGCCCACACCGCCCGACCGCCAGTGGATGAAGATCGTCATCACCAGGACGGCGCTGGACGGGGAGGGCGCGATCCGGCACGACAAACCGGTCGACGTGACCCTCCGGGACCGGGCCGGGCGGACCTGGCGCACCGAGGAGCTCAGCAACGAGACTCCGCTGTCGACGGCCGAGAACGTGGTCGGGCAGGCGTACAAGATCGAGATGGTGGGGATCGTGCCGACGCCGGTCGCCGGCGAGGTCGAGGTGCACCTGCGGCCCAGCACCTACCGGGACGTGCCGGGACAGTCCATCGAGGACATGATGAAGGACTCCGGGAAACGCGCCGAGACGACGGACGACGTCCTACGCTTCCTGCGGTGACTCCTGCTCTTGGGGCGCCTCGGCGCGGGCCCGGGTCGCGGCGATGTCGTACGTGGCGGCGACCAGGCACAGGGAGAGCGTCGTGACGATCGCGTCCTTCACGAACTGGATCGGCACCTCGGTGACCATCCAGAAGTAGGGCTCCTCGTGCGGCGCCAGGTAGAAGCCCGCGCGCTCCAGGTAGGACCCGCCGATCTGCAGCCCCACGTAGCAGAGCGCGAACATCCCGAACAGCGGCGCGCCGCCCTTGACCGTCAGGCGGAGCGAGTTGAGCAGCGGGATCCAGCGGGACGTCCAGCCGCCGGTCAGCTTGGCCAGCGTCGTCCTGGTCAGGCTGTGCGCCTGGTCCAGCCGGTCGGCCACGTTCTCCAGCCGAGTGCCGCGGATGGTGGTGCGGGTGTCCTCCGCGTACGCGCCGTACACCAGGATGCCGATGGTGAGCCAGGTCAGCGGCACCGCGAGGCCGTCGATGACGAACGGCCAGAGGTCGCCCAGCTTCGCCCAGCCGGGCACGACCTTGCCGATCTCCTCGCTCACGTCCTGCCATCCGGCCACGACCGACCGTGCGCCGATCCAGTCGGAGCGGCTTTCGGTCAGCGCGAAAACCGCGTTGAGCCCGTAGAAGACGAAGGCGAGTTCGGCGAAGGTGGTCGTGATCCCGGAGAAACGCCCGCCGCCGGCCTCGTGCCGCCGCCCGAAGTACGTCTTGACCAGGAACGCGACGGCCATGGTGGCGAGCGAGACCTTGACGTCGAGGCCGATCAGCCCCTGCATGGACGTGCTTCCCGCGGTCACCAGGCCATCCGGATCCCGGAGCGCGTCGATCTCCATGAAGTCCCGGACGTCCTCGGTGACGAAACCCCAGGTGAGGTAGATCCCGGCGAGGGCCAGCGCGGTCCGGTTGAGGGCGGTCAGGGCGCTCTCGTCCGCGGAGTTCTCGGCCCGGCGCGCCCGGGTCTCGCGCAGCGCGCCGCGCACCGCGTGCAGCATGCCCACGGTGGTGGCCAGCGAGACCATCACGACCAGGGTGAACAGGAAGAGCACCCCGATCAGGCGCACCTGGTACCAGGAGCCGTGCGAGATCGTCGCGGCCAGCAGCAGGAGCGCCCAGCGCACCAGGCGGCCGACGGTGAACCAGAGCAGCAGCGGGACCGCGCAGGCCGCCGCGATCCGAAGGGCATGCCAGGGCGCCGCGTGCCAGGCAAGCGGACGGGCGGCGATCTCGGACGTTTCGGACATCCGCGTTATGGTAGCGAAGAGCCCCACCGGGTTGGTCAAATTTCGACAACCGGCGATCGGGACGCACTCGTCTGCGCTGCCGCCGATGCGATGATGCGCGGCAGGCGTACGGATCGGGGACAGAGTGGGCACGGACGCGGGGCGCAGTCCCGGCTTTCTGCTGTGGCGGGCCACCCAGCGATGGCAGCGTGAGATCAACGCGGCCCTGCAGGTCGTGGGGCTGTCGCACGTGCAGTTCGCACTGCTGGTGGACCTGTGGTGGTTCGACCACCAGGGGCTCATGCCGACGCCGCGCGAACTGGCCGCGCACGCCACCGTGGACGACATGATGACCAGCCAGGTGATCCGCGTCCTGGAGGTCAAGGGCCTGCTGCGCCGGGAGATCGACCCGGCCGAGGAGCGGCGGCGGGTGCTCACGATCACCGACGAGGGCCGCCGGCTGGCCGAACGCGCCGCCGAGATCGTGGACGGCGTGGACCGGCAGGTGTTCCACCTCGCCGGTCCCGAGAACGCCCTCATCGACGTCCTCGCCGAAATGGCGGAAAGCCCGGCCCCCTGAGCACAGGGAACCGGGCTTTCGAGCTTGGATCAGACGGCGACGGCCAGCTCGGAGACCTCGCCCAGCCTGGCCTCCACCGAGATGTCCTTGGTGAACCCGCCGCCCGCGATGATGCGGACGGTCCAGGTGCCCGGAGCGGCGAAGAAGCGGAAGATGCCCTCGTCGGAGACGACGACCTCACCGGTGAACTCGCCCGAGTGGTCGAGCAGCCGCGCGTACGCGGTGCCGGCGCCGGAGACGACGCCCTGGATGACGGCCTGCTTGGCCAGATCGATGCCGACCGGCAGAGCCACGGTCTGCTCGGGTGCGGCGCAACCCTGAACGGTCATTACTTCGCCTCTCCCAGTTCCACGGGGACGCCCACCAGCGACCCGTACTCGGTCCACGAACCGTCGTAGTTCTTCACGTTGGCCTGGTCGAGCAGCTCGTGCAGCACGAACCAGGTGTGCGCGGAGCGCTCGCCGATGCGGCAGTAGGCGATGGTGTCCTTGCCGAAGTCGACGCCCGCCTCGCCGTACAGCGCCTTGAGCTCGTCGTCGGAGCGGAAGGTGCCGTCGTCGTTCGCGGCCTTGGACCACGGGATGTTCCGGGCGGTGGGGATGTGGCCGGCGCGCTGCGCCTGCTCCTGCGGAAGGTGCGCGGGGGCCAGCAGCTTGCCGGTGAACTCGTCGGGGGAGCGCACGTCCACCAGGTTCAGCTTGCCGATCGCGGCGACGGCGTCGTCGCGGAAGGCGCGGATGCTCAGGTCCTGCTCGGTGGCCGTGTAGCTGGTGGCCGCGCGCTCGGGCACGTCCTTGACCAGCTCGCGGGAGTCCAGCTCCCACTTCTTGCGGCCGCCGTCCAGAAGCTTGACGTCCTGGTGGCCGTAGAGCTTGAAGTACCAGTACGCGTACGCCGCGAACCAGTTGTTGTTGCCACCGTAGAGGACCACGGTGTCGTCGTTGCCGATGCCGCGGGCCGAGAGCAGGGCCTCGAAGCCCGCCTTGTCGACGAAGTCGCGGCGGACGGGGTCCTGGAGGTCGCTCTTCCAGTCGACCTTGACGGCGCCACGGATGTGGCCCTTGTCGTAGGCGCTGGTGTCCTCGTCGACCTCGACGAGAACGATGTTCGGGGTGTCCAGGTTGGCTTCGACCCAGTCGGCGTCCACCAGGGCGGCGGAGCGGCTCATGAAATTCTCCCAGGTTGTAGACGGCGGATTATCAGGAAGGCTTCGCAGCCCAGGCAGAGGCCGAAGGCTGCGTTGAGGAAGGCGGCCAGCAGTGCCGCTGCTGTCGCACCCAGGGCCAGAGGAGTGACTCCGGCCGCGAAACCGATCAGGCCAACGAGAGCGAAGGCCATGCCCACGCCTTGCGCGAACCGGGGCGGCGCCGCGTCCTCGAGTTCCCGCGGAGGGCCCAGCCTGGGCCGCACGAACCGTTTGAAGAACAGCGCGTACGGCGCGGCGCCGAAGGCGCCCAGGACGAAGACCACGGTCTGGACGGCGAGCAACCAGGGATTGCCCGTGATCAGAACCGCTGCGAGAACCAGAGTTGTGACGGCCGCGCCGAAGCGAAGGCCTCGGGGATCAACCTGCATCGTTCGATGCTCCTGACGGGATTTCGCGACTGCGGCGTGGTGTGTGACGCCGCGGGAATCACCCTCAGGCCTAGCGACAGAGTGCGGTCGTGACGCGGCAGAAGTCCACCGCGCGCCGCTTCGTGAGCAGCTCTGTCGTGGGAGTCATGTGCACGACAGTACCTTTCGTCTCGCCATCTGTCACTTCCCGTCCGTGTGCTGAGACGTTCTGTCCACGTCCGGCAGCACGTCCGGCAGCACGGCCTGGCCGATGGCCGCGATGACGTCGGCCTTCCTGGGCTGGCCAGACGCCCTTTTGACGATATTTCCGGAACTGTCGAGGATGAGGACGGTCGGCGTGCGCATCACGTCGAAGGCGCGGACGAGGTCCAGGCGGGATTCGGCGTCGATCTCGATGTGCCGCACGCCGGGCACCATCCCGGCGACCTCGCCGAGCACCCGCCGGGTGGCCCGGCACGGCTGGCAGAACGCGGTCGAGAACTGCACGAGCGTCGCCCGCTCCCCCAGCGGCTCCCCGAAATCCACCCGCGCCTCTTTCTCCACGGCCTTCCCGGTTTCGCGCCCGGTTTCGTGCCTGGTTTCGCGCCTGGTTTCGCGCAGCACTCCGCTCCGCCTCGTCAGGGCCCATCCCAGCAGGGTCCCCGCGACCAGCGTCACGCCGAGCACCACCAGACCAGTCATCGCGTACGGCAACCGCCAACCCTCGGGAGGAATTCCCGGAAACTCACGACCCGGGCGTCGGTTGCCGGATCGAGACCGTCACGAGGGGCCGCCCGCTGGAGGTGATCAGCTCGAACCGGTCGATCTGCCCGATCGTGTACTCCGAGGAGCCCGGCGGCAGATGCGCCCTCCCGCCCTTGTAGTCGCCCCTCTTCACCGTCCAGCTGGAGACCGGCGACACCGTGCCGTTCAGGTCGACGGCGACCAGGCGGCAGGCGGTACCGACCGGAATGCCGGACACTTTGATGTCCACCCGGGTGCCGCCCTCCTCGGCGATCAGGCCCAGCGCCAGCCGCACGTCGCCCGCGCGGCCGGAGAACGTGAAGGTCTCCTGCGCCGGCTCCGACATGATCTCGGGTGGGGCCGTCGAGGTCGGCGCGAACGAGGACCTGGCGGGGTCCTCCGGCGCGACCTGACTCTGGGTCATCTCGCCTTGGGCGTCCATCAGGGTTCCCGCTTCGGCCTGGGACCTCTTCTGCGCCGAGTCGGGGCTGGCCATCGCGGGCGCCGCTCCCGCCGCGCTCGTCTCCTGCGGGGTGTTCAGGGTGGCGGTCAGCACCGAACCGCCGACCGCGACCACCACGATCGAGGCGGCCAGCGACAGCAGCAGCCGGGAACGCCGGTGGCGCTTCGCCGAGGCGGCCAGCAGCCGGTCCAGCACCGCCCGGGGCGGCGTGGCGGCCAGCGAGATGTCGCCGGCGCTGACCCGGCCCAGCATGGACGGCAGGCCGGACAGTTCGGCCATCTCCGCGGCGCACTCGGGGCACCCGTCCAGGTGCGCCTCCACGGCCGCGGTCTCCTCCGGGTCGAGCGCGCCGAGCACGTACACACCGAGAGAGAGACGGACTTCGTCGCAGGTCATCCGGGGAGTCATGGTGCGAGCCCCCGTTCCTCCATCGCCAGCTTGAGCGCGCGCAGCGCGTAGTACGTGCGCGATTTAACCGTTCCGGGCGGGATGCCCAGGGACTCCGACGCCTCCTTCACGGACTGGCCTCCGTAGTACACGGCCAGCAGCACCTCTCGATGTTCGATACGCAGCGATGCGAGCGCCTCAGCAATCGCCCATGACTCGACGGCTTTGTCCAGTTCGTCTTCGGCGGGGAGCACCGCCAGGGCGTCGTCGCCCGTCTCCGGCGGACGCGACTTGCGCGCCCGGTGCTGGTCCACCACCAGATTGCGGGCGACCGTGAACAGCCAGGCCCGGACCGGGCGGTCGGCCACCGGGTTCCGCCAGGCGCGGAGGATCGTCTCCTGCACGATGTCCTCCGCCCTGCCTGGATCGCCCGTCAGTCGCACCACGTAGCCGTAAAGTGGCCCGGCGTGGTCGTCGAACAGAGCCCGCACGAGCTCCTCGTCTGCGGTGCCGGCTGGACTCACATCTCCAAGACGTACGGGCCGGTCGCCCGGTTCAACTCCGGAGTGGGACGTCATCTGCCGTGCCCTGGACCAGCAGGCCCTCCTCGACGGGGGTGACCTTGGTCAGCTTGAGGTTGAGCGGGAGCTCCCTGATCGGGATGGCGAAGGAGACGAGCCGCTCGGCGTTGGGCACCGGCACGCCACCGGCGATCTTCACGCTCGCCGGGGTGACCCTGATCTGGTTCTTGACCAGCTCCACCTTCATGTCGGCGGTGACCGGGACGGCCTGGCCGAGCACGTTGAGCTCGCCGGAGACCTGGATGGTGCCGTTCCCGCCGCCGTTGACCTTGATCCCGCGCGGCGCCCGGGCGTCCAGCGTCTTGTACGAGATGACGACCGTGCCGCTTACGCGCTCCGCGCGCAGGTCCACCGCCTCGGCGTTCTGGATCAGGTCCATGAGGGGGGCGTGCACGCCGTACAGAGTGGCCTGGGCGCTGGAGAGGGTGACGCCCTCCTGGGTGAGGTCGCCCATCTCGATGGTCACCTCCTCGTACCGGCCGGCGATGGCCTGGGTGAGGAAGGGGATGCCGTTGACGGTGACCGTGGGGGTGGCGGACAGCTTGTAGGCGGCCTCGATCTGGCGGGCCACCTCGCGCTGCACTCCGACGACCGCGACACGGTCGAGAACGACCAGCACGATGCCCAGCACCAGAACCGACACCAGTAACTTCCGCACCGTCATCCTCCGGGGGAGCGTGCTTTACGATCCAGACTAGCCGCCGGCAAAGGGGGGCAATACCTCCACCACAGCCCCGTCGGGCAGCTCGACCGTGTACGGGTCCCGCTTCCCCGCCGGACTCCCGTTGATCAAGAAAGAACACCGCCCCACGACCTTAGCCAAATCAGGATTTACTGTGATTTTGGTAACAAGGTCACCCAAAGTTTCCGCGTCAAAACTTTCCTCGGCCACTCCCGCCGCCTGCTTCGCCGCAGCCCAATAACGCACGGTTCCCGTAGCCATACGCCCCTCCTGTCACAGATTCCGTCACGCAAAGTGAGCAAAGGATTACGATGATTCTCCGCGTGAAGTGTTGTTCACACGGGGGACTCACATTGGACGCAAACATGCTGTGGGCTAATCTACGAGCAACGGGACCTGGGCGACGTAGCCACCGGGTCCCTACGTGTTTTGTACGGCGATTCGCCAACCGGCGGTCTCCGTGAACGACGCGGAGGAGGAGGCGAGCCTGTGATTACGCACAGCGCGGTGCTCAACTGGCCCGCTCTGCCGTGTGCTGAGGAGGCCCCGTGAGTAACCTGCTTCTGCTGACCAACGCCCTGGAGCCCTCTGCCGAAGTGCTGCCGGCCCTCGGGCTGCTGCTGCACTCCGTGCGGGTCGCCCCCGCCGAGGGCTCGGCCCTCATCGACGCCCCGCCCGCCGACGCCATCCTCGTCGACGCCCGGCGCGAACTGGTCCAGGCCAAGAGCCTGTGCCGCCTGCTCAAGACCACCGGAGTCGACTGCCCCCTCATGGTCATCGTGACCGAGGGCGGCCTCGCGGCGATGACCGCCGAATGGGGCGCCGACGACGTCATCCTCGACAGCGCCGGCCCCGCCGAAGTCGAAGCCCGCCTCCGCATGGCCATCGGCCGCCTCTCCCTGGCCGCCGCCGAAGAGGTCCCCGACGAGATCCGCAGCGGCGACCTCGCCATCGACGAGGCCACCTACACCGCCCGCCTCCGCGGCCGGGCCCTCGACCTCACCTTCAAGGAGTTCGAACTCCTCAAGTACCTCGCCCAGCACCCCGGCCGCGTCTTCACCCGCGCCCAGCTGCTGCAGGAGGTCTGGGGATACGACTACTTCGGCGGCACCCGCACGGTGGACGTCCACGTACGCCGCCTGCGCGCCAAGCTCGGCGCGGAGTACGAGTCCCTGATCGGAACCGTACGGAACGTGGGTTACCGCTTCGTCCCCGACCGTGGCGGCGAGCACGCCGAGGTCCCGGAAGTGGCCCGCCGCTAACTGCCGCAGGTTCGGTCAGACCTACGACTTACGACACGACGGTTTGCCCCGGCTTGTGATACCGGGCACGTTGTGGCATTCGACGAACTGCGAAGGGCCTGGACAACCGGGCCCTTTCGTGGTTCGAGAACCCAAACTTCACGATCTTGGCTACACCGTGGCCTGTCCCGGCCCAACCGCCGAGCCATGAGACCCGGACACCTCTTGCCGTAATTCTGCGGATCACCCGCCCTGCGGTGGTTCCCCCACCCACCCACCCTCTTGCCCTCCGGGGCGGCCAAGCAAGCAAATCACCGTGATTCCACAGATCACCCGCCCAGCGGTGGATCTCCC
>NZ_BOOA01000108.1 GCF_016862995.1 Acrocarpospora phusangensis
CGGGCCCGTCCACCCAGGCCCGGGCCCAGGCGCCCCGCGCCAAGCTTCCGCAGGTCAGCCTGATCGGGACGCGCGAGCAGATCGAGTCCATGCGGGCCGCCGCCGAGCGCACGTACACCGTGGTGAGCAAGTCGAACCTCATCCCCCGGCGTGACGAGGCGGACCGGTACACGCTCTACCTCACGGTGCAGCTGTAGGCCCGATGATCCCGCTCTGCCTGGCCCTACTGGCCGGAGCGGGGATCGCCCTGGCGATCCTGAGCCGCCTGCTCTACCGCCGTGGCCGCGCCGATATCGCGGCCATGGCGGCGCCGCTCGCCGTCTTCTACCTGTTCTGGTTTGCCCGCGCTCTGCAGGTCGCCCTGGCGGCCGGATGAGCGCGCACGTCACCACGGGGGCTCCATTGACTCTCACCGGGACGTTCGTCCTGTCCTTCGGCGTGCTGGACATCTGGCATTCCGCCGTGCAGCACGTGAGCAACGCCGCGATCGGCCTGCTGCAGAAGTACCTCACTCGCCCGCCCTTGCCGGGAGTGCTCCGCGAGGACATGGCCGCCGCCTACGGCCTGACCATGCACGCGCTTCGCCGCGACAACCGCATCCTGACCGCGGCCGGTCTGCTGCTGCAGGCCCGCCGCCAGGTCGGCAAAGGCCTGTGGCAGCACCTGATCGTGGCCGTGTCCGAGCCCGCCCGGATGGTCGCCACGCACGAGGCGTGGGCGCTGCTGGACGCATCCCTCGCGGCCTCGCGGGCGACCGAGCGCGACGCGTCCCCGGCGGCCGAGCGGCTCGCACCCAGCGAGGATGCCGGATCGTCGCAGGTCACAACATATGCCGCAAAACGCGACATAGAACCAGTTAACAACAGTCCCGCGCGCATCACAGGCCACAGCCCCGCCACCGTGCTGAGCACCGTGGGCGAGCTGCGGGACCTCGCCAAGCTCCCGCCGTTACCGGCACCGAGGGACCAGGGGGATGTCTGGCTGACCCCTGGCCAGGTGCTCAGCCTGATGGTCCACTACCCGCCCCGGTACGGGGACCTGGCCCTGGGCCTGCTGGCCCGGGCCGGGCTGCCCTGGTACCTCGCGCCCCGGATCATGGCGCTGATGATCGCGGGCTACAGCACCGACCAGCTGGCCCGCACGCTGGCCAGCGTCCACGACGGGGAGCATCCGGCCTCGATCGCCCGCTGGCGGCTGGACCAGCTGCTGCTCGCGCCCGAACCCGATCACGCGCCGTGGGTCGCCCCGTCCACTGTCATCCGGGAGGCCGGCCCGGCCGATCCGGACCACCGCGCCCGCGTCGCCGCGGCCGCCCGAACAACCATGCTCCGCGCGAAGGGGAAACCGTATGAGCCTGCTCCACGCTCCTCGCTGGGAAGCCATTGAGCGCCTGGGCAACGTCGCCACCGAGCGGTGCACGCGCACCCGGCTGATCGTCGCGCCGGGCCCACTGCCGGACCCGGCCGACATCGCGCAGCTGGGCATGGCCGAGGCGCTCGCCTGGGCCTGGCCCGACCTGGCCGCCGACCGGGACTACCTGGACCGGCTGGCCGGGATCGCCCTGGACTTCATCCGGCCCGAGCTGGGTCGCTGATCGAACCCGCGTGCGAATAAGCGACTCGAAAGAGATGATGTTGGTGAAGGGAATTCACGCAGATGATTCGTGGGGGAGGTCCCCGCCATGATCCCTACCCGCCATGACCTGCAGCCCTGCCCGGCCCGATGCGGGCAGCAGATCCTTTGGACCCGCACCGCGCACGGCGCACGGCTCGCGGTCGAGGCCAAGCCCGACCCGACCGGCAACCAGGCCGTCATGAAGGACTCGCTGCAGCGGTGGGTCTCCCGCTCGATGGACGGCGCCGAGGCACCCGACCTGCACAGGGTCGAACACTTGTTCAGGCCGCACTTCATCAAGGGCGGTTGCCCGAAACTGCGGCCCGTCCAGCCCGAGCTGCCGGGCCTGCTCCCCGCCAACGTCGTGCCGTTCCGCCCCCCGACCGGGCGGCGCCGGGCCCGGCGCTGACCACCCTGACCAACCCTGCGAAACCCTGACGAACGGATGGACGCGTGACCCCCGACGAGATCCGGGAGCTGGAAGCCCGGCTGATGTGGCGGCCCGCCAGCCAGGTGCCGGCGGGCCCGGCCCTGCGCCTGATCAGCGCCTACAAGACCCTCGCCGATCAGCATGAGGACACGGTCCGCCAGCTGGCCGGCGCCACCGCGGTGGTCGGCCACATCCGCACCCTGACCGGCGGCGGCGGCCTGCCGGCCGAGTGGGCCCTGCCCTGGCAGCTGCGCGCCGAGCGGGCCGAGGGCGACCTGGCCGAACTCAAGGCCGTGCAGAGCGAGGCCGGTGTGGCCGCGCTCCGCGAGCGGGTCGACCGGGCCGAGCGCCGCCTGGCCGCGATCCTGGCCCACCGGCCGGGCTGGCAGCGGGAGCTTTCCTACGCCGCGCAGCGGGTCGAGCAGCGCGGGCTGCTGCACGATGAGAAGGCCGTGGCCATCCTCACCCAGGTGCTGGCCGCCGTGGACGCCGCGATGAGCGAGGGCGCGTGAAGTCCGCCGAACGGACCCTGCCCCCGCAACCGACCGGCGGGAAACAGCCGTGCAGCTACAGCTGCGGCCGGACCGCGCGCGGCTGGCGCTGGGTGCCGGCGGCGCGGGAGTGGCTGCCGGTGTGCGACTCCCACAGCGGCGGCCAGGTGGTCGCCGCCGCCGGCAACTACTACCCGGACTTCGCCACCAGCGTGCCCCGCCAGCCGCCGCCCGAGCAGCGTGATTCGATCACCTGCCCCCGCTGCGGCCGCACGTCCCACCACCCGGTCGACGTGGCCGAGGGCTACTGCGGCCACTGCCACGACTTCACCGGCCGCCCCTCCGGCGAGGGGTGATCACAACCTCGGCTTGATCAGCAAAAATGGTCACATGTTCGAGAACGTGGCCATCGTGCGCGGCGGCCGATGAGGCCCCCGCCCGACCGCGAGCCCGGCCCGCTCGCCGACCGCCTGGCCGCCGAGCTCGACGCGCTGACCGTGCTGTGGCCGGCGATCGTGGAGGCGCGGGTGCCCGGCTCGGCCCGCCGCACGCGGGCGGTCGAACTGTCGGTCCAGGCGCGGGAAGAACTGGACTGGCTGGCCCGCATGGAGCGGCACGAGCGGGCCGACGTGGCGCCCGGCGAGGCGCCCGTGCCGATCGAGCTGGACATCGTCGACCTGATGACCGACGTGCTGGCCGACGCCGTCATGCTGTACGACGCAGTCGCCGAGGCCGCGGGCGTCGCCGAGCCGCTCCCGCCGCCGAGTTCGGGCCTGGCCGACCCGCGCCCCTACCTCGGCGCGGCCGCCTTCCGCCTGGACCGGGTCGACCGGCAGACGCTGGCCTGGGCCGCCCCGATCCTGCGCGGGCTGACCGCCCGGGTGGCGCGTGCGCTGGCGCTGGCCGACGACGGCCAGGTGGTCGCCGCCGTCTGCCCCTGGTGCCATGGCCTGTCCCCGCAGTCCCCGACCGGCGGCGGCTACACCTGGAAGGTCCACGCCCTGCCCGGCGACCAGATCGCCATCTTGTGCTGGGGCCTGTGCGAGCCGCCGCTGCGCGATGTGGGCACCTGGTGGCGCGGCAAGCCGTGTTGGCCGATGCAGCAGTGGGCCTGGCTGGCCCGGCAGGCCGCCGCGGCCGAGCAGCGCCGGGCCCGTACCCGGCGGGCGTCCTGACCTGGCTTGACACCCGGCCTGTGGATAACTCATGATCGGGGCACATCACGCGTGTCCGAAACCCCGTTCGAGTAGCGGGGTTTCCGCGTTTCCCGGCCCCCTCGGCCGGCTTCACCAAACTTCGCGGGCGGGCGTTCTGAGGGTGCGCGCCTGTCCGCGATCAGCACGCCCCCCGGAGGTGCCAATGTCTCCCACCATCCATGTCTGGCTCGGGAACCGCCAAGCAGTGCAGGGCGAGGACCGGCAGGCCCTGCCCGGGAAGCGCTGCACCAGCGTGACCATCCGGCCCGACGCGTCGCTGCTGGAAGCCGCGAGCGAGATCACCTCACCGAACGGCGTGTGGGCCGCCCACTCCGACGCGGCCGCCCCGGCCTGGGTGGCCTCCACCGATCCCGCGCTCGCCGAGCTGCTCGCCGCCCACTATGGGTGCGAGCTGCGCGACCCGGACCCGGAGGCCTGAGCCATGATGACCAACGCGGGCCGCGACATGATCGCCGACAGCATCGGCAAGGCGAGCGGCCGCCCGGCCGTCGCCGAGTACATCGCGCTGTCGGCCAACGCCACCGCGCCCTCGGCCGCCAACACCACGCTGCCCGGCGAGATCACCACGGGCGGCGGCGGCCTGATCCGCTCGGCCGCCACCTACGCCCACACGGGCGGCGCCTCCACCTACACCCTCACCAAGACGTTCACGGCCAACGGCAGCGACGCCCTGCCGGTGACCATCGCCAAGATCGGCGTGCTCAACGCCGCGGCGAGCGGGACCCTGGTGCACGAGACGCTGCTCAACGCGACCGCGACGCTGTCCAGCAGCGGCGACCAGCTGACCGTGACCCAGACCGTGACCCTGTCCTGATCCGGATCGTTCCGGGCTGTTCCTGGGCCGTTCCGGATCGTTCCGGATCGATCCGGGACGCGAGCGGAGAGGGCTGATCGTGGGGCTGAACTACGTCTCGGGGAACACGGCCGGCGGGAACACGGCCAACCTCAACGTCGCGTGGCCGACCGGCCCGGACGCGCCGGCCGCGGGCGACGTGGCGATCATCTGGTGGTCCTCCTCCACCGGCAACACCGTCACCGACCCGGCCGGGTGGGCGCTGGAGGGCAGCCAGAACAGCGCGCAGGGCTCGCTGCGGCTGCGGTGCATCTCGCGCGTCTGCACCGGCAGCGAGTCCGGCAACATCGTCCTGGCGATGAACGGGACCAACCGGCAGAGCGCCGTTCTGGAGATCTACCGGGGCGCGCCGAGCACCGCGTACGTGAACGCGCTGACGTTCCGGCAGGAGTCCGCCACCGCGGTTTCGTCGCACGCTCACCCGGCGGTCACGCCGACCGTCGACGGCTGCAGCATCCTGTCGGCGATCGGCGAGCGCCAGTCGACCGGGTCCACCTCGGTTAGCCCGCCGTCCGGCTACACCGAACGCGGCGATACTCTCACCCTGGCCAACGGCAGCGGCGGGACGATCACCGAGGCCGCCGACGACGGCCTGGCCGTCGTCAACACGATCAACGTCGCGGTCACCCCGCCGAACTCGGTCTGCTCGGCCAGCAGCTCGGGCGTGGTCACGGCTTCGCTGGCCCTGGTCGCCGCGAGCGGCGGCGGAGGCCCTGCGACCGGCGACGCCGCCGACAGCCTGACCGTGGCCGACACGGCCGCCGGCGCGCTGACCGCCGCACGAACCGCCGGCGACACCGCCACCGTCGCCGACGCCGCGGCCGCCTCGGCGACCCAGGCCCGGGCCGCCGCGGACTCGCTGACGGTCGCCGACACCGCGGCCAGTACGGTGCCGCTGGACAGGGCCGCCGCCGATGCGCTCACCGTCGCCGACGCCGCGGCGGGTCTGGTCACCTGGGGACGCAACGCCGGCGACGCCCTGGCCGTCGCCGACGCCGCCGTGCGAACCCTCACCACCGGCCGGGCCGTCGGCGACACGCTGACGGCCGCCGATGTCGCCGCCCGGGCCACCGCGGCCGCCCGGGCCGCCACCGACGCCGTTTCGGTCGCCGACAGCGCGGAGGCCACCAACGCCATCCCGGCCGCGGCCGCCGACACCCTCACCGTGACCGACACGGCCATCCGCGGCCCGCTCGCCCTGGCCCGCACCGCCGCCGACGCCCTGGCCGTCACGGACACCGCCAGCAACGGCGCCGCGACGGCCGAACCCGTCCAGGTGGTTCTCGGCGAGCCCCGCGGCCGCGACCACGGATTCGGCCGGCCCCGCGGACGTGACCACGGCCTGGGAGAGCCCCGCGGCCACCCGTACGGCTTCGGCCGGCCCCGCAGGAGGTGATCGGCATGCACCTGGCGGCCACCGCCACCGACGACGTCCTTATCCCGGCCGGGCCCGACCTGGTCGCCCTGCCCGTCAAGGTCGCTTTCATCGCGGCCGACGAGCACCGGGAACCGGCCGCCGAGGAGTACCACACCGCCGGGTGGGAGGGCAGCTTCATCGTGATCACGGTGGGGCCTGGCTCCACCGTGGGCGCCCTGGCCCCGGCCGTCTACGACATCTGGGTGCGGATCACCGACACCCCGCCCCGTACGCCGACCGAGCGCGTCGGCACCCTCACCATCGGCCCCGGCCTGTGATGGCCACCCCACCAGGAGAGCGTATGCAGACCAGCACCACACCCGCCCAGGCGAGCGACGCCGCGGCGTACGGCCCGGGCCATCCCGTCCTGGTCGCCGACGCGATGCAGTGGGGGCCTTGGCACTCGCAGGAGTGGGGGGCGTGGCTGGCCGAGCACGAGGTGGACGCCGGCAGCACCTACCTGTTCACCATCCACCAGGTGGACGAGCAGCTGGTGATGATCGTGCACCAGTACGCGCCGGACCCGCAGGGCCGGATGGTCGTCGACCCCGATACCGGCGACACCGCCCGCAAGCCGCCCTTCAAGGTGGCGATCCAAGCCCTGCCACCCCTGGACTGCCATGACGTCGTCGTACGGGCCGACTCGCAGATCGTGGGCACCGACGAGAACGGATGGGTCGTACGGAGGCCCACGGGCGTGATCGAGTTCTCGTGCAGCTGCGGGATCACCGGGCGCGGCCCGCGCGAGGAGACCATGCCCCAGGCGAACCTGCACTGGGAACGCACGATCGCCGCGCGCGGCATGGTCAACGGCGCCCGCCCCTCACCGCGATGAGGAGGCGCTGATGGCCGACATCCCCAAGACCGAGATGCTCGTCAACCTCGTCTATGGGTCGGCGACCGTGCGGCCCGGGCACACGCTGGTGGTTGGCTGCAACCTCCACGCCACCCTCGGCGAGGTCAAGGGCATCACGCGGCAGCTGGCCGAGGAGCTGCCCGGCGTACGCGTCGTAGTGGTACCGGGCCTGATCCCGGTCGCCGTCTACGAGCCCGACGAGCCGTACGAGCCCGGCGAGCCCGACGCGTCCGGCGAGCTGCTCACGTTCGACCGGACCCGGCTATGAGGGCCGCGAGCCAGGCCTGGCACACCAGTACGCCCGCCGGTCCCGTCGTCGCCGGCGAGGTCCTCGAATCGCGGCACACCCCGCTCTGGGTCGCCGAGGCGCGCGACGCGATCGGAGAGGACCTGGACCGCCGCCTGCAGCTGCACGCCTGGTGCGCCTTCCGCGGCATGCTCGCCAGACCCTCCGACTTCCGCCTCGGCGGAAGCGCGGCATAGCCCCCCGGGGGTGGTCATGGGCACAGCTCGGCATAGGGGGGGTCGCCCCTACCGCAGGGCCCGGCGCCAGATGTTCCTGATCTACGGCAGGGTGTGCTGGATCTGCGGGCACGAGGGGGCAGGGCAGGCCGACCACCTGGTGCCCATCTCGATCGACGAAGACCAGCCCATCGACCCGCACGCCATGCGCCCGGCCCACGGATCCAGCGCCCCGTGCCCGGTGTGCAAGGGCCGCGATGGATCACCTCGCAAGTGCAACCAGGAGCGAGGCAACCGGCCGGTGCCGACCCCGCTGAAGACCTCGCAGGAGTGGTGATCGCTCCGCGCGCCGCGGCCGCCCCAGTTTTTTAGCCGGCGGGCCCGGTCGACCCCGCGCCCAGCATTCCGCATCTCTCTCCCCGCGCGAATTCCCGGAGGTGATCATGGCGCGTCGCATCTCCACCGTCGTCGGCGAGGGCGACCGGCGGGCATCGCTGGAAGCCATCCGCGACAAGCTCGCCCGCGAGCTGCAGGCCGCGATCGGCAAGGACGCGGCGACCCTCGCCAAGCAGCTGCGCGAGACGCTCGCCGAACTCGAATCCCTGCCGGGCGGGAAGGAGGTGAGCGCCGTTGACGAGATCGCCGAACGGCGGACGCGTCGGATCGCAGACGCCGCGGGTCAGTAACTGGCCGGACTACGTCAGCAGCGCCGCCCCCGAGGTAATCGACCTAGCCGCCTCAGCCGGGCTGATCCTGGACCGGTGGCAGAAGTTCGTGCTGACCCACGGGCTCGGCGAACTCCCGGGCGGCCGGTGGGCGGCCACCAAGTGCTCGTGCTGGGTGCCGCGCCAGAACGGCAAGGGCGGCATCATCGAGGCCCTCGAATTGGGCTGGCTGTTCCTGCTCGGCGAGAAGCTCATCCTGCACAGCGCCCACGAGTACAAGACGGCGCAGGAGGCATACCTGCGGATCAAGGGCCTGTGCGAGGAGACCCCCGACCTAGACCGGCGGGTGAACCGGTACTGGCAGGCCAACGGCGAGCAGGGCATCGAGCTGACCAAGCGCGCCGGCGGCGCCCGGCTGCGGTTCGTGGCCCGCTCGGGTAAGAGCGGCCGCGGCTTCTCCGGGGACAAGAACGTGCTCGATGAGGCCCAGGAGCTGACCGCGCTGCAGCGCGCCGCGATGATGCCCACGCTCAGCGCCCGGCCCAACCCGCAGGAGTGGTTCTTCGGCACCCCGCCCAACGACCCGGGCGCGTGGGCGTACGAGCTGCGCGCGGACGGCGAGGACGGCGCCGACCGCCTCGCGCATTTCGACTGGGGCGCCGACGTCGACCTGTCCGACCCGGCCGCAGTGGCGGCCGCCGTCGCCGACGTCGATCTGCGGTACGCCACCAACCCCTCGCTGGGGATCCGGATCACGCCCGAGTTCGTCGCCGATGAGGCCAAGCCGTCCGGCCTCGGCCCCATCAGCTTCTGCATGGAGCGGCTCGGCGCCTGGAAGCCCCGCCCCTCCAAAGGGCCGGCCGTGCTGGACGTGGACGCGTGGGAGCAGCTGGTCGACACCGAGTCCAAGCGCGCCGGCGACGTCGCGTTCGCCGTGGACATCACCCCGTCGCGGGACTTCGCCTGCATCGTGGTCTACGGGCTGCGCGAGGACGGCCTGGGCCATGTCGAGATCGCCGACATGCGGCCCGGGACTGACTGGGTCGTCGACCGCCTGGTGGTGCTGAACGAGCGGTGGGATCCGGTGGCCATCGGCCTGGACACCAAGGGCCCGGCCGGGTCGCTGCTGGAGCCGCTGAAGAAAGTGGGGATCGTCCCGCCGGAGGACCCCGAGAAGCCCAAGCGGGGGAACCTGGCGATCCCGACCGCGCAGGATGTGGCGGCCGCGTGCGGCCAGTTCGCGGACGCGGTCAAGCAGGGCACGCTGCGCCACATCGGCCAGGAGCAGTTCACCGAGGCCATCCGCGGCGTGAAGACCCGGCCGCTGGGTGATGCGTGGGCGTGGGGCCGGCGCGTCTCCTCGTGCAACATCTCCCCGCTGACGGGCGGGACGACCGCGCGGTGGGCCTTCGAGACCCGGGCCCACCTGGTGGTCGACGACTACGACGTGGCCGACTCGTTCGGATGAGGGAGAGGCGCATGGGTGTGTGGTCGAGGCTGACCGCGCTGGCCAAGCTGTTCCGTACGGCAAGCGTGATGAGCGCCGAGGACCTGCTGGCCGCCAGCCGCGGACTGCGGACCGGGTCCCGGGCGGTGGTCACCAACGACACCGCGATGCGGCACAGCGCCGTATGGGCATGCCTGCGGCTGCGGGCCGACCTGCTGTCCACGATGCCGGTCGACGTGTACCGGGTGATCAACGGCGTACAGGCCGAGGTACCCAAGCCGCCCGTCCTGGTGTCCCCCGGCGGCCAGCAGGTCGGCATGCAGGAGTGGCTGTACTCCACCCAGGTCGATTTGGATCGCGCCGGCAACGCGTTCGGTCTGATCACCGAGCGGTCCGGAGTGATCGGCCCGGACGGGCGAGGCCTGCCCGCGCGGATCGACCTGCTGTCCCTGGCAGACATCACCGTGCGCGCCAAGGGCGCCACGATCACCAAGTACATCGTTGCCGGGACGCCGTACGACCCGTGGGAGATCTGGCACGAGAAGCAGTTCACCCTGGCTGGCTTCCCGTTCGGTCTGTCGCCCGTGGCGTACGCGGCGTGGAGCATCGAGGAGAGCCTCAACGCCCAGCAGTTCGCCCGGGACTGGTTCGCCGGCGGCGCGATCCCGCTGGCCGAGCTGAAGAACACCGCCAAGAAGATCAACAAGGCGGAGGCCCAGGTCGCCAAGGACCACTTCAAGGCCGCGGTGCAGACCGGCGACCTGTTCGTGCACGGCAACGACTGGGAGTTCAAACCGATCCAAGCCGTGGCCGCGCAGACCGCGTTCATTGAGGCGCGCGAGTTCACACTGACCGAGATCGCCCGATTCTTCGGATGCCCCAGCGACATGATCGACGCCGCGGTCTCCGGCGGCAGCATCACCTACGCGAGCATCACGCAGCGGAATCTCCAGTTCCTGATCATGAACCTGGGGCCCGCGGTGAGCCGGCGCGAGCAGGCCCTGTCCCGCGGCCTGGTCCCCGGCCCCCGCTTCGTGAAGCTCAACCGGGGCGCGCTGCTGTCCATGGACCCGGAGGCCCGCGCCAGAACCCTGCAGACGCGGATCAACTCCCGGACCCTCACCCCGAACGAAGCCAGGGCGCTGGACGACCTGCCACCCCTGACCGAGGAGCAGCTGGCCGAGTTCGACCGCGTATTCGGGGCTGCCCGCACCACGCCCGCCACCGCGACATCGGGAGCGACATCATGACCCTGATCACCCGCGCCGCCGCGGCGGCCGCCCGCGCCCAGCACGTACGCCAGCGCGCCGACCGGCCTTCGCATCGCCGCTCGGCCGAGGCCGCCGGATCCCGCGCGGTCGCCCGCGTCCCGGCCACCCTGGCCCTGCGCGAGTCCCCGTCCGGCGGCGGCCTGCTGGAGTTCACCGGCCACGCCTCGGTCTACGAGGCCGGCTACGAAATGTGGGACTGGTACGGGCCGTACACCGAGATCGTGTCGTTCGGCGCGGCCGCCGAGTCGCTGGCCCGCGCCGACCTGGACGTGCCGCTGGTGCTGGCCCACGACCAGCTGCGCCGGATCGCCCGCACCACGACCGGGTCGCTGATCCTGGCCGAGGACGACACCGGTCTGTCGGTGCGCGCTCCCGAGCTGGACCCGACCGACCACGACGTGGCCTACATCGCCCCCAAGCTGCGGGCCGGGCTGATCGATGAGATGTCGTTCGCGTTCCGGCTCGAACAAGGGCAGTGGAGCCCGGACTACACCGAGTACCGGATCACCCGGGTGGACATCCACCGCGGCGACGTCGCGATCGTCGGGTACGGCGCCAACCCGCACACCGACGCCGGGATGCGCTCGGCGCCGCCAGCGACCAGCCGCGCCCGCGCCCTGCTGGAACACGCGCTCGCCCGATGAGCACGCCCGCCGTCCCGCCCGCCGTGGCGGCCGCGGTGCAGGCCGCCGTGACGGCCGAGCGTGCCGCGATCGTCGCCGGCATCCGGCACTACTTCGCGCCCGCCGAAGACGCCCTCTGGGACGACGTGCGCATTCTGTGCGACCGCATCACCCGGGGCGAATACTCGCCCCGCCCCTGACCACCCGCCCCGCGCGGGTTGCACTGCCCCGCTCTGCGCGCACGAGACCGCCCGGCGCTCACGCCTCGGACGGCCGTCTGACCTGGACACGGGCGTCTGGATCAACCGTCGACAGAGTAAGGAGAACCGAGCTATGACGCTCGCCGAGATGATCGCCAACGCCCGCCGGGCGCTGGCCACCGCCATCGCCACCCGCACCCAGGCGCAGGACGCGCTGATGGCGCTGCGCTCCGACCCGAACCTGACCGAGGAGGCCGTGGCCGAGCGCGCCGCCGCGCGCGACGCGGCCGACGCCGAGGTCACCCGCCGGCAGCAGGAGCTGGAGGGCCTGGAGGCCGAGCAGCGGCGGGAGGAGGAGATCGCCGCCCTGGCCGCGCGGTCGACCGAGACCGGCGCGCGGCCGCCGGCCTATGACCGGGTGGCCCGGGTCGGCGCCGAGGAGCGCACCTACCGGCCCGACCTGGACCGGCGCGGCGCCCGCTTCCAGAACGACGTGGTCGCCGCGTTCATGGGCGACTACGCCGCGCGTGACCGGCTCGCGCGGCACATGCAGGAGGAGCAGGTCGAGCGCGCCGAGCAGCTGCAGGGGCAGCAGCAGCGCGCGGTCGGTACCGGCCAGTTCACCGGCCTCGTCATCCCCCAGTACCTGACCGACATGTACGCGCCGCTGGCGCGCACGGCGAGGCCGTTCGCCGACGCGTGCCGGCCGCACATCCTGCCGGCCCAGGGCATGACGGTGGAGATCTCCCGGATCACCACCGGATCCAGCGCCGACAACCAGGCGGCCGAGAACGACGCGGCCAGCGAGACCAACATGGACGACACCGTCCTGTCGGTCCCGGTGCGCACCGCCGCCGGTCAGCAGACCGTATCCCGGCAGGCGACCGAGCGCGGCGCGGGCGTGGAGGACGTCGTCCTGGGCGACCTGTTCCGCGCGTACGCCTCGCGGCTGGACAGCACGATGATCAACGTGGCGTCGGTCGGCCTGACCAACGCGGCAACCGCGGTCACCTACACCGACGCCAGCCCGACCACGGCCGAGCTGTACCCGCGGGTGATCGAGGCCCTGTCCGGCGTGGAGGGCGCGCTGCTGGACCAGGCCTCCGGCGACAACCTCGCGGTCATGCACTCGCGCCGCTGGTACTGGATGCAGAACGCGATGGGCACCAGCTACCCGCTGATCACGCAGCCCGGCGTGGTCGCCCAGACCCTCGGCGCGAACTACGCCGAGACCTACGGGCGGGGCGTGCGCGGCATCCTGCCCAACGGCACCCCGGTGATCGTCGACAACAACATCGCGGTCAACCTCGGCGCCGGGACCAACGAAGACGAGATCTACACGGTGGACCGGCAGGAGTGCCACCTGTGGGAGGACCCCGACGCGCCGGTCTACATCCGCGCCGAGCAGGCCAAGGCCGCCAACCTCGGCATCCTCCTGGTGGTGTACGGCTTCTACGCCTTCACCTTCCAGCGGCAGCCGCACGCCCGGAAGATCGCCGGCACCGGCCTGGTCACGCCGACCTTCACGGGTGCCTGATCCAGCCGCCAGGACCCGCCGGGTGCGGCGGGTCCTGGCCCTGCCCCCGAAACAGCCCTACTGCGAGTGGTGCTACAACGCCACCCCCGGCTGGCCGTGCGTGTGCACCCGGCCGTGCCACCGCGATTGCGAGGCGAATCAGCCAGTGAGTGAGGAACCGATGAGCGAACCGCAGACCGAAGACACGATGATCGCGGGCCTGCTGCGCGAGCGCGACGGCTACCGGCAGCGCGGCATGGCCGAGCGCGTCGCCCTGGTCGACGAGCAGCTCGCGCTGCGCGGCTGGACCGGCCCCGACCCGGCGGCCGCGGACCCTGGCCCGGCCGGGCCGCCCGCGCCTTCGGTGCAGCCGCCGGTCCAGCCGAACGGGGGCCCGGGCGACCAGGCGCCGACGCCCCCGGCCGAACCGCCCGCCGGTGACGGCGCGGGCGACGGCGCGGGCGACCAGGCGCAGGCCTCGGCCAAGCCGCGCGGGCGGCGGACGCCGGGCAGGGCAACGGCCTGATGCTCCACGACGAGTACGCCGATCTGGAGATCGTCCGCAAGGACCTGCAGATCACCGACACCGAGCGGGACGTGCTGATCTCCCGGGCGATCACCGCGGCGTGCCGGAAGATCGACGACGAGACCGGCCGGCGGTTCTACCTCGATGAGGTTGCCTCGGCGAGGACGTTCCGGACGCGCGGTCGCGTGCTCATCGATGAGGACGGCCAGACACTCCTGGTCGACGACATCGGCGACGTCGGCGACCTGGTGGTGGAGACCGGGCGCGGCAACACCTGGACGGCCGTGACGGGCTACGAGCTGGCGCCGGAGAACGCGCTCGCCCAGGGCAAGCCCGTCACCGGACTGCTGCTGGCGAGCGGTAGCTGGCCGACCGGCACCGGCCGGGTCCGCATCACCACCCGGTGGGGCTGGCCCGTCAAACCGGCCACCATCCAGCAGGCCGCGCACCTGCAGGCGATGCGGCTGTACCGGCGCAGTTCCTCCCCGGAGGGCGTGGCCGGCTCGGCCGAGTGGGGGCTGATCCGGTTGCCGCACCTGGACCCGGACGTGCGCGCGATGGTCGGCCCGTACGAGCTGCCCGGGATGGCCTGACGTGGAGCCGGGTGAGATCCGCAAGGCGCTCGCCGACGCGGTCCGTACGCCGATCCCGTCGCTGAACTGTTTCGGCTTCGTGCCCGACGTGGTCCCACCGCCGGCGTTCTACGCGGGCGAGGTGGAGATCGACTTCGACAAGACGTTCGGCCGAGGCATGGACGAGATCCAGGTCACCTGCCGGCTGCTGGTCTCCCGCGCCGACGACCGGTCCGGGCAGGCCCTGCTGGACAAGTACCTCGCCGGGTCCGGCGAGTACAGCGTCAAAGCCGCGCTGATGGCGGCCCGGGGCGCGCCGGGCGAGCCCGCGCTGGGAGGCCTGGCCGATGACCTGCACCTGCGGCGCGTGCAGGGCTACCGGCTCTACCAGGTCGGCGAGGTCCAGTTCTACGGCGCCGAACTCATCGTCCACGTCTACGGAAGGGGCTGACCATGGCGGGGTTCGTCCTGCTCAACTGCCGGCTGTTCACGGGCGGCGCCGACCTGACCGGCCAGTCCAACAAGATCGAACTCTCCTGCGAGCTGGAGGAGAAGCCGACCACCAACTACGCCTCCGAAGGGTGGAAAGAGGTGATCGGCTCCCTGTTCGCCACCAAGATCTCCGGCGCCGGGCAGTGGCAGGCCGGCGACCCGGGCCAGGTCGACGACGCCACCTGGGCCGAGCTGACCGGCCGCACCCGCCACCCCTGGACCGTCTGCCCCGAATCGGCCGACGTCGGCGAGCTGGCCTACTTCACCGACGTGCTGCGCGGCAGCTACAAGCTCGGCGAGGGCGTCGGCGAAGTCGCCCCATGGGAGTCGTCCGGCAGCGGCAGCGCGCCGCTGCTGCGCGGCACCGCGGCCCACCCGCCGGGCACTCCCCGCACCGCCACCGGGACCGGGACCGGGCTCAACCTCGGCGCCCTGGCCGAGGGACAGCGCATGTTCGCCGCCCTGCACGTGCTGTCCATCGCCGGCACCGACACCCCGACCATCACCGCCCGGGTGGAGTCCGACGCCGACAACACCTGGGCCACGCCGACCACCCGGGCCACGTTCGCGGCCGCCACCGTACGCGGCGGCCAGTTCATCGCGTCGACGGCCGGGCCGGTGACCGACACGTGGTGGCGGATCGCCTGGACCATCACCGGCACCGCCCCGTCATTCCTGTTCGCCGCCGCCCTCGGCATCGCCTGATCCACCCGAACGAGGAGGTCCCTCATGCCCACGATGGTGCTGCTCGCCGCTCACCTGACCATCGCCGCCAATGATCTGTCCGACCGCTGCAGCAAGATCGAGCTGACGGCGGAGGTGGAGGAGAAGGAAGTCACCACCTACGCCTCGCTCGGCTGGAAGGAAGTCACGGGCGGACTCGCGTCCGGCGCCCTGGCGCTGGGCCTGAAGAACGACTACGCGGCCGCCGAACTCGACTCGATCATGTGGGCGCTGTTCCTCACCCGCACCCCGCAGGACTTCGCCGTCCGCGCCAGCAACGCCGCCGCCAGCGCGAACAACCCCGAGTACAGCGGCAAGATCCTGATCAAGGAGTGGAAGCCGATCAACGGCGCGGTCGGCGACGTCGCCGAGCTGGACGTCACCTACCCCACCTCCGGCGTGATCGACCGGGCCGTCGCGTAGGCCGCTGTGATCGAACTCTCGGCAGACCAGCAGGCCCTGCAGGCGCTGGCCCGCGCCCTCGGCCGCGAGGCGGACGGCAAGAAACTGCGCCGGGACCTGGCCAAGGAGCTGCGCCAGGCGCTGCAGCCCGCGGTCGGCGAGATCAAGGCCGGCCTGATGTCGATCGGGTCCGGCGGCCTGCCGGCGGACGGCGAGCCGCTGCGCCCCGCCGTCGCCCGCAAGATCAAGGCCGAGGCCCGGCTGTCCGGCCGGCAGACCGGCGCTCGGGTGCGGGCCCGCCGTACCGAAGCGGTGCGCGGGTTCCGGCACGCGCCCAAGCGGCTCAACAGCGCGAAGGGCTGGCGGCGGCCGGTGTTCGGCACCGGCCTGTGGGTGGTCCAGCTGGGCAAGCCGGGCTACTTCGACGACCCGTTAGAGCGGCGGCGCGGCGAGTTCCGCACCGCGGTGCACAAGGCCATGGAAGACGCGGCCGCCAGGATCGCGGCCAGCACGCAACGACGATAAGGAGAGCGCCCCCATGTACATCACGTACACCCCCGAAGAGACCGGCCAGGCCCAGCGCTGGACGTTCGACCCGACGAAGATCCGCGCCAGCGAGGCCGAGATCATCGAGAAGCGGTACGGGCAGAACTGGGACGCCTGGCAGGCCGCCGTGCAGTCGGGGAACATGCGCGCCCGCCGGGTGCTGCTGTGGCACCTGCTCAAGCGCGAGCACCTCAGCTTGCGCTGGGAGGACACGCCGGACTTCCTGGCCGGCGAGGTCCTGGTGGAGCACAGCGTCGCCGAGCTGCAGGCGATCCGCGACCGGGTGGCCAAGGCCAACCTGCCCGACGACCAGCGCGAGCAGATCTTCACCGCCCTGGACGCGGAGATCACCGACGCCATGGCCAAGGCCGAGGCGCGCGACGAGGAGCCGGAGGGAAAAGCCCCCTCCAAGAGCGCCGCGAGCGCTACGCCCTAGTCATCTCCGAAGTCCTCCACATCCGCCCGTGGGAGCAGCGCGACCTGCTGACCGCGGAGGAGCTGGAGCGCGCCTGCGACTACATCGACGAGCTGAACCGCAAGGCCGAGGCCGCGGCCCAGGCCAGCAAACGGGGGAGGTGAGCGGTGTCCGATACGTCCCTGGTGTTCAACATCCTGGCCCGCGACCAGGCGTCGGCGACCTTCGACAAGATCAAGGGGCACGCCGCCGTCGCGGGCGTGGCGATCGGCGCCGCCCTGGCCGCCGGCGTCGGCCAGGCGCTGGAGAGGTCCAAGTCGGACGCGCTGCTGGCCGCCCAGCTCGGCGCCGGGCCCGCGATGGCCGCCACCCTCGGCGAGGCCTCCGGCCGCCTCTACAGCCGCGGCGTGGTCGACTCGATCGAGACCGGCAACGCCGCCATCCGGGGCGCGATCCAGAACGGCCTGGTCGCGCCGGACGCCAGCGCGAAGGCGATCGACGACGTGGCCGCCAAGATCGCCAACCTGGGTGCGGTCATGGAAGAGGACGCCGGGCGGGTCTCGGCCGCGGTCTCCCAGATGCTGCGCACCGGCATCGCCGGCAGCGCCGAGGAGGCCTTCGACCTGCTGCAGGCCGCCACCCAGAAGGGCCTCAACAAGAGCCAGGACCTGCTGGACACCGTCAACGAGTACGGCACGCAGTTCCGGTCCATGGGCCTGTCCGGGCAGCAGGCCCTGGGCCTGATCTCCCAGGCCATGCAGGCCGGCGCCCGCGACTCGGACGTGGTCGCCGACACGATCAAGGAATTCGCGATCGAGGCCGTGGCGGGCGGGGAACGGGTCCGCGCCGGCTTCACCGCGGTCGGCCTGTCCGCGCAGGACATGGTCGACAAGTTCGCCGCCGGCGGCCCGACCGCGGCCGCCGCTTTCGGCACCGTGCTGGAACGGCTGCGCGGGATCAAGGACCCGGCCGACCGGAACGCCGCGGCGATCGCTCTGTTCGGCACCAAGGCCGAGGACATGGCCGGCGCGCTGTCGGCCATGAACCTGTCGACCGCGACGGCCGCTCTCGGCTCGGTCGGCGGGGCGGCCGACCGGGCCGGGCAGTCCCTCGAACAGTCCGCCGGCGCCAAGGTCGAGGCCCTGCGCCGCGGCCTGGAAGAGGGACTCGTCACGGCGCTGGCCGCCACGGCCGGGTGGATCGAGCAGAACTCCGGCCTGGTGCAGACCCTGGGCATCGTGCTGGGCCCGCTGGTGGCCATCGTGCTGGTCATCGTGGCCGCCACCAAGGTGTGGACGGTCGTCCAGACCGCCCTCAACGTGGCCATGATGGCCAACCCCATCGGGCTGATCATCATCGCCATCGTCGCCCTGGTCGCGATCGTCGTGCTGGCCTGGAACAAGAGCGAGACGTTCCGCAACATCGTGACCAGCGCGTGGCAGGCCGTCTGGGACAAGATCAAAGCCGTGGGGGCCTGGTTCTCCGACACGCTGTGGCCCGCGATCAAGAGCGTGTGGGACAGCATCGGCAACGGGGCCGGGGCGGTGTGGACCACCCTCAAGGGCTGGTGGGACAAGATCATCGACTTCTTCACCTCCATCCCGGGCCGCATCTCCAAGGTCGCGAGCGGCATGTGGGACGGGATCAAGGACGCGTTCAAGTCGGCGATCAACTGGCTGATCGAGAAGTGGAACAACTTCTCGATCTCCATCCCGGCCATCGACATCCCGGGCATCGGCCGGGTGGGCGGCTTCTCGCTGGACACGCCGAACATCCCGCTGCTGGCCGAGGGCGGCATCATCCAGCGGTCCGGCCTGGCCATCGTCGGCGAGCGCGGCCCCGAGCTGCTGAGCCTGCAGGCCGGCGCGAAGGTGTCCCCGCTGCGCGATGAGCCGGTCATGGCCCCGGCCGGGCGCGGGGGCGTCACCCAGATCATCTACGCCACGATCCAGGTCCCGCCGACCGCCGATAAGGGCTCGGTCGGGCGCGAGCTGAACGAGGCCCTGGCCGCCTACCGGCGCGGCGGCGGAAGGCTGGCCAGCAACGATGACTGATCCCATCATCAGCGCCGAGATGTCCTTCCCGGCCGGCGCGGCCATCGGCACGATCATGACGCTGGACGACCCCGCGCGCGGCAAACTCGACACCGCCACGCTGGCGGCGCCGGAAGTGTGGGTCGACGTCACGCCATGGCTCAGATCCTTCAAGATCAAGCGGGGGGTCAGCCGGGCAACCTCGCCGATCCTGCGCTACGAGCCGGGCAAGGCCTCCCTGGTCCTGGACAACCGCGACCGGCGGTTCGACCCGGAGAACCTGGACGGCCCGTACGTGGCGGCCGGGATCACCCAGGTGACCCCCATGCGGGCCGTCCGCATCCGGGCGACCTGGGACGGCATCACCTATGACCTGTTCCGCGGCTACATCGACGAC
Organism: Acrocarpospora phusangensis; assembly: GCF_016862995.1. GTDB lineage: Bacteria > Actinomycetota > Actinomycetes > Streptosporangiales > Streptosporangiaceae > Acrocarpospora > Acrocarpospora phusangensis. Next base: position 19,169 of record NZ_BOOA01000108.1, read on the forward strand.
TGGGACATCACCTGGGAGGACCCCGACAGTCAGGCCGTGGCGCTGTGCACCGACGCGTTCAAGGTGCTGGCCAAGGCCGACCGTGAGGCGCTGCTGTCCCCGGTGGGCGCCGGCGAGATGTCCGGCGCGCGGATCCACCGCATTCTCGACGGAATCGACTGGCCCGCCACCGACCGGATCATCGGTGTCGGGAACGTCACCGTCCAGGAGACCAGCCTGGGCGGCAAAGCTCTTGAGGAACTGCAGCTCACCTCCGACAGCGACATCGGCGAGCTGTACATCGACGGCGCCGGACGGGTCGTCTTCCGCGGACGGTTCGCCTCCGTACTGGAGGACCGCAGCAACCTGCCCCAGGGCGTGTTCGGCGACCTGCCCGGCGAGCTGCCCTACAAGTACGACGGCCTGAAGAACCGCTATTCGGACGAGCAGCTGGTCAACCTGGCCCGCATCGGCCGCGTGGGCGGCACCGTACAGGTCGTCCAGGATGCCGCATCCATCGAACGCTTTCTCGAACAACCGTATGAGAAGACGAACCTGATCATGGAGTCCGACAGCGACGCGCTCGGCTACGCGGCCTGGATCGTCTCCATCTCCCGCGATCCGGAACTCCACTTCGACTCCATGATCATCGAGCCGCCGCACTCGCCGGACCTGCTCTACCCCCACGCGCTGGGCCGCGAGATCGGCGACCGCATCACTGTGATCCGCCGGCCCCCCGGCGGGGGCGACCCGATCGAGCGGGATGTGTGGATCCGCGGCATGGAGCACGAGTGGAAGCCCAAGGACTGGCGGACCACCTGGGCGTTCCAGTCGGCCAGCAAGACCGTTCACCTGCTGGTTCTGGACGATCCCGACCTGGGCCAGCTCGACAACACCGCCCTGGCCTGACGGCCCGCCAACAGCCCCGGAGGACCTCATGCACATCTACAAGCACGGCTTCCCGGCGAGCGTGCCACGCCAAACCGCCATCGAGCAGGCCAGCGCGGCCGCGCTGGCGCTGGCGGCCGAGGACCCCACCCTGGACGGCTCGATCATCTCGGCCGACATCCTCGAAACCGACGCTCACCGTGAGGCCGGGGAGTACCTGGTGCGGGTCGTGCTCGGCCCCGACGACCGGCCGGTGGCCGACCCGCTGGAGGCGCGGCGGGCCGAGCTGCTCGCCGAGCTGGCCGAGCTGGAACAGCGCATGACCGGCACGTCCGCGTGAGCGGTCAGCCGGTGCATGACTGCTCGCTCGACACCCATCCGGCCATCCCCGACCCGGCCGGCGGCTGGCGGCTACCGGCGCCGGGCGAGCGCGTGCTCTACCGGAGTGAGTGCCTGCAGCCGCCCGAACCGGCCGTGGTGACCGTGGTCGAGATCGACCTGTCCGACCCGAACGTGTGGGGCGAGGAATGCGTGGCCGAGACCGTCCCGGGACACCAGTGCGCGCCCGGCTGCCCCGTCCGGCCGGTGCCGCTGCCCAGTCCCAACCCGAACGTGCAGGTCCGCACCGACAGCGGATTCTGCGTCGTCACCCGTCAGATCCGCCGGACCGGCTCGCCCGGATGGGCCTGGCCCGATCACCCCGCATAGGAGGCAGGCGTGGCCTTTAAGACGTGGACGGTCGGCGAGGTTTTAGCCTCGGCAGACCTCAACCGGTACGCGGTCCAGCAGAACCACGTGATCAAAGCGGCCGACGAGTCGGTCGCGTCCAGCACGGTCATGCAGAACGATGACCACCTGCTGCTGCCGGTGGCGGCCAACACCCGCTACCTGGTGGACTCCCTGGTCAAGTACTTCGGCGAGGACCTCGCCGACATGAAGTTCGGGTGGACCGCCCCCGCCGGCGCAACCCTGGACTGGTACAGCGACGCCTACTGGACCGGCACATCCGACTCCGGAAAGGTGATGCGCGAGGTGCGCACGCTGGCCCAGACACAGTCGTGCGGCTGCTCGGGGGCAAGCTTCACCTTCGCGGCGGCTCTGCGTGGCACCCTGAACGTCGGGGGCACCGCCGGCAACCTGCAGCTGCAGTGGGCCCAGGTCACCTCGAACGGCACCGCGAACCAGGTCCTGACCGGGTCGCTGCTGCGGGTCACCAGGCTGGTCCCGTAATGGACCACGCCGAGCTGCCCGCCGAGGTCCGCCTGGTCCCGGTCACCGACCCCGGGATGGCGGCCGCCGTGACCGGCCTGGCCACGGGAGTCTCCGACGTCCGGCGCCTGGTCGAGGTCGGTTTCACGCGCACCGATGGCCAGCTGCTGCTGGTGATCCAGCGGCTCGACCACTCCGACCAGCGGCACGCCCAGCTGGAGGGCCGGGTCGACAAGATCGACCAGGCGCGCGAGGGCTACGTCACCAAGGCCGAGGCCGAGGCCGCGCGCAAACGGCTGCTGACCATCATCGGGCTGATGCTCACCGCGGCCACCGTGCTGCTCGGCCTGGCCGCCCTGCTCACCCGCACCTGACCGCGCACCTGTCCGATCTATCCGCTGCCGGCGCCGCGGCGGTCGCGGCCTCGGAATCGGACCTCCGGGGGGATAGCCGCCCAACGGTCCGCGCGAGTCATCCCACCTCTGCGCGCCCCAGCGGGGGCCGAACGAGACACCAGGAGGCCCTCATGCCGTGGTTGACCCAGCTGGCCAAGGTCGCCAAACGCACCGACTATCCCGTGGTCGAGGTCCCGGGATGGCGGACCCGCGGGCACGGCCCGGTCATCGCCGTGCGCGGGATCGTCTGCCATCACACCGCCGGCCCGGCCGGGAGCGGCGACTACCCCTCGCTCGGCGTGGTCCGCAACGGGCGGAAGGATCTGGCCGGGCCGCTGTCGCAGTACGGCCTGGGCCGGTCCGGCCGCATCTACGTGATCGCCGCGGGCCGGGCCTGGCACAACGCGCCGACCACGTCGGCCAACCACGGCAACGCGCTCAGCATCGGCATTGAGGCCGAAAACGACGGGTCTCAGCCGTGGCCGGCCGTACAGGTGGACGCCTACCACCAGCTCGTCGCCGAGCTGTGCCGGGAGTTCGAGCTGCCGGCGGCCGCCGCCAAGGGCCACCGCGAGGTCAACGCGAGCAAGCCCGATCCGCACTCGATCAGCATGGGCGCCTTCCGTACGGCCGTCGCCCGGCTGCTCGCCGAGGGCGAGGCCGGCGAGCCGCTGCCGATGCGGGACGGATTCCCCCTCTTCCAGCGCGACCTGCGCCAGACCTCGCCGCCCAAGCCGCTGATGGAGGGCGCCGACGTCGGCGCCTGGCAGGAGGCCGCCCGCCGGCACGTGCGCGGCCTGGCGGTCGACGAGCTGTACGGCCCGCGGTCAGCGGCCGCGTGCCGTCAGATCCAGATCGCCGCGGGCATCCCCGCCACCGCCGTGGTGGACGAGGAGACCTGGGTGGTCACCCATGTATGGAACCCCCGAGAGGACTGAACCATGATCATGAAGCGGATCGGCGCGGCGCTGGCCGCACTTCTGCTGGTCACAGCGCTGCTGCTGGTGGCCACCGCGGTCACTCCCGCCCGCGCCTCCACCGCGGCCGCCGACCCGGCGATAGCCGCCGCCCAGGCCGTGGCCACCGCCACGGCGGCCGCCGACCTGGTCGCCATCGCCGACTGCGTCAACGAGCGCACCGGCCTCAAGCGCACCCTGGAGAAGGGCAACCTGCCCAAGTCCCGATGGGGCAAGTGCCGCGACACCGAGACCAAGGTCATCCACCCGGTCGGGTCCGCCAGGACCATCGTGTGGAAGTGGCCGGACCGTACCGAGACCTGCAACCGCTCGGCCACGACCGACGACGTGTGGACCTACTCCTGCACCGTGAAGCCGGCGGCCAGCCCGTCGCCCACGACCACCGCCCCCGCCAGCTGACCGCCGGGGGCCGGCGGATCCCGGTTTTCCGCCCTGATTTGAGGGAGTGATCATGTCGCTGTCCAACGCCAACAAGAAGACCATCCGGACCATCCTGCAGACCGGCACCGGCCTGGCCGTCGCGCTGCCCGCCATCGTGGCGGCCGCCGGCATCCCGGAGGCGCTGCCGTGGGTGGCCGGCGCCCTGGCCGTCGCCGGCGGCCTGGCCCGGGTGATGGCGCTGCCCGCCGTCCAGAAGCTGCTGCCGTCGTGGCTGCGCACCGATATCCCG
>NZ_BOOA01000109.1 GCF_016862995.1 Acrocarpospora phusangensis
GATCGCGGGGATGTGATCTCCTTACAGCATCCAGACAGCGGGTTCGGGTAGTGTGACGCGAGCCCGCTGTCTCGTTTCCGCTGTCCGATTCTGCTTCCGTCCTGAGGATTCCCATCATGCGCCGCCGCACGGCCTTCGCCGCCGCCGCTCTTCCCTTGCTTCTGACCGCTGTCGCGTGCGGCACCGCCCAGAAGACCGCCACCGGGGCCTCGCCCGCCGCCACCGCGTCCGCGTCGGGAGCCTCGGCGTCCGGTTCCGCCGCCCCCGCCGCCACGCTGGCCGGGCCGCTCGGCGACGCCAAGAACATCAAGGTCGAGGGGGCCTCCGGCGTCATGCCGAAGGTCACCTTCCCGGAGGGAAACCCGGCGCTCAACTCCTCCTCCCGCGTGATCGTCCCCGGTGACGGCACCGCGGCCAAGGACGGCGACACGCTGGTCGCCAACGTCAGCGTGTACACGTGGGACGGCAAGGAGAACAAGGTCGTCGGCTCGGCGTACGACAAGGGCACGCCGGAGTTCGTGCCGATCAACCAGAACCTCCCGAAGACGCTGCACGACGGCCTGGTCGGCATGAAGCCCGGCGGCCGGGTGCTGGTCGTCATCGCCAAGGACAGCCTCGACCAGGCCATGATCGACAACGCCAAGCAGCAGGGCACCGACTTCGCGGTGACCTCGCAGGTGCTGGTCATCGACGTGGTCTCGGCCGCCGCCAAGGCCGCCGTGGGCACCGCCGCCGACCCCGGCATCGAGGGCGTCAAGCTGGTCAACCCGGGCGGCGAGGAGGCCCCCACGCTGACCACCAAGACCGTCGCGCAGCCGCCGAAGGACCTCGTGGTCAAGACCGTCATCAAGGGCGAGGGCCCGAAGGTGAAGGAGAACCAGACGGTCATGGTGCACTACACCGGCAAGATCTGGGGCACCGACCAGGAGTTCGACTCCAGCTGGAAGCGCGGCGAGGCCACCCAGTTCCCGCTCAACCAGGTCGTGAAGGGCTGGTCCCAGGGCCTGACCGGGGTGCCGGTCGGCAGCCGCGTCGTGATCACCATCCCGCCGGAGCTCGGCTACGGCAAGGAGGGCAACCCGCAGGGCGGCATCAAGGGCACCGACACCCTGGTGTTCGTGGTGGACGTCCTGGGCGCCGTCTGATCGTTCCGCTGGAAGCCCTCCTCTCCTCGCCGGGGAGGAGGGCTTCCGCGTTTCCGTACACTCCGGCTGTGGACAGTGATGAGGCGGTGGCGCTGCTGGGCGACCCCGTACGGCGGGAGCTGTACCGGTTCGTGGTCGGCCTGGGGCGGCCGGTCGGGCGGGCCGAAGCGGCGGAGGCGGCCGGGGTGGCCAGGGGGCTGGCCGCGTTCCATCTCGACAAGCTGGTCGACGCGGGGCTGCTGACGGCCGAGTTCAGGCGGCTGGGGGAGCGGACCGGGCCGGGGAGCGGCCGCCCGGCGAAGGTGTACCGGCGGGCGCCGGCCGAGCACCTGGTCAGCCTGCCGCCCCGGGACTACCGCACGGTGGCGCTGATCCTGGCCGAGGTGGTGGACCTGCTGGGCGGCGACGAGCTGGCCGAGGAGGCCGCGCGGCGGGCGGGGCGGAAGCTGGCCGCCGCAGACCCGGACGCGTCGCCACGGGAGATCCTGGCACGCCAGGGCTACGAGCCGTACGAGGAGGACGGGGTGCTGCGGCTGCGGAACTGCCCCTTCCACGTGCTGGCCGAGGAGCATCCGCTGCTGGTGTGCTCGATGAACCTGTCCCTCTGCCAGGGGCTGCTGGGCGGCGGCGCGATCGCCGAGCTGGATCCCCGGCCGGGGGAGTGCTGCGTGGTCGTGGCAAAGAAGGATCGACTCTAAAAACAATAAGAATTGACATAGAGATGGCCGCTGGGGATGCTGGGGGCATGCATCTGGCCCAGCTGAACGTCGCGCATCTGCTCGCCCCCCTCGACACCCCCCAGCTGGCGGACTTCGTCGCCCTGCTGGAACCCGTCAACACGCTCTCCGACGCCGCGCCCGGGTTCGTCTGGCGGCTGAAGGGCGGGGACGACCCCACCGACACCGTGCGGCACGACTACGGCGACGACCTCGTGATCAACTTCTCGGTCTGGGAGTCGCGGGAGACGCTCTGGAACTTCGTCTACCGGTCGCGGCACCTGGCCGTGCTCCAGCGGCGGCGGGAGTGGTTCCAGCGGATCGCGGAGCCGTACAGCGTGATGTGGTGGGTGCCGGAGGGGGAGCTTCCCGACCTCGCGGAGGGGATGGCCCGGCTGGCGCGGCTCCGGGCCGGGGGCCCGGGACCGGAGGCGTTCACCTTCAAGGAGTTCCACGACTTCCAGGAGCCGGTGATCAGCGCGTGATGACCGACCAGTCGAAGGTGTGACCCTTCGGGCCGATGGCGGCCAGGCTGAGCGTGTCGTCCCCGGTGATCTGGACGGCCACGAAATGGTGGCGCTTGCGGGCGGCGGCCCGTCTGGGCAGGCCGGGACAGCCGTACTTGATCGGGTAGAGGCCGGCGCCGCCGCCCCCGGTGACCACGTAGGTGACCCCGTTGGGGGAGACGAAACGCTGGTAGTTGTGGTCGTGGCCGTTGAGCACCAGCGCCACCCGGTGGCGTTCCAGGATCGGCACCCAGTACTTGTCCACCGCCGGCGTGGAGCCGTGCAGCGAGCACGACCAGGCCGGCTGGTGGAAGACCACGACGCGCAGCCGCGGTCCCGGAGCGGTCAGCCGGCGGTCCAGCCAGCCGGCCTGCTCGGGGAAGTCGCGGTTGGCGTCCAGGAACAGGAACTCGGCGTTCTCCAGCCGCTTGGCGAACGGCGGCGTCGGCAGCTTCAGCGCGTTCAGCTGGGCGGCGCCGTGCCCCGCCTGCACGTCGTGGTTGCCCAGCGCCGCCCACAGCGGCGCCTTCAGCCCGCTGTACGGCTTGGTGAGCACATTCCGGAACCGATCGGGGCTGCCGTCCGGGTAGACGTTGTCGCCCGTGGTGACGACCGCGTCCACCCGGCGGCCGCTGGACCAGCGTTTCATCGCCCGCGCCACCCGGCGCTGCGCCTTGCCGCCGGTGCCGAAGTCGCCGATGGCCAGGAAGCCCGCGGACGGCGGGATCGAGGGCGGGGAGCCAGCCACGGTGGCCGACGCGCTGGGGACGACCGCCGTGTCCGCGCTCGACCCCGAACACGCGGGAACCGCCACCAGGGCGGCACCCAGCAGGGCCATTCGCCACGGGGTCATTCGCCCGGCCCGCCCGATTCTCCCGGCGTCCACGCGCTCGCGGGACGCCGTGACTCGTCTAGCGTTCATTCCCCGGATGCTAGAAGCGGCGTCCGCGCTGAGCTGGTATTTCAGGGCAGGAGCGTGGCGGTGTGGCGTCCGGCGGCGGCCGAGGCCAGGAAGTAGGCCAGGTCCTGGTCCAGGCTCCGGCCCATCGTGGACAGGGCCACGGGCGACTTGCGGAGCGCCTCGTACAGGCCCTCCACGGAGACCTCGACCAGGATGTGCCGGGAGGCCAGGTCGGCCGACTGGTAGCGGATCTGGTCGCCGAAGTCGCCCGGCAGGGCGGGCACCACCACCTCGGCGGGGGCCAGCGCCACCCGGCCGTAGGCGGTGAGCGAATGGTGGGAAACGCCGTAGTGGCGGTCGCGCTGGTCGCCCTCGCTGATCCGCAGCGCCGCCACCGCGCGCCCGCCCAGTACGGCCGCCGCGTTGACGGCCTCCCCGGCCATCACGCCGGAGAAGCCCCACCGGGTGCCCGAGCCCAGGTTGCCCGGGCCCTGCGCCACGATCGTCACGTCGGCCCTCAGGACGTGCCTGGCGGCCAGCAGGGCGGTGTGCGTGGTCACGGCCTCCACGTCGCCGCCGAAGGCCTGGCCGGCCGTCACGACGCCGCACAGCCACCCCAGCTCGCGCAGCCGGGCGCAGGACATGGAGAACCAGGCGGGGAGCGCGCCGCCGTCCTGCATCACGTACGCCACGCGGATCTCGGGGCGGGAGGCGTACAGGCCGCAGAGGATCGCGGGCAGGGCCGAGTGCAGGTCGGCCACCACGACGGGCATGCCGTCCAGGGAGTCGGCGTCGCGGAGCAGGTCGTGGTGGGGGGAGCCCTGCTCGTCCGCGCCCTGCACGGTGGCCTGCAGCGGCGTGTACCGCGCCTTCACCAGGTGACCGGGACCGGCGGGATCTTGTGGCAAACGGTCGGGAATCGCCACCACCATGGCGTAACCTCCCGTACCGAGGCCCATCGCGAGCGCGGTCGTGTTCAGGAGCACCGTGTCGCCGGGTTCCGGACGGCCCACCAGCGGGGGATAGGCCAGCGCGCGGCACCGGGTTCCGTCCTCGACGGACACCTCCAGTTCCACCGCGCCCGGCCAGTCACGCCTGATCCCGAGGACCTCGCCCTTGCGCCATCTGATCACCTGGAAAAGGGTAGCGTTCTTGACCGAGGGTTATTCAAGGGCAGCCCGGCGCAGTCTCACGAGTCACACCTTTTGCTGGAACACCAAGGGGCGATCTCTTGAATAATCCTCATCGGAGAAGGAGGGAGGGGCGATGTCCCGGCGGAAGACCGAGCGATTGCTCAATCTGGTGATCTGCCTGCTCTCGACCCGGCGGCCGCTCAGCGCCGAGCAGATCCGCCACGTGGTCCCGGGCTACGACCCCGACAACGACGAAGCCTTCCAGCGCATGTTCGAGCGGGACAAGAACGAGCTGCGCGAGATCGGCATCCCCATCGAGGTCCACAAGGACCCCTGGGAGGACGATCCCGGCTACCGCATCGTGCGGCAGGCGTACGAGCTGCCCGAGATCACCCTGGAACCGGACGAGGCGGCCGTGCTCGGCCTGGCCGCGCAGGTCTGGCAGCGGGCCAACCTGGCCGAGGCGGCCAGCGGCGCGATGCTCAAGCTGAAGGCCGGCGGCGTCGAGACCGACCTGGTGGAGGGCCCGCTGGAGCTGCGGGTGGACACCAGGGACCCGGCCTTCCCGACCCTCTGGGAGGCGGTCAGGGACCGGCGCGCGGTCGCCTTCGACTACCGCTCCTCCGGCAGCGAGTCGGTGCTGCGCCGCGTGGTCGAGCCGTGGGGCGTGGTCAGCCGCCGCGGCCGGTGGTACGTGGTGGGCCACGACCGCGGCCGCGACGACACCCGCGTGTTCCGGCTCAGCCGCATCACCGGCGACGTCACCCCGGTCGGCCGCCCCGGCGCGGTCCGCGTGCCCGAGGGCATCGACCTGCGCGCCCAGGTGGGGTACGCGGGCGAGGAGTTCCCCGAGCGCACCGCCCTGCTGCGGGTCCGCCCGGGGACCTGCCAGGGGTTGCGCCACCTGGCGCGGCAGGTGCGGCCCGGCGCGGATGGGGACTCGGGGTGGGACGAGGTGGAGCTGGCCTTCACCGACGCGGAGCGGCTGGCCGGATGGATCGCCAGCCTCGCCGCCGACGCCCAGGTGCTCGACCCGCCGGACGCGCGGGAGGCCGTCATCCGCCGCCTGAAGGGGGCCCTGCAGTGAACGACCGGCTGCCCCGGCTGCTGGCGCTCGTGCCGTACCTGATGTCCCATCCGGGGGCGCAGGTGCCGGAGGTGGCGCGGCTGTTCGGGCTGAACGAGAAGCAGCTCATCGACGACCTGCAGCTGGTCTGGATGTGCGGCCTGCCGGGCCACACCCCCGGCGATCTGATCGACGTGTCCTGGGACGGCGGCGAGATCCTCATCGACAACGCCGAGACCATCGCCCGCCCGCTGAAGCTGGGCGTGGACGAGGTCAGCGCGCTGCTGGTGGCCCTGCGCCTGCTCGCCGAGCTGCCGGAGTTCGCCGGCAGCGAGGCGCTCGGCCGGGTCATGGCCAAGCTGGAGCAGGCCGCGGGGGACGGCGCCGCGGCGGTCAGCAACCAGGTCGCGGTCGAGGTGGACACCGCCCCCGGCGCCCTCGGCACGGTCACCACGGCCGCGCGGCTCAAGCGCCGGGTGTCGCTGCGCTACTACGTGCCGGGCCGCGACGAGGTCACCCCGCGCGAGGTGGACCCGCTCCGGGTGGTGCTGGTGGACGGCCACCACTACCTGGAGGGCTGGTGCTACCGGGCCGAGGCCATGCGCATGTTCCGGGTGGACCGCATCCTCGCGGTGGACCTGCTGGACGTGGCCGCCGACCCGCCCGCCGAGGCCGAGCCGATCGACGTCGCCGACGGCGTGTTCCGCCCGTCGGAGAGCGACGAGCTGGTGGAGCTGGAGGTCACCCCGTCCGGCCGGTGGGTGTCGGAGTACTACCCCGTGGAGAGCGTGCACGAGCTCGGCGAGGGCCGCCAGCGGATCACCCTGCGGGCCCGCGACCAGACCTGGCTGGTACGGCTCGCGCTCCGGCTGGGCGACTCCGGCCGCGTGGTCAGGCCCGAGTCCCTGGCCGAACGCGTGGCGGAGACGGCCAAGGCCGCGCTGGCCAACTACTACTGAGGGCGGGTGACCGGATGAGCTGGATCTACGCGGCGGCCGGGCTGGGCGTGGCCGGCCTGGCCGTGCTCGGTGTGCTGGCCGCGCGGGTGCTGACGGCCGCGCGCGGCCTGGGCCGGGAGCTCGACCGGGCCAGGCGGCGGATCGAACCCGCACACGCCCGGTTACGCGCCGAGATCGCGAATCGTCCTTCGGAAGGATGACATATCCAGTCCATCAAGGCCATGGTGATGAGTACTGTCCGCACGGCGTACCATCGGGCTGAGAAGTGCAGGCGCAACCACTCGGCCCCGTAAGGAAGTGTCATGCCAAGCTTGGGACCCACTGAGCTGATCATCATCGGGCTCATCGTCATCCTTCTGTTCGGCGCGAAGAAGCTTCCGGACACGGCTCGCGCGCTTGGGCAGTCGCTCCGGCTGTTCAAGAAGGAGACCAAGAAGATGAACGAGGAGGATGAGGACACGACGGTCGTGCAGGCGCAGGCCCAGACCGTGCCCCCGCCTCCGGCGCAGATCCCGCCCACCGTTCCCCCCGCCGCCTCGCCGGTCACGCCCGCGACGCCCTCGGTGGAGGACCGGCTGCGGCTCCTGGAGGAGGAGAACGCCAAGCTGCGCGCCTCCCAGGCCGACAAGCAGAACTGAACGCCCCTTCCCCTAGCCCAGGAATCGTCTGATGGCGCTGCTCAAACGGTCGACTCCCGCGTCCCCGGCCGACGACGACGGCCGGATGTCGCTCATGGATCACATCCGTGAGCTGCGCAACCGGCTCGTGAAGATCATTCTTGGCATTGTGGTCGGAACGATCGTCGGGTTCATCTTCTTCGATCCGATCTGGGATTTCATGACCGGCCCGTTCTGCCGGTTGCCGGCGGCGTACCGGCTGGGCAACGGAACCGAGTGCAACCTCGTGGTCGGCAGCGTGACCGGCGGTATCTTCATCAACCTCAAGGTCGCGTTCATGTTCGGCCTGGTGGCGGCGGCGCCGATCTGGCTGTACCAGCTCTGGGCGTTCGTGACGCCGGGGTTGTACCGCAACGAGCGGCGCTACTCCTACACCTTCCTCGGCATCGCCGTGCCGCTGTTCCTGGCCGGGTCCGCGCTGGCGTACCTGACCATGGACAAGGGCCTGTCGCTGCTGCTGGGCTTCGTGCCGGACAACGCGGTCGCGCTGATCGACGTCAGCGACTACCTGTCGTTCCTGATGCTGATGCTGGTCATCTTCGGCGTGTCGTTCCTGCTGCCGCTGCTGATGGCCTTCCTGAACATCATCGGCGTGCTGCGCTACTCCGCGGTGGCCAAGCACCAGCGCATGGTCGTGTTCCTGATGTTCGTGTTCGCGGCCATCGCCACCCCGAGCCAGGACCCGTTCACCATGCTGGCCCTGGGCCTGCCGATGATCGCCCTGTTCTACCTGGCGCTGGCCTTCATGTACTTCCGCGACCGCAAGCAGGACGCGCTGGACGCCCAGCGGGCCAGAGAGCTGGAAGAGGAGCTCGACGGTCCCAGCCCCAGCGTGCCCGCAGGGGACTAGCCGCCGTGGCGGGCGAGCTCGTCGTCGTGGTGAACCCGGCCGCGCGCGGCGGGCGGGGAGTCCGGGTGCTCGCGCCCGTCCTGGCGCGATTACGGGAAGGCGGCCGCGAGGTCTCCGTCATCGTCGGCGCCTCCGCGGACGACGCGCTGGCCCGCGCCCGTACGGCGGTCGCCGCCGGCCCCGCCGCCCTCGTCGCGTTCGGCGGCGACGGCCTGGTGCACCTGGCCGTCCAGGCGGTGGCGGGCACCGAGGTGCCGCTGGGGATCATCCCGGCCGGGACCGGCAACGACATCGCCGACGCGCTCGGCATCCCGCGCCGCGACCCGCTGCTGTCGGCCGACGCCGTGCTCGGCGGGCGGACCCGGGTGATCGACGCGGCCAGGATCTCGCCCCAGGGCCGCTGGTTCGCCGGGGTTCTCGCGTGCGGCTTCGACTCCCGCGTCAACGAACGCGCCAACCACAAGCGCTGGCCGCCCGGCATGTCCAAGTACATCGTCGCCATGGCCGAGGAGCTGCGCACCTTCGAGCCCATCCCCTTCAAGATCACCCTCGACGACCGGGTGATCGAGCGGGAGGCCATGCTGGTGGCGGTCGCCAACACCCGGTCGTACGGCGCGGGCATGCGGGTCTGCCCCGACGCCAGCCCCGACGACGGCCTGCTGGACGTGCTGATCCTCGCGGCCATGCCGAAGACCGCGCTGCTGCGCTCCTTCCCCAGCGTCTACCGCGGCACCCACACCGGCCATCCGGCGGTCACCATCGTGCGCTCCCGGAAGGTCACACTCGACGCGCCGGACACGATCGCGTACGCCGACGGCGAACGGGTGGGGCCCGCTCCGATCACGTGTGCCGTGGAACCGGGGGCCCTGCGGGTGCTCGTGCCCTGAGTGGTTCCGGGCATTCCGTACAAAAGGAATCTACTTTGTAAAGGCGTTCGGGCGTGTGCGGGACGGCCGTAACACGGATATCGGTAGGGTTGACGGCATGAGCACGCCTGCGGAACGCTACGCCGTCTTCCGAGAGCAGCAGACCGAGAGCGGCCCGGCGCTCACCACGTTCCGCGAGCTCTACGATTTCGGCCTGGACGAGTTCCAGGTCGACGCCTGCCAGGCGCTGGAGGCGGGCGACGGAGTGCTGGTGGCGGCCCCCACCGGCTCGGGCAAGACGGTCGTCGGCGAGTTCGCCGTGCACCTGGCCCTGGAGCAGGGCCGCAAGTGCTTCTACACCACGCCGATCAAGGCGCTGTCCAACCAGAAGTACAACGACCTGGCCCGGCGCTACGGCGCGGCCAAGGTCGGCCTGCTCACCGGCGACAACAGCGTCAACGGCGAGGCCCCGATCGTGGTCATGACCACCGAGGTCCTCCGCAACATGCTGTACGCGGGCTCCGGCACGCTGGCCGGCCTCGGCTACGTGGTCATGGACGAGGTGCACTACCTGGCCGACCGGTTCCGCGGCGCGGTCTGGGAGGAAGTGATCATCCACCTGCCGGAGTCGGTGCGGGTGGTGGCGCTGTCGGCGACGGTCAGCAACGCCGAGGAGTTCGGCGAGTGGCTGGGCGAGGTGCGCGGCGACACGACCGTGATCGTGGACGAGCACCGCCCGGTGCCGCTCTGGCAGCACATGCTGGTCGGCAGCCGCCTCTACGACCTGTTCGCCAGCGAGGACGGCGCCACCCGGATCAACGCCAACCTGATGCGGCTGTCCCGGGACGAGCAGCGCCTGGCCAACACCCGCGGCAAACGCGGCTACATGCGCCCCCGCCGGTCCGCCCACGACCGGGCCGCCACCATCGAGCGGCTGGACGCCGAGGGCCTGCTGCCCGCGATCACGTTCATCTTCTCCCGGGCCGGCTGCGACGCCGCCGTCCTCCAGTGTCTGTACGCGGGGCTCCGGCTGACCACCGACAAGGAGCGGCACGAGATCCGCCAGCTGGTGGACGAGCGCACCGCGCACCTGCCCGACGAGGACCTGGCCGTGCTCGGCTACCTGGAGTGGCGGGACTGCCTGGAGCGCGGCCTGGCCGCCCACCACGCCGGCATGCTCCCGGCCTTCAAGGAGGTCGTCGAGGAGCTGTTCACCAAGGGCCTGGTCAAGGCGGTGTTCGCGACCGAGACGCTGGCCCTGGGCATCAACATGCCGGCCAGGTCCGTGGTGATCGAGAAGCTGGACAAGTGGAACGGCGAGACCCACGCCGACCTGACGCCGGGGGAGTACACGCAGCTGACCGGCCGGGCCGGCCGGCGCGGCATCGACGTGGAGGGCCACGCGGTCGTCGTCTACCAGCCGGGCATGGATCCGATGAGCGTGGCGGGGCTGGCCAGCACCCGCACCTATCCGCTGCGGTCGAGCTTCCGGCCCTCGTACAACATGGCGGTCAACCTCGTCGGGCAGGTCGGGCGGGAGCGCGCCAGGACGCTGCTGGAGGACTCCTTCGCCCAGTTCCAGGCCGACAGGGCGGTCGTCGGGCTGGCCCGGCAGCTGCGCAAGGCCGAGCAGGCGCTGGAGGGCTACGCCGAGGCGATGACGTGCCACCTGGGCGACTTCCAGGAGTACGCGGCGATGCGCAGGCGGCTGTCGGACCGCGAGGCCGAGATGGCGCGGCAGCGCGGGGCGGCCCGGCGGGCGCAGGCCGCGCAGAGCCTCGAGGAGCTGAAGCCGGGCGACGTGATCCGCATCCCCGGCGGGAGGCGGGCCGGGCTCGCGGTGGTGCTGGACCCGGGGCTCGGGCAGCGCGGCGAGTCGCCCTCGCCGACCGTGCTGACGGTGGGGCGGCAGGTGAAGCGGCTGGCGGCGGCGGACTTCCCGGTGCCGGTGGAGCCGGTGGACCACATCCGCATCCCGAAGAACTTCAACGCGCGCAGCCCCAAGGAGCGGGCCAACCTGGTCTCCACCATGCACGCCAAGCTGGGGGACCGCGACCTGGGCAAGCCCACCCGGGCCCGCGACCACGCCACCGAGGACGAGGAGATCAACCGGCTGCGGCGGGAGCTGCGGCAGCACCCGTGCCACGGCTGCGACGAGCGGGAGGACCACGCGCGCTGGGCCGAGCGCTTCTACAAGCTCCAGCGGGAGACCGAGACGCTGCGCCGCCGCGTGGAGGGCCGCTCGCACGTGATCGCGCGGACCTTCGACCGGGTCTGCGGGGTCCTCGACCAGCTCGGCTACCTGGACGGGGAGACCGTCACCGACCAGGGGCGGCGGCTGGCCCAGCTCTACACCGAGCTGGACCTGCTCACCGCCGAGTGCCTGCGGGCCGGGATCTGGGAGAAGCTGGACCCGGCCGAACTGGCCGCGTGCGTCTCCTCGCTGGTGTTCGAGTCCCGCCAGTCCGACGACACGCGCAGTCCGAAGATCCCCGCCGGGGCCGCCAAGGAGGCGCTGGGGGCGATGCTGCGGCTCTGGGGGGAGCTGGAGGGCATCGAGGAGGACCACGGGCTCTCCTTCATCCGCGAGCCGGACTTCGGGTTCGCCTGGGCGGCGTTCCGGTGGGCGAAGGGGCACACGCTGGACGCGGTCCTCACCGACGGCGACCTGGCCGCCGGCGACTTCGTGCGCTGGGTCAAGCAGCTGCTCGACCTGCTCGGGCAGCTGCGCGACGCCGCGCCGAAGGGCAGCAAGGTGCGCGACAACGCGGACAAGGCCGTCGACGCGCTCCGGCGCGGGGTGGTGGCGTACTCCTCGGTCAGCTGAGGTCGGCTGAGGTCAGCTGATCCTGGTGAACCTGACCTCGCGGGTGTTGGGGTCGGCGCGTACGAGCCGGACCCGGACGCGCTCGCCGAGGGGGAGGGCGTCGCCGTCGCAGCGGGCGATCACGGCCGGGTCGGCGAGCTGGACCTGCCCGCCCGGCCTGCCCTCGGTGACGTCGATCACGGCCGCGTCGAACTCCTCGCCGAGGCGGTGGTGGAGCACGAACGACTCGACCAGGTCCACGCAGGCGCGCTCCACCCCGCCGCTCCGGCCGCCGGCCTTGCGCATCTGGTCGGGCAGGACCACCAGGGCCTCCTCGACCTGCTCCGGCACCGGCTCCCCGGCGGCCACCGCCAGGCACACCTCGGTCGCGTAACGGTCGGCCAGCCGGCGCAGCGGCGCCGTCACGTGCGCGTACGGCCCCGCGATGGCCGCGTGCGAGGCCTGCCGGGGCGGCTCCCCGTTGAACGCCACGTAGGCCGCGCCGCGCAGCAGCACGGTGGACTCGTGCAGGAACGCGGCGTGCCCGGGAATCTTCGGGTCCAGGCCGTGCACCACCTCGCCGTAGGTGGCGCCCTCCGGCCAGGCCACGCCCAGCGCGGCCGCCACCAGGCGGATCTTGGCCAGGTCGCGCGGGTCGGCCGGGGGCAGCACCCGCAGCAGCCCGATCTCGGCGTCCAGCATCAGCTGCGCCGCCGCCATGCCGGTGAGCAGCGAGATCTGCGCGTTCCACGCCTCGCACGGCAGCGGCGTGCGGAACTCCAGCCGGTAACCGTCCGCCTCCCGGACCACCTCCTGCTCGGGCGTCGGCAGGCTCACCCCGCCCCTGGCCCGCTCCAGCGCCAGCCGCAGCGGGCCGATCTCGGCGAGCAGGCGGAGCGTGCCGTCGGCGCGGCCGGTGTCGACCGCGGTCTGCACGTACTCGTAGTCCAGCCGCTCCCGGCTGCGCACCAGCGCCCGCCGCACGTCCACGCCCACCGTGCGGCCTTCGGCGTCCAGGTCGACGCACCACAGCGCGGCCGGGCGGACCTCGCCGGGCAGCAGGCTGGCCGCGCCCTCCGACAGCACGGGCGGGTGCAGCGGGACGCGCCCGCCGGGCAGGTAGACGGTCTCGCCCCGGGTCCTGGCCTCCAGGTCCACGGCGCCGCCGGGGCGCACGAAGGAGCCGACGTCGGCGATCGCGTACCACACCCGGTAGCCGCCCGCGGCGCGCTCCTCCAGGCAGAGCGCCTGGTCCAGGTCCATCGAGCCGGGCGGGTCGATGGTCAGGAAGGGCAGGTCGGTGCGGTCCTCGCCGGCCGGGGGCCGGGAGGCCGCCTGCTCGGCCTCCCGCTGGACCTCCGCGGGAAAGGCGCCGGGGAGGCCGAACTCCTCGCGGATCCGGTCGAATCCGTCGACGAGGCGTGGCTTCTGCGCGTCCGGTATCCGGATCGTTGTGTGCGGCACGCCCTCAAGGTAGCGGAGCGGCACCCCCGTTATCTTGCCGCCAGCACAGGAAGCAGGCGGTTGAGGGGACCGTCCAGACCGTACCGGTCGGCCAGTTCGACGAGGTGGGCGGCGTCTCGGGGCTCGCTGGGGACGGCCAGGGAGACGTCCGGGATGGGCGCGTCGTGCGCGACCTGGACGACGGCGGGCGCGACCGCCAGGTAGTCGCCGGCGGCGGCCAGCTTGTTGCGGGCCCCGGCCGGGAAGCCCTCGTCGCCGGTGGCCGCCAGCAGGGCGTCGAGCGAGCCGAACCGGGTGATCAGCGCGGCTGCGGTCTTCTCGCCGATGCCGGGCACGCCGGGCAGGCCGTCGCTGGGGTCGCCGCGCAGGGTCGCGAAGTCGGCGTACGCGCGGCCGGGGATGCCGTACTTGGCGGTCACGAACGCCTCGTCCACCAGCTGGAGATTACGAATCCCCCTTACGGTGTAAAGGACCCGGCACGGTTTCGCGTCGTCCACGAGCTGGAACAGATCCCGGTCACCGGTGACGATCTCGACCGCGCCCTGGTGCCGCGTCGCCAGGGTGCCGATCACGTCGTCGGCCTCGTACCCGGGGACGCCGATGGTGGCGATGCCCAGCGCGGCCAGCACCTCCTCGATCACCGGCACCTGCGGCGCGAGCGTGTCCGGGATCTCCTCCTGGTTCCCCTGCGCCACCCGGTGCGACTTGTACGACGGGATCGCGGCCACCCGGAAGGCGGGCCGCCAGTCCGCGTCCATGCACGCGACCAGCTCGGTGGGGGAGTGCGACCGGACCAGCGTGGCGATCATGTCGATCAGCCCGCGTACGGCGTTGACGGGCATGCCGTCGGGCGCGGTCATCGATTCCGGAATGCCGTAGTAGGCGCGGAAATACAGCGACGGGGTGTCGAGGAGCATCAGCACCCGTCTATCGTCCCAGCACCCCCACGGCGAGGAGACACGTATCGTCCTCCGGGCTCGGGCCGCCCGCCGCGTCGATCAGGAAGCCGAGGCCGGCGTCGAGGTCGTCGTGGCGGATCCGCTCGGCGGCGCGCATGGTCAGCGCCAGCCCCTCGTCGATGTCGCGGTCGCGCCGTTCCACCAGGCCGTCGGTGAACATCAGGAGCAGGTCGCGGGGGCGGAGCCGCACCTCGGAGACTTCGAACGGCGGGTCGGGGGAGGCGCCGAGCACCAGGCCGCGCGGGGCGGGGAGCTGGCCGGCGCGGCCGTCCCTGACCATGATCGGCGCGGGGTGCCCGGCGTGCGCCCAGGTGAGCAGGCCGGTGGCCGGGTCGAGCAGGCCTATGATGACGGTGGCGATGCAGTCGTCGAGCCGGTTGAGCACGAGCGCGTTGAGCCAGCCGAGCAGTCGGTCCGGCGGCTGCCCGGTCATGGCCAGGCCGACCAGCGCGTGCCGGAGCTGGGCCATCTGGGCGATGGCGGCCATGCCGTGGCCGGAGACGTCGCCGACGGCGAGCAGGACCTGGCCCCCGGGGAGGGTGGTCGCCTCATACCAGTCGCCGCCCAGGGTGGCGCAGGACTGGCCGGGCCGGGGCTGGACCGCGGGCGCGTAACGCACGGCGATGCGGGCGGTGGGCAGGTCCATGCCGGCGCCCGGTTCCGGCAGGATGGCCTCGCGCAGCGCGGTGCTGACGCTGCGCTCGCCGGCGAGCCGCTCCTCCTGCCGGTCGAGGCGTTCGCGCAGGTCCTGCACCATCTCCGCGGCGGTCAGGGGAGCCTTCATCGAGGGGATGCGGTCGTCCGCGGGGTGGAGGGGCGGCGACTCGCCGCCCACGACGCCGACCATGGCGGGGCTCACTCTCAAAACGGCATCAATCCGGACATTCGAGAACTGGCCGTGATCGGCCTTGCGCGGAGCGTAGCAGCCGTCCGCCGGTGGTGGAAGAGATTTCCGGCGACCGGCGGGTCCGGCGCTGTCGGCGGGCTCTGCTTAGATGGGGACTTGTGACAACGGAGTCCTCAGAGCTGTATCCGGTGACCAGAATCGACCAGGTCCGGGCGGCCACCGCCGCGGCCGGCCTCGGCGCGCTGCTGCTGACCCCCGGCCCCGACCTGCGCTACGTGAGCGGCTACCACGCGCACGCGCTGGAGCGCCTGACCTGCCTGGTGGTGCCCGCCGTCGGCGACGCGTTCATGATGGTGCCCCGGCTGGAGCTGCCGGCCGCGCAGACGTCCCCCGCCGGGCGCATCGGCGTGGAGTTCGTCCCGTGGGACGAGACCGACGACCCCTACGCGGTGGTGGCCAAACGCCTCGGCGACGTCGGCTCGGTCGGGCTGTCGGACCGCATGTGGGCCATGCAGTCGCTGCGCTTCCGCGACGCGCTGCCCGGCGTGGAGCAGCACCTGGCCGGCCGCGCCCTGGCCGAGCTGCGCATGCGCAAGTCGCCCGCAGAGGTCGCGGCGCTGCGCGAGGCCGGCGCCGCCATCGACGCCGTGCACGCGCAGGTCCCCGAGTTCCTGCGGGCCGGCCGCACCGAGCGCGAGGTCGGCCGCGACATCGCCGACGCGATCATGAACGCCGGCCACGCCGTCATCGACTTCGTCATCGTCGCCTCCGGCCCGAACGGCGCCTCCCCGCACCACGACGTCTCCGACCGGGTCATCGAGGCCGGCGACCAGGTCGTGGTGGACATCGGCGGCACCATGCCCAGCGGCTACTGCTCGGACTCCACGCGCAACTACTCCGTCGGCGAGCCCGGCGCGGAGTACGCGGCGTACTTCGACGTGCTCCGCCGCGCCCAGGAGGCCGCCTGCGACTTCGTCCGGCCCGGCGTGACCTGCGAGGCCGTCGACGCCGCCGCCCGCCAGGTGATCGAGGACGCCGGCTACGGGTCCTACTTCATCCACCGGACCGGCCACGGCATCGGCCTGGAGTCCCACGAGGAGCCGTACATCGTGTCCGGCAACGCCACGGCGCTGGAGCCCGGCTTCGCCTTCTCCGTCGAGCCCGGCATCTACCTGCCGGGGCGGCACGGCGCGCGGATCGAGGACATCGTGGTGTGCGGGGAGACCGGCGGCGACCGCCTCAACCTGAGCACCCGGGACCTCGTGGTGGTCTGACGATGAACGTGGACAGGGTTTCCCCCACCGCCGAAGGCCACGACCTGTTCGACCTCGTCCGGGAACTCGCCGCCAAGGAGGTCGCCCCCCGGGCGTCCGGGGACGAGGCCGCCGGGCGCTTCCCCCGTGAGGTGTTCCGGCTGCTGGGGGCGTCCGGGTTGCTCGGGCTGCCGTACCTGGAGGAGTTGGGCGGGAGCGGGCAGCCGTACGAGGTGTATCTCCAGGTCGTGGAGGAGCTGGCGGGGGCCTGGCTGGCGGTCGGGCTGGGCGTGTCGGTGCATACGCTGTCGTGTTTCCCGCTCGCGGCGTACGGGTCGGAGGGGCAGCGGGCGGAGCATCTGCCCACGCTGCTGGGTGGTGAGTCGCTGGGGGCGTACTGCCTGTCGGAGCCGCAGTCCGGGTCCGACGCGGCGGCGCTGACCACCCGGGCCACCTCCCTGGACGGGGGTTACTCGATCGACGGCGTCAAGGCGTGGACCACGCACGGCGGCGTCGCCGACTTCTACACGGTCATGGCCCGCACGGACGAGGGCATCTCCTGTTTCCACGTGCCCGCTGGGGTTTCCGGGCTTTCTTTCGGTGCTTCCGAGCGGAAGATGGGCATGCGGTCGTCGCCGACCGCGCAGGTGCGGTTCGACGGTGTCAGAGTGCCTTCGGAGGCGCTCGTCGGGGAGTCCGGGCAGGGGTTCCGGATCGCGTTGGCCGCTCTTGACGGGGGGCGGCTGGGGATCGCCGCCTGTGCCGTCGGGTTGGCGCAGGCGGCTTTCGAGACGGCGACGGCGTACGCGAAGGAGAGGCAGCAGTTCGGGTCCAGGATCGCGGACTTCCAGGGGGTCGGGTTTCTGCTGGCGGATATGGCTACGCAGATCGCGGCGGCTCGGGCGCTTTATCTGGATGCGGCGCGGCTTCGTGATGCGGGTCGTCCTTATGGGACGAAGGCGGCGATGGCCAAGTTGTTCGCCACGGATATGTGCATGAAGGTCACCACTGATGCTGTGCAGGTGCTCGGTGGGTACGGGTATGTGGAGGATTTCCCGGCTGAACGCTATATGCGCGAGGCGAAGGTGCTGCAGATCGTGGAGGGGACGAACCAGATTCAACGCTTGGTGATCAGTCGTGCCCTGACTAAGGGCTAGTAGGCTGGCGTTTTCCCTGGTCAGTGCCCTGCTATCCGATCTTTCGCCCGGGCTTTGATCATTAAAAAGATCATCGACGTGACTGCGGTCCCGATTCCAAATGCCGGTTATTTCCCGTTTGTTCCCGTCGGTTACGGGCCCGGTGCTGACTTGGTGCTGACCCCCGGCCGGCCATTCGATCATGCTGCCCCGTCATAGCCGTGTCGCTGAGCTACTGCCTGGATCCAAATGTCGGCGGCTATTTGCCCTTATGGCGGCCAAATTCGGGCGTTATTCTGGCATCGGATGAAATGACCTGACTGTGCCCAAATTGTGTGTCAATGGTAGCGTCCGGAGACGGTATCTTGGCGCTTGTAGGCTGACCGCAAAACATATGTGCCCGCGCACCGCCCAGTCACTCATCTGCGGACGATGCTGGCCCCATGGCTCTGCACTGTCCCAAGAGAGCTACTGGTGACTACTACCGAATCGGGTAGCGGTCTCGATCACGTTGGAGCAATGCATTCCAGATTTCCCGACCGGCGATCTGGTGGACAAGGTCCCCAGGTTGCGTTGACCTGGGATTCCTCCGTGGACGGTACTGGGCTCGGATTCGTGACCTCTTCCGTGTCAGGGTAATTCCGATCACGGTCTGACCTGCAGATTCTCCAGAAGCCGCAGGCCGGGGCGGAACGTTGGGCTCGGTTGACGTCCGTTCGGAGCGGTTCGGGAATGTCGTTTGCTCCCGCCGGGAGCGCGTTTGGGCGGGAGCAAACGGGAGCACGGCCCACAGCACGCGGTTGCTCTGGATTGGTGGACCCGCGTCGGCTGCTGTAGGCGGTGGAGGGGGTTGCTGCTTGGTCGCCCCCTGGCCAGGCTGTCCTTGGCAGTTTGTGGCCGACCCTGCCGCATGACCGGTTCGCGTTGGCTCTGAGCGGCGACGGGACCGTCCTGGCCGTCGCCGTCGGCCGCCTCGACCTTGTCACCCTGTGGGATGTCACCGACCGCGCTTCGCCCGCCCGTCTGCCGGGCGCGGGCGGCCCCGGGGAGGCCACGTTCGGGCCGGGCGGACGGATCCTGGCCACCCGCTGGTACCAGACGGGTGAGACGACCCTCTGGGACCTCGGCCCACTCAACGACCTGCGCCGTGACCCGGTGGGCTACGCCTGCCAGATCGCCGGCGGAGGCCTCGACCAACGCGAATGGGCCCCTACCTTCCCAACCTGCCCTACCGCCGCACCTGCCCCACTCCGGCGGAATAGGCCCGTCTCAGGTGGTAGGCCGACGGCGCGCGAACCGACGCACCCTGTAGGTGCCGAAAATCGTGTCACCCATGCGACCTGGGCATACTCGTGGATCAGTCCGTCGAGACGATCACGACGGAGCACTCGCACGGTGCCTGGATCGGTATCCGGTGGGCAAGTTGTTCGGCCGTTTGCGCGGTGCCCACGCCGCCTTCCACCGCCGAGTCCTCGCCGTCCTCATCTGGCTACAACCCGCGCTGGGAATCGGGGTTGGCACGCGTCACACTTGGCGCGTGCGATTCTCGGTACTTGGGCCGCTGATCGTTCGGTCCGGTGGCGTTCATCTGGAAATCAAGGCGCGGCAGCAGCGGGCCGTCCTGTCGCGGCTGATCCTCGCCGACGGCATCGTGGTCTCCACCGACGCGCTCATCGACGCGGTGTGGGGGGCATCGCCCGCACGGGAGGCGGTCAACGGGCTGCACGCGCTCCTGACCCGGATCAGGCGGGCGATCGAGCCTGACCGGCCCGCGCGTAGCCCGGCCACGGTGCTGGTCCGGGAACCCTCCGGCTATGCCCTGCGGGTCGCGAGGGACGCGGTGGACTCCCGCCGGTTCACCGCCGCGATCCAGGCCGGGCGGGAGCACCTGACCGCGAATCGGCCGGCCCAGGCGCTCACACTGCTGGACGCGGGGCTCGCCGAGTGGCGTGGGGCGCCGTACATGGAGTTCGCCGCCGAAGGGTGGGCCGCTCCCGAGGTGACCCGGCTGGAGGAGGTACGGCTCGTCGCCGTCGAGTGCCGTTTCTCGGCGCTGCTGGAACTGGGCAGGACGGCGGAGGCCGTACCGGGGCTGGAGGGCGCCGTGCGGGAGCAGCCGCTGCGTGAGGAACTGTGGCGGCTGCTGGCGCTCGGGCTGTACCGTTCGGGGCGCCAGGCGGACGCGCTGGCGGCCGTGCGCCGGGCGCGCGACCACCTGGCCGAGGAGCTCGGCGTCGATCCGGGGCCCGGGTTGCGCGGGCTGGAGGCGATGCTGCTCACCCAGGATGAGGCACTGCTCGCCCCGGAACCGCCATCCCGTCCGCTCGCCCGCCTGTCCGGCGGCGGAACGCATCACCTTGCCGGGCGCGTGGGGCCGCTGGCCGCCCTTCTCGGCGTGGCCGGTGGGGTGACGCAGGACCGCCCGGGATATGCCCTGATCTCCGGTGAGGCCGGTGTCGGGAAGACCTGGCTGGCGGAGCGGCTCGCCGAATCACTCGCCGATCAGGGGTGGCAGGTCGCTTGGGGCCGTTCGGGTGAGGCCGGGGGCCGGCCCGCGCTGTGGCCGTGGACCCAGGCCCTGGCGGCGCTGGGCGTGAGCATGCCCGAGCACGAGGAACGGGCTCTGCCCGACGCCGCGGAGGCTCGCTTCCGGCGGCACGCGGGGTTCGCCCGGCTCCTCGCCGGTGCCGCGGCGACGGCTCCCTGTCTGGTCATTATGGACGACGTGCAGTGGGCCGACGACGCGTCGCTGCGGCTGTTCGCCGACCTGCTCACCATGGCCACGGCCGGTCGGCTCTGCGTGACGGCGACCTTGCGCACCGGGGAGCCGGAGGGCCGCGAGCTCGCCGAGTTGCTGAGCGCTCTCACCCGCGCGGGGGCGGCACGGATCGAGCTCTCCGGGCTGTCGGCGGCCGCAATCCGGTCGATGGCCGATACGTCGCGCCTGCCGCTCAGCGATCGGAACCTGGACCGCTTGATGGCCAGGACCGGCGGCAATGCCCTGTTCGTCCAGGAGACGCTGCGCCTGGCCGCCGCAGAGGGGATCGACGCCGCGCTGGCTGAGGTGCCGTCCGGGGTGGCGAACGTGATCCGGCGCCGCGTCTCGCGGCTGGACGGGACCGGCTCGGGGGCGGACGGCTTCGAAATCCTCACCGCGGCGGCGGTGATCGGGCATGGCGAGGACGTATCGCTGCTAGCGGCGATCACCGGGAGTGAGCCCGCCGATGTGCTCGTGGCCCTGGACGTGGCCATATCGGCGCGTCTGCTCACCCCCGGCCGGGCGTTCATCCACGACCTGGTCCGCCAGACGGTCTACACCGGGCTTCCCTCGGCCCGGCGCGCCGCGCTCGACCTCGCCGCCGCCGACGCGCTCGCCGCCCGTCCGGGGGCCGATCCCGAATCCGTCGCCGCCCACTACCTGGCGGCCTCCCCGCTGGGGGCCAGGCGGGCGGTCGACTGGGCGCGTACCGCGGCGCTGGTCGCGCAGGGCCAGCTGGCCTACGATGACGCGGCCGGCTGGTGGGGTAAGGCGGCGGCGGCGCACGCCGGGGCGTCGCTTCCCGATCTGTCCGAACGGGCGGAGCTGCTGCTGTCCGAAGTGGCCGCCCGCCTCGACGCCGGTGACATCAGCGGAGCCCGCCGCGCGAGGAACCGGGCCCTGCGCGTGGCCGAGGCGGCGGGCGAGGAGCACATCCAGATGCGGGCGCTGGTCGCGGTGGAACCACAGGGCCTGTGGCAGTTGAAAGACTTCGACGAGATCGAGCTCCAGTTGGTCAGGCGGCTGGAGTCCGCACTGCGCGCACTCCCCGAGCAGGACTACGAGCTGCGATGCCGGCTGCTGGGCACGCTGGGCATGGAACTCTACGACACCAGCGCCGAGCCGCGGTGCGATGCGCTCACCGCCGAGGCGATCGCCCTGGCGCGCCGGATCGGCGAACCCCGCCTGCTGGCGTTCGCCCTGCACGCCCGGGCGCTCGCGATATCCCGTCCCGCCGGCTACGCCGAGCTCATGGCCATCAGCGAGGAGCAGGCCGAGATCGGGGACCGGCACGGTCTGCCGGCGCACAGCGTTGTCGGACGTATGCGGCTCGCCCTGATGGCGGCCGCGCGCCTCTCGATGGCCGAGGCCGACCGGTACTCCGCCGAATGCGATGCGCAGATCCGGCGGCTCGGGCTGCGGCTGCACGCTGCTCAGCAGGCGGCCTGGCACGTGACGCGGCTCGCCGTCTCCGGGCGATTCGACGCCGCGTTGCGAGCCGTCGAGGAGGCATGGGAGCGCATGGGCCGGCTCGGCCTGTTCAGCCTGGACCAGCACTACACGATGGTCCGCTGCTTCCTGCTGATCGGAGCGGGCCGGGCAGAGGAGATCACCGACAAGCTGATCGCCGACTCGGGCGTCGGGCGCATGATTCCCGCCGCCGCCCACGACTTCGCCATCGTGGCGGCGGCGGCGCGCGGCGAGACGGATCGGGTGGCCGAACTGGCCGCGACGCCCTGGATGCCGCTGGGCGACGACTGGACGCTGGGCGCCTTCCTCGCGCTGCGCGCCGCCGCCGTCGTCGCCGCCGGGGACCGGGTGGCGGCTGAAGCGGTCCACGCCCAGCTCCGGCCGTACTCGGGACACCTGACGACCGGCGGCAGCATTCTCACACTCGGCCCGGCCGACCTCCACCTGGCCAGGCTGGCGCTTCTGCTCGGGCGCCGCGAGGAGGCGGAGAATCTGCTCCGATCCTGTGTGGCCGCCGCCGAGCGTGAGCGGCTGACCTGGTGGGCCGAGCAGGCCAGAGCTGTACTCCGCGCAAGTCTCAGCCAATAATCGGCCAACACCCGCCGCGCATTCTCTGTGTGATCACGAGAGATTTCAGAGAAGAGGCGGACATGTCCCCCAGCGCCAGAACCGCCGCGGGGCCGGATCTGACCGGCTTCCTGGTCAGGCACAAGCCCATGAAGGCGGAGTACGGCCGACTCGCGGCATTCTGGTGCTGGACCTGGGCCAGTTCGTCCAGCGTGCGGGCGTCGTCCGGGCCAGCGATGCCGAGCAGGGCCCGGGCCCGCCGCCGGGCCGCCTTCTCGGTCAAGGTCCGGACCTGGGTACTGGGGGTGGCCGGGCTCCCGTCCGAGGGCATGAGCCGGATCTCGGTGGCCGACGCGCTGATCGCGCCCGCGCCCACGTTCAGCACCCCGGAGTCGCCCAGGAGCAGGCGGAGCATGGTTGACTTCATCGACGCGGCGTGGCCGAGCGCCAGCACGCGGATTTCGCCCGAACGTACGCGGGCGATCTCGTCGAGCGCGTCGCCCAGTTCGGCGACCAAGTCCCGCAGGTCCTGGCGTACGCTTCCGAGCTGGACCTGCGCCAGGGCGCGGGCCTCCTGGGTTAGCTGGTTGGTACCCCTGCGTCTGCTCCGTGACATCCGGACTCTCCCAAGCTGCCGCATCTCTCGTATGGCAAAGGCATACGTCCACGGCCTGCGAGGGCACCCAATCATTTGAGGGGTTTGGGCGGATGGGGATCACGATTCCCGCGGAGGTGCCGTTCGATGTAGATCAGCATCCGGTCGGTGCATTCGGCCCGTACAGTGACTCGCCCCACCATGAGTGCACTGAGGATCTTCTCTGGCC
>NZ_BOOA01000110.1 GCF_016862995.1 Acrocarpospora phusangensis
CCGGCCGAGTCGCGGCGCAGCAGCGCCCGCACCCGGGCCAGCAGCTCCGGGAACGCGAACGGCTTCACCAGGTAGTCGTCGGCGCCCTCGTCCAGGCCGCGGACCCGGTCGTCCAGCCGGTCGCGGGCGGTCACCATCAGGATGCGCACCTGGCCGCCGCCCTCGCCGCTCCGGACCGCCCGGCACAGCTCGAACCCGTCCCCGCCGGGCAGGTTCAGGTCGAGCAGCACCAGGTCGTAGGCGTTGACCTTCAGCTTCTGGTCGGCGGTGGGCGCGTCGTAGGCGACGTCCACCGCGTAGCCGGCCCGGACCAGGCCGACCCTCAGCGCGTCGACGAGATCCTCCTCGTCCTCGACCACGAGCAGCCTCATCTTCCGAACCTAATCCCGGATGATGCGTTCCGCGACGGAGGCCGCGCGGTCCACGGGGATGGCGAACCCGATGCCGATGTTGCCGCCCCGCCGGGACAGGGTGGCGATCACCGTGTTCACACCGACCACCTCGCCGCGCACGTTCACCAGCGGCCCGCCGGAGTTGCCGGGGTTGATCGAGGCGTCGGTCTGGAGGGCGGTCTGCTTGCCGCCGCCGTTGCCGAGCCGTACCTCGCGGTCGAGGGCGCTGACGATGCCCGAGGTGACCGTGCCGGCCAGGCCGAGCGGCGAGCCGATGGCCAGCACCTGGTCGCCCACGCGGACGTCCGCGGAGCGGGCCAGCATGGCCGGGATCAGGCCCGAGCCCGGCTCCACCTGGAGCACCGCCAGGTCGTAGGCCTCGTCGCTGCCGATCACGCGGGCCGACAGCCGCCGCCCGTCGTGCAGGATCACCGTGGCCGTGTCGGTGTCCTCCACCACGTGCGCGTTGGTGAGCACGTGGCCGACCTGGTCGATGGCGAAGCCCGACCCGGAGCCGCGCCTGGCCTCCACCGACACCACGCTGGGCAGCACCATGGCGGCCGTGCCGCTCAGGCCGGCCAGCGTCGGCACCGGCCCGGCCGCCGAGCGGGGCAGCGCCGCCGATCTCGGCTCCTCCCCCGGCCGCCCGGCGTACCATCCGGCCGCGCCGCCGGCCAGGCCACCGGCCAGGAGCGCCACCAGCGTCGCCGACGCCAGCGCCCCCCGCCGCCGCCCCGCCGCCCGCTCCGGTACGGCTGCCGCCGGCGGCTGCCACGAGATCGGCACCTGCTGGAAGCCCGGCCCTCTGGGCGTCCCGAGTCCGATGGGATCTGTCACGCGCGCCTCGCTAGGGAATCCGGGAGAACCAGAGAAGGGACGTGCCGGCCGCGACCACCGCGCCGAGCAGGCCGAGCCCGACGAACCACGGCCAGACCTCCTGCCGCTCGGTGCGGAACCCGACCGAACTGCCGATGTCGTCGTAGACGGCCTGGAGTTCGCCGCCGGAGGCGGCCTCGTAGAAGCTCCCGCCGGTGGAGTCGGCCAGGTCCTTGAGCGCGGGCCCGTCCACGGGGACCTGGATGGTGCGGCCGTCCATCTGGATCATGCCGCGCGGCGTGCCGTACGCGATGGTGGAGACCGGGACGCGTCGTTTGCCGGCCTCGGCGACCGCCTCGGCGATGGAGCGGCCGGTGGTGATCGAGCCGTCCGAGAGCAGCACCACGTGGGCGGGCGGGGGGTCCGCGCCCGCCCTCGCGTCGATCGTGCTGATCGCGTCGAGGGAGGCGAACACCGCCTCGCCGATGGCGGTGCCGGCCGAGGTGGAGAGCCGGTCCACCGCGTCCAGCACGGCCTGCCGGTCGGTGGTGGCCGGCACGGCTATGGACGCGTATTGCGAGAACGCCACCAGACCGAGGTTGAAACGAGGGGGCAGCCCCTCGGCGAAGCGGCGCGCGGCCTGCTGGGCGGCGGCGAACCTGGTCGGCTCGACGTCCTCGGCGAGCATCGACGCGGAGACGTCGAAGGCGACGATGACGGTCGCCCGCTCCCGGGGCACCTGCACCTCCGCGGTCGGCCGGGCGAACCCGAGGACCAGGAGCACGAGCATGACCGAGAACGCGGCGGCGGGCACGTGGCGGCGAAAGCCCGGCCCCCGAGGGGCGACGCTGGTGAGCAGGTCCAGGTTGGTGAAGCGGACCGCGTACCGGCTGCGCCGCCGCTGCATGATCAGGTATGCGGCGACGATCGCGGCGACCGGGATGAGCAGCAGCAGCCACCGCGGCGACAGGAAGGTCATCCGGCGCCTCCCGCCAGCCGGGCCAGGCGGCGTTGCAGCAGGATGTGCTGGATCAGGTCGCGCAGCCAGTCGCGGTCGGTGCGCAGCGCCAGGTGGGCGGCCCCGGCGCGGCGGACGGCGGCCCCGATCCGGTCGCGCTGCTCCGCCGCCGCGGCCTGGTACCGCTCCCGCAGCCGGGCGCTGCCGCTGGCGACCTCCTGCTTCCGGCCGGTCTCCGGGTCCACCAGGGTGATCACGCCGACGTCGGGCAGGGTCAGCTCGCGGGGGTCGGTGACCTCCACGGCCAGCACCTGGTGGCGTACGCCGAGGTGGCGCAGGGGCGTCTCCCAGGTCTCCACCGGGTCCAGGAAGTCGGAGACGACCACGACCAGGCCGCGCCGGAGCACGGTCCTGCGCAGCTGGTCCATGGCGAAGCCCATCCGGGGCTCGCTCGCGCCGTCCCTGGGCAGGGTCATGACAGCCCGCATCAGCGCCATCAGGTGGGCCCTCCCGGTGCGGGCGGGCAGCCGCCGTACGGCGCCGGACTGGAGGACGTGCGCGCCGATGCGGTTGCCGGTGCGCTGGGTGAGGAAGCCGACCGAGGCGACGGCGGCCAGCGCGAGCGCACGTTTCTCCATCAGGCCGGTGCCGAAGTCCATGCTGGCGGTGGCGTCCAGCAGCACCCACACCTCCAGCTCCCGGTCCGCGACCACGTCCCGGACGTGCGGCAGCGCGGTGCGCGCGGTGACGTTCCAGTCCATCCGCCGCACATCGTCCCCCGGCTCGTACGGCCTGGCCTCCGCGGGCTCGGTGCCCGGCCCCGGCAGCAGGCCGAGGTGGTCGCCCTGGAGCAGGCCGTCCAGCTTGCGGGTGACGGTGAGTTCGAGCCGCCGCAGCACCTCCTCGGGCGGTTTCACGCGGCGTCCTCCTCCTGGGTCGGCGCGATCCTGGGCTGCGGGATGGTCTTGAGCAGCTGTTCGACCAGGTGGCGGGCGGAGATGCCCTCGGCCAGGGCGTCGAAGGAGAGCACCAGGCGGTGCGCGATGACGTCCGCGGCCAGGTCGGCGACGTCGCCGGGGAGCACGTAGTCGCGGCCGCGCAGGAGGGCGAGCGCCCGGGCGGCGGCGACCAGGCCGAGGGTGGCGCGGGGGCTGGCGCCGAAGGAGAGCAGGCGGGTGAGTTCGGCCAGGCCGTACCGGTCGGGGGTTCTGGTGGCGTAGACGAGGCGGACGGCGTATTCGGCGACGGCGTGGTGGACGAAGACGGTGTCGGTGACCTGCTGGAGGGAGAGCAGCTCGTCGGGGTCGAGGATCCGGGCGGCGGACGGCGGGTCGACGCTCATCCGGTAGAGGATGGCGAGCTCCTCCGACTCGGTCGGGTAGCCGACGTCGATCTTCATGAGGAAGCGGTCCCGCTGGGCCTCGGGGAGCTGGTAGACGCCCTCGGACTCGATCGGGTTCTGGGTGGCCAGCACCAGGAACGGCGTCGGCACCGGGTACGTGGTCCCGCCGATGCTCACCTGGCGTTCCGCCATCACCTCCAGGAGCGCGGACTGCACCTTGGCCGGCGCGCGGTTGATCTCGTCGGCGAGCACGAAGTTGGCCATCACCGGGCCGAGTTCGGTGTCGAAGCTCTCGGTGGACGGCCGGTAGACGCGGGTGCCGACGATGTCGGAGGGCACCAGGTCGGGGGTGAACTGGATGCGGGCGAACGTGCCGCCGGCCACGCCCGCCAGAGTCTCCGCGGCGAGCGTCTTGGCGATGCCGGGCACACCCTCCAGCAGGCAGTGGCCGCGGGCCAGGACCGCCACGAGCATGCGCTCGACCATCCGGTCCTGGCCGACGATCACCCGTTTGACCTCGAAGAGCGCGCGTTCGAGCCGCTGGGACTCGGTCATGGCGCGAACGGTTCCTTCGCCGGGCAGTCGTCCACCACGAGCAGCAACTCGGCTTCCTGGCGTGGCGCGGGTTCGGCGTCGGCCGGTCCCGCGGTCACCAGCACCAGCCCGGAGGCTAATGCGGCCGCCTTCCAGCGAGCAGACATGGGTCCCCTTCCCAAAGCAGCAATCACCCCATGTCACCAAATAGGTCCGAAAACCCCCGTAAACCGCGCTTTTACTTTTTCTTTCGGAATTTGCCGGTAACTTTCGGTGGATGACGCCCTTTCAGCGCTACCTGGCCGAAGAAGTCGCGGAAGACGCGGCCGACGGCATCATTCCGCGACGTGAAGCCCTGAGCCGGTTGGCACTGCTCGGGCTGGGCCTGCCCGCGGCCACCGCGCTGCTGGCCGCGTGCGGGGCCCCGGAGGAAGGAGCCGAGCCGGCCGCCTCCGCGCCCGCGGCGACGCCCGCCGAGGGCGCGACTCCGGTCGGGCCGGCTCCGCTGCCGACCGAGGAGATCACCTTCGCCGGGCCCGCCGGTCAGCTGATGGGCTCCTTCGCCGCGGCCGCCACGCCACGCGGCGGGGTCCTGGTGGTGCACGAGAACCGGGGGCTCAACGACCACACCCGGTCGGTGGCCGGGCGGCTGGCGGCCGAGGGCTACTCGGCGCTCGCCATCGACCTGCTGTCCCGTGAGGGCGGCACCGCCGCGCTGGGCGAGCCCGGGAACGTGTCGGCCGCGCTCAGCGACGCCACGCCGGAGCGGTTCTCGGCCGACATGAAGGCCGGTCTGGACGAGCTGGAACGCCGGGTGCCGGGGGCCAAGCTGGGGGCGGTGGGCTTCTGCTTCGGCGGCGGCATGGTCTGGTTGCTGCTCTCCTCCGGGGAGCCGCGCCTGGCGGCGGGGGTGCCCTTCTACGGGCCGCTTCCCGAGGGGGCGGACTTCTCCGGGACCGAAGCCGCCGTGCTGGGCATCTACGGCGAGGACGACGCGCGGGTCAACCAAACCCGGGACGCGGCCAAGGAGGCGCTGGACAAGGCGGGGCTCACCAACGAACTGGTCACCTATCCGGGGGCGGGGCACGCGTTCTTCAACGAGACCGGGTCGCGGTACAACCCGGAGGCGGCGGGCCAGGCGTACCAGAAGCTCACCGAATGGTTCGGGGAACACCTGGCGGGCTGACGAATTCCCCAGGAAAGGAGCTCGTTGAGCGGCTATCAGAATGGGCCGGATGCCGGGTTCTCGCCGTTATCCGGCGCCGTTAACGCAGGTGACACTCCTCGCCACACCGGCGCCCAGAGGGGCCGGCCCATTCCGATAGGTCCTTTAACTAGAAGGATCAAACACCCTTTTCTGATGATTGCTTTCATGTCGCGTTAAATTCCGCCAAAATGTGATCGTTCCTCCTCTGGAGGAGGTGTGAGCGTTTGGCGGGGTTGACCGACCTGGTGGTCCTCGTCAGGCTGCCCAGCTGTGTCGGCGGAGCGGTGAGCGTGCTGCTCGGGGCGTACCTGGCGACCGGCTCGCTCACCACGGACGGCGGGCGGCTGGCGCTGGCCGCGGCGGCGATCGCGCTGGTCGTGGCGGTGGCCAACGTGGTCAACGACATCGCTGATCTCGATCTCGACCGGATCGGCAAGCCTGGGCGTCCGCTCCCGCGTGGCAGCGTGCCGGTGTCTTTCGCCGGAGTGCTCGCGGCGATTCTGGCGTTGACGGCGATCGCGCTGACCATTCCGCTGGGGGCGGCGATGACGCTCGCGCTGCTGGCCTTGACCGCGTTCGCGGTGAGTTACTCGCTCTGGTTCAAGAGGACCGTTCTCGTGGGCAACGTCGTGGTCGCGGCCTGCGCCAGCTTTCCCGTCGGCTTCGGGGCGGCGGTCGCCCGGGAATCACATCCGCCGGTCGTGGTGGCGATCGGGCTCGCGTTCCTGTTCATGTTCTCCTACGAGACGTTGAAGACCAGGACGGATCGGGAGAGCGACGCCCGGAGCGGCATCCGGACTTTCGCCACGGTGTGGGGAGCGCGCGCGTCCGTGCGGCTTTTCCGGGTCCTGATCGGAACACTGACGCTGGCGGTGGTGGCGGGGACGGTCGTCACGTCGCGTCCGTTCCTCTACGCGCCGGCGGCGCTGACCGTGTGCGGCTTCGCCGTGGCCTCGGCCATCCACCTCCCGGTCCCCGAGAACGACCCGGCCGCCATGCGCCATTCGGTCTTCCTGATGCGGGTGGCGTGGTTCCTCGGGGTCGGCGCGCTCTGGCTGCTGCGATGACGGGCCTCCTCCCCCTGGACGATCCCCGGGCGGCCGATCGGAGCCGTACAGGCACGAAGGCCGCCACGCTCGCGAAACTGGCCCAAGCCGGATTCCCCGTCCCGGACGGCATCGTGATCACGGCCGACGTGTCGCCGGAACTGCTCCGCCAGGTCCTGGACCTCTACGGCGATACTCCCCTGGCCGTGCGGTCCTCCGCCCATGCCGAGGATCTGCCCGACTCGTCTTTCGCCGGGCAGTACGAGACGGTGCTGGACGTGCGCGGCCCGGAGGCGCTGGAAGCGGCGATCCGCCGATGCAGGGCGTCAGCCGAGAGTGCGGCCGTGAACGCCTACCGGGCCCGGCGCGGTGTGGACGACCGGCGTTCGATGGCCGTGCTGGTGCAGCGCCTGGTCGCCGCCGACGCGGCCGGGGTCGCGCTGGGAGCGGACCCGATCACGGGTGACCGTACTCGGGCGCTGGTCAGCGCGGTGCGGGGCGACGGCGCGCGACTCGTGTCCGGTGAGGCGGAACCCGAGGACTGGGAGATCACTACGGGGGCGAGTCACCGCCGGTCGAGCCGGGGCGTGCTTACCGCCGGGCAGGCGGAGGCGGTCGCGGCCACGCTGCGGGAGGCGGAGCGGCTGCTGGGGCCGCCGCTGGAACTCGAATGGGCGCTCGCCGGGGATGCGCTGTTCGTCCTCCAGGCCAGGCCCATGACCGGGCTCGCCGATCAACCCGTGTGGGCGGCTCCCCTGCGGGGGGCCTGGTTCCGGAGCATCCGCCTCGGCGAGTGGCTGCCCGAGCCGGTGACCCCGCTGTTCGCGACCTGGCCGCTCGAACGCATGGAGGAGCGGTTCCACAGCCGCCAGTCGGCCGAGGCGGGGATCAGGCCGCCCGCGCCGCTGCACGTCCTCGTGCACGGCTGGTACTTCCACTCGCCGATCGGCAGCGGCAGGCAGACGCTGCTGTTCCGCGGGCTGGTCCGGCGTCCCCGTTTCGCGCTGGCGACGCTGCTCGGCTCGCTCCGCCCCGACCTGTCCGACCGGCTGGCGTTCGCCCGGCTCGCCCGCGGCTGGCAGTCCCGGGTGCTGGCCCCTTACCGGCGACTGGTGGCCGACGGCGGGCGGCGCGTCGACGAGGCCGGCCCGGCGGAACTGGTCCGGATGGTGGACGGGCTCGCGTCCGCCGCCGGGGAGTTCCTCTGGTCGATGGTGCTGTTCGGCGGGGCCGCGTGGCGCGCGGAGGTGGCGCTCGCCCGCTTCCACCACCGCCACCTGCGCGTCGCGGCCGCCTCCCACCAGACGCTGCTCCGCTCACCGCGCCCCCCGCGGACACCCGATCATGCCGTGCACAGCCTGGACTGGATCCGGGAGACCCTGGGCGAGTTGCGCCCGTCCGGGCCTGAGTGGACGGGCGGCGATCTCGCGGTGGAACGGCGGGCGGCGGAGTCGGCGTGCCTGCGCGCCCTCGCCGGCCGGCCTCGGCTCGCCGCGCGCTTCACCGCCCTGCTGGGCGTGGCCCGCCGGTACGCCTCGCTCCGCGAGGAGCACACCGCCTGGTTCACCCTCGCCTGGCCACTGCTGCGCCGCTGCGTACGCCGGCTCGGCCAGACCCTGGACCTGCACGACGACCTGTTCTTCCTGGTCCGTACGGAACTCGACGCCGTCCTGGCCACGGGCGATCTTGCGGACTATCGGGAACGGGCGCGCGAACGCCGTACCGAATGGGAGGCGCGGCGGCGGTTGCACGTGCCGCTCGTCGTGGGCAGGCCGCCGTTCCTGCTGGCCAGGATGCTGCTGTCGGTGCCGAGGTTCCTGCGGGCCGACCCCGCGCGTACGGGAGTTCTCTCCGGGACGGCGGCCAGTCCCGGCCGGGCGACCGGCCCCGCGCGGGTGCTCCGCGACCCGACCGCCGTGGACGGTGTGCGTCCAGGCGATGTGCTCGTGGTCGCGGCGGCCGTACCCGCGCTGACCCCCCTGCTCGATCGGGTCGCCGCGCTCTGCGTGGACAGCGGCGGCGTCGCCGCGCACGCCTCGGTCATCGCCCGGGAGTACGGCGTCCCCGCCGTCATGGGCCTGGGCGACGCCACCCGACGGCTCACCGACGGAACCCTCGTGACGGTGGACGGCACCGCCGGCACCGTGGAACTCCACTAGAGGAGGCGACGATGCCCGACCGGACGCACCTGCCGCCGTCGCTGAGCCAGACGCCGTGGCTGCTCCTCCGCCTCGTGCCCGGCTACCTGCGCCACCTCCTGTGGCAGCCCTACCGGGACCGGCCCGCCCGCGGCCACCTGCGGGCGCTGCTCACCGCGCCGATCCTGCGCCACCAGATCGCGATCTACGACGTCGTCCTCGGCTTCCTGCTCCGGGGCTACGCCGAACTCGCCGGCCGCCCCCTCCGCCCGGAGACCGGCAAGGTCGCGATCGTGCTCATGCGCCTGGGCTTCGCCTTCGACGACGAGTTCGACCGCCGCGAGGCCGCGGGCGAACCCCTCGACTTCCGGGAACTCTTCCACAGCCCCCAGGTACGGCTCCGCGTCCGCGAATGGCGCGCGTTCATGGAGGGCTTCGACACCTACGCGCCGATCAACGACTTCCTGGCCGGGTACGTCGGCGGACTGTACGAGACGTACCGGAAGGGCGCGGAGAACCCCGGTGACTTCGGCGCGATGATGGACCGCGCCGTCATGGACTCCGGCGGCCTGCTGGCCGCGCTCGCCCACATCGTCGGAATCTTCCACGCGAACCCCGCCACACCCGGGATCGTCGAGCAGTTCACCAGCCTCGGGGTGACCGCCAAGCTGTCGGACGACATGATCGACTTCAGCTCCGACGTCCGGGCCGGACGCCCGAACCTGCTGCGCGCCCTGGTGGACGACGCCGGGCGGGCCGATCTGGCCGTCTCCTCCGGTGTCCGCATGGGCGCGCGCTGGTGGCGCCGGACCTACCCCGAGGCGTACCGGATCTACGTCCTGGCCTTCGAGGAGCACCAGGCCAGGATCAGCAGCCGCGCGCTGCGGTACGCGAGCCGCGTCATGTGGGTCCCCGCCCTGCTCGGGCACACCCGGGTGGAGACCCGCGGCCGGATCTAGGCCGCCCGCCCGCGCCGGTGGATCAGGATCGCGGTCTTGGCCCCGATCGGCGCGACGATGAGCATCGTGGCGAGCGTCCCCACGACCGTGTCCACCAGCAGCACGACCGGCACCAGCGCGAACAGCGCGACGCTCATGGCCTGGACTAGCCTCCTGACCAGCACCCCGGCCACCAGTCCCGTGCACATCACCGCCGCCGCCGGCCAGACGACCACCAGCAGCGCCCCGGTCGCGGTGGCCAGCCCCCGCCCGCCCGCGCCTCTCAGGAACGGGGACCACAGATGCCCCGTCACGGCCAGCGCCCCCGCGAGCGCCGCGTAACCGGGCCGGTCCGCGCCGACCAGAAGCGGGCCCAGAGTCCCCTTCGCCCCCTCCAAGGCCCCCGCGAGTACGGCAGGCCGGGCGCCCGCCACGTGGGACAGGTTCAGCGGCGAAACCGTGCCCGTGCCGACGAACCGCAGATCCACGCCGTAGTTCCGCCGGGACACCAGTTGGGAGAAGGGGACGGCCCCGGCGAAATACGAGAGCAGCAGCGTCCCGGCCAGGAGCAGCTCGTTCACCGGACGAGCCCGCCCACCAGCAGTACGAGCAGTCCGGCCACGGACATCGCGCCCGCCACCGCACTGAACAGGGCGAGCCCGCGCAGCAGATTCGCCCGCAACAGCCAGGGCACCGGCCGCCAGGTCTCCTCGCCGGCCGGATCCACCAGCCGCCGAAGCTCACCGGGCCGGAGATTGAGAAACGGCCCCCACAACTGCCGGAACGCGGTCTCCATCTTCTCGGCCCGAAAGAACGTCGTATGCGCGAAATGCGGCTCCGCCTGATTCAGCACGCCCGCGCTCGCCACGAAACCTCGATAACCAGAAGGACCAGAATCCGGAATGAACAACTGGCTCACTCTCGACCATTGGTCGTTCCGGCCGTAATGATTGAGAACCGCCTCGACCTGACCCCGGGAGATCAGGACTTTCCAGTCGAAGTCCGGCCGCAGCACCGAACCCGTGAGCACGACACGGCCGACCCGGAGGCCGGGATCGCCGATGAGCGCGTGCCCGACCAGCCAGGCGCCGAAGCTGTGCGCGAAGACGTCCGGTTCACCGCACTCGGCCACGATCCGCCGCAGCCGCGCCACCAGCCTCCCGGTGGCCGCGCGCTGCCCCGCCCGGAGCACCACACCGGACCTCAGGACGCCGTAACGATGAACGATCACCGGCACCGGAGGGTCGAAGAACCGACCGGCCAGGGACACGAGACGGTCCTCCTGCTCGCCGCGCAGGCCGACGCCGGTCACGAGGAGGATCCGCGAGGGAGCACGATCGTTCACCGTACGTCCCGGTCATAGACCAGCCGCGTCAGATACACCCGCCCCGAGGCCGCTCCGCGGTTGCCGACCAGCCTCTTGACCAGCATCGGAAGCGCCAGCGCCAGCCCGAGCAACGCCCCGGTACGGCCCTGCGACGCCGCCAGCACCGGCACCAGGAGCACCTGCGCGACGAAACAACCGGGCGCGGTGTCCCCCAGGAGACCACTGGCGGCGGCGCTGCCCAGGACCAGCGCGGCGCCCTCCGGCGCGGCCACGAGCAGCACACCCGTCGCCGTCAGCACGCCCCGCCCGCCCGCGCCGCGTAGGAACGGCGACCAGTTGTGCCCGGCGACGACCAGTCCCCCCGCGACCGCCAGCAGATCCGGCCGGCGTCGCCGCACCAGGGCGGCCATGGCGGCTCCCTTGCCCAGATCCAGCAGGAAGGTCAGCGCGAACGGCGCCGGCCCGGCCACCACGTAGACGTTCGACGCCGAAACCGTCCCGGTGCGCACCGTACGAAGATCTGCTCCGGCGGCCGACCTCGCGAGGATGTGCGCGAAAGGCAGCGCCCCGACGAGGAACACTCCGCCGAGTGCGAGAACATCGGAAATACCGAGCGTCGAATCCTGGTCCGGCAGAGTCATGGCGACCTGCTTTCTCCGCATTAAGCAGGGCAGATCCAGGCCCGTACAAAAGTACAACAGCTGCCGCAGGGAAAATCAACCTGACTCGATATTCACGCTATTCATGAAACGAGCCCGTACGCGACTGTCCGCCGCGCACAGGCTCGTGAGAAAACGAACTAGTCGTTGAGGTGCTGACGCAGATACGACTCGACCTGGTCGAGGCCGACCCGCTGCTGGGCCATCGTGTCGCGCTCGCGGATGGTGACCGCGTGGTCTTCCAGGGTGTCGAAGTCCACGGTGATCGCGAACGGGGTGCCGATCTCGTCCTGGCGGCGGTACCGGCGGCCGATGGCCCCCGCGTCGTCGAAGTCGACGTTCCAGCGGCGGCGGAGCTGGGCGGCCAGGTCCTTGGCCTTCGGCGACAGGTCGGCGTTGCGGGACAGCGGCAGGACGGCCACCTTGACCGGCGCCAGGCGGTGGTCGAGGCGCATGACCGTGCGCTCCTCCAGGACGCCCTTGGCGTTGGGGGCCTGGTCCACCGTGTACGCGTCGAGCAGGAACGTGAGCGTCGCCCGGTCCACACCGGCGGCGGGCTCGATCACGTACGGCACGTAGCGTTCGCCGGTCTCCTGCTCGAAGAACGACAGGTCCACGCCGGAGGCCTTGCCGTGACTGGACAGGTCGAAGTCGGTGCGGTTGGCGATGCCCTCCAGCTCACCCCACTCCGAGCCGGTGAAGTTGAACCGGTACTCGATGTCGACGGTGCGCTTGGAGTAGTGGGACAACTTCTCCTTGGGGTGCTCGTAGAGCCGGAGGTTGTCCTTGGCGATGCCCAGGTCGACATACCAGCGCAGGCGCTCGTCGATCCAGTACTGGTGCCACTCCTCGTCGGTGCCCGGCTTGACGAAGAACTCCATCTCCATCTGCTCGAACTCGCGGGTCCTGAAGATGAAGTTGCCCGGCGTGATCTCGTTGCGGAACGACTTGCCCTGCTGGCCGATGCCGAACGGGATCTTCTTACGCGCCGACTGCTGCACGTTCAGGTAGTTGATGAAGATGCCCTGCGCGGTCTCCGGGCGCAGGTAGGCCAGGCCCGACTCGTCCTCGACCGGGCCCAGGTAGGTCTTCAGCAGGCCGCTGAACTGCTTGGGCTGGGTGAACGCGCCCTTGGTGCCGCAGTTCACGCAGACCAGGTCGGCCAGGCCGTTCTCGGGGGCCTTGCCGTGCTTCTCGATGTAGGCCTCTTCGAGGTGGTCGGCCCGGTAGCGCTTGTGGCAGGACTGGCACTCGGTCAGCGGGTCGGTGAAGGTCTCCACGTGGCCACTGGCGACCCACACCTCGCGGGCCAGGATCACGCACGAGTCCAGGCCCACGACGTCGTCGCGGCCCTGCACCACGCTCTTCCACCACTCGCGCTTCACGTTGTTCTTCAGCTCGACACCGAGGGGACCGTAGTCCCAGGAGGCGCGCAGTCCGCCATAGATCTCGCTCGACGGGTAGACGAGCCCGCGGCGCTTGGCGAGACTGACGATTGTTTCCATGACGTCGGTACGACGTGCCATGAGTGCGGCTCCATCCGGCTGGGTGTCGGCGCTGGGGATTGATATCCGCCAAGCTTAGGGGAATCCCGAGGCCACCCGCTCAGCCCTTTCCGTACACCCGCTCGTACCCGCTGGGCTCGTTGATCATGAGGGTCATCAGCGGATACAACGCCATCCTGGCCGCGGACAGGGCGCGACGGTAGAAACCGGCGCCCTCCCACTCGCTGACCAGGGCCCACAGGTTGGGCTCGTCCACCGAACGGCTGACCTGGCCGCGCACGAATCCGTCCTGGGACGCGAACAGGTCGAGGATCTCCCTGGCCTGGCCGGAGAAGTGGTCGGCCTGCGACTCGGGCACCGAATAGCGGATCACGGCGAGCATGGGCCAAGCATGTCATCCTCCTGGTGGAGGCGCGGGGTTAGGCTCGTGACCGTGGCCGATACCTCCAAACCTCGCCGTCCCGCCCATCCGCTGGCCCGCCCGCAGGCGCCGGCGCGCAAGCCCGCGGCCAAGCGGCCGCTTCCGGTGGGCGAGCAGTTCTTCACACCCGGCGCGACCGGGTTCCGCCGCGCGGTCGAGCAGCGCAGCGCGACCGTCCTGGTCTTCCTCTACCAGTTGCCGCGCTGGGTGGTCCCGCTCGTGCTGGTGGGCCTGCTGCTGACGGGCTTCGTGGTGGCGGACTGGCGCGGCGGGCTGGCCGTGCTGCCGGTGCTCGGGTTCGTCGCGTGGCTGGGCTACATGTCCTGGCCCTCCCTGCGGATCGGGGGGCGGCTGCTCAGGGTGGCGCTGGCGACGTTCCTGCTGCTCGTGGCCTTGACCAGGTTCGGTCTGATCTGACGCGACTCGGCGGACAATCCGGACAGTTTTGACAACCGTTTTCATTTTCCTCATACTCGAAGCGTGATGTCCGGAAATTTGCGCTTGCGTAGTCTCACCGCTGTCGCGGGGGTGGCCTCGCTCACCCTGCTCTCCGCCGCCTGCGGGTCCAGCCCCGATCGATCGCCTCAGTCCGCCGGCGGCACACTCCACGTGGCCGCCGCCTTCTATCCCCTCCAGTGGCTCTCCCAGCGCGTCGGCGGATCCGACGTGACCGTGGAAGGGCTCACCAAGCCCGGGGTCGAACCGCACGACCTGGAGCTGTCCCCCCGCCAGGTCGCCGACATCCAGAGCTCCGGCCTGGTCGTCTACATCAGGGGCGTGCAGCCGGCCGTGGACGAGGCCGTGCAGCAGCACGCGGCGGACCGGGGCTTCGACGCCGCCTCGGTGGTCACCACCATCGCGGCCGAGCCGGACGAGCACGGACACGAGGGCGAGGGCGAACACGAGGGCGAGGAGGCCGGTCACGAGCACGAGGACATCGGCTACGACCCGCACGTCTGGCTCGACCCGCAGCGGTTCGCCACCATGGCCACCAAGCTGGGCGAACGCCTCGCGGCTGCCGACCCCGCGCACGCGGCCGGATACCGGGAGCGGGCCGCCGCCACCGCGGCCGACCTCACCGCCCTGGACACCGAGTTCCAGCAGGGGCTGACCACCTGCGCCAACCGCGCCATCGTGACCAGCCACGCCGCGTTCGGCTACCTGGCCGGCCGGTACAAGCTCGAACAGGTCGGCATCACCGGCATCGACCCGGACAGCGAACCCTCCCCCGCGCGCCTGGCCGAGGTGGCCCGGATCGCGAAGGAGAAGAAGGTGACTACCATTTTCACCGAGGAGCTCGTCAGCCCGAAGGTCGCCGAGGTCCTCGCCAACGAGGTCGGCGCGAAGACGGCGGTGCTCAATCCGCTGGAGGGCCAGCCCGCGAGCGGGGACTATCTGACCGCCATGCGGAGCGACCTCGCGACCCTCCGTACCGCGCTCGGATGCACATGACCGCACCTGTCGCGCACGACGCGCCGCCCGACGGCGCGAGAAAGGCGGCGGCCGTGCCCACAGCGTTCCGGATGACCGCCGGCCGGATCAGCCTGGACGGCAGGGAGATCCTGCGCGGCATCGACCTGGCCATCGAGGAGGGCGAGGTGGTGGCGGTGCTCGGGGCCAACGGCTCCGGCAAGTCCACCCTGATCCGCGCGCTGCTCGGCCTCATCCCCCTCTCCGGCGGCAGCACCGAGCTGTACGGCTCCGCCCCCGCCCGGTTCCGCCAGTGGTGGCGGATCGGGTACGTGCCGCAGCGCCTCTCGGTCGGCGGCGGGGTGCCCGCGACCGTCCGCGAGGTGGTCGCCTCCGGCCGGATCGCGCGCCAGAGCCGGTTCCGCCCCACCAGCGCGGCGGACCGGCACGCGGTCTCCCGCGCGCTGGCCGAGGTGGGCCTGGGCGACCGGGCCGGGGATCCCGTGCAGACGCTCTCCGGCGGGCAGCAGCAGCGGGTCCTGATCGCCCGCGCGCTGGCCGGGGAGCCGGACGCGTTCGTGATGGACGAGCCGACGGCCGGCGTGGACGCGGCCAGCCAGCGGCACCTGGCCGGCACGCTGTCCGGCCTGGTCAGGGCGGGGCGTACGGTGCTGCTGGTGGCGCACGAGCTGGGCCCGCTGGAGCCGCTGATCACCCGGGCGGTGGTCCTGAAGGAGGGCTGCGTGGTGCACGACGGCCTCCCCCCGCACGCGGTCGGCGCGCACGCCCTGCCCGGCCACGACCACGTGCACCCGCACGCTCCGGAGGCCCCCCAGGCCGCCACCGGCGGCGGCATGTCCGGCTGGTCGGACGCCGCCATCGGCTCGCGCCGCACCGAGAACCTGGACCTGTGACGTGATCGAGCTCTTCGCCCTGGACTTCATGCGGTACGCGCTGGCCGCCGCCGTACTGGTCGGCCTGACCGCGCCCGCGGTGGGCACCTTCATCGTGCAGCGCCGGCTGGCCCTGCTCGGCGACGGCATCGGCCATGTGGCCCTGACCGGCGTCGCGCTGGGCTTCCTCACCGGGACCGCGCCGGTGCTGACCGCCGTCGTGGTGGCCGCCCTGGGCGCGGTCGCCATCGAGCTGGTCCGGGCCAGGGGCAGGACCAGCGGGGACGTGGCGCTGGCGCTGCTGTTCTACGGCGGCCTGGCGGGCGGCGTGATGCTGATCTACCTGACCCCCGGCGGCAGCACGGCCTCGCTGAACACCTACCTGTTCGGCGCGATCACCAGCGTGACCGGGGCCGACCTGTGGGTCATCGCGCTGCTGGCGGTGCTGGTGCTGGGCGTGCTCGCGGTCTTCGGCCGGGAGCTGTTCGTGCTCTGCCAGGACGAGGAGGTGGCCAGGGCCGCCGGCCTGCCCACCCGCTTCCTCGGGCTGCTGATCGCCGTGGTGGCGGCCGTCACCGTGGTGGTCGCCATGCGGGCGGTGGGCCTGCTCCTGGTCAGCGCGCTGATGGTGGTCCCGGTGGCGACCGGGCAGCAGCTGGCCCGCAGTTTCCGCGCCACCATGGCGCTGGCCATGCTGTTCGGCGTGCTCGCCACGGTGGGCGGGCTCACCTCGTCCTTCTACCTGGACGTGCCGTCCGGCGCCGCGATCGTCCTGCTCGCGCTCGCCGGCTTCGCCGTGGCCCTCACGGTGGGTAGATTCGTACGGCGAAGCCGTCCCCGGGAGTCCACGATATGAGCAGAAGCCGCGACGCGGTTCACGAGATCCTCCGCCGGAGCGAGAGCTTCCGGAGCGCGCAGGACATCTTCACCGAGATGCGGTCCGACGGCGCGAAGATCGGCCTGACCACGGTGTACCGGGCGCTGCAGGCGCTCAACGACGACGGGCGGGTGGACGTCCTGCGGACCGACGAGGGCGAGGCCGTCTACCGGGCCTGCGCCAGCGGCGTGCACCACCACCATCTGGTCTGCCGCCGATGCGGGCGGACCGTGGAGGTGGCCGGGCCGGACGTGGAGCGCTGGGCCGAGACCATCGGCGCCGAGTACGGGTTCGTGGACATCACTCACACGGTGGAGGTCTTCGGCACCTGCGCCTCCTGCGTGGGCGCGCGCTGAGGGCGGGAGCCGTAAAGGACGCCGAGCACGATCACGGCGCAGCCGGTCAGCTGGAGCGGTGAGGGGCGCTCGCCGAGCACCAGCGCGGAGATGACGACCGTGGTCATGGGCTGGATGAGCAGCAGCAGCGCGGTGAGCGCGGCCGGCTGCCTGGGCAGCGACCAGGAGATCAGCGCCCAGCCCGCCACCTGCGGGCCGAGGGCCAGCAGGAGCAGCCAGCCGTGGGCCGGCCAGGACGGGGCGAACACGGCGCCGCCGGAGACGGGGCCGAGCAGGCCCACGAGCAGCGTCGCCGCCACGGTCACGTGCGCCAGCGGCGCGGCGGTACGGGTGCCCGAGCCCTTCTTCATGATCAGCAGGAACGCGGCGTAGCAGAAGGACGTGATCAGCCCGAAGATCACGCCGAGGGCCGGATCGGAGCCGTACGCGGCGTGGTCGAAGAGGCCGGAGATCAGCACGACGCCGAGGAAGACCACCGGGGTGGCGGCCATCAGCCGGGCCGGGGGCCGTTCGCTGAGCAGCGCCCAGGCGGCGAAGGCCACGATGAAGACCTGGAGGTTGCCCAGGACGGTGGCCAGGCCGCCGCCCACGTAGGCGATGGCGTGGTGCCAGAACAGCAGGTCGAGGCCGAAGAGCACCCCGGCCGCCCAGGCCGCGCCCCGCTCCCGCCAGGTCATCGGCCCGCGCGTGCGGCCCTCCAGCCAGGCCAGCAGGAGCAGCGGCGGGATCGCGTACAGGCAGCGGAAGAAGGCGGAGGTGGCCGGGGCGACCTCAGCGAGCCGGACGAGCGGGGCCGAGATGCTGATGACCAGCGCCCCGGTGATCGCGACCAGCACGATCCGACGATGTGCGCGCACGGGAGGCCCTCCGGGGGGATACGCTTCCTGGACAAGCTAAAGACGGGGCTCGACAGGAGTCAACATGCCATTCAGTCATGACATGGTGTACTCGCTCGCCACTGTGGTCGATCTGGTCAACACCCCGCCCGCGGACATGGAGGAGC
Organism: Acrocarpospora phusangensis; assembly: GCF_016862995.1. Taxonomy (GTDB): domain Bacteria; phylum Actinomycetota; class Actinomycetes; order Streptosporangiales; family Streptosporangiaceae; genus Acrocarpospora; species Acrocarpospora phusangensis. Next base: position 17,823 of record NZ_BOOA01000110.1, read on the forward strand.
TGGCCGGCTTCGTGCTCCGCCGCAAGGTCAGCGGGGTGGAGTTCCTCAATCCCGGCGATCTGGCCGAGGTGCGCGCCCTGGCGAGCGCATTCCACGACGTGTTCACCTCCGGCGACGACCGGACCGCGATCGACCGGCTGAACACCCTGCTCGGCCGCACCCGGATCACGCCGCGGCTGACCGAGCACGACGGCTTCCCCCTGCACGTGCACTATTTCGCGCCGGGCGCCTCGCTGGCCGAGCACCTGGCCGCCGACTGCGGGGTGGCGCTGGCGCACGTGCTGGTGGAGGGCGAGCGGGACCGGCTGCGCACCTGCTCGGCGCCCGACTGCTCGCACGTGTTCGTGGACGAGTCGCGCAACCGGTCCCGGGTGTACTGCGACAGCCGTACCTGCGGGAACCGGATGCACGTGGCGGCGTATCGGGCGCGGCGGCGCGCCTAGATGTACACCTAGACGGCGTTCGGGATGGCGCCGCCGTAGCGCCGGTCGCGCCGGGCGTAGATCTCGCACGCCCGCCAGAGGTCGCGGCGGTCGAAGTCGGGCCAGAGCCGGTCGAGGAAGACCATCTCCGCGTACGCGGTCTGCCAGAGCAGGAAGTTGGAGATGCGCTGCTCCCCGGAGGAGCGCAGGAACAGGTCCACGTCCGGGATGGCCGGTTCGTCGAGGTAGCGGGTGAAGAGCTTCTCGGTCACCTTGTCGGCCTTGACCCGGCCGGCGGCGATGTCGGACGCGAGTTTGACGGCGGCGTCGAGGATCTCGGCCCGGCCGCCGTAGTTGACGCAGAACTGCAGGGTGAGGGTGACGTTCTCGGTGGTCATGGCCTCGGCGGTCTGCAGTTCGGAGATCACGCTCTTCCACAGCCGCCCGGGCCGGCCGGCCCAGCGCACCCGCACGCCCATCGCGTTCAGCTCGTCGCGCCGGCGCCGGATCACGTCCCGGTTGAAGCCCATCAGGAAGCGCACCTCGTCGGGCGAGCGCTTCCAGTTCTCGGTCGAGAACGCGTACGCCGACAGGTACGGGATGCCCAGTTCGATCGCGCCCTCGATGACGTCGAACAGGGAGGACTCGCCCGCCTCGTGCCCCTTGGTCCTGGGCAGGCCGCGGGACTTGGCCCAGCGGCCGTTGCCGTCCATGACGATCGCGACGTGCCGGGGCACGAACTCGCGGGGAATTGCGGGCGGAGTGGCCCCGGACGGATGCGGGGCAGGCGGGCGAACCATGCCCCCGAGGGTATTAGCTGCGGGTGGGGGGAACGTGCGCGGCATGTGAAGAACTTGTGTGGTTCACGTGCCCTATGTGTTCTTTGCGTTCTATGTTCTCTGTGCGTTCGACGTGCCTCAATGAGCGGATTCCGTGCTCCAGGTGCCATTGCAGGTAGGCGGCCACCAGCCCGCTGCACTCGACCCGGTTGCGGGGCTCGGCCGAGTCGGCGGCCGGCCAGTCGCCGCGCAGCAGCGCGATCATGAGCGCGATCGTCTCCGCGGCCGGGACCGCCGCGCCCGCGGGCCGGCAGGAGCCGCAGACCACGCCCCCCGCGACGATCGCGAACGCCCGCACCGCCTCCGCGCCGCAGCGTGCGCACTCCGACAGCGCTGGGGCGTAGCCGGCCACCGCGAGCGAGCGCAGGAAGAACGCGTCCAGCACCAGGCGGGGCTCGTGCGAGCCGTCCACCAGCGTGCGCAGCCCGCCGACCAGCAGCAGGAACTGGCGGAGCGCGGGCTCCTTCTCGCTCTGCGTGAGCCGGTCGGCGGTCTCCAGCATGGCGACGCCCGCCGTGTAGCGGGGGTAGTCGGTGACCAGCGCCTCGCCGTACGGGCGGAGGGTCTCGACCTGGTTGATCATGTCGAGCGAGCGGCCGGTGTGGAACTGCACGTCCACGTGGGTGAAGGGCTCCAGGCGGGCGCCGAACCGCGACTTGGTCTTCCGTACGCCCTTGGCGACGGCTCTGACCTTGCCGGTGCGCTTGGTGAGAATCGTGATGATGCGGTCGGCTTCCCCCAGCTTGTGGGTGCGCAGCACGACGCCCTCGTCACGGTAAAGACTCACCCGCTCATGCTACTCCGGGTCACAAATCGGGAAATTTCGGTAAGAATCAGGGCGCTAACTGGGGCGGAAAAAGCGCCCCGAGCTTGGACATCAGGTTGACGTGGGGTAAACCTGGGATGCGCGGGCTTAACCGAAAGGTCACTAAGCTTTGGCGCGCTGGCGGGCTTACCGCGCCAGATGGCCGACCCCGCCTGGTGACCGCCGCCCTGAATGTCCGTTCTGAATACCCTGACTTGACCCCCCGCCTGAAAGGGTGCCATGACCCGCGTGGTCCTGCTGGGCTCCTCGCCCGGCCCGATCGGTTCCGAGGCCGGCGCGCCGCCCGTCCCTCCCACGGACCTGCCGCTGCCGTCGCTGCCCGGGGCCCCAACCGTGTACGGCAGGCTGCTCCAGCAGCTGGCCTCCCTCGACCCCGAGCCGGTCACGATCGCCAGACCGGCCCAGGCGGCGGCGTACCGCGCCCACTCCGCGCGGGTGACCGAGAGCGCCGACCTGGCCGGCGACCTGCGCGCCCTGGCGGACGCGGTCGAGGGCTCGACCGACAACGTGCTCATCCTGCCCGCCGACGCGCTCCTCCACGACGAGCTGATCTACCAGCTCACCAAGGCCAAGCGCGGCGCCATCGCGCTGATCCTGCGCGAGGAGCGGGACGAGAACGCGCCCGAGCCGCCGCCCATCGAGGAGGCCGAGCCCGAGATCGGCATGGGCGTGCTGGAGGGACTGCCCCAGCGCACCCGCGCCGGGCGCGGCCGGGTGATCTCGGTCGGCACCGCCCACCACGCGGTCACCCGCCCCAACGCGGCCCTGCTCGGGCCGATCCACCTCCAGCAGAAGCACGTCGCGGTGCTGGCCGAGGTGGCCCGCGAGCTGGCCGAGCTGACGCACCTGTTCGGCCCGGAGGACGACGTCACCGAACTGCTCGTGTTCGGCCTGGTGCGGCGCGGCGTCTCGGTCGGCGTGCGCGGCCGGCGCGACCTGTTCTACCGCCGCCTGCGCCAGCCGGCCGAGGCGGTGGCCGCGCTCGGCGAGATGGCGGCCTTCGACGAGGACCGGGCCCGGCTGGACAACGCGGTCAAGGGCGCCGACGGGTTCTTCACCACGTTCTTCGTCAGCACGTACTCGCGTTTCCTGGCCCGCTGGGCGGCGCGCAGGGGGCTCACCCCGAACCAGGTCACGCTGATCTCGATCTTCACGGGCCTGCTCGCGGCGGCGGCGTTCGCCACCGGCACCAGGACCGGTTACGTGGCCGGCGGCGTGCTCATCTACTTCGCGTTCGTCTTCGACTGCGTGGACGGCCAGGTGGCCAGGTACGCACGCCAGTTCGGCGTGCTCGGCGCCTGGCTGGACGCCACCTTCGACCGCTTCAAGGAGTACGCCTGCTTCGTGGGCCTGGCCATCGGCGCGACCGTGTCCGGCCAGTTCGGCGACGGCGAGGACGTCTGGACGCTGGCCCTGGTGGCGCTGGCGCTCCAGTCGGTCAAGCACCTGCTGGACTTCTCCTTCGGGGCCGCCAACCGGCGCAAGCCGCCGGTCCCGCTGCCCACCCTCGACCTGACGGCGGCCGACGACCGGCCGCTGCGCGAGGCGCTGGAGACCCGCAAGCTCAGCCGGAGCGGCGGCGTGCACACCGCGCTCCGGTTCTGGGCCAGGGCCGGGCGGTTCCGCCCCGTGCACTGGGCCCGCAAGATGATCGTGTTCCCGATCGGCGAGCGGTTCGCCGCCATCGCGATCGTCACCGCGTTCTTCGACCCCCGGGTGACGTTCCTGACCCTGATCGTCTGGGGCGGCATCGCGGCCACCTACACCCTGACCGGACGTCTCCTGAGGTCGCTCGCATGATCACGCATCCGCAGCAGGTCACCCCGCTCCCCGACCCGGACGAGGAGCGCCGCCGGATCCAGACCGAGCGGCTGCTCGCCTACCGCGACGACGGCCCGCTGGTGGCCGCCCTCAAGAACCGCCTCGGGCGCGGCCTGCCGCCGGTCCCGGCCACGCTGGCCGCCCTGATCGCGATCGTGGCGCTGGCCGTCTCCGGCACGCTCACCGACGGGCCGATCCTGCTGGTCCCGGCGCTGGTGCTGGTGGTGCTGGTGGTGCCGACCGCGCCCCGGGACCATCTGGGCCGGTTCGACTGGCTGACCCCGCCGCTGCTGCGCGGCGCGGAGTTCCTCACGATCATCCTGCTCGGGCTGGCCGAGGACACGCCCAAGTGGCTGCTCTTCGTGCTGATCTACATCGTCGGGTACCACACGTACGACACCGTCTACCGGACCCGGCAGAGCATCTGGCCGCCCGCGTGGATCTTCAAGGCCGGGCTCGGCTGGGAGGTCCGGCTGCTGGTGATCGGGGCCGGGGCGGCGCTGGGCCAGCTGACCTGGGTGGCCGGGCTGCTCACCGCGTACCTGGTGGTGCTGTTCTCGGTGGAGAGCGTGACCAGCTGGGTACGGCTGGACAAGGCCTCGGCCCTGGCGCAGGCGTCCGCCGACCAGGACCTGGAGGCCAGCCCGGAGGAGGTCCTGGAGGCCGCCACCGGCGACGCAGAACAAGGCTAGTGTCTATGGCCGATCCTCCGGATCGGCGGGCTCGGCCGCTCCGCAGCGGCCGAGCCGCATGATTGCC
>NZ_BOOA01000111.1 GCF_016862995.1 Acrocarpospora phusangensis
AAGGGCGGTCGCTCACGGATTCCGCAGTGGAGGCGGGCCAGACGGGTTGGTTGCCTGCGGGTTCGCCGGTGGGGCCGGGCCAGACGGCGCGCTCGTTCGCGGGCTCGCCGGTGGGGCCGGGCCAGGAGGGGCGGTTGTCGACGGATTCTGCGGTGGGGGCGGGGAGGAGTGAGATGTCGCCCATGGGTTCGCCGGTGGCGGCGGGCCAGACGGGCTGGTCGGGGGTGTCGTTCGTGCCGGGCCAGACCGCCATGCCGGCGGCGGCCGCGGTGAAGGCGGGCGGCGGCTGCCACGGCGGCGCGCCGGGGATCACCGGGGGCGTGGCCGCTGCCACGGAAGCGTCGGTGACGGAGGGTGACGAGGGTGACCAGGTCTCGCCTTCGGCGGGGGCCGAGAACCAGCTGTAGCCGGGACGCCACGGAGAGCCCGCGCCCGGCCGCAGGTCATCGCCATGACCGGCCTGCCCGAAGCTCGGCGGGGGAACCGCCGAGGCCGCGGGACCGCTGCGGTCGTAGTCGTGTTCGGAACCCGGATCCTGGCCACGCATAGGCGGAAGCGTATCGGCGCTGGCGAGATCGGCGTGCCGCTATGGGCGTTTCCGCAGGGCTTCCCGGCTGCCTCAGGCCGGAGCGCCCCTGATGGAGCGCCTGTCCAGGGCCGCGAAAACGGTCTGGTCGGTGATGTCCACGGCGGCCTGGGTGAGCCGCTTGAGTTCGGCCTTTTCGGGCTTGTGCCCATCCTTGAACTGGAACCACAGCAACACCGCGTAATGGCCGTGATACCAGCCGCCCGCGTACGCCTCGCCCTGGCCGAGGAACTTGCTGATCTCGTCGGTGCCGGGCAGCGGCTTGAGGAAGTCCTTGCGCTCGTCGCCGGCGCCGGCGGTGGCGACCTTCTTGGCTCCCGCGGAGGTCTTCAGGTTGGCCACGCCCACGGTGCCGATGACCTTGCCGCCGGCGTCCCGGAAGCTGGCCCGGATGAGCTGCGTGCAGCCGGCCGCCTTGAGCGCTTTCTCGATCTTCGCGCCGGAGATGGCGTCCTTGCACACCTTGTTGTATTTGAAGGTGGTCCGCCGGTAGGAGCGGCCCTTGTTGGTGATCTTCGCCTTGCCGAAGAGCTCCTTGGTGGTGAGCGGCTCCGGGTCGGTCTTGCGGGAGGCGGCGTAGCCGTACTGGCCGCCGGGGACCTGGGGGAGCGACGGGGTCGCCTTCGGGGAGGCGGCGGTCTCCGGGGCCTTCTCGCCGCTGGCGGAGAACCAGAAACCGACGGCCACGACGAGGACGAGGCCCACGGCGATGACGGCGATCGCCACCGGGGGACGCCAGAGGGAGGAGGACGGGTAGTCGCGGGAACCCATGGGCCTGAGATTAGCCGCCTATCCCACCAGATGCGGACCGGTCAGGAATACCGTCAGGGGTAGCCGAAGTCCTGTGTCCACCACGGGCCACCTGGTCCGAGGCTGACGCCGACGCCGGTGGCGGTGAGGCGGCAGTTGAGGATGTTGGCCCGGTGGGTCGTGCTGGCCATCCAGCCGCGTACGGCCTCGGCGGCGGTCTGGTAGCCGCGGGCGATGTTCTCCGCGCCGCCGTGCTGGTATCCGGCGCGGGCCATGCGCTGCCAGGGCGTGGCGCCGTTGGGGGACTCGTGCACGAAGGAGTTGGACGCCGCCATCTCGGCGGAGTGGGTCCTGGCCGACTGGACCAGGCGCTGGTCGGTCCTGAGCGGGCGGCAGCCGTTCTTCCTGGCCCGCTCGGCGTTGACCAGGTCGATCACTTCGGCTTCCAGCATGGCCAGGTGGGTGCCGCTGGGGGCGACCTCGTCACGGCCGTGGGTGTTGGTCTGGCCGCCGTCGCCGTACGAGCCGTCGATGAGGTGGGAGTCACGGGGGCGGGCCCGGCTGGTGGGGGCGGCGCGGTTGGTCACCGGGGCGGTGTCGTCGGCGACGGCGCGGGCGACGGGGGCGAGTGGCGTACGGTGCCGCGATCGGGCCGGGGACGCCGACGTGGAGGCCTTGGCGAGCGGCGTGGGCTCGGAATTGCGCAGGTAGACGTCGTCGGGATCGCCCGGGGTCATGGTCAGGCGCCCGATCACGATGCCCAGCAGCAGAACCGCCGTCACGCATGCGACTAAGCCCAAGAGAGTCCCGCGCCGGGAAGTCTGTTGGGTATGCCGGGTGTGAGGGGTCTGCCACATACCGCAGCCAAATATAGGGACCCGGAGGCGTGTTGAAAATGAGAACAACGAGACGAGATTGGCCTATTGGGTAGATCGCCGCGTGGATCAAGGTCTAGACTCGCGCGGCTTCTCCGGTTCGTTTTGCCGTTTGGCCGGGGGACCGGTAGTCTGCTAGTTCGTTGTGTGTGGATCAGTCCTTCGCTGACTGATGCACGGCGCGTCCGGCGTCATCTCCCGTGAATGTGGAGACGGAAGGTTGTCGCCGTGTGCCCGCGCAACCTACCGATGAGTTCACATTCCAACAGAAGGCACTGCCGTGCGCACGTTCACACCGAAGCCCAACGAGGTCGAGCGTCAGTGGTACGTCATCGACGCGACCGACGTGGTGCTCGGCCGGTTGGCCAGCCACGTCGCTGTCCTGCTCCGTGGCAAGCACAAGCCGATCTTCGCGAACCACGTCGACACCGGTGACTTCGTCATCGTCATCAACGCCGACAAGGTCGCCCTCACCGGCAACAAGCTGCAGCAGAAGAAGGCGTACCGCCACTCCGGCTACCCGGGCGGCCTGCGGTCCGTCACGTACGGCGAGCTGATGGAGAAGCGCCCGGACCGGGCCGTCGAGAAGGCCGTCAAGGGCATGCTGCCCAAGAACGCCCTCGGCCGGAAGATGGCCAAGAAGCTCAAGGTCTACGCCGGTTCCGAGCACCCGCACCAGGCCCAGCAGCCGGTGCCCTTCACGATCACCCAGATCGCCCAGTAACGCCGAGCCAGGAAAGTTAAGAGGAGAACCGTGGCTGAGACCACCGGTACCGAGACGCTCGTCGAGGGCGAGCTGGAAGACTACTCCGCCGAGGAGTTCCCGTCGGAGTACACCACCGAGTCGTCGCCCGCGTCCGACGCTCCCGTGCGCAAGCCGGTCACGACCGGCAACTCGTACGGCACCGGCCGGCGCAAGGAGGCCGTGGCCCGCGTCCGCATCGTGCCCGGCACCGGCAAGTGGACGATCAACGGCCGCTCGCTGGACACCTACTTCCCGAACAAGGTGCACCAGCAGATCGTGAACGAGCCCTTCGTGGTGCTCGGCGCCGAGGAGCAGTTCGACGTCATCGCCCGCATCGACGGCGGCGGCGTGACCGGACAGGCCGGCGCCCTGCGCATGGGCCTGTCCCGCGCGCTCGCCATCCTGGACGCCGAGACCAACCGCCCGCCGCTCAAGAAGGCCGGCTTCCTCACCCGGGACGCCCGCGCCACCGAGCGCAAGAAGTACGGCCTGAAGAAGGCTCGTAAGGCTCCGCAGTACAGCAAGCGTTAAATTGGGCCGCCTTTTCGGCACCGACGGGGTACGCGGGGTCGCGGGACGCGACCTCACGGCCGAGCTCGCCATGGACCTGTCCGTGGCGGCCGCGCACGTGCTCCGGGACGCCGGGAGGAGCCGCCCGCTCGCCGTCGTAGGCCGGGACCCGCGGGCTTCAGGAGAATTCCTGGAGGCCGCTGTGGTCGCCGGCCTCGCGTCGTCGGGCATGGACGTGCTCCGGCTCGGCGTGCTGCCCACCCCGGCGGTCGCCTATCTGACACCGGCGCTGGGAGCCGACCTCGGGGTCATGCTCTCGGCCTCCCACAACCCCGCCCCCGACAACGGGATCAAGTTCCTCACCCGGCGCGGCTTCAAGCTGCCGGACGCGGTGGAGAACGAGATCGAGGAACGCCTCGGCGAGCCGTGGGAACGACCGGTCGGCTCCGCCGTGGGCCGGGTCCGGGAGGCGTACGGGGAGGCCAACCGTTACGTCGCGCATCTGCTCGACTCGCTGCCGCACCGGCTGGACGGCCTGCGGGTCGTGGTCGACTGCGCGCACGGCGCCGCCCACATGGTCGCCCCGGAGGCGCTGCGCCGGGCGGGCGCCCAGGTGGAGACGATTGGGACCGCTCCAGACGGCCTGAACATCAACGACGGGGTGGGCTCCACCCACCTCGATCCGCTGAAGAAGGCGGTCGTGGCCAAGTCGGCCGACCTGGGCATCGCCTACGACGGCGACGCCGACCGCTGCCTGGCGGTGACCGGCGACGGCGAGGAGATCGACGGCGACCAGATCATGGCGATCCTGGCGCTGGCGATGCGGTCGCAGGGCCGTCTCCAGCAGGACACGGTGGTCGCCACGGTCATGTCCAACCTCGGCTTCAAGCTGGCCATGCGCGAGGCGGGGGTGACGGTGGTGGAGACCGCCGTCGGCGACCGCTACGTGCTGGAGCAGATGCAGGAGCGCGGCTACAACTTCGGCGGCGAGCAGTCCGGGCATGTGATCATGCTCGACCACGCCACCACCGGGGACGGGCTGCTCACCTCGCTGCACCTGCTGGCGGCCGTGGTGAGCACGGGCCGCAGCCTGGCCGAGCTGGCCTCGGTCATGACCAAGCTCCCGCAGGTGCTGGTCAACGTCCGGGACGTGGCCAAGGACAAGGCCGCGCACCCGGATCTGCTGGCCGCGGTGGCGCTGGCGGAGGAGGGGCTCGGCGACACCGGCCGGGTCCTGATCCGGCCGAGCGGCACCGAGCCGATGATCCGCGTCATGGTCGAGGCGCGCTCGCACGACCAGGCCGAGACGGTGGCCGCCCGGCTGGCGGACACCGTCAGGGACGTCTGCGGTTAGTCACTCATCGCCGGTCAGCGACAGCCCGCGCAGTCGCTGACCGGCCCAGATGACCGCGACCACGGTGACGATCACGATCGCCGGCAGGGCGAAACTCAGCGCCACGTCCGGCTTCAGGGCCGGCGAGGTGGTCACCTGGTCGGCCAGCGTCCGCGCCCACTGCTGGATGGAGAGTTTGCGCGCGCCCGGGACGTACCCGCCGATGGCGCCCTCCCAGACCAGCGCGTAGATGATGCCCACCACGACCGCGTGCTTGGTGAGCACGCCCACCAGCAGGAACACCGCCGCGTACGCGATACCGCCGATCGCCGCGCCGAGCGCGAATCCGGCCGCCACGTTCGCCTCGGTGCCGATCATCAGGTAGCCCGCCAGGAAGGTGGGCACCCCGGCGAAGACCACCATCAGCGAGGCGGCCACCGCGAACTTGGTGACCATGATCCGGTGCCGCGGGATCGGCTTGGACAGCAGGTGGATGATCGTCCCGTCCTCGATCTCGGGGGCGATCACGCCGGTGCCCGCGATCAGGCCGAGCAGCGGCAGGATCGCCCCGATCGCGAAGGTCTCCATCAGCGTGACGGTGGTGCTCTCGTGGCCGGCGCCGATCAGGCGCAGCAGCACGGCGATCGCGATCAGCGCGACCGGGAGCAGGGCCAGCAGCCAGACACGTTTGCGCCCGAGCATGGCCCGGTAAGTGATGGACGCCACGACGGAGTTCATGAGCGCCCACTGAGGTAGGAGAACACGCTTTCCAGGTCCTCGTCTGTGGGGGACACCTGCCAGAGGTGCACGTTGAGGTCGCGGGCCAGGCGGGGGAGCAGCCGGGTGAAGCGGCGGAAGTCCTCAGTGCGGACCTCCAGGCCCTGCGCGGTGAGGGACACGCCGCCGGAGGAGGGGTCGGCGATCAGCGCGGCGGCCAGCCGGCGGTCGTCGCTGGAGCGGACCCGGAACTGGTGCGGCCGGTCGGTCATCCGCCGCCGGATCTCCCGGTAGTCGCCGGAGGCCGCGTGCCGGCCCGCGACCAGCACCTCGATCTGCTGGGCGACCCGCTCCACCTCCTCCAGGATGTGCGAGCTGAACAGGATCGTGCGGCCAGCCGCGCCCAGCTTCTTGACCAGGTCCATCAGGTGCAGCCGCTGGCGCGGGTCCATGCCGTTGAAGGGCTCGTCGAGCAGCAGCACCTGGGGGTCGTGGACGAGCGCGCCGGCGACCTTGACGCGCTGGCGCATGCCCTTGGAGTAGGTCTCGATCCTGCGGTCCTTGGCGGGGGCCATCTCGACCAGGTCGAGGGCGCGCTCGGCGGCGTCGTCGGGCAGGCCGTGCAGCCGGGCGGCGGACTGCACGAACTGCCAGCCGGTGAGGAAGCCGTAGACGCCTTCCCGTTCCGGCACCAGGCCGATCGTGCGGTAGATCTCGTGGTTGCGCCAGATGGGCCTGCCGTCCAGGGTGGCGGTGCCGCCGGACGGGGAGAGGAAGCCCGCCATCAGGTGCAGCAGGGTGGACTTGCCGGCGCCGTTGGGGCCGAGCAGGCCGGTCACGCCGGGTCCGACGGTCATGCTGACGTCGTTGACGGCCACCACGTTGCCGTACCAGCGGGAGACCTGGTTCAGTTCGATCACGCTCACGCGGCCGCCGCCTTCCGGTAGCGCAGGTAGAGGGCGGACAGCGCGAGGGCGATGACGGCCAGGGTGATGGCGGCCGGCGCGATCCCCGGCGGGTAGCCGGTGCCGTTGCTGGGCTCGGTGCCGAACAGGTTGGTCTGCACGGCGTCCACCAGGAAGAAGGGGTTGCCGAGCAGGCTCCACTCGGCGGCGGTCTGCTGGTTCTCCGACTCGAAGACGCCGAAGAACACACCCGAGGCGGCCAGCGTGAACATGTAGAACGCGATCACCGCGGCCACGCCCAGGCCGCGCCGGGGCGTGAACGAGGCCAGCGCGAGCCCGATCGCGGCCAGCAGCACCGCGCAGATCACGCCGCCGCCGAGGGAGGCCAGGTATTCGCTGGTACGCACGGGGGTGTCCAGTTCGACCAGCAGTTCGCCGATGTACATCAGCGTCAGCGGCGCGGCCAGCAGCAGGAACAGCGCCACGACCAGCGCGACGAACTTGGCGCCCACGTAGTCGATCACCTTGAGCGGCCGGGACAGATAGAGCGGCAGCACCCGGAACCGCAGATCCGGCGCCACCAGGTACGGCGACTGCGCGGCCAGGAACACCGCCAGCACCGCCTGCATGGTCACCGCGTAACCGCTGTACGGCAGCCCCTGCTCCTTGAGCAGCGCCATCACCGCGATGGACACCACCGCCGGCAGCAGCATGGTGCCCGCGATCAGGAACGGAATGATCTTCGACCGGGCGGTACGGCCCAGGCCGAAGGCCCCGCGCAGGCTGTTCAGCGCGAGCGCGGTGGCGGCGTAGCCCCGGGTGAGGCGGACTCCGTCGTAGTGGCGGTAGCCGATGTCGTGGATGACACCGGTGGGCTGGGTCACGGGAGGTTGGCTCACTGGGGGTTGGGTCACTTGAACACGTCCTCGATGCGGCCGTGCCGCTGCTCCAGCCGTACCAGATTGAGGTCCAGGTCGCAGACGGCGTCCCTGAGCACGTCGAAGGTGTCTTCCGCGCGGACCTGGACGGTGATCAGGCGGCCTTCCACGGCCACCGCCTCGCCCGCCTCGGTGAGGTGCCGGGCCAGCTGCTCCCAGCCCTCCTCGACCTCGACCGCGACCGCCTGGGTGACCTGGGTCAGCTCGCCGATGGCCGAGGAGCGCAGCAGCCGGCCGCCGTCGATGACGATGACGTGGTCGCAGACGCGTTCCAGCTCGCCGAGCAGGTGCGAGGTGACCAGCACGCTGATGCCGAACTCGGTGCCGATCCTGCGGATCAGGGCGAGCATCTCGTCGCGGCCCTGCGGGTCGAGCCCGTTGGTGGGCTCGTCCAGGAAGACCACCTTGGGGTCGTGCACCAGCGCCTGGGCCAGCTTCACCCGCTGCTTCATGCCGGTGGAGTAGCCGCCGATCGGCCGGTAGCGCTCCTCGTGCAGGCCGACGTGGCGGAGGGTGTCGGCGGCGCGCTCCCGAGCGGCGGTGCGCGGCAGGCCGGACATCTGGGCCATGTGCACGACGAACTCGGTGGCCGACACGTCGGGTGGCAGGCATTCGTGTTCGGGCATGTAGCCCACGGATCGCCTGATCTCCAGGCCTTGTACGGCCGCGTCCATGCCCAGCACGGACGCGCGGCCCGCGCTGGCGGGCAGCAGCCCCAGCAGGATCTTGATCAGCGTGGACTTGCCCGCGCCGTTGGCTCCCACCAGCCCGGTGACGCCCTCGCCGGCGGCGACCGTGAGCTGGTCGAGCGCGGTGACGCGGGGGAACCGTTTGGTGAGACCCTCGGTTGCGAGGATTGTCATGATCCGGACAGTACCGGTCCCGCCCGCCGCCCGGCCTCAGCCGAAAGGACGAGCTTCCTCGCGTCGTCCTACTCCCCGGCGCGTAAGCGGAATGGCGCGGCTGTAGCGGGACCAGAGCAGACGCTGCGCGTACAGGGTGAGGGTGCCGGACACGACCATGCCGAGAAGGTTGACGCCCAGCTGGAGGGCGGAGCCGCCGACGTCCTCCCACGCGCCCAGCGCGAGCGCGACGGCCGCGTAGCCGGCGGCCGGGACGGTGGTCACCGAGATGAAGACGCCGACCAGCGCGGAGGACTTGCCCGCCGTGATGGACAGCACGCCGGCCGCGCCCGCCAGCAGCGCCACGATGAACGACCACTTGTCGGGCTTCACGATGAACTCGACCTCCTGGTGGGTGTCGAGCAGGCTCGCGTCGAGCCAGCCGAGCCAGGAGGACACCAGGGCGCAGGCGAAAGTGATCGCGATGGCGACGCCGAAGCCGACGGCGAGCGCGCGGGCCGCGCGCGCGATCAGGTCGGGGTGGCGGCGCAGCAGGCCGAAGCAGATGGCGGCGATCGCGCCGAACTCGGGGCCGAGCACCATCGCGCCCACGATCAGGATGGGCGAGCCGACCACCACGCCGATCCCGGCGAGCTGGGTGGCGATGGCGAGGAAGGCGAGGAACGCCCAGGTGATCCGGGTGTCGTCGGCCACCCGCTGGGCGAGCTCCTCCCAGACGACGGCGTCCTCGGCCTCGCCCGGCGCCTCCTCCTCGGCCCGGTCGGCGGAGTCCGAGAGCATCAGGTCCACGTTCTCGACCGCGATCGATCCCGCCGCGCTGATGCCCAGCTCGGTGAGGTGCCCGATGACCTCGTTGGCGGCCTCCCTGGCGAGGTCGAACTGCACCAGGTCGCCGGCGGGCTCGTGGGCGACGCCCGGCAGCACGACGAGGTTGGTCAGGCCGGGGGCCTGCCGCAGCAGGGCGACCGCCGCCTCGGTGTGTTCCGGGGGGCTGATCACACGCAGATGGAGCATGGGCGAACAGTACTCAGGTTCTGCGCAGGCGGACCCGGGTGATGGAGTGATCGGAGCCTTTGCGCAGGATCAGGCCGGCGCGGCCGCGGGTGGGGGCGATGTTCTCGACCAGGTTGCGCTCGTTGATGTCACGCCAGATGGTGCGGGCGAAGTCGGTGGCCTCGGCGTGGGAGAGGTCGGCGAGGTACTTGAAGTACGACTTGGGGTCGGCGAAGGCGGTGGCGCGGAGCTGGTGGAAGCGGGCCACGTACCAGTCGCGGATGTCCTCGATGCGGGCGTCGACGTAAATCGAGAAATCGAAATAGTCGTTCACGGCCAGCGCGGTGGGCGGGGCCGGCTGGAGGACATTCAACCCCTCAACAATAAGGATGTCCGGATTTTTCACGACCTGTTGGGCACCGGGGACTATGTCGTATTCGAGGTGGCTGTATACCGGGGCGGTGACCTCGGGTTTGCCCGCCTTCACGTCGGCGACGAAGCGGACCAGCGCCCGGCGGTCGTAGCTCTCCGGGAACCCCTTGCGGTGCATGATGTCGCGCTCGGTCAGCACCTGGTTGGGGTAGAGGAAGCTGTCGGTGGTGACCAGGTCCACCTTCGGGTGCTCCGGCCAGCGGGCCAGCAGCGTGTGCAGCAGCCGCGCGGTGGTGGACTTCCCGACCGCCACGCTCCCCGCGATCCCCAGGATGTACGGCGGCGGCACCGCGTCGTCCCCCAGGAACGTGCTCACCGCGGCCCCCCGCTGCCGGGCTCCCGTGAAGTGCAGGTTGAGCAGCCGGGTCAGCGGCAGGTAGATGTCGGTGACCTCGGCCAGGTCGATCGGATCGTCGATCCCGCGCAACTCCGTCAGTTCCGCCTCGGTGAGGGTGAGGGGGGTGTTGCGCCGCAATTCGCGCCACTGCGCCCGGCTGAGCTCGACATACGCGTCTCCGACTGCCACGCGGCAACATTACCGACGCGTCTCGGGACGACATCGACCGGCCGTCGAATTGGGCGAGATATGCCCTACAGCCGTACTTCTGAGGGACATTAACGTTTCGTGAACGACGGAGGGAGTCCAGGATGGACCGGCGTAAATTCCTGACGGCTTCGGCGGCCACCGCTGGTGTGGCGATGTTCGGCGGACCTTTCGCCGGGGTCGCGGCGGCCGGCGCGCGTGGCGCCCGTACGCACGGCGCGGACTACGGACCGCTCGGCCCGGTGGCCGACCTGCGTGACGGCGTGGTGCGGTTACAGCTGCCCGCCGGTTTCCGGTACCGCTCGTTCAACCCGGTCGGGGAGGCGTTCACCGAGGGCGGCCTGACCCCGGGCCGGCACGACGGCATGGCCGCCTTCCGCGGCCCCAAGGGCAGCACCATCCTGGTACGCAACCACGAGGTCAACGGCCCGGTGGGCGCGTTCGGCAACGTGGCCGACGCCTACGACAGCGCGGCGGGCGGCGGCACGGCCACCCTCCGGGTCACCCGGTACGGCGAGGTGATCAAGAGCGCCGCCAGCCTCAACGGCACCCAGATGAACTGCTCCGGCGGCCCGATGCCGTGGGGCGCCTGGGTCACCTGCGAGGAGACCGTCAACGGCCCCGACGTCGGCAACGACTTCACCGGTGCCGACAACACGCTGCTCAAGCAGAAGCACGGCTACATCTTCGAGGTCCCGATCGACCGCGCCGCCAGTCGCAGGCCGATCCGCTCGGCCGGCCGGTTCGCGCACGAGTCGGCCGCCTTCGACCCGCGCACCGGGGCCATCTACCTGACCGAGGACAACTTCGGCTTCGCCTCCGGTTTCTACCGGTACCTCCCGCCGAAGAACCCGCTCAAGGCCGGCCGCATCCTGGACGGCGGCAAACTCCAGATGCTGGCCGTCAAACACCAGCCCGGCAAGGACCTCTCGGTCGGCCTGCCCGCCGGCGCGAGCTTCCAGGCGACCTGGGTGACCATCGACGACCCCGACCCCACGTTCACCGTCAAGCCCACCAACGACCAGGCCATCCAGTACGTCGGCAACCAGGGCAGGGCCAAGGGCGCCGCGATCTTCTCCCGTCTTGAGGGCGCGGTCTACGACTCGGGCACCGTCTACTTCGTCTCCACCCAGGGCGGCGCGACCGCCGCGGGCGACACCGCGCCCTCCGGCTTCGGCAAGGGCCGCGGCCAGATCTTCGCGTACGACACCTGGAGCGACCGCCTCCGCCTGGTCTACGAGTCCCCCGGCTCGCTGGTGCTGGACCTGCCCGACAACGTCACCACCAGCAAGCGCGGCACGCTCGTGCTCTGCGAGGACGGCGGCGGCGACAACTACCTGCGCGGCCTGACCAGGCGCGGCGAGATCTTCGACTTCAGCCGCCTGATGCCGGTCACCGGCGACTCGGGCGCCGAGTTCGCGGGCAGCACCTTCGGCCCCGACGGGCACACCCTCTATGTCAACGTGCAGTCCTCCCAGGGCCTCTCGTACGCCATCTGGGGCCCGTGGCACAAAGGCGGGTTCTAGAGTGAAAGAGTGATCATCGGTATCGGGGTGGATCTGGTGGACGTGGCCAGGTTCGCGGCCTCCATGGAGCGAACGCCCGGCCTGCGCGCCCGTCTGTTCACGGCGGCCGAGCAGGCCGAGCCCGTGCCGTCGCTGGCCGCCCGCTTCGCGGCCAAGGAGGCCGTGGCCAAGGCGCTGGGGGCGCCCCCCGGGCTCTCGCACCAGGACGCCGAGGTGCGCAGGGACCCGGACGGGCGTCCGTCGCTGTCCGTCGGCGGGCGGGCGGGCGAGGTCGCCGCCGCCCTGGGCGTGCGGACCTGGCACGTCTCGCTCAGCCACGACGGCGGTTTCGCGCTGGCCTACGTGATCGCCGAAGGCTGACGTGGCGGATGGCTTCGTAGATCGGCTCCGGCTAGCGTCGGAGCATGCGGACCGCCTACACCTCTGACCAGATCAGAACGGCCGAGCGGGCGCTCATGGCCCTCCTCCCCGACGGCACGCTGATGCGCAGGGCCGCGACCGGCCTGTCCGTCGTCTGCGCGGGCCTCCTCCCCGGCGTGTACGGCTCCCGCGTGGCCTTGCTGGTCGGCAGCGGCGACAACGGCGGCGACGCGCTGTACGCGGGCGCGCTGCTGGCCCGGCGCGGGGCCAGGGTCGAGGCGGTCCTGGCGGGGTCGCGTACGCACCAGGCCGGGCTGGAGGCCCTGCGCGAGGCCGGCGGGCGCACGGTGGAGGCCCCGTGGCCGGACGTCGTCCGGCGGGCCGATCTGGTCGTGGACGGGCTGGTGGGCATCGGGGGCGCGGGGGAGCTGCGGGAGCCGTACCGGCGGCTGGCGGTGGCGGCCTCGGAGGCGTCGGGGCTGGTGGTGGCCGTGGACGTGCCCAGCGGGGTGGACGCGAGCACGGGCCGGGTGGAGGGGCCGGCCGTACGGGCGCAGGTGACGGTGACGTTCGGGGCGTGCAAGAACGGGCTGCTGGTCGATCCGGGCCGGTCGTACTGCGGGCGGGTCGAACTGGTGGACATCGGGCTGGGGCCGTACCTGCCGGATCCTGACGTGGTGTCGCTGACGGACGAGGATGTGGCGGATCTGCTGCCCAGGCCGGGGGCCGAGTCGGACAAGTACCGCCGCGGGGTGATCGGGATCATCGCCGGGAGCGAGCGGTTCACCGGCGCGGCGGTGCTCTCGGTGGGCGGTGCCGTACGGGCCGGGGCCGGGCTGGTGCGGTTCGCGGGCGCGAAGGCGGCGGTGGGGCAGGTGCGCGCGCACTGGCCCGAGGCGATCACGACGGTGCTGGACGGGCCCTCGGTGGCGGACGTCGGGCGGGTGCAGGCGTGGGTGATCGGCCCCGGACTGGGCACCGGCGAGGAGGCCCGGGAACTGGTCCGGGCGGTGCTGGCCACTGACGTGCCGGTCCTGGTGGACGCGGACGGCCTCACCGTGCTGGCCGGGGACCGGTCGATGCTGCGGCGCTCCGCGCCCACGGTGCTCACCCCGCACGCGGGCGAGCTGTCCCGGCTGCTGGACGTGCCCCGCGACCGGATCGAGGCGGCCAGGATCGCGCACGTGCGCCGCGCGGTCACCGAACTCGGGGCGATCGTGCTGCTGAAGGGGTCCACCACGGTGGTCGCCCAGGAGGACAGGCCGGTCCGGGTCAACGCCACCGGCACCTCCTGGCTGGCCACCGGCGGGACCGGTGACGTGCTGTCCGGAATCGGTGGCACGCTGCTGTCGGCCGGGCTCAGCGGCTATGACGCCGCCTCCTGCGCGGCCCATTTGCACGGACTCGCCGCCCGGCTCGCCTCGACCGGAAACTCCGGCGGACAAGGACCTATCGCCGCGATGGACGTGGCGCGGGCGTTGCCGCAGGTCATCCAGAGTCTCTGAGTTGGTCGCGGCCACCGGGGGCGGCTGCGAAAATTGACGGATGAGCATGCTGACTCCGGCCGAGGCCCGCGTGGATCTGGCGGCCATCCGTCACAACGTGGAGCTGCTGGCCGCCCAGGCGCCCGGCGCGGAACTGCTGGTCGCCGTCAAGGCCGACGCGTACGGCCACGGCATGGTCGCGTGCGCCAGGGCCGCGCTGGAGGGCGGCGCCACCCGATTGGGCACCGCGTACCTGCGGGAGGCCCTGGAGCTGCGCGCGGCCGGGGTGACCGCACCCGTGCTGGCCTGGATCATCCCGCCGGGGGAGCCGCTGGCGGAGGCCCTCGGGCAGGACGTCGAGCTGTCGGCCGGCTCGGCCTGGCTGATCGACGAGATCGCGGCGGCGGCACGGGCCACCGGGCGGACCGCGGCGGTCCAGCTCAAGGCCGACACGGGCATGTCGCGCGGCGGGGCGTCCGCGGCCGAGTGGGCGGAACTGGTGGACCGGGCGCTGGCCGTACAGGCGGAGGGGCTGATCAAGGTGACCGGGCTGTGGTCGCACTTCGCGTGCGCCGACATCCCCGGCCACCCGTCCATCGACGCCCAGCTGGCGGCCTTCGAGGACGCGGTCAAGCAGGCCGAGCAGGCGGGCGTCTCCGGCGCCATCCGCCACATCGCCAACTCGGCGGCCACGTTCACGCTCCCACAGGCCCGCTACGACATGGTCCGCCCCGGCATCGCCGTGTACGGCCTGAGCCCCATCCCCGAACTGGGCGACTTCGGCCTGGAACCCGCGATGACGCTGGTCGCCCAGCTGGCCATGGTCAAACGCGTACCGGCCGGATCAGGGGTCTCCTACGGGCACCTCTACCACACCGAGCGCGAGACGACGCTTGGGCTCGTGCCGCTCGGGTACGCGGACGGGATCATGCGCGCGGGGACGAATCGCATCGAAGTGCTGGCCGGCGGGCGCCGCAGGCGGATCGCCGGGCGGGTCTGCATGGACCAGTTCACCCTGGATCTGGGCGACGACGCCGTCACCTCCGGTGACGAAGTGATCCTTTTCGGCCCCGGACACGGAAATGAGCCGACATGTCAGGAATGGGCGGATTCCCTCGGCACAATCACTCATGAGATCGTGACCGGGATCGGATCCCGCGTGCCACGTGTTCACCTCAACGAACGGCCGGGGAACGGGCGACGAGGAGATCGGGAATGACCGCACGGCGGACAGTCGGGATCGCGGGGGCCATCGTCGGTGCGGCCTCCGCCGGGTTGGCGGCGGGCGCGCTCGCCAAGCGGTACGCGGTGGGGCGTATCCGGCTGCGCCCCGACCCGGAGGCCAACGAGCCCTTCGGCGAACTGCGCGGCCAGGAGCGCACGCTGATCACCTCCGACGGCATCATGATCCACGCCGAGGTGGACGGGCCGGAGGACGCCGAACTCACCGTGGTCCTGTGCCACGGGTACTGCCTCAGCTCCGACTCCTGGCACTACCAGTGGCGGAACCTGCGCAAGCGGTACCGGGTGGTGCTCTGGGACCAGCGCTGTCATGGGCAGTCCGCCCGCGCGGAGGCCGCCGACTGCACGATCGACCGGCTGGGCGACGATCTGGCGCTGGTGCTGGAGCAGCTCGTGCCGGGGCCGTGCGTGCTGGTGGGGCACTCCATGGGCGGAATGACGATCATGGCGCTGGCCGACCGGCGGCCGGAGCTGTTCGGGGACAAGGTGCGCGGGGTCGCGCTGATCTCCACCTCGGCCGGCAAGCTGGCCGAGCTGAGCCTGGGGCTGCCGGCCCTGGTCTCCAAGGCCGTGAACAAGGCGGTGCCCAGCGCGGTGTCGGTGATGCGCCGCCGGGCCGCGCTGGTGGACCGGGGGCGCCAGGTCGGCAACGACGTGGCCTTCCTGGCCCTGCGCCTGCTGGGCTTCGGCGACTCCAAGGCGGTCAGCCCGACCGTCGTGGACTTCGTCGAGTCGATGATCCGGGCCACCCCGTCCGAGGTGATCGCGGATTTCTATCCGGCGCTGATGTCGCACGACAAGCTGACGGCGCTGGACGTGCTGAACAAGGTGCCGACCGCGATCGTGGTGGGGGAGCGGGACTGGCTCACGCCGCCCGACCACAGCCGGGCCATCGCGGCGGCCGTGCCGACGGCCGAGCTCACCCTGGTGCCGGGGACGTCGCACCTGGTGCAGCTGGAGCGGCCCGGCGTGGTGAACGACGCACTGCGGGCGCTGCTGGAGAGGGCCGCCCACCGTGACTGACCGTGACTGACCGAGACGACTGACCGAGACATCCGGGAGTGGGCTGAGATGAAGGCTGAGGTCCGTGACGCGGCGGAGATGCGCGCGCTGGGGGTCCGGATCGCCGGGCGGCTGGCTCCGGGCGACCTCGTCGTGCTGACCGGGTCGCTGGGCGCGGGCAAGACCACGCTGACCCAGGGCATCGGGGAGGGGCTGAACGTGCGCGGGCCGATCACCTCGCCCACGTTCGTGATCTCCCGCGTGCATCCGTCGCTGGCGGACGGTCCCGCGCTGGTGCACGTGGACGCGTACCGGCTGGGGGGCGCGCTGGAGGTCGACGATCTCGACCTGGACGCGTCCATCGCCGATTCGGTGACGATCGTGGAGTGGGGCGAGGGTCTCGTCGAAGATCTTTCCGACGAGAGGCTCGAAATCCTGATCGAATCCCGCGCCGAGGATGATCGGCGAATCGTGCATGTTCGGGGCATAGGCCATCGTTGGTCCGATATCCCGGCGGCCCTGATCTAGGCCGTTCCTCGCTGGACCTTCCACAACGCTGGGGATCAATAGAAAATGAAGATCTTTAGTAATTGATTGGCCTAGATTTTCTGGGTACAGGTGTGGTGAGAGGGGTGCGCCGATGGGCAAGCTGATTCAGGCCGCATGTGCGGGGGCATCGTTGATCGGCGTGATCGGCGCCGCCGGGTGTTCGGCGGAGGCCCAGAGCGGCTCGCCCACCGCGTCCCCGTCGGTGACGACGCTCTCGCCGATACCGACCGCGACGTTATCCGTGTTACCCCGGCAGAACATCCGGGTCGTGGTGGATCCGACCTCCATCGTCGGCGGGTCCACCAAGAACGTCCGGGTCACCGCGTTCTGCCCGCCCGCCCAGCCGGGCACCACGTACAAGGCCAGCGCCCGCTCCGACGCCTTCACCGGCATCGTCAGCCTGATGCCGCCGCTCGCGGCGACCCCCGCCGCCACCCCGGCCGCCGAACCCAGCCTGACCGGCGTCGCGCTGCTCAGCGCCAACGCCAAGGCCGGCGGATACCGGGTGGAGGTGCGCTGCGAGGCCACCAACGACCTCGGCAGCGCCCGGTTCCGGGTGACTGCCGCGCCGCCCACCGGCAACTTCCCCACCAAGGCGCCCGGCGCGGGCGGCGGCGGAACGGCGGCCGGCGGACCCGAGGAGGAGTCCGGCGTGCCGGTCACCCCGATCACCATCGGCCTGCTGGCGGCGTTCTTCATCGGCATCGGTGTGGCCCGCAGGCGCAACCGGGGCTGAGAGCAGAGATTGGCCAGTTCCACCCGCTCGTTGGTCATCGCCGGTGTGATCACCGGATTCGTGCTGGTCGCGATCGCCAAACCGCAGACCGAGCCCGCCGCCGCCCCGGCGCGCTCCTCGGCCGTGCCGGAACGCATCGACATCCCGGCCCTGGAGCTCAAGGCTCCGCTGATGGAGCTCGGGCTGACCGGGTCGGGGGAGGTCGAGCTGCCGCCGTACGAGAAGCCGAAGGTGGCCGGGTGGTACAAGGGCAGCGCCGTACCCGGGGACGGCGGCGCCTCCGTGATCATCGGCCATGTGGACACGAAGACCGCGCCCGCCGTCTTCTACCGCCTGAAGGAACTCCGCAAGGGCGCGGACGTGAAGGTCCTGCGCAGCGACGGCAAGACGATCTCGTACACCGTGGACTCGGTCCAGCAGGTCGCCAAGGAGAGGTTCCCGGCCAGCAGCGTCTACACGGGCGAGGGGCTGCGGCTGGTCACCTGCGGCGGGACCTTCGACTGGAGCGAACACGAATACGAGGACAACATCATCGTGTACGCCTCCCGCACCGACCGCACGTGACGGAGCCCGCCTTCCGAGCTTGACCACGCGTGACCGCCCGCCTGATCGCCCCCGCCTTCCGGGCCTGATCGGGCCTCACCGCAGCCGCCCTCCACGCTGACCGCGCCTGATCGCGCATTCCTTCCGGGCCTGATCGGGCCTCACCACACCCGCCCTCCATGCCGACCGCGCCTGATCGCGCTTGCCCCATCCGCCTTGCCGGCTTTCTGACGGGTGAAGTCGCGGGAGCGGCTAGGCTTGTTGTTCGTGCTGGTCCTGGCCTTTGATACCGCGACCCCTGCCGTGACCGCCGCGTTGCATGACGGAACGCGCGTGCTGGCCGAATCCACGGTGGTCGACGCCCGCCGCCACGGCGAACTGCTCGCCCCGGCGATCGAGCGGGTGCTGGCCGAAGCCGGAGCCTCGCTGCGCGACGTCACCGCGCTCGTGGCGGGCGCCGGGCCGGGTCCCTACACGGGGCTCCGGGTGGGGCTGATGACGGCGCGCGCCCTCTGCACGAGCCTCGGCGTCGCCGCGTACGGGGTGTGCACGCTGGACGCCCTGGCGTACGCGACGGAGTCGGCGACGCCCTTCACGGTGGTCACCGACGCCCGGCGCAAAGAACTGTTCTGGGCGCGATACGACGACGCGCGGACCCGGGTCGACGGACCCCGGGTGGCCCGGCCGCACGACGTGCCCGGCGGGCTCCCCATCGTCGGAGTCCGGCTCTACGAGGAGATCGTCGGCCCGGTGACCGGCCCCGAACACCCCTCGGCCGGCGCGCTGGCGGCCCTCGCGGCCGAACAGCTGGCCGCGCTGACCCCCGAGGAGGCCGCCGCGGCGACGCGGCTGCCCGAGGGCAGGATCGACTCCGAGGAGGCCGCCCAGGGGCGTGCCGTCCTGGGGCCGCCCGTGCCCATCTACCTGCGCAGGCCCGACGCTCAGATCCCGGGAGCGCCGAAGCGGGTGACGGCGTGATCGGACAGGCCCCGGTGGCCGCCCTCCGCCAGATGACCAGGGACGACCTGGCCGCGGTGATCGAGATCGAGCGGGCCACCTTCCCCGCGGACGCCTGGACCGAGGGCATGCTCCGCGGCGAACTGGCCGACCAGCCCCGCACCCGCCACTACCTGGTCGCCGAGATCGAGGGCCGGATCGTCGGCTACGCCGGCCTCGCCGTCGCCGCCGACCAGGCCGATGTGCAGACCATCGCCGTCTACGCCGAACACCGCCGCGCCGGCATCGGCTCCCAGCTGCTGACCGCGCTCCTCACCGAAGCCGCCCGCCGCCGCGCCACCAGGATCTTCCTGGAGGTACGGGCCGACAACCCGGGCGCCAAGACCATGTACACCAACTTCGGCTTCGAGGCGTACGGGGTGCGCCGCGGCTACTACGACGACGGCACCGACGCGATCACGATGATGAGGGAACTCGATGGCTGACCAGCCGATCGTCCTGGGAATCGAGACGTCCTGCGACGAGACGGGCATCGGCATCGTGCGCGGGCACACACTGCTCGCCGACACGATCGCCTCCAGCATGGACGAGCACGCCCGGTTCGGCGGCGTCGTGCCCGAGGTGGCCTCCCGGGCGCATCTGGACGCGATGGCGCCCACCGTGGAGAGCGCCCTGGCCAAGGCCGGCCTCCGGATCGGCGACATCGACGCCATCGCGGTCACCGCCGGGCCCGGGCTCGCGGGAGCCCTCCTGGTCGGCGTCGCGGCCGCGAAGGCGTACGCGCTGGGGCTGGGGGTGCCGCTCTACGGCGTCAACCACCTGGCCGCGCACGTCGCCGTGGACCAGCTCGAACACGGCCCGCTGCCCAAGCCCTGCGTGGCCCTGCTGGTCTCCGGCGGGCACTCCTCACTGCTGCTCGTGCCGGACGTGGCCAAGGAGGTCGTCTCGCTCGGCTCCACGGTCGACGACGCCGCCGGCGAGGCCTTCGACAAGGTCGCCCGCGTGCTCGGGCTGCCCTTCCCCGGTGGCCCGTACATCGACCGGGCCGCCAAGGAGGGCTCCGGCACCGCGATCACCTTCCCGCGCGGGAAGGCCGACGACGGCACTCTCGACTTCTCCTTCTCCGGCCTCAAGACCGCGGTCGCCCGATACGTCGAGAAGAACGGCGGCTCCCTCTCGGTTCCGGACGTGGCGGCCTCCTTCCAGGAAGCCGTCGTCGACGTCCTCACCCGCAAGGCCCTCGCCGCCTGCGCCGAACACGACGTCCAGGACCTCCTGATCGGCGGCGGCGTCGCCGCCAACTCCCGCCTTCGCGCCCTGGCCCAGGAACGCTGCGACGCCGCAGGCGTCCGCCTCCGCGTCCCCCGCCCCGGCCTCTGCACCGACAACGGCGCCATGGTCGCCGCCCTAGGCTCCAACCTCCTGGAAGCCGGCATCGCCCCCTCCCCCCTGACAATCCCCGCCGACTCCTCCCTCCCCATCACCACCATCCACGTCTAAACCCAAAGCCGCCCCTTCTCACCGCTCTCCGGTGCCATCGCCACCCGCGACCAGTTCGCGCCGCCCGGACGCCACGAGCGACCACCCACTTCTGTTGGGACGCCTTGGTGGGCTGATCTTGGTGAGGGGTAGGGCGGTCCTAGCGCCGGTGCGGCGAGTCGCCTCACCTGCGTTAACGGCGTTGGATAAGGCGAGAACCCAGCGACTGGTCGATTCTGTTAGGTGCTCCAACAGGCAGAGCCAGCTGTTCCTCGGGCAATGGTCCGACGATCTTGGTGCCGGGACGGAGAGAGCTTTCCAGCTGCGTTGACGGCGCCGGATACGGCGAGGACCTGGCGTCTGGTCTTAACAGGGTCGGCTGGTCATAGGTGATGGGCCGGTGGTTCTTGGCGCCGGTGCGGCGAAGAACGTCACCTGCGTTAACGGCGCCGGATAACGGCGAGGGCGTGGTGTCTGGTGTTCACATGCGAAACGGGCTCCCCGGTGGGGGAGCCCGTTTGTGGTCGCGGGGGTTAGTCCTTGCCGGTGCGGGTGGGGCGTAGCAAGGCCTCCGCGAGGGCGAGCATGGTCTCTTCCAGGGCCCCCAGGCGGCGCGTCATGTCGTTCTGCGCGGGCTCGACCGTGTCGGTGAGGGTCTTCGTCAGTGTCTCGGTCAGCTGGCCGTGGTCGGGGCGGGCGGTGATGAGCGGCGTGAGGGCGTCGGCGGCTTCGGCCAGGCGGCGTTCTACGGTGTCGAAACGGCCGGCGTGCTCGGCGCTGAGGTCGCCCAGGTTCTTGTGGAGTTCACTGATCTCCAGGGTCGCCGGCAGCTGCCCGACCCGCTGGCTGACGGCTTCGACCCGATCGTCCACGCCGTCAAGCCGCTCCGCGACCTGCTCGTCGAGTGCGGTGAAACGAGCGCGCAGACTCTCGTCCAGGACGTTCACCCGCTCGTCCAGCGTGGTGAACCGTTCGTCGTGGCGGCCGAGATGCCCGTCCACGGTGGCCAGGCGCGCGTCCACCCCGCCCAGGCGGGACTCCACGCCGGACATCCGGGTGTCGATGTCGGCCAGGCACTCGTCAGCGGTCTCGATGCGCCCGTCGATCCGGTCCAGCCGGGCGGTCACCCCGGCCACCTGACCTTCCAGCGCGTGGAACTGCGCCCCGGTCGCCGACTGTCCTTCGCTCACCGTCGCCAGCCCAGCGGTGACCGTGGTCAGCCCTTCGCCGACCGTGGCCAGCCCGGTGGTGACGGACGCGAGACCGGTGTCCAGGCGATCCAGGCGCGTACCGGCGGCGGCTTGACGGCTCTCGACCTCGGAAACGCGCTCGGCGACCTGATCGACGGCCGCGCTGACTCGGTCGGCGGCGGCCTCCACCGCACCTCCCAGGTTCGCGGTCAGGTCGAGTACGCCGCCTTCGAGCCGCTCGGTCCGCTGCGCCAGCTCCCCGAGCACCTTGTCCAGCCGCGTGAACCGGTTGGCCGCCGCCTCCATGCTCGCCTGCAACTGCCCGAGCCGCTTGGTGAACTCCACCATGCGATCGGTCACGTGCTGCGTGCCGTCCAGCACGGAGGCCAGCCGGGTCAGGGCCTCGTCCACGCTCTCGCCGACCGTGCCGACGTCCGCCCACAGACTGGGCAGCTCCGCGATCGGCGTGACCCGGTCGCCGACCCCGGCCACCCGCTCGTTCACCGCGTCCACGTGGTCGCGGACCATCTCGACGTGCTGAGCCAGCCCCTCCGCCCAGGCGGGCGGCCGGTTGGTGATGTCGTCCAGGCGCCCGTTGACCGCCTCCATGGTGCCGCTGAGGCCGCCGAGCTCCCGCTCGCGCACCTCGCGCAGCAGCCACTCCATGCCTTCGAGCCGCTGCCGGATCTCGTCGAGTACGGCACCCTGGGTGCGCTGCTCGTACACGTGATCCTGGGCCGCGCGGGCCAAGAGCTCGCGCATCCGGTCGGAGATGGCGGCCTGACTGCCCGCCTGGAGGAGGGTGTGGTTGGAGTGGTCCACCGAAGGCTCCTTCACTCGCCGACGTTCGATGGCAGCGGTGGGAAATGGTCGGTTCGAAAGGGGATGTACACGCGCGAACACGCGCCGTCACCGAACTGTAGCCCTTCGTCGCCACCCATTCAGCTCGGACTGAAAAAGATCGCACTTCCCGGTGGATTGCCCGAATGGAGAACGTTTTACCAGCTCATAGAGCCATTTCCGCGACCGCCCAGGCCGATGCCGGACTGAGGGGTCATTTCGGAAGCGAGCGGCACGTGCGCTCACCACAAGAATCGCCTGGTCTGCGATTCGGCGCGCATTTCCCAAGCAGGGCCGGCGTGTGATCTCGAGGCCTGCGATATGCACATTCCGAAGCGAGCTAGCCTGCGATGCGCGCATTCTGCAGCGCGT
>NZ_BOOA01000112.1 GCF_016862995.1 Acrocarpospora phusangensis
GGGGACGGTCTGGGCAGGGAGGATCTGATCAGCCAGGATCTGGTCGGGTCTCCGGCGGGGAAGCTTTCGATCGGGGACGATCTGGGCAGGGACGATCTGACCAGCCGACATCCGACCGGGGAGGTTCCGGTCTAGCGCGATCCGTTCAGGCTGGGCCAGGTCAGGAAGTCTCCGGCCAGGCGCGGTCTGGCCAGGTCCAGTCTGATCGCGCAGCCTCCGATCAGGAGGGCTCCGGCGAGTCACGGTTCGACAAACCGCATCCCGACTGGGAAAGGTCAGGCCAGGCGCGATCCGATCAGGCAAGGTCCGGGCAGGGAACCGCTGAGGGGGAGCGGGCCGGTGTTTCGGGGTCCGGGCGTGACGGACTTGATCGGGAGGCGGTCGGCGCGGCGACAGCGGAAGTGACCGTGCGGAAGGGGGAAGAGCCGGAGGAGCGTCCGCTTGTCTCGGTCGGGATCTTGGTGGATGGGTGGCCTGAGGATCTGCGGACCTGCGTGGAGGCGTTGATCGCGCATACGTCGGCGCAGATCGTGGCGCTGGATTTGGGTGACGTCGATGGGGCCGGGACCGCTCTGCATGAGCTGGCCGAACGTCATCCGGATCGGATTAGAGAGTGGCCTGTCGCGGAACGTCCGCACTGGCGGGGTGGATCGGCCGGCTGGGGGGCGGCGCGTACCAAGCTGCTGCATCTGGACGACGCGCAGGTGCATGTCGTCATGGAGACTTCCACGGTCTTCGAAGGCGATGCGATCACGCCGTTGGTGCACGCTCTGGACGCCGACGGCATCGACGCGGCCGGGTGGCGCGGCGTGAATCCGGCCAACGGCGGCCACCAGTGGGAGGACGCTGGTCCTGGCGAGGTCAGGGCGCTGCTCGGCCACCTGTTCGCGGTCCGCCGCACTACCGCGCTCGGCGTCGGCGGATTCCCGGAACGGGCACGTTTCTACCGCAACGCTGACCTGGAGTTTTCCCTCAACCTCCCCGGCACGCTCGTAGTCCCCGAGAAGGACCTCCCCGTCCGGGAGGAACGCCACCGGGGCTACTACGACGTCGACTCCGAATATCGCGACACGGAATCCCGCCGCACGTACGACCGCGTACTCAAACGCCTACGCGAAACACAGTCCGACTAGAACGAGGGCCGACTAGAACGAGGGCCGAGTGGAGCGTGGGTTTCGTCAGGAAGGCCGGACTGGTTGGAGTCGGGTCCGGCCGGAGCGCGGGGGCCGGTTGAAGTGCGGTCCCGCTGGAACGTTCGGGCGGCTGCCGTCGTGTTCTTCGAGTGCCTGCGGGAGCGTGTTCGTGGGGAGGGGCGAGGGGTGGTTGGACTGCGGTCTGCCGCGCGAGGACGAGTTTCAAGACGCTTAACTGAATGACTCAGGGCACCCGCTTCTCGCCGTTATTCGGCGCCGTTAACGCAGGTGACGCTCCTCGCCGCGCCGGCGCCCAAGAGCGATCCCCTTCATTATGTAGGCGCCATGAGTGCGGCCCAATTGGCCCGTTGGGGTGGCTGCGATCGTGCTCTTCCAGTGCGAGCCGCAGAGCGTGGTTGCGGGCACGCGAGGGGTGCCGGTGGAACGTGAGGGCTGGCCTGATCGCGATCTTCGAGCGCCAACGGAGCGTGGCCGCTGGAATGCGAGGGAACGCGGTGGCCGGAGCGATCGGGGCGGGCTGATCCCGCGGCTGGATCGAGTTAGGTCAGCGCGGGCGGAGCGCGATCCGGCCGGTACGTGAGGGCGGGCAGGGCATGACTGGAGGGTGGTGCGGTTGGAGCGGGAGGCTGGCTGGGCGGTGTGGGCGGGCAGGGCATGACTGGAGGGTGGTGCGGTTGGAGCGGGAGGCTGGCTGGGCGGTGCGGGGTGGGTAGGGAGAAGCGGATCGGCCTGGAGGGCGTGGGCCGGGTGGAAGGGTGCGGGGCGGTTAGGCTGGGCGGCGGATTGGGCGAGTGAGGGTGGCGTATGGCTGAGCGGTTGGGTGGGGTGGGGCTGGCGGCGTACACGACGTTGCGGTTGGGGGGGACTGCGGGGGCGTTTGTGGCGGCGGGGTCGGAGGAGGAACTGGTTGAGGTTGTCGCTGCGGCTGATCGGGCTGGGGAGCCCGTGTTGGTGCTGGGCGGCGGGAGCAACCTTGTGGTGGGGGATGACGGGTTTGCTGGGCTGGTGGTGAAGGTCGTTTCGGCGGGGGTGGAGATCGAGGCCGGGGGGCGGGTGACCGTACAGGCGGGGGAGGATTGGGATGGGCTGGTTGCGCGGTGTGTGGGTGAGGGGTTGTCCGGGGTTGAGTGCCTTTCGGGGATTCCGGGGTTAGTGGGGTCTACGCCGATTCAGAACGTCGGGGCGTATGGGCAGGAGGTTGCTCAGACGATTTCGTCGGTGCGGGTGTACGACCGGGTCGCGCGGGAGACGCTGGACATGCCGGCGGAGGCGTGTGGGTTCGCGTATCGGGACAGTGTGTTCAAGGGGGAGCCGGGGCGGCATCTGGTGCTGGCGGTGACCTACGACTTGGCGGAGTCGGGGTTGTCGGGGCCGGTGGCGTACCAGGAATTGGCGCGGGCGCTGGGGGTTGAGCTGGGGGCTCGGGTGCCGTTGGCGGAGGCTCGGGCAGCGGTGCTTGGGTTGCGGCGGGGGAAGGGCATGGTCTTGGACGCCGGGGATCCGGACACGATCAGTGCGGGGTCCTTCTTCACCAATGCGATCTTGGATGCGGGTGAGGTGGAGGAGTTGGAGTTGCGTGCGCCTGGGTTTCCGCGGTGGGACATGGCGGACGGGAAGGTAAAGGTTCCGGCCGCGTGGCTGATCGAGAACGCGGGGTTCCCGAAGGGGTACGAGCGCGGGTCGGTACGGATTTCCACCAAGCACACGCTCGCACTGACCAATCCCACAGGGAAAGCGAGTGCCGCCGAGCTGCTGGCGCTGGCGCGGGAGGTCCGGGACGGCGTACGGGAGAAGTTCGGGGTCACATTGGTGAACGAACCGGTCATGGTGGGCGTAAGTCTGTGATGGGTTAGGGTGGAGACATCCGAAGGGGAGTAGTCCCGAATCCGGTGGTCGACATACTGACGCGTTCCGCGTCCGGCCCCGGGGCCCGAGTGGCGGACGAGACCTTCGGTCCGACAGTGATACCAAGCTGCCGGACCGAAGTCATGCCCCTGGGGAAACGCGGTCCGGTTGCTGTGAACGGGAAGGCGACCCCCGCGTGGACGCGTTCTGGATCTCCCTTGCAGTGATCTTCGTGGCTGAGCTCGGCGACAAGAGCCAGCTCATGGCCTTGACCTTTGCGACCCGCTTCCGGACTTTGCCGGTTCTGGCGGGCATCACCATTGCGACCACTGTCGTCCATCTGCTCAGCGTTGCCCTCGGGGGTTTCCTCGGCGACACTCTCCCGACTACGGCGATCTCCATCGCGGCGGGTGTCGCGTTTCTCGGGTTCGCCTTGTGGACGCTACGTGGTGACGAGTTGACGGCCGCCGAAGCCAGTAAGGCCCAACGGGCGACCAGGTCCGTTCTCCTGGCTGTGACCGGCGCTTTCTTTCTGAGCGAACTCGGCGACAAGACCATGCTGGCCACGATCACCCTGGCCACCCAGCACGGCTGGCTCGGCACCTGGATCGGCTCCACGGTCGGCATGGTCGCCGCCGACGCCCTCGCCATCCTCGTGGGCCGCCTCCTCGGCACCCACCTACCCGAAAAATGGATCAAGTACGGCGCTTCCGCCGCATTCGCCGTCTTCGGTCTCATCCTGATCGCCGAAGCCATCTAGCCGAAGCCGGGTTCTCGCCGATATCCGGCGCCGTTTACGCAGGTGACGCGGCTCGCCGCACCGGCGCCAAAAGCAGCCGGGTCGTTCCTTTAGAGGCTCAAATGAGAAGGGCAAGGCGGTGTGCATCGCCTTGCCCGGAAAGTCGCTGGCCTGGGTGAACAGCTTCGCCTTGAAATTGGGCGGCTCAGGCCAGAAGGGAGAGCCGGTGGGCGGTGGCGGTGGCTTCGCCTTGAAGGTGGGGGGCTCAGGGAGAGGCGGTGGCGGTGGCTTCGCCTTGAAAGGTAGGGGGCTCAGGTCAGAGGGGAGAGGCGGTGGGCGGTGGCTTCGCTTTGAAGGTGGGTGACTTAGGTGAGGAGGGAGAGGCGGTGGGCGGTGGCGGTGGCTTCGCCGCGGGTGGAGACGCCTAGTTTGGCGATGATGTTGGAGACGTGGACGCTCGCGGTCTTGGCGGAGATGGAGAGTTGGGCGGCGATGTCGCGGTTGGATTTGCCTTCGGCTACGAGGCGGAGGACTTCCAGTTCGCGCGGTGTGAGGAGGTTGGTCTCTTCGGCGGTGGGGGTGCTGGAGAGGGAGATGCCGGAGCGGCGGGCGACGAGATCCACCTGAGCGATCAGGGGGGCGGCGCCGAGGTCGGTGGCCGTGGCTCGGGACTCGCGTAGCCACTCGGTGATCAGGTCGCGGTCGGTGACGGTGGCCGTGGCGTGGAAGAGGGCCTTGGCCCGGGCGTACGGGCGGTTGAGGTGGAGCCAGCCCTCGGCCGCCCCGATGAAGTCCCCGAAGCATTCGAGCCGGAACATCTCACTCACCGGCCCGTCGGTGTTCATGCTGGTGGCCAGCTCGTCGGCCCGGGTGCGCAGGGCCTGAACCCGGTCGGGGCTGACGGGAGCGGCGGCGTCGCAGACCCGGTGGATCTGGGCGAGTAACCGCCACCCGAGCATCGCCTTGCGCGACCAGGGCGGGCTGATCAGCGCCGCTTCGGCCTTGTCGAGCGCCGTCATCGGGTCGCCGACGAGCAGGTGCCAGCCGAGCGCGAGCCGGGTGTTGTGGGTCCATTCCTGGGTCCACTCCTCCAGCCGGTCGCTGAGCGCCCCGATCTCCACCAGGTCGTCCTTGGCGGCGTCCACCTCGCCCCGGGCCAGCAGGATCGCGGCCCTGGTCCTGGTCAGATGCCAGCGGTTGCGTACCGACGGGTCCATGGCCAGCGCGCGTTTCACGACGGCGAGCGCCTCGTCCCAGCGTCCCAGCGAGTCCAGCGCCTCCGCCCGGTTGTTGGCGATGAACACGCCCGAGTCGCGGTAGCGGCCGTACTCCTTGGCGAGTTTCTCGCCTTCGGCGGCGAGTTCGGCGGCGTCCTCGGAGCGGCCCAGGTTCTCCAGCGCGTCCACGTTGTTGGCGAGCGCGCGCAGGACGACGCGGCCGGATTTGTGGCGGGCGCCGATGGCTTGGGCGCGGCGGTTGGTGGCCAGGGTGGAGTGCAGGTCGCCGGAGATGGAGTGGCCGAGCGCGAGGTTGATGAGCAGGTCGGCTTCCTGGCATTCGTCGCCGACCGCGCGGGCGACCCGGAGCGCCTCCTGGGTGACGGCGGTGCCCTCGATCACGTGGTCGCCGAGCATGAGCAGCGTGCCGAGCCGGGACAGCACCATCGCCCGGGTCTCGCTGGGCAGCGGCACCAGCCGTTCGGCCTTGCGCAGGTCCTCCAGGGTGCCGTCCTTGCCCTTCTGGACCTTGCAGTTCACCAGCCGCACCAGCAGTTCGGCGACCCGCTCCGGCGCGGTGGCCTCGTCCAGTTCGCTGAGCGCGCCCTTCGCGAACTTCATGCACCGGTCGATGTCGGCGGCGGCGTACGCGGCCTCGGAGGCCCTTTCCAGCACGGTGGTGTGGTCGGCGTCGATGCGCTCGGCCGCGTCGGGCACCTTGTCCCACAGGGTGAGCACCCGTTCGAGCAGCTGGATCTGCTCGGTGTACGCGAACGCGTTGGCCGCCTTCTCGGCCGCCTCCCACGCCGACACCAGCGCCCACAGGTCGTCCCGGGCCGAGAACCAGTGGTGCGCCATCTCGATGGCGGCCCGCCCGGGCGGCACCAGGCCGCGGTTGCCGCCGATGGCCTCCGCGTAGCGCGCGTGCATGCGGGCGTGCTCTCCCGGCAACAGCTCGTCGTGTACGGCTTCGCGGATGAGCGCGTGCCGGAACGCGTACGCGCCGCCGTCGGCGACCTGCATCACGTTGCTGGCCACGGCCGGGCGGAGGGCGTTCTCGAGGTCCACGTCGGAGAGGCCGCTGACGGTGGCGAGCAGTTCGTGGCCGACCCGGATCCCGCCGGCGGCGGCGATGCGCAGCACCCGCTGGGTCTCCTCAGGCAGCCGTTCGACCGAGCCGAGGATGAGGTCGTGGAGGGACTCGGGGAAGGCGTAGTCGCCGTCGCAGTCGACCATGGCCTCGACGAACAGGGGGATGCCCTCGGTGCGCTCGAACACCTTGTCCACCCGGGCGAACTCGGGCGTACGGCCCAGGATGCCGGCCATCTGCTCGGCCACCTCGTCCTGGGACAGCCGGGGCACCTCGATCCGGGAGACGCCTTCGACTCTGGCCAGCTGGGCCAGCACCGGCCGGAGCGGGTGGGTGCGGTTCAACTCGTCCGACCGGTACGTCATGACCATCAGCAGCGGAACGGCCCGCAGGTTCCGGCTGAGGAACGCGATGAGATCTCGGCTGGACCGATCGGCCCAGTGGATGTCTTCGATGATGAGGACGACCGGCCGCCGTTCCGCGAGCCGTTCCAGCAGGGTGAGGATCTGCTCGAACAGCCGGGCGCGGGCCGATTCGGTCTCGGTGTCGCCGCTGGGCTCCCCGAATTCGGGCAGCAGCCGGGCGAGGTCGCGGGCGGCGCCTTCGGGCAGCATCGCGGCCACGTCGGCGGCGCCCATCTCCCGGACGAGCTGGCGCAGCGCGGCGGTGAACGGCGCGTACGCGAGGCCCTCGGTGGAGAGTTCGACGCAGCCGCCGACGATCACGTGGGCACCGTCCTGCTCCGCCTGCTCCGCGAACCGGCTGAGCAGGCGGGACTTGCCCACCCCGGCCTCCCCGCCGAGCAGTACGGCGGCGGCGGCCTGCTTGCGCGCCTGGTCGAACACCTCGGCCAGGAACGCCAGCTCCGCGCGCCGTCCCACGAAGACGGGGCTAACCGCTCGACCCACCATGTTGTCCAGCATGTCATGCCTTCTACGGGCAGTTCGCCCTGTTTTTCTGCGGGTGTAAACACCCAAATTTCCGTCTATGGGGGGATTTCGCATGCCCGGCCGGGAGGGAGGTTCCGGCCGGGCATGCATGTCGCCGTCATGAGATGCGGAACTTGCTCAGGCCGGCGCGCATGCGACGACTCGAACTCCGCTCATGGGCCTTCCTGGACGCCTGCGCCTCGCGCGCCCGGCGGTGGCTGGTGGCCTCTTCGTGGAGCTCGGCGACGCGGTTGATGATCAGCTGGTAGTGCAGCTCGGGACCCATCTCAGGTTCTCCTTGTTCGGTGTCTTCCCTACATGTTTAAGATTCGGGCTAAGGCCCCCTGATCCACATCAGGCGGATGCCCTATCTCTGGGAGAACCTTGGGCCTAGGACTGCCTAAGGTGTGCCGTATCCCCGCCTTAGACGCGCCAGCATGAGGCCCCGTGATGTCTTTGGCGATCTTCTCGGCGCTGCTCACCCTGCTGTCTCCGCAGGTGAGAGCGTCTAAGTGGCAGGTCTTCCGGGCCATGCCCGCGGCGGTGAGCATCCCGCTCGAAGGGGTGGCCGCGGGAGGCGCCGAGCTCTGGGTCGTACGGGCCGGAGCCACCGCCCTGCACTGGGACGGCCGCTCGTGGGGGGAGGACGGCGAGCCGTACCTGGTGGCGGGGCGCGGGCGGGACGTGTGGCGGTTCGCGGACGGGCCCGCTGGGGTGGTGGCGGGGCGGCGGACCGGCAGGGCGTGGGTGGATCAGGAGCTGGGCGTGCCGGACACGCATGTGACCGCGGCCGTCGTCACCGGGCCCGCCGACGTGTGGGCGTCCGGGTTGCAGTGGACGGAGGCGGGCATGCGGGACATCGCGTGGCGCTGGAACGGCAAGGTCTGGCGCAGGGTCACGACGCCGCACCCGGTCACCGCCTATGCCGCGACCGGGCCTGCGGACGTGTGGGCGGTCAGCAGCATCGACCGGGTCACCCGCTTCCAGCACTGGGACGGCTCGGCCTGGACGGTCACCACGCTGCCAGAGGCCGAGATCAAGGACGTCGTCGCTCTTTCGCCCGCGGAGGCGTACGCGGTCGGGTCCGTGCTCGCCGGGAGTCGGCCGGAGGGGGCGGTCTTCCGGTGGAACGGGAAGGGGTGGAGCCGGTTGGCGCGGCGGGTGGCCGGGGTGGCGTACACGCGGGTCGCGGCGGACGGCGCCGGCGGGGTGTGGATGGTGGAGGGGCCGAGTTTCGTGAATCTGCGGAAGGGGCGGTGGACACGGCATCCGGTGCCGGTGGCGCAGGGGGAGGTGAAGGGGATCGTGGCGGGAGCCGGCAGGATGTGGGCGGTCGCGGAGTCATCAGCCGGGCAGTATGTGCTGACATATCAGGACGGCCCGTGAGATGTGCCAAAGATTGGTGGGCAGGATCGGCGTGCTGTTCCTGCTCAACAGGGTGACCTGCGGTGATGCCGCCGTCGCCGGGCGCGCTGAAGACGGCCCGGTTTGGACTCGTTCGTACTGGTCGGCGATGCTAGGGAGGTGTCAACTCTGACGACCTCGTTCTCGTCGAACGCCAGCCTGCGCGGATTCCTGCACGGGCTGCCCGGTGTCGACAAGGTGGGCGCGGACGCCCGCGCCGCCATGCTCGGCACCCGGTCCATCAAGACCACCGCCAAACGGCAGGCCATCGACCTCGCCATCTCGATGGTCGACCTCACCACCCTGGAAGGCGCCGACACCCCCGGCAAGGTCCGGGCGATGTGCGCCAAGGCCATGCATCCCGATCCCACCAACCCCGACGTCCCCCGGGTGGCCGCGGTCTGCGTGTATCCGGACCTGGTGGCGGAAGCCGTACAGGCGGTGAAAGGGTCCGGGGTCAAGGTGGCCAGCGTCGCGACGGCGTTTCCCAGCGGGCGGTCCTCGCTGGAGGTGAAGGTCACCGACACGGCGCTGGCGGTCGCGGCCGGAGCCGACGAGGTGGACATGGTCATCGACCGGGGGGCGTTCCTGGCCGGGGACTATCTGAAGGTGTTCGAGGAGATCGTCGCGATCAAGGCGGCCTGCGGGGACGCGCACCTGAAGGTCATCCTGGAGACCGGTGAGCTCGCCACCTACGACAACGTGCGGCGGGCGTCCTGGCTGGCCATGCTGGCGGGCGGCGACTTCATCAAGACCTCCACCGGCAAGGTGCAGCCGGCGGCCACGCTGCCGGTGACCCTGATCATGCTGGAGGCGGTGCGCGACTTCCTCGCCACCCACGGGCGCAAGGTCGGCGTGAAGCCCGCCGGCGGCATCCGCACCACCAAGGACGCGATCAAGATGCTGGTGCTGGTCAACGAGACCACCGGCGACGGCTGGCTGGATCCCGACTGGTTCCGGCTGGGCGCCTCCTCGGTCCTCAACGACCTCCTCATGCAGCGCCAGAAGCAGGACACCGGACGCTACTCCGGCCCCGACTACTTCACATTGGACTAAAAGATGTTCGAGTACGCACCAGCGCCCGAGTCGCGCGATGTCGTCGACATCAAGCCGTCCTACGGGCTGTTCGTCAACGGCGAGTTCGTGGACGGATCGGGGACGGCGTTCAAGACGATCAACCCCGCCTCCGAGGAGAAGCTCGCCGAGATCGCCGCCGCCTCGGCCGCCGACGTGGACCTGGCCGTGCAGGCCGCCCGCAAGGCGTTCACCACCTGGTCGGCCATGCCCGGCGCGGAACGCGCGAAGTACCTGTTCAGGATCGCCAGGATCATCCAGGAGCGCTCCCGCGAACTGGCCGTGCTGGAGTCCCTGGACAACGGCAAGCCGATCCGCGAGTCCCGCGACGTCGACCTCCCCCTGGTCGCCGCCCACTTCTTCTACTACGCCGGCTGGGCCGACAAGCTCGAATACGCCGGGTACGGCACCCGCCCCATCGGCGTCGCCGGCCAGGTCATCCCCTGGAACTTCCCCCTCCTGATGCTGGCCTGGAAGATCGCCCCCGCGCTGGCCTGCGGGAACACGGTCGTGCTCAAACCCGCCGAGACGACCCCGCTGACCGCCCTGCTGTTCGCGGAGATCTGCCAGCAGGCCGACCTGCCCCCGGGCGTGGTCAACATCGTGACCGGCGCGGGCGAGACCGGCGCCGCCGTGGTGAACCACCCCGACGTGGACAAGGTGGCCTTCACCGGCTCCACCGAGGTGGGCCGCCTGATCGCCCGGTCGGTCGCGGGCACGGGCAAGAAGGTGACCCTCGAACTCGGCGGCAAGGCCGCCAACATCGTGTACGAGGACGCGGCACTCGACCAGGCGGTCGAGGGCATCGTGAACGGGATCTTCTTCAACCAGGGTCACGTCTGCTGCGCCGGGTCGCGGCTCCTGGTCCAGGAGTCGATCGCGGCGGAGCTGCTGGACTCGCTGAAGCGGCGGCTCGGCACGCTGCGCCTGGGCGACCCGCTGGACAAGAACACCGACATCGGGGCGATCAACTCGGCCGCCCAGCTGGCCAAGATCCGTGAGCTGTCGGACGCGGGCGAGCAGGAGGGCGCCGAACGCTGGTCCCCGGCCTGCGCGATCCCCGACCGGGGCTTCTGGTTCCCGCCGACCGTCTTCACCGGGGTCGCGCAGTCGCACCGCATCGCCCGGGAGGAGATCTTCGGCCCGGTGCTGTCGGTGCTGACCTTCCGTACGCCCGGGGAAGCGGTGGAGAAGGCGAACAACACGCCGTTCGGGCTGTCCGCGGGAGTGTGGACGGAGAAGGCGTCGCTCATGCTGTGGACGGCCGACCGGCTGCGCGCCGGGGTCGTCTGGTCCAACACCTTCAACCGCTTCGATCCGGCCTCGCCGTTCGGCGGCTACAAGGAATCCGGGTACGGCCGCGAGGGCGGTCGGCACGGCCTGGAGGCCTACCTCGCCGGATCCGCGCCCAGGGAGAGTCGATGAGTGAGCGGTTGTCGGTCCGCAAGACGTACAAGCTGTTCATCGGCGGTGCGTTTCCGCGATCGGAGAGTGGAAGGTCCTATGTCGTGACCTCCGCCAAGGGTGAGTTCCTGGCCAACGCGTCCAAGGCGTCGCGGAAGGACGCGCGGGACGCGGTGTCGGCCGCGCGCAAGGCGTTCCCGGGGTGGTCGGGGGCGACCGCGTACAACCGGGGGCAGGTGATCTACCGCGTCGCCGAGATGCTGGAGAGCCGCCGGGCGCAGTTCACGGCCGAGATCGTGGCGGCGGACGGCGTGTCCGGCAAGAAGGCCGGCGAGCTCGTGGACGCGGCCGTCGACCGGCTGGTCTGGTACGCGGGCTGGTCGGACAAGATCGGTGCCATCCGCGGGTCGGCCAACCCGGTCGCGGGGCCGTACTTCAACCTGTCCTCCACCGAGCCGACCGGCGTGGTGGCGGTGGTCGCGCCGCCGTCCGGCCCGCTGCTCGGGCTGATCAGTGTGATCGCGCCGGTGATCGTGACGGGTAACACGTGCGTGGTCGTGGCGTCGGAGCGTGCGCCGCTGCCGTCGATCACGCTGGCCGAGGTGCTCGCCACCTCCGACCTGCCCGGCGGGGTCGTCAACGTCCTCACCGGGAATGCGGAGGAGATCGCGCCCTGGCTGGCCGGGCACATGGATGTCAACGGCATCGATCTGACCGGCGCGACGCCGGAGCTGGCGCAGTCCTGCGAGGAGCTGGCCGCGGAGAACCTCAAGCGGGTGCTGCGGCCCGAGGCGGGCCCGATCGACTGGCTGGCCGATCCCGGCACCGAACGGATGACGGCCTTCCTGGAGACGAAGACGGTCTGGCACCCGATCGGGGTCTGATCGGCCGATCAGGTGCCCGGGGCGTGCCGGGACCACGGGCGGGCGGCCTCCAGCTGGGCCGCCAGCCCGAGGAGCTGGCGTTCCGCGCCCGGCGGCGCGATCAGCTGCACGCCGATCGGGAGGCCGCTGGAGTGGCGGCCGTAGGGGACGGTCATGGCCGGCCAGCCGGCCATGTTCCAGGCGGCGGTGACGGGGGCGTAGCCCACGTTGACCAGGGTGTTCCTGATCAGGCCGCGCCTGCCCCAGCGGTCGGCCCTGGGCGGCACGTGGGCCAGCGTGGGTGTGACGAGCACGTCGGCGTTGCCGAACCACAGGTCGGCGCCGCTGGCGCGCCAGTCGTCCCGGGTGCGGGTGCCGTCGATGCGTAACGTCCGCACCGTACGGCCCGCGGCGGCCATGGTCCGGGTCCGGCGTTCCAGTTTGGCCGGTGGGAGGCCCTGGGAGTCCTCGGCGGCGCAGGAGTACCAGGTCATCACCGAGGACATGCCGACCACGGTGGGCAGGCGGCGGCCGGGGACGACCGTGTGGCCGGCCTCGCGGAGCGTGTGACCGGCCTCGTCGACCGCGCGCTGGAACTCCTTGTCGATGGACAGCCCCAGCGGCAGCGGGTTCGGGGTGACCGCGATGCGCAGGTCGGCCGCGTGGGGTGTGAGGGCCTGGTCGCCGGCCATGACGCGCAGGGCGAGGGCGGCGTCGGCGACGGTCGTGGTGAGCGGGCCGTTCTCGCACATCTCGAACCAGTCGTGGGCGGGTGGGGGGACCATGCCGAAGCCCGGTTTGATGGCGATGATGCCGCAGCAGGCGCCGGGGATCCTGAGTGAGCCGAGGCCGTCGTTGCCGACCGCCAGGGGCACCAGTCCGGCGGACACCGCCGCCGCGCTGCCGCCCGAGGAGCCGCCGGGGGTTCTGTCCAGGTTCCAGGGGTTGCGGGCGGTGCCGTACACGCTGTCGGAGAAGGCGACGAGGCAGAGTTCGGGCACGTTGGTGAGGGCGACGACCACCGCGCCGGCCTGCCGCAGCCGCGCCACCACCGGGTGGTCCGCGCTCGCGGGCTCGGCGGGGGTGGCCGCCGAGCCGTTGCGGGTGGCCTCGCCCGCCACCTCGACGTTGTCCTTCACCGCCACCGGCACCCCGGCCAGCGGCAACTCCGCCAGGTCAGGCCGATCCTGTACGGCTCGCGCCTCCCGGATCGCCTCCTCCACCCTGATCTTGCGGAAGGCGCCGAGCGAGGCCGCGCGTGCCTCGATGGCGGCGAGATGTTCGGCCACGACCCCCGGCACCGTGGCCTTCCCGTTCCGCACGGCTTCAGCGATCTCCACAGCGGTACGTCCGACCCACGACATGCCCAGAGTCTGACCCCGCCCTCCGGCCGTGTGAAGCCTTGTGACCAAGCCGATGCATCACTCCTCGCGCGGCTCGCGAGGGCTGCGGCCGACCTGTTTGAGCGCGAGCCGGAGAGCGAACTCGATCTGCGAGTTGACGCTTCTGAGATCGTCCGCCGCCCATTTGGCGATTGCCTCGTGGACGGCGGGGTCGAGTCGCAGCAGCAGTTTCTTCGGTTCGCGCCGTTGGTCAGGCATACAGGCTGCCGGTGTTCACCACCGGCTGGGTGGCGCGGTCCCCGCAGAGCACGACCAGGAGGTTGGACACCATGGCGGCGCGGCGCTCCTCGTCGAGCTCGACCACATGCTCCTGGCTGAGCCGGTCCAGGGCCAGCTGGACCATGCCGACGGCGCCTTCCACGATCTGCCGCCGGGCCGCGACGATCTGCGAGGCCTGCTGGCGGACCAGCATCGCCTGGGCGATCTCGGGGGCGTAGGCCAGGTGGGTGATCCTGGCCTCCAGGATCTCGATGCCGGCCAGGTCGGTGCGGTCGCGGAGCTCGGTGGTCAGCTCCTCGGCCACGGTCGCGCCGTCGCGGAGGCTGGTGCGCTCCTCGATGTGCGAGTCGTACGGATGGGTGGTGGCCAGGTGGCGGACGGCGGCCTCCGACTGGATCGCGACATACTGCGCGTAGTCGTCGACGGAGAAGGTGGCCTTGGCGGTGTCGAGGACGCGGTAGACGACGACGGCGGCGATCTCGACGGGGCTGCCGTCGGCGTCGTTGACCTTGAGTTTGGCGGTCTCGAAGTTGCGGACCCGGAGGGTGACGCGGCGCTTGTCCGTCAGGGGGGTGACGAACAGGAAGCCGGCGTCCTTGACGGTGCCGATGTAGCGGCCGAAGAACTGGACGACCTTGGCCTCGTTGGGGTTGACGATGGTGAAACCGGTGCCGACTAGAAAGATGAGCAGCACCGAGATGACCAGGCTGACGATGGTGGTGGCTTCGTCTCGGGACAAGCCGAACAGCACCAGGGCGCCGGCGACGACGACGAGCGCCAGCAGCACCAAGAAACCGTTGACCCGGAACGCGTGTCGTTCCATCGGCTTCCTCCTTGCTATTGAAGTGATATCACCACAGTATCACTTCGGGGGGTGTGTGGGGAGGGTGGCATGATCTCGGCATGAGTGAGTGGCGGGTGCTGGTCGAGGAGAACGTCGGGCGGTTCGACCGCAAGGAGTGGCGGGTCTCGGATGTGTACGAGGTGAAGGGCGGGCGTGAGGAGGCGCGGTCCATCGCGTACGAGCTGGCGATGCGGCACAAGCCCAAACATCCGGTGGCGGAGCAGGATCGGGCGGTGTATCGGATCAATGAGGACATGTGGCTGACGATGGTGATGGGGGCTACGGCGCGGTTCCACTATCGGGTGACCGTGGCTGAGCTGTTCGCGCGCGCGTC
Organism: Acrocarpospora phusangensis; assembly: GCF_016862995.1. Taxonomy (GTDB): domain Bacteria; phylum Actinomycetota; class Actinomycetes; order Streptosporangiales; family Streptosporangiaceae; genus Acrocarpospora; species Acrocarpospora phusangensis. The sequence continues at coordinate 14,520 of NZ_BOOA01000112.1, forward strand.
GAGGGACGGTGCTTTGTAAGGTCGCGGGGGATGTCCCACCCACCCACCCTTTTCTCCGGGGCTTCGCCCCGGCTCCCGGCTCTCGGCCTCCGGACCCCGGCTCCCGGCCTCCGGCCCTCGGCCCTCGGCCCTCGGCCTCCGGACCCCGGCTCCCGGCCTCCGGCTCTCGGCCTCCGGACCCCGGCTCCCGGCCTCCGGCCCTCGGCCCTCGGCTTCCGCCCCCGGCTGCCGGCTCCCGGCGGTCGGCCCCGGTTCCGGCGTTTACGCGATCTGGGGATCGGGTGTGGAGCTCGTCTCACCAGAAGGCACGCCCCCGTAGGGACGTACCTCCGGCGGGGGGTCGTTCAGCCGCCCATGCCGAGTTGCTTGAGCATCTGCGGGGTCACCTGCTTGGTCTGGTCGGCCGGAGGGGCCTTGACGGTGACCGGCTTGTTGTAGTCGGTGATGGTGGTGGTCAGGGTGAACTGCGGCTTCTGGCCTTCCTCGCTGCGGTAGCGGGTCTTGCGGACCATGCCCTGTTCGTCCACCCAGACGTCGCTGCGGAGCTGGTGCACGCCGGCCATCGGGGAGGCGCCGGGGCTTCCGCCGGGGCTGGGCGCCGTTGTTTCGACACCGAAGGCGGAGCGGGCCGCGTCCACGTTGTACGTGGCGGTGTAGTGGGTGACGGTCTTGCCGCTCACCTCGGCGGTGCCGACCATCTTGACGTCCTCGTACGCGTCGGCGAGCTTCTGGATGGTGGCCGGGTCGTTGCTCGTGGCGGTGTCGAACATCTTGGCCACGAACTGGCCGTGCGGGCCCTTGAGGTCGGCGATGTTCACCTTCCACCACGGGATGTTCTCGCCGGGGCCCTCGAAGAGCCCGTCGGGATTGATGTACCCGACGTTGTCGGCCACGATCAGCTCGGGCTTGGCGTCCTTGGACTTGCCGTCCATGGTGAGGTCGCTGACCTTGGCGTTCAGCGCCACCTTGGGCTTGGCCTGGTAGTCGTACGTGCCGTTGGCCGTGTTCTCGCCCGAGGAGAAGGTGAACTTGCCCGAACTGCTGCTGGCCTGCGCAGACTTGGTCAGCGCCTGCCGCAGCGCGGTCGTCGGGTCAGCCTCGGTGGTGGGGCTCTCCGTCGGCGACGGCGACATCTCTCCCGTCGGCATTTCGGTGGGTGTGTTCATATCCGGCGACGGTGGCGCCGGGTTACCCCACGCCGTGGTCGTACCGAGTCCGCTGGCCAGCACGCTCAGGGTGCCGAGCGCGGCTAGCCGAAGACGAGCCTTTCCCATATATCCCCCTGGTCCGCCGAAAATGACCTGCCATAGACCGTTATGTACCGGTTTCGTGCGAAATATCCTGAAATGCGCATTTCAGAGGGTTTTCGGGCGATTACTTTGCGTCAATGCGTGACTGGCCGACCTGGCGGCGGTGACATGTTGACCGTGCGGCAGGGCCGTACAGGATTGGGAAGCCGGAACGGTGGGGACTAGCGGCGGGGGTTGGCGCGGCGGGTGGCGGTGGCGGTCGCCGGGTCCTCCGGCCAGGGGTGGCGGGGGTAGCGGCCGCGGAGCTCGGCGCGTACGGCGTGGTAGGCCTCGCGCCAGAAGGACGCGAGGTCGGAGGTGACGGCGGCGGGGCGTCCGGCGGGGGAGAGCAGGTGCACCGTGAGCGGCACGCCGGCGATGCGGGGCGCGTCGTCCCAGCCGAACAGCTCCTGCAGTTTGACCGCGAGCACCGGGCGTTCGCCGGAGTAGTCGATCCTGACCTTGGACCCGCTGGGCACCTCGACCCGTTCGGGCGCGACGTCCTCGATCCGCGCCGACCAGGGCACCAGGCGGCGCAGCGCGACCAGCACGTCGATCTTCGCGAGGTCACCGCGCCGCCTGACCCGGGAGAGTTCCGGCTCCAGCCACCGGTCGGCCTCCGCCACCAGCGCCGCGTCGTCCACCGGCGGCCACGGCTCGCCGATCACCCGATGGCAGAACGCCAGCCGGTCCCGGAACGCCCGCGCCTCGGGCGTCCACCGCAGCAACTCCACCCCTTCCTGCGCCAGCCCGTCCCGTACGGCCTGGCGCACGTCCGCGTCCGCCAGCGCGACCGCCGACAACTCGATCGCCCCCAGCCGCCGGACCCGCCTGGCGACGACCTCCCCCTTACGCCACCCGATCTCGTCCTCCTCGGCCAGCAACGCCGCCGCCGCGACCCGGGCGACGTCCTCGTCGATCACCACACCCTGCCGGACCCGCGCCGCCGCGCTCCCCACCGCCCGGTCGGCCACGGCGACGGCCACCCACTCGGCCCCGCCCAACCCGGCCCCGGCCCCGACTCCAACCATGGCCCCCGTCCCGGACGCCATGATGAACTCGCCGCCGTCCGCCCGCCGCCGAGCCACCCGCTCCGGATACGCCAGCGCCACCACGAGCCCGGCGACCGCGTCGTCCTGCCCCAGCTCGCGAGGGCCGCCTGGTTTACGACCCGTGTGCGGTCCCGCGGGGATGTCCTGGTGGGAGTTCAGGGCTGCGGCCAGGCGCCGGGTCTCCTGGCGCCAGCGCGTGGAGAGGTTGTCGCCGCCCCGGCGGACCGAGCGCAGCACGGCGACCAGGTCGTCGGAGGCCGACCGGGGGAGCTGCTCGCCCAGCAGCGCGACTACTTCGGCGGCGCGATCGGCCCCGACCCGCTCGGCTCCGTCGATCAGCGCCCGCGCCAGCCGGGGATGCACGCCGACGGCGGCCATCCGCCGCCCGCGATCGTTGACCCGCCCCTCGGGACCGAGTGCGCCGAGGGCGGTCAACGTGTCGCGTGCCGCCAGCATGGCGCCACCCGGCGGTGGGTCCAGGAGCGCCAGCCCGCCCGCGTCCGGATCGCCCCAGCAGGCCGCGTCCAGCGCGAACCCGGTCAGATCGGCGAGCGCGATCTCCGGCTGCGGATACTCGGGGAGCCGCTCGTGCTCCGCCGCCGACCAGCACCGATAGGCCGTCCCGCGCCACTCTCTGCCGGCCCGCCCGGCCCGCTGCGCGGCCGACGCCTTCGAGGCCCGTACGGTCACCAGCGACCCGAGCCCCCGCGCGTGATCCATCCGAGGCTCCCGGGCCAGCCCCGAATCGACCACGACCCGCACGCCCGGGATGGTCAGGCTGGACTCGGCCACCGACGTCGCCAGGATGACCCTCCTCCCGGCCCCCGGGTTCAGCGCCGCGTCCTGCACGGCCGCGGGCGCCTGCCCGTGCACCTGGAGCACCTCGACCCCGGACAGCATCCCGGCCACTTTCCCGAGTTCCGCCACTCCCGGCAGGAAACAGAGCACATCCCCGTCGTGGTGGTTCAGCGCGTCCCGTACGACATCAGCGACATGGGAGAGAAACGCGGGATCGACGCGCAGGCCGTGCGGTGGCGGGAGCGGTCGCGGTGGCGGTGCCCAGACGATCTCGACGTCGTGCACCGTGCCTTCGGCGTGGACGACGGGCGCGCCGCCGAGCAGGTGCGCCCAGCGGCCGGCGTCCGCGGTGGCCGAGGTGGCCAGCAGCCGAAGGTCGGGCCGCAGCGTCGCCCGTACGTCGATGAGGAAGGCGAGCGCGGTGTCGGCGTCGAGGTGGCGTTCGTGGCATTCGTCGATGAGCACCGCGTCCACGCCGTCGAGTTCGGGTTCACGCTGCAACCGCCGCAGCAGCACCCCGGTCGTCACGACCTCGACCCGCGTACGGGCGCTGACCTGCCGTTCGCCCCGGATCGTGAACCCGACCCGCTCGCCAACCCTCTCGCCGAGCAGCCAGGCCATGCGCCGGGCGGCCGCCCGTACCGCGATCCGGCGCGGTTCGGCGACGATCACCCGCCGGGGTGTGAGGGAGGAATCGGACAGGCCCGCGAGTGCGAGCGGCACCACGGTCGTCTTGCCGGTTCCGGGCGGCGCGGTGAGCACGGCGGTGCCGGGTGCTTCGAGCGCGGCCAGGAGTTCGGGCAGCACGTGCCGTACGGGCAGGGAAGACCACTCGGGGCGCATCCGCTAATTCTGGTCGGTTCAGGCGGCACGCATGCCGAGCAGGAGTTCGGCGTTGGAGGAGGTCTCCTTCAGCCGGGTGAGGAAGGGCTCGAAGGATTCCTGGCCGTGCAGGGCCCGGCGGAGTTTCCAGACGAGGGAGAGCTCGGCGGGGTCGAGCAGGAGTTCCTCGCGGCGGGTGCCGGACGCGGTGACGTCGACGGCGGGGAAGATTCTGCGGTCGGCCAGCGACCGGTTGAGCTTGAGCTCCATGTTGCCGGTGCTCTTGAACTCTTCGAAGAGGTTGTCGTCCATCTTGGAGCCGGTCTCGACGAGCGCGGTGGCCAGGATCGTCAGCGAGCCCGCCTCGCGCAGGTTCCTGGCCGCCCCGAGCAGCCGCTTCGGCGGGTGGATGGCCCGCACGTCGATCCCGCCGGTGAGCACCTTCCCGCCGCCGGGCTGGGTGGCGTTGTACGCCCGGCCGAGCCGCGTGATCGAGTCGACCAGCATGACCACGTCGTGGCCGGCCTCGACGAGCCGCTTGGCCCGCTCCACGGCGAGCTCGGTGACCGTGATGTGGTCGGCGGCGGGACGGTCGAACGTGGACGCGATGACCTCGGCCTGGACCGATTCACGCATGTCGGTGACCTCTTCCGGTCGTTCGTCCACGAGCACGACCATCAGATGGCATTCGGGGTGGTTGGCGGTGATCGCGTTGGCGACCGCCTGGAGGAGCAGGGTCTTGCCCGCCTTGGGCGGGGCGACGATGAGGCCGCGCTGGCCCTTGCCGATGGGCGCGACCAGGTCGAGGACCCGGGTGGACAGCACGCCCTTGGTGGTCTCCAGGCGCAGCCGTTCGGTGGGGTGGATGGGGGTGAGTTCGTTGAAGGAGGGCCGGTCGTGCGGCGGCGCGGAGGTGAACGCGATCAGCCGGCCGCCCTGGGCGGTGCCGGTGACCACGTCCCCCGTCCTGAGCCCGGCGAGCAGGTCCTTCGGGACGGTGACGTCGCCGGGGCCGCGCAGGTAGCCGGAGGTCCTGAGGGTGGAGCCGTCCAGGATGCCGCTCACCTCGCGGACCACCGCGGTCTTGACCGCGCCGTTCCGGGTACGCGTCCGGGGCTCACCCACCTGTGTCTGGGTAAGAGTCATGATCTTGTCCTTGCGGATATGGGGAAGCATCGATGTGAGCGCAGGCGTCGAAGAAAGAACGAGAGCATCCTGCGTGATCACAAAGCTCGGCCGAGTGGCCGGTCGCACGCGCCCAGAGATCGGGCCAGAAACATGCGAACTACACGGACGATAACACGCCGATCGCCGGAATGTATTCCCCCGGTCCCGGCGTCAGCGGGCCTGGAGGGCGTCCAGGGCCACGGCCATGGCGATGACCAGGCGCCGGTCGAGGCGGGGGTCGTTGATGTCGATCGCGTACCGGTCGCGCAGGCCCCAGCGGCGTTCCACCGAGAAGGCGATGGACGCGCCCACGCTGAAGTCGAAGTGGTACGGCAGCCACGACAGGGAGTCGGTGAACCGGCGCACGACGGCCACCAGCGGGTTGCGCTCCTGCCCGGTCAGCGTGGGGAGGCCGGGCTGCTGGAGGTGCCAGGTGGAACGGAGCAACGACTTGCCGAAGTCCTTGCGGAACAGCCCGAGGGGGGTGCCCGAGGCGTCGACCACGTCGTAGCCGCTGCCCAGGTCGATGACCTTGCGCGCCTTGAAGGCGGCCAGCGCCTCGCTCCTGGACTCGTCCGTGTAGAGCGTGACCTGCTCTTTCAGGGTCAGCCGCTTCTGCTCGGCGAAGGCCACGATCGGTCCCTCGGAGCCGTCGGGCTCGGCGATGTGGACGACGTAACGATTCACCATCATGGTGATCTTCTGCCGCAAGATCAGCCGCGTCTGCGTCTGGAGGGTCGCCGTGTCCACCTGAACCTCCGTAAATGGTCTCTTTACCACCCTAGTACGGAGTCACCGAAGCGGAAGATCCCCGGTCAGAAACCGCTGGATGGAAGGTGCCACACAGGCCACGATCTCGGCCCGGGTGAGCGCCGTCATTATCTCGATCTGGATCACGTAGCGCGCGAAGGCGACACCCATGAGCTGCGACGCGGCCAGGATCGCCCGCTGCTCTCCATGGTCGCCGCCGAGCAGCTTGACCAGCGGGCCGGCCAGTTCGTGGATCATGAAGTGCTTCAGGATCGCCGCCGCCGCGGGTGAGGAGGTGGCCGACGTGACCACCGCCTTGATCCGCGGGCTGGTCTCCGGGTCCTCCCAGAGTTCGAGGTAGCGGGCGGTCAGCCGCTCTCCGATGGTGTCCAGGTCGCCGTCGAAGGAGTCGATCAGCCGCTGGATCGGCATGCCGCCGCTCCGGAGGGCCTCGCCGAACAGGCCGTCCTTGTTCCCGAAGAAGTGCATGACGAGCGCCGGATCCACCCCGGCCGCCCGGGCCACCCCCCGGATGGTGGTCCCGCTGTAGCCGTGCTCGGTGAAGGAGGCCATCGCGGCCTCCAGGATGGCCTCCCGTGTCTGCGTGCTGCCTGGTCGCCGGCCGCTCTTCGTCTCGCTCTCCATAACCACTATTCAACCACGTTGAATTCATCTATGGTGAACTCAACGCTGTTGAAGTCATCGTAGGGAGAATTCGATGAAGAAGTTACTGCCGGCCGTCGTGCTGGTGACGCTCATCGGGCTCGCGTTCGCCGCCTCGTTCGTGGGCGCGCTGCACCAGCCCGAACCCCATGGCGTACCGGTGGGCGTGGTCGCGCCCGCCCAGGTCGCCGGCCAGATCGACGCCGGGCTGGCCGCGAAGAAGCCCGGCGCGTTCGAGATCAAGAGCTACGCCGACGAGGCCGCCGCGCGGACCGCGCTGGGCGATCGCGAGGTCGAGGCCGTGGTCCTCCCGCAGCAGGCCAAGCTGATCGTCGCCAGCGCCGGCGGCCGGACCGCGTCCACCGTCGTCACCCAGGTGTTCACCGGTCTCGCCCAGGCCCAGGGCCAGCAGCTCACGGTCGAGGACGCGTACCCGCTGCCCGCCGGCGACACCGGCGGCGTCTCCGGCATGTTCTACGTGCTCGCCCTGGTCATCCCCGGCATCGCCATCGCGGTCCTGGCCGGTCACGCCGGCGTCGGCGCCGGCCAGAAGGTCGCCGTCATCGCGCTCGCCTCGGTCACGGTCGCCCTCGCCAACGCCTGGCTCGCCGACTCGCTCTTCGGCGCGCTCCCCGGCGCCTACCTGGGCCTGACCGCCGTCTCCGCCGCGGTCGTCTTCACCCTCGGCGTGGTGGTCGCGGGCCTGGTCCGCGTGGTCGGCACCCCCGGCGTCGGCCTGGCCGCCCTGCTCTTCGTGGTGATCGGCGTCCCCGCCAGCGGCGGCCCGCTCGGCCCCCGTTTCATCCCCGAGTGGTACGCGGCGATCGGCCAGACCCTCCCCATCGGCCAGGGCACCGAGGCCATCCGCAACACCGTCTTCTTCGACGGCGCGGCCCTCACCGTCCCGCTCACCGTCCTGGCCGCCTGGACCCTGGCCGGCCTGCTCCTCCTGTTCATCCCGGTACGGCGTACCGCCGCCACCGCAACCCCCGCCGCGCAGCCGGTCCCCGTCGCGTGACTCATATCACCCCAAACCCGGAAATCTCGGGCCGGGCAACTGTCTTACATCTGACATAGCCCGGCCCACCCCCACCGGTCACCCTGAAAGAACCACCCGGTCCTCACAGGTCCCCTCAGCTTCATCTCAGCGAACCTCTGCGAGACTCACCCCTATCGGAAGAAACCGCCAAACCCCCACCAACCCGCGTGTCCCCCCTCACTCATTCGGCAATCGCCGCGCCATTAGTCGTATGTCCCGG
>NZ_BOOA01000113.1 GCF_016862995.1 Acrocarpospora phusangensis
GGCATGCCCGGCGGCGGGGACATGGACTTCTAAAGAAGTCCCAACCTCCCACGATCAGGCGGTCCCTCCCGGGACCGCCTTTTTGTGTCTCCGGGAGGCTATTCCAGGGCTTTGACCCAGCGGGACCACTCCGGCTGGGGGCGGTAACCGGCGGCGTGCCAGGCGGGGTGGGCGAGGTCGTTGTCGTGCAGGACCATGGCGTCCACGCGGAACGCGGCGAACGTCGCGAAGCGCTTCTCGGCGGCCTCGATCAACGCCGAACCGATGCCCCGCCGCCGGTACTCCGGGGACACCGCGAGGCGGTAGAGGTGGGCGCGCCAGCCGTCCCACCCGGCGATCAGAGTCCCCACGAGCACGCCGTCGATCTCGGCGATCAGCAGCGCCTCCGGATCCCGCTCGATCAGCGCCACCACTTTCGCCGGATCGTCCCGCCGATCGGTCCCTTCCGCGGCCCTTAGCCAGAAGTCCAGAATGTCGGAAATGTCGGCATCGGTGCCGCGACGTATAACGGCTTCGTTATCCACATCTGGACCATAGCGCCCGTCCGTGGGTCGACGTAACCGCTGGCCAGCGCCGTACGGGCCGGGTGGCTGTGGAACGAGCCAATGAACAATCCGTCAAATAGGCAAATAGTCGATTACGCTACTTTTCAACCGATCGCAGGTACCTCCATGCTCCTGGATAGACATCTACCGATCTAGGAGAACACTCCTGTGGCATCCCCCAGATTACGTCGGCTGATCATGGCGGCGAGTCTGCCGCCGCTGCTCGCGACGACTATGGCGACACTGCCCACCCCCGCGAACGCGCTCTCGGCCGACGTCGTCATCTCGGCCGTATACGGCGGTGGCGGCAACTCGGGCGCGACCATCAAGAACGACTTCATCGAGCTGGCCAACCTCACCGGCAGCCCCGTCAACGTCTCGGGCTGGAGCGTCCAGTACGCCTCGGCCGCCGGCGCCGTCTTCCAGATGACGAACCTGAGCGGCAGCATCCCCGCCAACGGCAGGTACCTCGTCCAGCAGGCCCCGGGCGCCGGCGGCACCCTCTCGCTGCCCACCCCGGACGCCACTGGATCGATCCCGATGTCGGCCACCTCCGGCGTGGTGGCTCTGGTCACCGCCCAGATCCCCCTCGTGGGCTGCGGTACCAGCTGCTCCACCGCCCCGAACGTCAAGGACCTGGTCGGGTACGGCGCGACCGCGAACGTCGAGACGCTCGCCGCCCCCGGGCTGACCAACACCACGGCCGCCGCCCGCAGCGGCGCGATGATCGACACCGACAACAACTCGGTCGACTTCACCTCGGGCGTGCCGAAGGCCACCAACACCGCGGGCACCACGGTCAGCGCGGACAACCCGGGCGGCCCCACCGACCCGACCCCCGGCAGCGTACGCATCCACGACATCCAGGGCGCCGGCCGGATCTCCCCGATCGTCGGTCAGAACGTCACGAACGTCCCCGGCATCGTCACGGCCGTACGGACGACGGGCAACGCGCGCGGGTACTGGATGCAGGACCCGAGCGCCGACGCGGACCCGCTGACCAGTGAGGGCATTTTCGTCTTCATGGGCTCGACCTCGCCGTCGGTCGTCATCGGCGACTCCGTCCTGGCCACCGGCCGTGTGACCGAGTTCCGTCCGGCCACCGGCTCGCAGGCGCTCACCGAGCTGGGCGGCCCGATCAGCACGATCAAGCTGAGCAGCGGCAACGCGCTGCCCGCGGCGGTCCCGGTCGCCTTCCCCGACGCGTTCACCAAGAGCGGCGCCCTGGAGGCCCAGCCGCTGGAGCCGTCCTCGTACGTGCTGGACTGGCTGGAGATCCACGAGGGCATGCGGATCAGCGTCGCCCAGGACACCCGTCTGATCAGCCCGGTCAACACCGAGTTCGACGAGCTCTGGGTGACGCTCAAGCCGGCCCAGAACCCGACCCCGCGCGGCGGCGTCATCTACAAGGGCTACGACGACCAGAACAGCGGCCGTCTGATGATCCTCGCGCTGAACGGCGCGCCCGCCGCCAACGTCGGCTCCACGCTGGCCGGCGGCACCACCGGTGTGCTCGACTACCAGTCGTTCGGCGGCTACGTGCTGCTGGCCACCGAGCTCGGCGCGATCACCGAGGGCGGCCTGAAGCGGCAGAAGGTGCTCCCGCCGAAGAAGCAGGGCGACCTGTCCGTCGCGACGTACAACGTCGAGAACCTGGCCGCCAACAACCCGGACGAGAAGTTCGCGCGCCTGGCCGAGGCGGTCGTCGACGCCCTGGGCAAGCCCGACATCCTCGCCCTGGAGGAGATCCAGGACAACAACGGCACCACCAACAACGGCGTCGTCGCGGCCGACCAGACCGTGGCGAAGTTCATCGCGGCGATCCAGACCGCGGGCGGCCCGGTGTACGACTGGCGCTCCATCGACCCGAACGACGGCACCGACGGCGGCGCGCCCGGCGGCAACATCCGCCAGGTGTTCCTGTTCAACCCCGCGCGGGTGACGTTCGTGGACCGTCCGGGCGGCGACGCCAACACGGCCACCACCGTGCTGCGTGAGCGGCCGACCAGCAACCAGATCTACCTGTCCGCCTCGCCCGGCCGCATCAACCCGGGCAGCGGCGCCTGGAGCACCAGCCGCAAGCCGCTCGTCGGCGAGTTCCTCTACGACGGCAACAAGCAGCTGTTCGTCATCGCCAACCACTTCAACTCCAAGGGCGGCGACCACCCGCTGACCGCGGCCGTCCAGCCGCCGAACCGCGTCACCGAGGTCCAGCGTCTCCAGCAGGCCGGCGAGGTCCGTGACTTCGTCCAGGACCTCACCACCAAGAGCGGCGGCGCCGCCCGCGTCGTCGTCCTGGGCGACATCAACGACTACCAGTTCAGCCCGGTCCTGCAGACTCTCACCGACAACGGGACCCTGCTCAAGACCCTGATCGACACCCTGCCCGTCGAGGAGCGCTACAGCTACGTCTTCGACGGCAACTCCCAGGTGCTCGACCACATCCTGATCAGCCCCTCCATCAAGGGCTACTCGTACGGCGTCGTCCACATCAACGCGGAGTTCTCCGACCAGGACAGCGACCACGACCCCCAGATCATCCGAATCCTCACCGGGTGCAACATCGATCCCCTGCCCGCCCGCTGCCTTCCCGGCAGCCCGGTAGTGGACCAGTGATCGCATAGGAGAAGCGCCCGTCCTCCCCGAGGGCGGGCGCTTCTCCGTCCCTACCGGAGTTCGGGCGGCAGCGGATCGGTGTGCAGGATCGTGAGCGTGGTCACGGCCCGGGTGAGAGCCACGTACAGGCGGGCCAGGCCCTGGGGTTCCGCGGCGGTGATCACAGCCGGGTCCAGCAGGATCACGTGGTCGTACTCCAGGCCCTTGGCGAGGGTGGCCGGGATGAGCAGCACCCGGTGGTCGCCGGCCGCGTCGGGAGTCAGGACCTCGTGGGGGAGGGCGAGGGCGGCGGACATCTCGGCGGTCAGCGCGTCGGGGACGATGACGCCGATGGAGCCCTCGCGGGCGAGCGCCCGCCCGACGGCCTCGGCGAGGGCGCCGGGCAGGTCGTCGGTCTGGCGGATGCTGAGCGAGCCGGCGCCGGGGCGCAGGGACCGCGGCGGGGCCAGCTCCGGCGCGATGCTGGGCAGCAGCCGGGCGGCGTAGTCGAGCACCTCGCGCGGCACCCGGAAGCCGAGGGTGAGTTCGGTGACGGCCGTCTCGGTCCCCCCGGAGCGCTCCGAACCCTTCTCGAAGCCGAGGTGGCGCAGCACGGTCTCCCACGACCGGGCCGACCACGGCGTGGTGCCCTGCGCCAGATCCCCGAGCACCGTCGCCGATCCGGTACGGCACCGCCTCCCGAGCGCCCGCAACTGCATCGCGGACAGATCCTGCGCCTCGTCCACCACCAGATGCCCGTGCGACGGCGTACGTTCCATCAGGTCGGCCAGCTCGTCCAGGAGCGCGGCGTCGGCGGCGCTCCACTTGGCCGACCGGAACGACTTGGCGGGCTTGGCCCACAGCAGAGCCTGCTGCTCCTCCGCCGTCAGGTCCGACTTGGCGGCCCTGGCCAGGAACGCCGCGTCGCTGAGCAGCCGGTGCAGGACCTGCTCCGGCGTGAGCTTCGGCCAGGTCTGGTCGATGACCTGCTTGACGGACTTGGACCGGGCGACGGCGTCCTGCACCCGGTCGTCGGGCGACTCCCCCCGGCGCTCCATCTGGACCAGGATCGCGTGGGCCAGCCGCTGCGCCAGAGCCGTACGGCCCGGGTTGTAGCGGGTCGTGCCGCGCAGGGAGGCGACGATCTCGCGGACCTCGTAGTCGGCCACCCGGTAGCGGTTGACGCCCCGGGTGACCAGGACGCCCTCCTCCGGCTTGACCACGTGCAGCCAGAGGGCGCGCCGCAGCACCGGCGCCATCCGGGCGTCGCCCTTGATCGCCGCGACCGCCGGGTCCTCGGGGTGGGCGTGGTCGCCGAGGATGCCGGCCACGGTGCTCTGGTCGACCTTGACCTCGCCGAGGGCGGGCAGCACCGAGGAGATGTAGGAGAGGAACGCCCGGTTCGGCCCGACGATCATGACGCCGGAGCGGGACAGCTTCTCGCGGTGGGTGAAGAGCAGGTAGGCGGCGCGGTGCAGCCCGACGGCCGTCTTGCCGGTGCCGGGCGCGCCCTGGACGCAGACGGTGACGCCGAGGTCGGCGCGGACGATCTCGTCCTGGTCGGGCTGGATGGTGGCGACGATGTCCCGCATCGGGCCGGTGCGGGGGCGTTCGATCTCGTCGGTGAGGATCTTGGAGGTGCCCAGGCTGCCGCCGTGGGTGAGGTCCTCGTCCTCGAAGGCGGTCAGCTCGCCGGCCTGGTAACCGAACCGGCGCCGGCGGGCGACGCCCATCGGGTCGGCGGGGCTGGCCTGGTAGAAGGCGCGGGAGACGGGGGCGCGCCAGTCGATGACCAGGGCCTGGCCCGCGCCGTCGTGCACGTGCCTGCGGCCGACGTGCAGCGTGCCGGGGAGTTCGTCGGCGGGAGCCGTACCGCGGTCGAGGCGGCCGAAGAAGAGGGGGGTGTCGGGGTGGTCGGCGAGGGCGGCCACGCGCTGGTCGAGCAGGCCCTGGAGGACCTGCTGGGAGACCCAGTCGCCGGCGGCGTCGGCGGAGAGCGACTGCGCGTGTCTGCGCATCGCGGTCAGGGCGGCGCGGGAGACCGCGAGATGCTCCCGTTCCGCCGCGAGTATGTCGGGGGCCAGCTGGTGGGCGGGCATGCCGGAACTCCTGTCGGGTCGGTGGTGGCGGTGCCAAGGCGGCGAAACTCAAGAGCTTACTCATCGGCGGGGCCCGTACCAACTGGGTTTTCGCGGCGTTGACCAGGCGTTCTCCGAGTCGAGGGTGTTGCCGTTTCTTTGCCCGGGTACCTGGTAGGGATGACGCGGACCTGGGTGTCGCCGGTGATACCGATGGTCGCGAGCCTGTTGCTCGCCGCCCTGTGGGGGCTGTCGGTGTTCGCGGGGTGGGGGCTTGAGGCGTTCTGCTCCGATGGGGAGAGTCGCAAGGCGTGCGCGCAGCGGCTCGACATGGTTTCCACGGTTTCCGGCCTGTTCGCGGTGGTCGCCGCGAGCGCCACGGCGGGAGCCTGGCTGACCCGGCGGCCGGGTCTGCTGCCGCTCGCGCTGGTGGCGTGGGTGGCCGCGGAGGGGGTGCTGTTCGTGGGGGGCATGGTCGCGCAGTAATCCCGCGAATACCCTGCGAAACCTTATTGAATCGGCATGGGAAAAGCGCGAAAAAGATGCGCAAATCGCGTGATTAAGCTGGACAATAGGGGTATGCCCGGAACCGGGCTTGTCTGGTAATTCTTGGCTGAGGGGGCCAAGGCGCGAGGGGGTGATGCGGTTGACTCGGGCCGGCGGAATTTCGTGGACATAACTATTGTCGCCCGGCGGGGTTCGCCCCGCCGGGTTTGTCATCTCAGGACGTCGTCCGCGTCGATGATCTGGTACGCGTAGCCCTGCTCCGCCAGGAATCGCTGCCGATGGGCGGCGAAGTCCTGGTCCACCGTGTCGCGGCTCACCACCGAATAGAAACGCGCGCCGCCCCCGCTCGCCTTCGGCCGCAGCACCCGCCCCAGCCGCTGCGCCTCCTCCTGCCGCGACCCGAACGTGCCCGACACCTGGATGGCCACGGCCGCCTCCGGCAGGTCGATGGAGAAGTTGGCCACCTTCGACACCACCAGGACCTGGATCTCCTTGTCGCGGAAGGCCTGGAAGAGGCGCTCCCGTTCGCGTACGCGGGTCTCGCCCTTGATGACCGGGGCGTCCAGGTGCTCGGCCAGTTCGTCGAGCTGGTCGATGTACTGGCCGATGACCAGGACCTGCTCGCCGGCGTGGCGCCGTACCAGGGCCTCGGTGACGCGAAGCTTGGACGGGGTGGTGGCGCAGAAGCGGTAACGCTCCTCGTTGTCGGACATCGCGTACGCGAGGCGTTCCTCGTCGGTGAGCGTGACCCGGACCTCGACGCAGTCGGCGGGGGCGATCCAGCCCTGGTTCTCCATCTCCTTCCAGGGCGCGTCGTACCGCTTCGGGCCGATGAGGGAGAACACGTCGCCCTCCCGGCCGTCCTCGCGGACCAGCGTCGCCGTGAGGCCCACCCGGCGGCGGGCCTGCAGGTCGGCGGTCATCCGGAAGATCGGCGCGGGCAGCAGGTGGACCTCGTCGTAGACGATCAGACCCCAGTCCCGGGCGTCGAACAGCTCCAGATGCCGGTACTCGCCCTGCCGCTTGGCCGTCATGACCTGGTAGGTGGCGATGGTGACCGGCCGGATCTCCTTCTTGGCGCCCGTGTACTCGCCGATCTCGGCCTCGGTGAGCGAGGTGCGCTTGAGCAGCTCCTGCTTCCACTGGTGCACGCTCACCGTGTTGGTGACCAGGATCAGCGTGGTCGCCTGGGCGCGGGCCATGGCCGCCGCGCCGACGATGGTCTTGCCCGCCCCGCAGGGCAGCACGACCACGCCGGAACCGCCGTGCCAGAAGGCGTCGGCGGCCTCCCGCTGGTAGGAGCGCAGCTCCCAGCCCTCCTCGGTGAGGATGATCGGGTGCGCCTCGCCGTCCACGTATCCGGCCAGGTCCTCGGCCGGCCAGCCCAGCTTGAGCAGGGCCTGCTTGATGTTGCCGCGCTCGCTCGGGTGCACGACCACGGTGTCGTCGGGGAGGCGCTCGCCGAGCATCGGCTGGATCTTCTTGGAGCGCAGCACCTCCTCCAGCACGGCGCGGTCGGTGCTGGTCAGGACTAGGCCGTGGGTGGGGTGTTTGTCGAGCTTGAGGCGGCCGTACCTGGCCATGGTCTCGGCCACGTCCACGAGCAGGGCGTGCGGCACCGGGTAGCGGCTGTAGCTGATCAGGGCGTCGATGACCTGCTCGGCGTCGTGCCCGGCGGCCCGCGCGTTCCACAGCGCCAGCGGCGTCACCCGGTAGGTGTGCACGTGCTCGGGCGCGCGCTCCAGTTCGGCGAAGGGCGCGATGGCCTTGCGGCAGTCGTCGGCCCGCTCGTGTTCGACCTCTAGCAGCAGTGTCTTGTCGGACTGGACGATCAACGGGCCGTCATTCACAGGTGCTCCCCATCTCGGCTTACCCGCCTATCCAACACGCGAGCGGCCGGAATGAGTCCCGCTTTGCTCACTCCCGACCTGCGGGTCCACACATATCACGACATGTCAGGACATGCGTGGACCCGTCTCGCCGATCATGAGGGTCAGTCGCCAATCCAACCCCTGACGGCAGTCTGCGGAATACCGTTGGAGCACCATTTCCGGAGAAGTCGCCTTTCCTGACTTTGGTGGAAAGGGTTCCGGATTGCTCTCGTCAACGACTCTGCCTGACAAGTCGCGTACGGACAACGGAATTAATTCACGTCCGCCACGCCGGTGATTCTGTGCAGGGCGAAACGGTGGATGGCGGCCCGCGTTTCGTCGTACGCCGTGAGGTAGCCGCCCTCCATCCGAGCCGGTTCGAGGATCCGGCTGGTCGCCTGCCCCTGCGAGTCGAGGTAGCCGATCCAGACCCGGGTGCCCTGCCGGATGGCCTCCTGCAGGGCCGTGATGGTGGCCGTGGCCGGGGACCGGGGCAGGGCGCCGCCGGGCTCCGGCAGGCGTTCGAGATGCGACCGGTGGGCGGCGTCGCCCGCGCGGATGGCCCGGATGGCGGCGGCCACGGCCTCCGGCTCAGGCCCGTGGAAGCCGTTGACGGCGCGCGCCGGCGGGCTCTCGGTCCTGCGGGCGTCCGGCCGGGAGATCATCACGTCGCCGTCCAGGGACTCGGCGACGGGCGCGTAGCCCATGGCCCGCAGCGAGTCGATCAGGGTCGCCCGGGAGGTCTTGGAGGCCACCACGGTCGGGGCCAGCCGGCGCAGCCGCAGCGCGTTCGAGCGCCGGTCGGCCAGCACCTCCTCCAGCACGGCCGGGTCGTCGCAGCGGATGTAGGCCGACGCCGTACCCACCCGCAGGCGGCCGTGGCGGCGGGCCACGTCGCCGACCAGGTAGCTCAGCGGCTGCGGCACCGGGGTGGCGGAGTGGCGTTCCAGCATGGCCAGCAGCTCTTCGGCGGACTGGCCGGCGTCCAGCACCCGCCGGACCGAGCCTTCGGAGAACCTGTAGACGGTCGCGCCGCCCTTGGACTCCACGTCGGCGGCGAGGGCCAGCCAGCGGCCGAGGTCACTGGTGAGCGGCCCCGGGGCGACGGCGGTGAGGTCGGCCTGGAGGAGGACCTTGTCGACCGGTTCGGGCAGCAGCGGCGCGAGGGCCTCGGCGGCTTCGGCGCGCCCGCCGTCCAGCAGGGCCCGCCCGTGTCCGGACATCGCGCCCAATCCCGTCACGCCGATGAGTTCGGCCTCGCGCAGGGTGAACTCGGTGAACTCGGACCGGTGGCCGCCGCGGCGGCGGGGTTGTTCCCACGCCAGGCGGTCCAGCACCGACTCGGTCGAGGGCGCCAGGCCGGGCTCGGCGCCGGCCAGGACCGCCAGGGTCTTGGCGCGCACCTCGATCGCGGCCGACCGGCGCAGGTCGGGATGGAGGGCGTTGAGCAGGCGGTCCCGCTCGTCGCGCCCGCCCGCGAGGCCCGGCGCCCGGTCCAGGGTCAGCCAGGCGGAGGCCAGGGCCGCCCACCGCTCCTCGGTCGAGCGCACCAGCCAGGTGTCGTACGCCGCGGTCGGCAGCCACTCGCCGTCGATCGACCCGCCGGAGGCGATCAGCCCGGCCGCGTGCACGATCTCCACCAGGAACGCCGCCGCCCACTCGGGGACGTCCAGCGCCTGCGCCGTGCGTTTCAGATCCCGGACGGCCAGCCCGCCCGTGCGCAGCACCCCCGGCGCGTCCACGCTCCACAGCTCGCACAGCTCCTCGGCGGACCTGACGAAGCCGAACGCCTGCCCCGCGCCCGTACGGTCGGCCAGGTCGCGGTCCCGGGTGATGCCGTCGAGCGGCGGCGGCACCGGGGACAGGTCGCGGTGCAGCCGCCCGTCGCGCAGCACCAGGCCGACCTCGCGGGGGAGCGCCACGCTCTCCTCGCCGGTCGCGCCGAGCAGCCCGCGCGCCAGCAACTCCTCGATCGGCGACTGCGCGTCGGCCGGCCGGACCTCGCGCCGCGCGTTGGGCACCCGCCCGCTGGACGGTCCCCAGGCGAGTTCGTCGAGCGCCGCCCGCGCTTGTGGTGATATTTCCCCCAGCAGCCGCCGGACGCGCTCCGGATCGGCGAACACCCGCGCCAGCCGCTCGCGCGGCACCCCGCCGTCGGCCGGAGCGCCGAGATCCTCCAGCAGGACCTCGACGGCCTCGGGCGCGTGGTGCCGGAAGACGTCGGCGATCGGCGGCCCGAGCCCGGCCGGCGGATCCAGAGCCGCTGAGACGCCCGGCGCGAGCCGCAGATCGGAATCCGGACCGTGCACCAGGGCCATGGTCCGCAGGCGCTCCAGCGCGCCGTCCAGGGCCCGATCGACCGCGCCGGCGGGAGCGGGACCGGATCGGCGGAGCCGGTCGCGCAGCGCGCGCAGCGGGCCGGGCGCGAGGGCCAGGTTCTCGGCCACCGCGAGGGCGAAACGGTCGAGCCGGTCCAGCGCGCGGCCCAGCGCCGACGGCGTGCCCGCCCGCGCGGCCAGACCGGTCACGTGCGCCGGGACCGGCGTGATCAGTTCGGGGCGGGACATGGCGAGGGCGCGCAGCTGCTCGTCGGTCCGGCTGCGCAGCCACTCGGTGAACGCCTCGCTCATCGCTTCCATCGTATGAGCAGCCGCTGACAGGATTTCGCGGCAACAGTCGCGTAGCGGCGGGCGCTGGGGCAGTATGGCGAATGTGATCGAGCGCGCCGACCAGCTCGTCCTGGAGTTCGTCAGCAAGGTCGCGGACACGGCCCACGGCCGGATGCGGCCGGAGCAGCGGCTCGACTTCGTCAGCCGCGTGCGCAAGCGCATCGACGAGGAGCGGGCCGGCAGCGAGGACGCCAAGGCCGTGTCCCGGATGCTCACCAGGTTCGGCACCCCGGAGCAGCTCGTCGAGCGCGAGGTCCGGCGATTGGCCGGGCCCGAACCCGCGGAGACCGGACCCGCGCCGACCCGGGCCTTCCCCACGGTCAAGGACGACGCGGGACCCCCGCGCCGCCGCTCCAGCCCCACTCCGCCGGGCGTCATGCACTACCGGCGGGAGGCGCGCCGGCGCCTGGAGGAACGGTCCGGGCGCGGGTCGTCCGCGTTCACCCGGCTGCGGCAGGCCGCGATGGCGGGCGGGAACCCGATGGCCACCGACGGCAAGGACGCCTGGTCGATCATCGCGAACAACCGCAGGGAGGCCGTCGCGCTCGGCCTGTTCGTCTTCGCCGCCCTGCTCGTGCCGTTCCGGCTGCCGACCGTGGCGATCTTCCCGGTGCCCGGCCTGATCTGGGCGGTGGGGGCGGTGGTGGTGCTGGCCAGCGAGGGCTGGGTGTTCAACGACCGGCTGCTGGGGCTGTCCGCGCCGGTCGCCGCGTACCTGTTCGGCGGGGGCGGGCTCGCGCTGGTCCGGGCCGGCAGCGACGTGGGCCGGTTCCTGACCGAGTTCCACGGCGTCAGCGGCGTCATGTTCATCATCGGGACGGCGGCCGGGGTGACCTGGCTGATCTACCGCCTGCTCGATCCGCCGCCGCCCCCGCCCACGCGCTCGCTGCGGGTGACGCGGTAGGTCACACGGGCGCGGCCGTCCGCTCCGGGAGCAGGCCGAGCGCGAGCCGTACCCACGAGGCCACGAAGCGGTCCCGTTCGGCGCGGCCGGGGGGTTCCCCGACGGTCTCCTCGAAGAGCCGGTAGTGGACCACGGCGCCGCCCAGGACCGCGCCGATGCCGGGCCAGTCCAGATCGGCGTCCCGGTACTCGGGCTGGGCCCGGAACCAGGTCGTGATGGAGTCGAACATCGGCTGCAGCAGCCCTTCGCGGACCACGTTCACCAGCTCGGGGAACTGGCTCAGGTCGCGGAAGAAGACCCGGGTGAGCTCGCTCTCGTCGCGCACCTTGGCCAGGCCGGAGCGGCACAGGTGGGCCAGCCGCTCCTCCACGACGACGGCCGGGCTCTGCGCGTTCAGCTCGGCGAGCGTCTCGGCGATCTGGGCCCTGGTCCTGGCGGCGTGCTCGTTCACGGCGGCGGCGAGCACCTCGTACTTGGACTTGAAGTGCCGGTAGAGGCCGCCGGCGCCGGGCGACAGGCCCGCGGCCGCCTCGATCTCGGCTACCGAGGTGGCCGCGTAGCCCCGCTCGGCGAACAGCCGGAGGGCCTCGTCGACGATCCGCTCACGCGTGGATCTGCTCATGGGATTGCCGCCTACCTCCGCCGTTCCAGGTAGGTCCAGGGTAGACCGTCAATGTTTCCGGCTGGGGCGCATTGATAAGTGGCCGCTTTCGCCCATAAACCGGTTACCCGCAGACCTATCCGTTTTGGCATCCTGTACGGGTGCACTACATCGGAAACGTCGTCAACGAGGCCAAGCCCGGCCGCGACGGTGGTGACCGGGGCGACCCTCCGGACTGCCGCACCGACGCCGATCGGGCGTAATTTCCAGGCGTTCCGGCGGTCCCATGCCGCCTCAGTGGGCATAACCTACATCCATTCCTTTCACGACAGTCTGAACGAGGTCACTCCTGTGCCCAGCGGCAAGGTCAAGTGGTACGACGAGACCAAAGGTTTCGGTTTCCTCACCCGCGACGACGGCGGTGAGGTCTTCGTGCATTCATCCGCGTTGCCGAAAGGCGTGGATGTCCTCAAGCCAGGACAGAAGGTCGAGTTCGGGGTCGCGGAGGGCCGGCGCGGGCAGCAGGCCCTGTCCGTACGGGTCCTGGAGCAGCCGCCGACCCTCGCCAAGACGGCCCGGCCCAAGGGCAAGCGCAAGAAGCCGGACGAGATGGTCGTCATCGTCGAAGACCTGATCAAGCTGCTGGACGACATCTCCACGTCGTACCAGAAGGGCAAGCAGCCCGACCCGGCGCACGCCAAGAAGGTGGCGAGCGTGCTGCGGGCGGTCGCCGACGACATCGACGGCTAGTCCGGACGTCTCAGTACGTGTTCGGCAGCGGCTTCGTGTCCGTCGGTCCGGGACGCCGTACCGGCTGGGCGCGGAGCCGCCTGCGCCTGCCCGCCAGCAGCCAGGCGAGGGACAGGCCCAGCACCACGGCCATCACCGTGAAGCCGGCCGGGCCGCGCGCGAACAGCGACAGCATGAGCCCGATCAGCCCGCCGAACACCCAGGCGATCTGCAGCAGCGCCTCGACCACGCCGAAGGTGGAGGAGAGCACCTCCTCGCCGATCTCCCGCTGCACGATGGCGTCCAGCGCCAGCTTGCCCAGCCCCTGCGCGAACGCGCCGACCAGGGCCACCGCGACGGCCGTCCACAGGGTGAAGTAGAAGGCGGCCACGATCGTGATGATCGTGGTCAGCGCCAGCGTGGCCAGCACGATCAGCTGCGGCGAGTGCGAGCGCGCCCAGGAGGCCACGGCCGCGCCCATCAGGCCGCCGCCGCCCGCCGCGGCCGCCAGCAGGCCGATGGTGATCTCCGGCGCCAGGCCCGGCAGGTGCTTGTCCTGGACCAGGAAGAGCAGGAAGAACACCAGGAACCCGGCCTGGACGCGGATGGCGGCGTTGGCCCGCATCGCCTCGGCGACCACCGGGCCGACCTGGAACCAGGTGCGCCAGCCGGGGGCCGGGGTCTCCTCCTCCGGTTCGGGGGAGTCGACGTGGCGCGGGAGCCGTACCGCGACGACGCCGCAGATCAGGAAGAGCGCCATCGCGCCGCGCAGCACCCATTCCGCACCGATCCAGGCGGTCAGACCGGCCGCGGCCGCCGCCGAGCCGCCCGCCGCCACCAGGGCGAACAGGGCGACTCTGGCGTTGGCGGTGACCAGCGTGATGTCGGCGGGGAGCACGCTCGGCATGATCGCCGCACGGGAGACGTTGTACGCCTTGGACAGCACGAGCACGGCCAGGGCGGCGGGGAACAGCGACAGCGTGTCGCCGTACACGACGGAGGACGCCATGCCCCAGCAGAGCAGGCCGCGGGCGAAGAGGGTGCCGGCCATGACGTAGCGCCGGCCCGAGCGGAACCGGTCGAGCACCGGGCCCACAAAAGGGGCGACCACCGTGAACGGCACCATCGTGATCAGCAGATAGAGCGCGACCTGGCCGCGCGCCTGGCCGACCGGCAGCCCGAAGAACAGCGCCCCGGCCAGGGAGACCGTGATGAACGCGTCCCCCGCGCTGTGCGCCGCCGTCAACTCGATCAGCCGCCCCAGCCCGGTGCGCCCCGCGCCCTGCGCGTAGGTCAGCCGCCGGGTCGCCCGCCCCACCCGGCGCCCGCCCCTCGCCACCGACTGTCCCGCTCTGACCGTCGCTCCCGCGGCTGTACGGCTCGCGCGTGCGGTCCCCCGACCTGCACGCCGAACACGATCCCAAGCACCCGCCACAGGCGACGCTCCCTTCCCCGTACGTTGAAAATCCAGTCTTACCGACCGAGTCCGGTGCTGTCCGCTCCTGGCGTGGGTGAAAATAAAGTGTGAGTCGTACCCGGATCAGAAGCACGGCAGCCGACCAGGCCTGCGCTGCCGCCGTCGACCTGGCCAGGCAGGGCGCCGAGGAGATCGCCAGACCCGGCGAGGTGGGCGAGCATCTGGGCTACGACAGCGAGGGCGACCGGCTCGTCACCCACTACTTCGCCTGCCTGGACCGGGCCTACCGGGGCTGGCGCTGGGCGGTCACCGTGGCCCGCGCCTCCCGCGCCAGGAACGTCACGATCAGCGAGACGGTGCTGCTGCCCGGCGGCGGCGCGCTGCTCGCGCCCACCTGGGTGCCGTGGAACCAGCGGCTGCGCCCCGGCGACCTGGGCGTGGGCGACCTGCTGCCGGCCGAGGCCGACGACGACCGGCTGGCCCCGGGCTTCACCGAGACCGACGACGACACCGACCACCAAATGATCTTTGAGTACGGTCTGGGCCGGGCCCGGGTGCTCTCCGCGCTCGGGCGTGACCTGGCCGTCCAGCGGTGGCACAACGGCGACCCCGGCCCCGACACGCCGCTCGCCGCCGCGGCCCCCGCGCAGTGCTCGACCTGCGGCTTCTACTGGCCGCTCGCCGGCGCCCTCCGCCTGGGCTTCGGCGTCTGCGCCAATGAGTACGCGCCGGACGACGGCCGCGTGGTCGCCGCCGACCACGGCTGCGGCGCCCACTCCGAGGCCACGACGGTGCCGTCCATGACGCCGGACCAGGCCCAGCCGATCCTGGACGATCTCGGCTACGACCTGATGCCCGCCGACGAGACCGCCGAAGTGCCGGAAATCTCCGGCGAAATCCCCGAGGAGCCGGGCGAATCGCAGGACTGACCGCCCGTCCTTAGCGAAGATCTCGGCTGAGGCGTGGAATGTCGGGCAGGGGCGCTACCCTACGTTCGCCGTGTCAGCCAGCCCCCTCCCGAGAGCGTGAGATGAACGACTTCTCCAACACCGCGCGCCTGCGCGAGACCGTTCTCGCCGCCTGGGCGGCCTCACCCGCCCGGTTCCGGGAGGACGCCAACGCGGAGGAGGATTTCGCGCTCGGCGGCTACCGCGACCGGCTGATCGTCGAACTCGCCCAGAACGCGGCCGACGCCGCCCTGCGGGCCGGGGCGCCCGGCAGGTTGCGGCTGTCCCTGCGCGACGGCGTGCTGGAGGCGGCCAATACCGGCGCGCCGCTGGACGCGGCCGGGGTCGAGGGCCTGTCCACCCTGCGGGTCTCGGCGAAACGGGATGAGATCGGCGCGGCCGGCCGTTTCGGTGTGGGTTTCGCCGCCGTCGTCTCGGTCTGCGATTCGCCGTCGGTGTACTCCCGCTCGACCGGCGGCGTGCGCTGGTCCCGCGAGGAGACCAGCGCCCTGGTCGCCGCCCAGCCCGCCCTCGGCGGCGAACTCGCCGAACGCGCCGGGCATGTCCCGCTGCTGCGCCTTCCGTTCCCGATGGAAGCCGTGTCCGTCCCCGAGGGGTTCGAGACGGTTGTCCGGCTGCCGCTCCGCGACAAGGTCGCCGAGCAGGCCGTCCGGCAGATGCTGGAGGAGACCAGCCCGGCCCTGCCGCTGGTGATGCCCGCCCTGTCCGTGATCGAGATCGAGATCGACGGCGAGGTCCGCACGGTCACCGCCGACGGCTGGCACGTGATCACCGCCTCCGGCGCCTTCACCCCCGAGCAGATCGCCGAACTGTTCGCCGACCGTCCGACCGAGGAGCGCGCCCGCCCGTTCTGGCAGGTCCGCTGGGCGGTCCCGGTGGCGGGCGGGGAGCCGAAGGCGCTGCCGCGGGACGTGCCCGCCGTCATCCACGCGCCGACGCCCAGCGAGGAGCCGCTGGACCTGCCCGCGCTGCTGATCGCCACGTTCCCGCTGGCCACCGACCGGCGGCATGTGGCGACCGGCCCGCTGACCGAGTTCCTGATCCGGCGGGCCGCCGAGCTCTACGTGCTGCTGCTGCGGCAGCTGCCGCGCACGCCCCGGCTGCTCGACCTGGTCCCCGGCATGATCGGCAAGGGGGAACTGGACGCCACGATCCGGCGGGAGATCATCTCGCTGCTGCCCGGCGCGCCGTTGCTGCCCGCCCTGTCCGCACCGGAGGACCCGGAGGGCGAGGACCGGTTCCTGGCCACGCTGAACCGTCGCTGGGACACGGACCTGCCCGCCGAGGGCGACGCGTACCAGCGCATGTTCCAGCTGGTGGAGGAGACCGCCGGGGAGTTCGTGGCCGGCCGGGACGCCCGGGCGGTCGCGGGAGCGGGCGAGTTCCTGGAGCGGGTCGCCGACATGGTCCCCGGCCTGCTGCCCGCCGGATGGCCGTCGCGGCATCCGGCGCTGACCACGCTGGGCGTGCGCCGCGTGGAACTGGCCGACGTCATCGACATGCTGTCCGGGGACGAGATCGCCGAACGGCCGCCCTCCTGGTGGCGCTCGCTGTACGAGGTGCTGCCCGCCGACGACCCGGAGGCCATCGCGGCCGTGGCGGTGCCGCTCGCGGACGGCCGCCTGGTCCGGGGCGCGCGCGGAACCCTGCTGCTGACCGAGGGCGGGCTCGACCCGGCCGCGCTCGCGCCGCTGGGCCTGCGCATCGTGCATCCCGACGCGGCGCACCCGCTGCTGCTCCGGCTGGGCGCGGGCGAGGCCACGCCGCGCACCGTCCTGGAGGATCCGCTCACGCACGCGGCCGTGACCGAGTCGGCCGGCAGCGCGGACCCGGAGCCGGTCGCGCAGGCCGTGCTCGCGCTGGTGGACGCGGCCGGGCTGTCGGCCGGTGAGGCGCCCTGGCTGGCCGAGCTGGCCCTGCGCGGCGCCGACGGCGCGGTCTACACGGCGGGCGAGTTGCTGCTGGAAGGCGGCGACCTGGCCAAGCTCATCGATCTGGAGGCGCCCTTCGCCGCGCCCGACCTGGTGGAGAAGTACGGCTCCCGCGTCCTCGCCGCCGCCGGTGTGCTGGACGGGTTCGCCGTGGTCAACGACTCCGACGTGCTGCTGGACCCGGACGAGTGCGACCACGACCTCGACCGCGAGGACGAGTGGCTGGACGCGATCCTGGACCTGCTGCCCGAGTTCGACGTGCCGCCGGTGGCCCGCGAGTTCACCGCCGTGCGCGACCTGGAGTATGTCGCCGACTGGCCGGCCGCCCTCGCCCTGCTGTCCCGGCCCCCGCTGCGCGCCGCCCTGCTGCCCCTGCGAGTCCTGGTCGCGGGCGAGGTCGTCGAGGTCCCGTCGTACACGGCCTGGTGGCTCTCCCGGCACCCGGTCCTCGGCGGCAAGACCCCCACGTCCCTGCGCCTGCCCTCCGGCGACCCCCTCCTCTTCGGCCTGTACGGCGACGCGCCCGCCGACTTGGACGAGACCGCGCTGACCATGATCGGCGTGCGCTCCACGCTGGCGGAGCTGCTGGCCTCGCACGGCGGACCCGAGGAGCTGCTCGACCTGATGGCTGACCCGGCCGTCGAACTCGACCGTCCCCAGTTGCGGGCGCTCTGGATGGCCATCGCCGGGGTGGACCCCGCCCGGGTCCGGCCGCCGTCCGCCGTGCGGTCGATCCTGCAGGGCGTGATCGTGGTGGCCGACGCGGAGGACGGTCGCGTGCTCGGCGTGGACTCGCGGTCGGAGCCGGTGGGGGAGCCGGTGATCGTCGAGGCTCCCGACCTGCTGGCCCTGGTGGCCGACCGGCCTCTGGTGCTGGCTTCCTTCGACCTGGCCGAGGCCCTGTCCGAAGTGCTCGATCTGCCCCTGGTGGGCGAGATCGTCACCGGTGACGTCACCTCGACGGGTGCGGAACGTCCGGTTCCGCCCCAGGTCCACACCCTCCTTCCGACCGCTCCCGCTACGTACGTCGAGCACGAGGAACTCCTCGTCGACGGACGTCCGGTGCCGTGGCGTTTCTTCGACGGCAAGGTGCACGCGTCCGGCATCGAGGGACTGGCTCGCGGGCTGGCGTGGGCGGCCGGTCAGTGGGGGGACCGGCTGGCGGTCGCGGCGCTGCTCCGCGACCCCGAGCGGGTTCCGCTGCTGCTCGCCGAGGCCGACCTGGACAGCTGAGACCGGGTCCGGTAGCAGCCGGGTCCGGTGTGGTCAGCTGAGGTCAGGTGGTGGGGGCTCCGAAGACCGGGCGGTTGAGGGCCGTCGGGTGGCCGATATTGGTTGGCGGGGCGACGGGCTGTTCCGTGAGAGTGGGCGCATGAATCGTCAGCTCATCAGCCATATCGCCCATTCCGACCACCAGATCGCGGCACCGATCACCGAGGCGAATCTCGACAACCTGCTCGTCCGGGCGAAGCTGCCCGCGCGGGCGCGGATTCTCGACCTGGGGTGCGGTGAAGGGGTCTGGATCCTGCGGGCGCTCTCGCTCTACCCGGACGCGACCGCCGACGGGGTGGACATCTCCCCGGAGGGACTGGCCTCGGCGGCCGAGGCGGCGAAGGCCCTGGGCCTGGCGGATCACGTCCGCTTCCACCAGTCCCCGGCGGACGATTTCGACGGCTCGGGCTACGACCTGGTGCTCTGCGTGGGCGCGACCCACGCGTTCGGCGGGCTGACGGCGACCGTCGAAGCGATCAGGCGATTCGTGAAACCGGGCGGTCTCGCGCTCGTCGGCGAAGGCTTCTGGGAGACCCCGCCCGGCGCGGACGTGCTCACCCTCCTGGGCGCGGAACCCGACGAGTACGGCGACCTCGCCGCCACGGTGGCCCGCGCCGAGACCGCCGGCTTCGCCACGATCTACGCCCACACCAGCGAAATCGCCGAATGGGACGAGTACGAGTGGTCGTGGACCGGTTCCCTCCTGCGCTGGGCGCACGAACACCCCGGCCCGGACGGCGACGCGGCCAGAGAGGCCGCCCTCGACCACCGGAACATGTGGCTCAACGGCTACCGAGGCGTCCTCGGCTTCGTCACCCTGCTCCTCAAGGACACGACAGCACCGTGATACCAGGGTTCGGGCCCTGACCGAAGGGACCGGTCGCTCTTGGCGCCGGTGCGGCGCGAACTGTCACCCGCGCGCCGGATAACGGCGAGAATCCCCAGGAACCTGGGCTGGGATGCGCGAGCGACCCTATTTCGTGACGTCGCTGGATTGCACCTGTTCTCTGCGGTTGCGGCGATGGACGTAGACGAGGCCGAAGCCGCCGAGGCCGATGCCGGCCACACAGGTCCAGATCCACCAGCCCTGGGCCGGGCGGATGATCAGGAGGACCACGAGGGCGACGGCCCAGAGGCCGATGCCGACGAGGATGGTGGCGCTGTCGTTGGTCTGGAGCGGCTCCGGGTCCGGTTTGCGCGGCGGCTTCATCCGATCAGCCTAGGCGACCAGGTCAACGGGTGTATGGGCGCGGGCCGTACACGAATCGATCACGAAAGAATCACTTCGGCGGCCTGGGTCTTTTCGCAGCTGGTAATGGGTGTCACTCTGCGCGCGTGAGTGTCACCCAAACCCCTCAAAGCGCCAGTTTTCTCGATAAGTACTTCAAGATCTCCGACCGTGGCTCGACGGTCGGAACCGAGGTCCGCGGCGGTTTCGCCACGTTCTTCACCATGGCCTACATCGTCGTCCTGAACCCGATCATCATCGGCACGGTCAAGGACGCGGACGGCCAGTTCCTCGGCGACGGCAGCGTCCCCAACATCCCCTTGGTCGCCGTGGCCACCGCCTTCGTGGCCGGCTTGCTGACCATCCTGATGGGCGTCGTGGCCAACGTCCCGTTCGCGCTCGCCGCCGGCCTCGGCCTGAACGCCTTCGTGACGTACGGCATCGCGTCCCAGATGTCGTGGGAAGACGCGATGGGCCTGGTCGTCCTGGAAGGTCTGGTCATCCTGTTGCTGGTGCTGACCGGATTCCGGACAGCCGTCTTCCACGCCATCCCCAGCAGCCTGAAGACGGCCATCTCGGTCGGCATCGGCCTGTTCATCGCGTTGATCGGTTTCGTGGACGCGGGCTTCGTCCGCAAGACCGCCGCACCGGCCCCGCCGATCGAGCTCGGCATCGGGGGCGGGCTGACCAGCTGGCCGATCCTGGTCTTCGTGGTCGGCCTGCTGGCCACCGCGCTACTGGTGGCCCGCAAGGTGAAGGGCGCGATCCTGATCGGCATCGTGGCCACCACCATCTTCGCGATCATCGTGGAGGCGATCGCCAAGGCGGGCCCGTCGCTGGTCAACGGCCAGCCGAACCCGCAGGGCTGGGGCCTCAACGTGCCGGCGCTGCCGTCCCTCGGCGACATCGTGGACATCCCGAGCCTCGGCCTGATCGGGCAGTTCAGCCTGTTCGGCGCGTTCTCCAAGATCTCCGTCGTGCTGGCGATCCTGCTGGTCTTCACGCTGCTGATCACCGACTTCTTCGACACGATGGGGACCATCGTGGGCGTCGGCAAGCAGGCCGACCTGATCGCGGAGGACGGCACGCTGCCCAGGACCCGCGAGATCCTGCTGGTCGACTCGGTCGCCGCGGCGGCCGGTGGCGCGGGGTCCGTGTCCTCCAACACCACCTACATCGAGTCGGCGGCCGGCGTGGGCGAGGGGGCCCGTACCGGTCTGGCCAGCGTGGTCACCGGGGTGCTGTTCCTGCTGACGATGTTCCTGGCCCCGCTGGTCGCGGTGGTTCCGTACGAGGCCGCGGCACCGGCGCTGGTCGTGGTGGGCTTCCTGATGATGACCTCGATCCGGGAGATCGACTTCACCGACTTCGAGATCGCCATCCCGGCGTTCCTCACCATCGTGCTGATGCCGTTCACGTACTCCATCGCCAACGGGATCGGCGCGGGCTTCATCGCGTACGTGCTGATCAAGGCGGTGAAGGGTAAGGCGGGCGAGATCCACCCGCTGCTGTGGACGGTGACCGCGCTGTTCGTCGTGTACTTCGCCCTGGGGCCGATCAAGATTCTTCTTGGGCTCTGAGCGTCACGCGAGAGGGATGGGGGCCTCGCGGCTGCGGCCGCGGGGCCTCCTGTCTGTAACACTTGTTACCCGCGGGTGACTGAAAGTTTCAGGGGACCACCGATATTTAATAGGGTAAGGCCAGCATAGCGCAGTCGGTTCAGCCAGGGCATTGACCCCTTTTCCGGGCAATTTTAGCCTCCGTGGACAACACGAAAGCTATCGAAAACTTTCGGAAAAGGAGATCCTGTGCCTTCCTTGAAATGGCGATCTCTAGCCGTGGTCTGCGCGGTCGCGTCGGCTGCGGCCAGCGTGCTCGTCGCCACCCCCGCTCAAGCGGATGGGCCACTCCGCACGCATGCCGCCGAACGGGGTAAGTTCATCGGCGCCGCGCTGGCGACCGGCCCGCTCGCCAACGAGACGACCTACCGGAATATCGCGGCCACCGAGTTCAACCAGGTCACGGCCGAGAACGCGATGAAGTGGGATGCCACCGAGCCGAACGACAACCAGTACTCGTTCTCCGGGGCCGACCAGATCGTCAACTTTGCCACGCAGAACAACCAGCAGGTGCACGGGCACACGCTCGTGTGGCACAGCCAGACTCCCGGCTGGGTGCAGGGTCTGAACGCCACCAACATGCGCGCCGCGATGAACGAGCACATCGCCACCGTCGTCGGCCGCTACGCGAACAACGCGACCGTGGTCTCCTGGGACGTGGTGAACGAGGTGTTCAACGAGGACGGCACCTTCCGGCAGTCGTTCTGGTTCAACACGCTGGGCCAGAGCTTCATCGCCGACGCCTTCCGCGCCGCGCGCGCCGCCGACCCCAACGCGCGCCTGTGCATCAACGACTACAACGTCGAGGGCATCAACGCCAAGAGCACCGCGATGTTCAACCTGGTGCAGTCGCTGCGTTCCCAGAACGTGCCGGTCGACTGCGTGGGCTTCCAGTCGCACCTGGCCATCCAATTCGGCTTCCCGAACGACATCCAGCAGAACCTGCAGCGTTTCGCCAACCTGGGCGTCCAGGTACGGATCACTGAGCTGGACATCCGCATGCAGAACCCGCGGAACGCTCAGAAGGACACCACGCAGGCCCAGTACTACACGAACGTCATCAACGCCTGTAACGCGGTCACCGCCTGCGCCGGCGTGACGATCTGGGGCTTCACCGACCGGTACTCCTGGATTCCGGACACCTTCCCCAGCGAGTGCTGCGGCCTGATCTACGACAACAACTACGCGCAGAAGCCGGCGTACACGGCGGTCCACAACGCGCTCGACGGCGGCACACCGTCCGACACGACACCGCCGACCACACCAGGGACGCCAACCGCGTCGAACGTGACAG
>NZ_BOOA01000114.1 GCF_016862995.1 Acrocarpospora phusangensis
TCCCTAGCGGCGGTGCGCAAGGTCAAGGCGCGCAGGGCGACGGCGCACACGTCCAGGAGGCGCAGGATCGGGGCGCGCAGACGGGTGGCGCGCCAGGGAATCACCCTCAGAGTGCGCAGGGGGATGATGCGTTGTCGCGGTTGGTCGCGTTGTCGCCGCCCGCTGCTCTGGGGATCGACGATCTGCGGCTGATGGTCAACGGGGCCGGGTTGCCGCTCGGGCTGGTGGAGAACGCCGCGCAGTCGATCGTCCAGATCATCCGGCATCTGCTCGGCCGTGAGGACGGTGTCCGTGAGGCGGCCGTGGCCGCGGCGCGAGCGGACGAGCCGTTCGACGGCTACGCCTGGGAGGCCCTGCGCTTCGCGCCCTTCAACCCTCTCATCTTCCGGTTCTGCGAACGCGACCACCGCCTGGCCTCAGGCGCCCTCATCAAGGCGGGCACACCCGTCTTCGCCTGCACGTCGTCGGCGGGCATGG
The DNA here is from genome assembly GCF_016862995.1 of Acrocarpospora phusangensis. Lineage (GTDB taxonomy): Bacteria > Actinomycetota > Actinomycetes > Streptosporangiales > Streptosporangiaceae > Acrocarpospora > Acrocarpospora phusangensis. The sequence goes on from NZ_BOOA01000114.1 coordinate 478, forward strand.
ACGCGGACGCGGTGGAAGCTCCCGAAGAGTTCCGGATCGACCGCCCGGACCACGTCCGCCTGCACTTCGGGTTCGGCGCACACGAATGCGTCGGCAAACACGTCGGCGTGGCCGTCATCCCCGAGGTGGTCCGCCGCGTCCTGCGACGACCGGGCGCGGCCCTCCTGCCCAACACCACCATCGACTTCGCCGGCGGCCCTTTCCCCCGCCGCTTCCCGATCGCACTCTCCTCACACGCGGCCCCCACCCACCCGATCACGACCCCAGACGCGGCACCCGCTCGCCCGACTGCGACCCCAGACGCGGCTCCCGCTCGCCCGATTGCGACCCCAGACGCGGCACCCGCGTCCTCGACCCCGGCCACAGACGCGCCCTTCACTCGCCGAGTCACCACCACGGACGCGGACCCCGCATCCCCGGACACGACCTCAAACGCGGCACCAGCTCGCCCGATCACCACCCCAAACGCCGCTCCCGCACCCTCGACCCCGGCCACAGACGCGCCCTTCACTCGCCGAGTCACCACCACGGACGCGGACCCCGCATCCCCGGACACGACCTCAAACGCGGCACCAGCTCGCCCGATCACCACCCCAAACGCCGCTCCGGCATCCTCGACCCCCACGACAGACGCGCCCCCCGCACGCCGGGTCACCACCACGGACGCGGACCCCGCGTCCACGGACACGACCTCAGGCGGACCCACTAACCCGAGGACGGTCCCCGGTGGGCCCGTCCCACATGCGCGGGAGGCATCGTGAAGCCGAGTGCCCGGATCGGGCGGCGTAACTATCTGGAGTTCTGGGCGCTGACCAATATGGCGCCCGTGTGGCGGGTGATTCGGTCGGTTGGGCCGTTGCATGCGGCGGTCAACCGGTTTCTGGTGAACCGGTTGGTGCTCAAGCTGCCGATCCGGCCCAATCCGCTGAGCACGAAGGCCGGGTACACGTCCTGGGAGTCGCTTACCGATCGGACTTTTGACAGTCGGCATCTGCCGCCGGTTCCACTGGCCGCGTCGGCGCCGAATCCGGTCGAGGTGGCGGAGTTGTTCCGGCGTGACGGGGAGGCGCGCGACTGCCCGCGTTCGACGGTGTTGTTCGCGTACTTCGCGCAGTGGTTCACGGATGGTTTCCTGCGGGGAGACATGAACATTCCGCGTGACCCGCGCAAGAACTCGTCCAACCATGAGATCGATCTGAACCAGCTGTATGGGCTCACTCCGGCGGTGACGTCGGCGCTGCGGACGCGTTCCGGAGGGCTGCTCAAGAGCCAGGTGGTGAACGGGGGCGAGTTTCCGCCGTACCTGTGTGAGTTGGGGAGGATCAAGGATGAGTTCGCGGGGCTGAGCGTCGTCCGGTTCGACGATGTGCCGTTCGGGGCGCGGGACGCGTTGTTCGCCTGCGGCAGTGACCGGGCCAACCTGCACATCGGCTTCACCATGCTGACCACGCTGTTCCTGCGCGAGCACAACCGGGTGGCCCGCCGGCTGGCCGGACGCCATCCGGACTGGGACGACGAGCGGCTGTTCCAGACGACCAGGAACATCCTCGTGGTCCTCCTCATCAAGATCGTCCTTGAGGAGTACATCAACCACATCACGCCCACCCTCTTCCAGGTCCGCATGGATCCCGCCGTGTGCAGGACGGCGATCTGGCATCGCACCAACCACATGGCGATCGAGTTCAACCTGCTCTACCGCTGGCACAGCCTGATCCCCTCGGCCCTGCTCGCGGGCGGAGAAGAGCGCCCACTGAGCGACACCCTGGTCGGGAACCGGTTGCTCACCGAATGCGGGATCGGCCCGCTCTTCGAGGACGCCACCACCCAGCGGGCCGGACGCATCGGCCTGTTCAACACCGACCCGGCGCTCCTGCACGTGGAGGAGATGAGCGTCACCGAGGGTCGCGCCGTGGAGCTGGCCTCCTTCAACGACTACCGCGCCTACTGCGGCTTCCCCCGCCTGAAGTCGTTCGCCGAGGTCTCCTCGGACCCGCGCGTCCAGCAGGGACTCGCCGCCCTGTACCCGACCGTGGACGACATCGACTTCTACGCCGGCATCTTCGCGGAGGACCCCCTGCCGGGCTCTCTGCTCTCCCCGGTCATGCAGCGCATCATCACCGTCGACGCGTTCTCCCAGGCGTACACCAACCCGCTCCTGTCACCGCAGGTGTACGGCCCGGCCACCTTCTCCCCCACCGGCATGGAGATCATCGAGTCGACCACCTCACTGGCGGACGTGCTCAACCGCAACCTGCCGGAGGCGTCCCGGCGGTACCGCGCCCGGATGACCTATGCACGCGGATGACCGGTGCGCCCGGTCGGCAACCCCGCCTCCGGAGCGGGCGCCCGGATCACCGATGAGCACGATCACCGATGAGCACGGACAACCAGGCGGAAGGGCCGGCGCTGCGGCAGATGGTGGAGAGCCCTGATCACCTATGAGCACGGATAGCCCATGAGCGCGGCTGACGAGCCGAATGGCCGGCGGCGGCTGCTCCAGGCCGCCGCCGAGCTGGTCGCCGTGGCCGAGGAGATCGAGGCGGTCTCCGTCCGTACCACGGCGGCCCTGACCAGGGAGCTCCGGCCGCGCGCCCTGCTGCGCGCCGCGCCCAGGTTCCGTCCCCAGCGGCGTCTGCTGCGGGCGCTCACCCGCCGGGCGGGACTCGGCATCGCGTTCTCCGGCGGGCCGCTCGGCCGGCCGATCTCCCGGATGTCCGGTCTGGCCGGACCGGGCCGGCTGGCCGTACACGTGCTGGTGTTGTCGCTGCGGCTGCGGATCGCGGCCGTGGAGCGTGCCCATCCGGAGCTGACCCGCGACCCGGTGCTCCAGCGGCTGGTCACGGCGATCTCCGAGGACCGGGACGTGGCGGCCGCCCGCGCGTTACGCGCCCTGTTCCGGGATCGCGGCGCGCAGGACGCGCTCAGCGCGATCGCGCCCATGTTCGGGGAGATCCTCGCGCTGCGGGCGCTGCTCGACGAGAACCCCTTCAACGACGCGGTCGGCTGGGCGATGGCCACCGGGCGCGGGGTCATGAACACCGACCCCATCACCGGCATCACGACCCGGGTCATGTCGGCCATGGACCGCGGCGCCGGCGTCGCCCGGCCCACCGAGGCCACCCCGGAGGAGGCCGTCAGCCTGCGTACCGGCGACTCCATCGTGGCCGTGCTCCGCAACATCCAGGTCGTCGGCACCACCGGCCGGATGCTCATCCAGAGCGTGCTGGGGCCGGACGAGACCATCCGATACGTCGTCCAGGCTCCGGGCATGCGTCCCGGCGGTCCTCGCAACGACTCACCCCAGGACCTGGTGGGCGCGTTCCGGAACACCGTGCTGCGCTCCTCGCCGTACACGGGGGCGTTGAAGGACGCGATCGAGCAGTTCGGCGTGCCCGAGCAGGCGGAGATCGCGCTCATCGGGCACAGCGCGGGCGGCTCCGCCGTCATGAACCTCGCCCAGGACCCGGAGTTCTGCGGCCGCTACCGGGTCACCCACGTCATCGCCGCCGGGTCGCCCATCGACTTCAAGGTCCCGGCCGACTCCCGTACCTGGATCGCGTCCATCACCAACCAGCACGACCTGATCCCGGTCCTGGACGGCCAGGGCTCCGGCTCCTGCTTCGACCTCCACCCGACCTGGTACACGGTGGACTACGCCGACGCCACCCACCGCTTCCCCCTCTGCCACAGCGTCGCCCAGTACGCGGCCAACCTGGCCGACGACCTCCCCGAGGCCCGCGCCCACATAGACGCCCAGCTCACCCCCTACCACGGCTCCCTGATCCGCTCGCAGCTCTACCTCCTGCTCGACCACACGAACCCCCGGGAGCCACGATGACCCTCGACGCCGACGCTCTCGCCCTGGAGAACTGCGCGACCGCCCTCACCCACCTGGCCGACCGCCTCCGCGCCGACCAGTCCCTCCCCCCGTGGTTCCAGGACGCCATCGCCACCTACGCCTCCCGCTGCCGCACGGCCGCCTCAGACCTGACCGCGGCGGCCACCGCGCAAGAGCACGATCACGAAGAACCAGCCGGGTAAGCCTCGATCCTCAATCCCGTCCACCGACGCGCGCCTTTCAAGGCGGGAGGCCCGAGTCAAGGCGGGAGGCCCGAGCCCGCTCTCCCGCCGAACCGGTTGTCCCCTCTATTCCATGAGCTTGTGCAGTCCCATGGCCATCGCCCCCATGGCGGCCAGCCCGGTGACCGCCGCCAGTGGGACCGGTACGCCCCCCATGGCGCTCAGCGCCGCGACGACCAGCCCTGTGACAACGCTCGCAAGCAAAATCACAACGGCTCGCGAGGTTAACAACGGACCCGGCCGGTGAGACCGTTCCTCCTCATTCGGTAGGGTCATGCCGAACTCCTCTCAACCCTTCTTGAGCGGAACATTGGGGCGACCTCCGTGCCTGGAGCGTCGCCCCGCCCATTGACGCGCGACATCACACATGACGACCCAGGCGATGCCGCCCGGTGAGAATCTGCGCGATCGTACAGATGCACGTGCATCTTCACGCTCAGCACACGGTCACACTTTTACCCCAGGACAGGGACGCCTGAGCGACCATCGGCCGCTCCGACTCCCGTTCTTCCATCCCGCCGATTCGCCTAGGACCTGTGCCTATACCTAGAGAGCCAGCGTGACCGTACAGATGCACGTGCATCCTCACATTCAATGCACGGAACATAGCACATCGACATACTTATCCGGCCTACCCGGAACAAAATAAAGAATCTTCACATTCAACAGGGCCGTGGAATATTGCTCTGATTGAGCCGAATGAACAGAAGAAGAATCTGCCACCGCCACTGACCAGCGATTAAGCCGCAGACCTGGCTTCCGGTGGCTATCACACCGAAAGCCAGGCGAAAAATCAGTTCCCGGCTGTCCGGCGGATTGCGTAAAGGTCGGACGGCGAGATGGGCATACGGTCGATCGGGAGGCCTTCGGCGTCTTCGATGGCGGCGGCGATGACGGCGGAGACGGGGATGACGCCGGCTTCGCCGGCGCCCTTGATGCCGAGGGGGTTGAGGGGGGACGGGGTTTCGAGGTGGTCGGTTTCGATGTGGGGGATCTCGGTGGCGTACGGCATGAGGAAGTCCATGAACGAGGCGTTCAGGAGCTGGCCGTGCTCGTCGTAGACCATCTTCTCGTAGAGGGCGCCGCCGACGCCCTGGGCGACGCCGCCGTGGATCTGGCCCTCCACCAGCATCGGGTTGATCATCTTGCCGCAGTCATGGACGACGGCGTAGCGGAGGATGCGGATCTCGGCGGTGTCCGGGTCGGTCTCGACGATGGCGGCGTGCATGCCTGACGCGAACGTGGAGCGGATCGGCGAGTAGTAGTCCTTGCCCTCCAGGCCGGGCTCCTCGCCCTCGGCCACGGGGGGCCGGTCCATGCTGGCCGCCCCCGCGAACTGGGTGGCGCGCTTGGCCTCCTCGTCGAAGGCGTACCTGAGGGGGTTGGAGAGGACGGCGACGGTGGCGAGCGGGATGGAGGCCGACGGGGAGCCGACCACGTGCACGACGCCGTCGGTGATCTCCAGGTCGCGCGGGTCGGCCTCGAGTGCGTCTGCGGCCACCCGCAGCGCCTTCTCGCGGACCTTGCGGCAGGCCAGCGCGATGGCGTTGCCGCTCATCACGGCGGCGCGGGAGGCGAACGTGCCGACGGCGTAGCCGAAGCGGCGGGTGTCGCCGGTGACGACGGAGACGCGCTCGATCGGGACGCCCAGCTCGGTGGCGGCGATCTGGGCGAACACGGTTTCGTGGCCCTGCCCCTGCGAGGTGAGGCCGGTGGAGACGTGCACCCGCCCGTCGGAGGTGATCTGGATGTGCCCGCCCTCGTACGGCCCGACGCCGGTGCCCTCCACGTAGCAGCCGAGCCCGATGCCCAGCCGCCGCCCCTCGGCCCGCGCGGCCTCCCGCTGGGCCGGGAAGTCGTCCCAGCCGATCAGGTCCTTCAGCTTCCGCAGCGACTCCGGATAGTCGCCGCTGTCGTAGATGAGCGGCCGCCCGTCCTGGAAGATCATGCCCTGGTCGTACGGGAACTGGTCGGGCTGGATGAAGTTGGCGGCCCGCACGTCGGCCCGGTCACGCCCCAGATGCTGGGCGATCTTGTCCATCGTGCGCTCCATGCAGAACACACCCTGTGGACGCCCCGCCCCCCGGTACGGCGTCACCTGCACGGTATTGGTGTAGATCGACGAGAACTCCACCCGGTACGCCCCGATCCGGTACGGCCCGAGCAGCTGCGTCGACGTGATGATCGGCACAATGATCCCGTACGGCGTGTACGCCCCGTGGTCGTGCAGGATCTCGACCGAGAGCCCCAGCACCCGCCCCTCGTCGTCGAACCCGACCCGCACGTGCTGCACCTGGGCCCGTTCGTGGGCGCTGGAGATGAAGTGCTCCCGCCGGTCCTCGGTCCACTTGACCTCCTGGTTGAGCAGCCGCGCGGCCCACGGCACCAGCACCTCCTCCGGCCACGGGTGCACGATCTTGACGCCGAAGCCGCCGCCGACGTCGGGCGCGATCACCTCGACCTTGGGCAGCGGCAGCCCCAGCTTCGCGGCCAGCGCCATCCGTACGCTGGTGGAGGTCTGGGTGGAGGAGTAGACCCGCAGCGACTGGTCGTCGGCGTCCCAGCGGGCGTACACGCCCTTGCCCTCCAGCGGCGTGCAGGCGCTGCGCTCGATGTCCAGCCGGAAGGACAGGGTGTGCGGGGCGGCCTCGATGGCCTCGGCGGCCGAGCGGCCGTCGGCCGAGGGCACCTCCTGGACCAGGTGGGCGCCCACGTTGCCGGGCACGTCCTCGTGCACGAGATGCGCGCCGGACACGGCCTCCTCGATGCCGACCACGGGCTTGAGGAACTCGTAGCCGACCTCGATCAGCGAGCAGACGTCCTCGGCCACGTAGCGGTCCTTGGCCACCACCATCACGATGGGCTCGCCGACGTGCCTGACGACGTCGCGGGCCAGCGGGTAGGCGGTGCGGCCGTGGGTGAGCGCCGGGTGCGGGATGAGCAGCGGCAGCGGCTCGCACACGCCGGCCGGCAGGTCCTCCCAGGTGTAGATGGCGACCAGGCCGTCCACCTCGAGGGCGGCGTCCACGTCGATGTGGGTGATGCGGGCGTGCGCGTGCGGGGAGCGGACGAAGGCGGCGGCGAGCGCGCCCGGCCCGAGGTCGTCGAGGTAGCGGCCCTGGCCGCTGATCAGCCGGGCGTCCTCCCGCCGCCGGACCGGTTCGCCGAAGAGCTTGGTGGTCACGTGGGCTCCTCCGCGAGCAGTTCCGCCGCGCGGTGCACGGACTTGACGATGTTCTGGTACCCGGTGCACCGGCACAGGTTGCCGGAGATGCCCTCCAGCACCTCCTCGTCGGTGGGCGCCGGGTTATCCCGCAGGAACGCGGTCGTGGTGCACAGGAAGCCGGGCGTGCAGAAGCCGCACTGCAGGCCGTGGCACTCGGCGAAGGCGCGCTGCACGGGTGAGGGCCGGTCGGGGCCGGCCAGCCCCTCCACGGTGGTGATCTCGTGCCCGTCCACGGTGACCGCGAAGGTCAGGCAGGAGCGGACCGGCTCGCCGTCCAGCAGCACGGTGCAGGCGCCGCAGACGCCGTGCTCGCAGCCGACGTGGGTGCCGGTCAGGCCGAGGTCGTGGCGCAGGCAGTCCGACAGCAGCCGGCGGGCGGGCACCCGGGCCTCGCGCGGCACGCCGTTCACGATGAGGGTGATGTCAAACATCGGCCGCCGCCTTGACCGCCCGCTCGACCAGCACCCCGGTCAGGTGCCGCCGGTAGTCCGCCGTCGCGTGAATGTCCGCCTCCGGTTCGATCCGTTCCTGTACGGCCGCCACCACCGCTCCCCAGTCCACCGAGGCGACGGACTGGTTGCCGCAGGCTTCGGTGATGTCCACCACCACCGGCGCCGGGCCCACGCTCACGCACGCCACCCTGGCGGCGGTGACGCGCAGGTCGTCGTCCAGCCGGACGGCGGCGGCCACGCCCGCCATGGCGTAGTCGCCGTGCCTGCGGGCCACCTCGACGAAGGCGGTGCCGCCGTCCCAGGCGGGGAAGAAGGCCGAGACCGCGAGCTCGCCGGTCCTGATCGCGGACTCCATCGGCCCGGTGAAGAAGTCGGCGGCGGCGACCTCGCGCTCGCCGGAGACGCTGGCCAGCCGTACCGAGCCGCCGAGCAGGGCCAGGACGGCGGGAAGTTCGGCGGCGGGGTCGGCGTGCACGAGGCTGCCGACGACGGTGCCGCGGTTGCGGATGACGGAGTGGGCGACCTGCTTGAGCGCCTGCCCGAGCAGCGGCTGGGCGAGGCTGGCGGCGGCGGAACGCTCCACCGCGGCGTGCCTGGCCAGGGCCCCGACGCGGACGCCGGTCGCGTCGGTCTCGATCTCGCCGAGCCCGGCCACCCGGTTGATGTCGACCAGGTGGCCCGGGGCGGCGAGCCGCATGTTGAGCAGGGGGATCAGGCTCTGGCCACCGGCCAGGACCTTTCCGTGCGCGCCCACCTCGGCGAGGACCTCGACGGCTTCCCGTACCGAGGTAGGCGCGTGATAGTCGAACGGCGGCGGTTTCACGAAAGTCGTTCTACTCCGATCGCGTTACGGATAATGGCTCAACCCGTGGAATTTTTGACATCCCCTACCTCGGCCGGCGCCGGGCCGGACAGCGCGCGCAGCAGGTGGTACCCGCCGAGGACGACGATCGTGCCGAGGGCGATGCCCGCCAGCGAGAAGTCGTCGGTGATCGTGTGGGACACCGGGCCGATCGCCAGGATGATGCCCGCCCCGATCGGGAGCATGTTCACCGGATCGGCGAAGTTCACCCGGTTCTCCACCCAGATCTTGGCGCCGAGCAGGCCGATCATGCCGTACAGGATGACCGTGATGCCGCCCAGCACGCCGCCGGGGGTGGCCGCGACCAGGGCGCCGAACTTGGGAATGAGGCCGAACAGGATGGCGATGACGCCGGCGATGTAGTAGGCGGCGGTGGAGTAGACCCGGGTGGCCGCCATCACGCCGATGTTCTCCGCGTACGTGGTGGTGGGCGAGCCGCCGACGGCCGAGGTGAGCACGGTGCCGACGCCGTCGCCGATGACCGCCCGCCCGATGTACGGGTCCACGTCGGTCTTGGTCATCTCGCCGACGGCCTTGACGTGGCCCACGTTCTCGGCGATCAGCGCGATCACGGCGGGCAGCACCAGCACGATCGCCGACACCTGGAAGGTCGGCCCGTGGAAGTTGGGCAGGCCGAACCAGTCGGCCTGCGCCACCGCGTCGAAGCTGACCCGGGGGTGGGTGTCGACCGCGCCGGTGCCCGCGTTGAACGCGGTGATGTCACCGAAGATCTTGTCGGCGGCCCAGGACAGCACGAAGCCGATGACCAGGCCGAGCAGGATGCCGATCCGGCCGAGGAAACCCTTGAACAGGGCGATGATGAGGAATGTCACGATCATGGTGATGAGCGCGATCCAGTGGTCCTGCGGCCAGTACACGTCGGCGACCACGAAGGCCAGGCCGAAGCCGATCAGCATGACCACCGCGCCGGTCACCACCGGCGGGAAGATCCGGTGGATCACCTGTACGCCGAGGTAGTGGATGGCCACACCGCACAGCGCCAGCACGATGCCGGCCACCAGGATGGCGCCGGTGACCGTGGCGCTGTCGCCCTGGGCCGCCCTGATCGCCACCACGGCGCCCACGAACGAGGCCGACGTGCCCAGGTAGCTGGGCACCTTGCCCTGCACGATGAGCAGGAACAGGATCGTCGCGACACCCGACATCATCACGGCGACGTTCGGGTCCAAGCCCATGACCAGCGGGAACACGAACGTGGCGCCGAACATGGCGATCACGTGCTGGGCGCCGAAACCGACCATGCGCGGCCAGGACAGCCGTTCGTCCGGCTTGACGACCTCGCCGGGGGCGAGCCCGCGTCCCTCTCCGTGCACCTTCCATCCGAAAGCCATGTGAGCCCCTTCACTTGCCTGGGCCGACGTCCGGTGGCCACCCCGCGGGCATCCCAGCGCGGCATTTCTGGTTCACGAGCCTCCTACCAGGCCCGTTGCGGGCACATTAGGACTGTGATCGCTGGAGCACACGGGCATCATCTGCCAAAGCGTGTGGTCAGATACCACGCATGTTCAGCACATGGAGCGCGAGGGTCAGGTTCAGCCTGAGGTGCGCGTCCTCGGTGAAGTTTCCGAGCAGACGTTCCAGCTTTCCGATGCGGTAGCGCAGGGTGTTGTAGTGGAAGTGCAGCCGCCGCGCGGTCTCGGCCACGTTGAGGTTGGTCTCCAGCAGCACGTGCAGGGTGCGGCGCAGATCGCCGTTCTCCGCGTCGTCGTCGCCGGCCAGCGCGCCCAGCGTCTCGCGGACGAAGGCGTGCAGTTCCGCGGTGTCGTCGACCAGGGAGAGCAGGCGGTAGACGCCGAGCTGGTCGAAGTGGGCGACCGCGCCGGAGCCGTGCAGCTGGCGGCCGACCCTGGCGGCCTTGAGCGCCTGGCCGTACGCGTCGGGGAGGCTGTCGGCCCCGTCGGCGATCCTGCTCATCCCGGTGGAGAAGGTGGCGTCGGCGAAGGCCGTGGAGGCGGCCGCGGCGAGCCGGGCGGTGTCCACCCCGGCGCCGACGACGGCGACCACCTCGTGTGAGAACCCGGCGACCGCGCCGCGCGGGTCGTGCCGCCGGACCGAGGCCTGCCAGGCGGCGAGCAGCCGGTCCTGCGCGGTCCGCTCGTCTACCTCGGGGTCGAGCTCGGCGACCAGCACGCTGACCGGGCGTTCCAGGTCCCAGCCGAACGCCTTGGCGCGTTCCGCGACGCGCGCGCCGCCCCGGCCGGTGAGCACGTCGCGCAGGAAGTCGGCGCGGTACTTGCTCTCGACGGCGGTGACGGCCTCCTGCTTGGTGACCACGAGGGCGGCCACGGTGGCGGCGCGCTCCAGGATGCGGATGTCGCTGTCCCGGAGCGTTCCCGCCTGGCTGAACGCGGCGATCCTGCCGTGGTGGTGGCCGCCGGCCACGATGGGCACGACCGCGTAGTGGCCGTCGGCGCGCACCAGCGGGTCGGCGTCGGTGCGGCCCGGCTCGGCCCTGCTGCTCAGGCCACTGCTCAGCACGTACGCCTCCCGCAGCATGGCCACCTGCTCGGCGCCCCCGGCGGAGGCCAGCACCTGCCCGCCGACGTCCACGGCGGCCACGGCCACGTCCAGCAGCCCGGCCACCTCGGCGGTGACCTCGCGCATGCCGCCTCCGGCCAGGATGATCTGCACCAGCGCGCGGTGCGCCTCCTCCGCCCTGGCCAGGGTGGCGGCCTGCCGGTTGAGGATGTCGGTGAGCACCTGGTTGAGGATGTCGTCGAAGCCGACGTCGTTGGGGAGCAGGATGAGCGGGAAGTTGAGCCGGTCGGCCTGCTCGACCATCTCCTCCGGCAGCTCGTCGAGGTAACGGCCGAGTTTGATGGCCAGGGCCGAGAGCCCGCGTTCGTCAAGATCCGCCACAAGGTGGGCGAGCGACTGGGGAGTGTTCCTGAGCGGGTAGCCGGTGGTGAGCAGCAGTTCGTTCGGCTTCACCCAGGCGAGGATGTCGGGGACCTCCATGACGTTGAGCCGCTGCACGATCCGGTCCAGCCCGCCCTTGCCCGCGATGAGCCGGGCCCCGGCGAGGGTGGAGACCCCGAGCACCTCGCCGACGGCCACGCCATGGATGATCGTTCCAGTGCTGGCCAGGCGCATGGCAGGGGCGGCGGGGTCACTCGTCATCGTCTGCTCCGGGGGTTGGCGCATCTCACGCCGATTCTGCCCGACGATCCGACTGTCAGGAAGAGCCAAGCATTTGGCCGACTGTTGGCAGTTTTCCCCGTACGGCCTCTGAGGGGCACGTTCTAACGTCACCCTGATGAGGGAGGTCTGGTGACCGTAGGCACCCGCCCGAGAGTCCGCCGATCCGCGGCACGTTCCGCTGGAGCGACCCTTGACCGCACGTACGTGCCCGGCGCGGCCAGCATGGCCGTACGGCCCGCGCTGGAGACGCCGCGACGCCCGGCCCGGGTGCTCGCGGCCTTCCCGGCCGCCGTCTACCTGGAGCTGAGGACCGAGGTCGAGCCGCATGTCATCGCCCTGGTGACCGGCGAGGCGACCCGGCTGCCCAACGCCGTCGTGCTGACCGACCCGCTGACCGGGTTCACGGCCGGGGACGAGGCGTGGGTGGGCGACGGGTTCATCGAGGTCGGCGGGCTGGCCATCCGGATCCGCCGCTGGTGGGATCCGGCCCCGGCGCTGCCGCGCGTGGATCGGTCCCGGCTGGCGGCCGGGCTGGCCCAGTTCGGCGAGATCTGCGACGGCTCCGCCCGGCGTCCCGGGCTGACCGGCGGGGCGTGCGAGCTGCTCGCCGAGGGCTGCCACTCGGGGTCGCTGGTGAACGCCGTGACCTCGGCCGAGCAGCTGATGGGCCTGGGCCCCGGGCTCACCCCGAGCGGCGACGACATGCTGGCCGGGCTGCTGGTGGCGCTGCGCCAGCTGGGCGCGGCCGCGGGCGTGGAGCGGGCGGTCTGGCTGGCCGGCTGGCTGGCCGCGGCCGTCACCTTCGACGCCAGGACCAGGACCACGCCGATCTCGGCCACGCTGCTGGACTGCGCGGCGCGCGGCGAGTCGGGGATGGAGGTGCTGGCCGTGCTGCGCGCGCTCGCCGCCGGGCATTCGGTGGAGCCGTCGCTGCACCGGCTGCTGCGCCTCGGTCACACCTCGGGCGCGGATCTGGCCTGGGGCGTCAGGACGGGCCTGTCGGCCGTCCTCCACCTGTCGAACCGATAGCCCGTCGTCAATCTTGTGAATCCTGCGCTCAGGGGGCGTTCTTGAATCTCGTCGAGGTCCGTAGCGGGGTCTACCACGACTCGGTCAGCCTGATGCGGGTCAGCCAGGCGCTGGCCGGCCGGCCCGGGGTGTCGGTGGCGATCGTCGCCATGGCCACCGAGCTGAACGTGGAGCTGGCCAGGGACGCGGGCTTCGAGGTGCCCCCGGCGACGCCCGCCGACCTGCTGGTGGCGGTGCGGGCCGACTCCGAGGAGGCGCTGGCCTCGGCGGCGGAGGAGCTCGGGCGGCAGCTGTCGGCGCGGGCCGCCGCGTCCTCGGCGCGCGAGGCGGCGCCCGCGCGGACCACGCGGACGGCGGCGCGGGAGGCGGAGGACGCCGGCGTGGTGCTGGTCAGCGTGCCCGGGGAGCACGCGTTCGCCGAGGCGATGGACGCGGTGGACGCCGGCCTCTCGGTGATGATCTTCAGTGACAACGTGCCGGTGGCGCAGGAGGTGCTGCTCAAGGAGCGGGCCGAGGCGGCCGGTGTGCTGGTGATGGGACCCGACTGCGGGACGGCCGTGGTCGGCGGCGCGGGGCTGGGCTTCGCGAACGTGCTGCGGCCCGGTCCCGTGGGCATCGTGGCGGCCTCGGGGACGGGAGCGCAGCAGGTGTCCAGCCTGCTCGACCTGGCGGGCGTCGGGGTCAGCCATCTGCTGGGCGTGGGCGGGCGGGACCTGTCGGCGGAGGTGGGTGGGCGGTCCACGCTGCGGGCGCTGGAGTCGCTGGACGGCGACCCGGGGACCGAGCTGATCGTGGTCATCTCCAAGCCGGCCGACCCGGCGGTGGCTTCGTCGGTGCGCGCCGCCGTGCAGCGGTCGGGCACCCCGGTCGTGATGGCGCTGCTCGGTCCTGGTCAGGACGATCTCACTGCTGCGACGGAACACGTCCTGCGCGCCCTCGGCCGCGAGGTCCCCACCTGGCCGTCATGGACCTCCCCCGACTCCTCGGATCCCCAAGATTTCCAGGGTGCTCCGAATACCCCGGGCCCTTCGGAGTCCCCGGGCTCTTCGGAGTCCGCGGACGCCTCGGAGTTCCCGGACGGCTCGGAGTCCCCGGACGCCTCGAAGTCCCCGGACGGCTCGGAGTCCGCGGACGGCTCGGACTTCCCGGACGGCGAGCGCGCGCGGGCGGTCCGGCCGCTCATCGGGCTCTACTCCGGCGGCACGCTCTGCACCGAGGCGAAGCTGATCGCGGGCGGCGGCACGTTCACCGACTTCGGCGACGACGAGTACACCCGGGGCCGGGCCCACCCGATGATCGACCCGGCGCTCCGGCTGGAGGCGCTGGCCGCCGTGGACTCCGGGGTGGTGCTCCTGGACGTGGTGCTCGGGCACGGGTCCGACCCCGACCCGGCGGCCCGGCTGGCGCCCGCGCTCGCCGAGGCCGTGGCTCGCGGCGTCTCCGCCGTGGTCTCCCTGGTGGGCACCGACGGGGATCCGCAGGACCTGCGGGCGCAGGCCGCGCGCCTGGCGGCGTCCGGGGCGGCCGTGTTCACCTCGAACGCGGCGGCGGCCCGGCACGCGGCCGTCCTGGCCGGCCTCACGCCCGCAACCCCAGCTGACCCGCGACCCGCGCCCACCGCCGAAGAATCCAGCGCGGGAGAAGCCACCGCGGAAGAGGCCACCGCGGGAAGCACTGGCGTAGGTAGCGCCGATGCGGGTGAGGCCAGGCTGGCGCTGCTGGTGAACGAGCCGCGGGTGATCTCGGTGGGCACGTCCGTGCTGGCCGAGGCGCTGGACCAGCAGGCCGTCCCGCAGACCGTGGTGGACTGGCGGCCGCCGCTGGCCGGGACGTCGGCCGCGCTGGCCCGGGTGCTCGCCGACCCGCGCCGCGCCGCCGCCAACGCCCACGCCGCCGGCCGCCTGCTCGCCGCCCGCCCCCAGCTCGTCGGCGTACGGCGGGCCGGTGACGTCCTGGACCTCCCGCCCGGCACCTTCTTCCACGCCGGTCCCCCCATCGACTGGGACCGCGCCTCCGGCCCGATGCGCGGCGCGCTGATGGGCGGCATGCTCTTCGAGGGCCTGGCCGCCTCCCCCGAGGAGGCCGGGCAGAAGCTCGCCACCGGCTCCATCCGGCTGGACTCCTGCCACCACCACCGCACGGTCGGCCCGATGGCGGGCGTGGTCAGCCCGTCCATGTGGATGCTGGAGGTGCACGACGCCGAGCACGGCGGCACCGCGTACTGCTCGCTCAACGAGGGCCTCGGCAAGGTGCTCCGCTACGGCGCGTACGGGCCCGAGGTGATCGAGCGGCTGCGCTGGATGGGCGAGGTGCTGGGCCCGGTGCTCCAGGCCGCGCTGGCCCGCAGCGGCCCGCTGGATCTGCGCAACCTGATCGCGCAGGCGCTGCAGATGGGCGACGAGCTGCACAACAGGAACCGGGCGGCCACCTCGCTGATGGTCCGCGAGCTGGCTCCGGCGATCGTGGACGCGGCCCCGGAGCGCGCGGGCGATGTGCTGCGATTCATCAACGGAAATGATCATTTCTTCCTGAACGCGGGAATGGCCGCCGCGAAAGTCAGCGCCGACGCCGCGCGGAATGTGCCGGGCTCCAGCCTGGTGGTGGCGATGGCGAGGAACGGCACCGATTTCGGCATCCAGGTGTCCGGCTGCGGCGACCGCTGGTTCACCGGCCCCGCGGGGGTCCCGGACGGCCTCTATCTCGGCGCGTACGGCCCGGACGACGCCAATCCGGACATCGGGGACTCGACCATCACCGAGACGGTCGGCCTGGGCGGCTTCGCGATGGCGGCGGCCCCGGCGATCGTGCGTTTCGTGGGCGGCGACGTGGCGGACGCGGTGGCGGCCACCACGTCGATGTACGAGATCACGATGGCCGAGCACCCCGCGTACCAGATTCCCGGGCTGGGGTTCCGGGGCACGCCGGTCGGGATCGACGTCACGCTCGTCGCGCGCACCTCGGTGCTGCCGGTGGTGAACACCGGCATCGCCGGGCGGGTGGCGGGAACCGGGCAGGTCGGGGCCGGTCTGGTGAGCCCGCCGCCGGAGGCGTTCGCCGCCGCGCTGACCGCCTTGACGGGCGAATGAATGCGGATTGACCACTGATTGACCTATTATCGGTGCCCAACCTCACTATTCGCGCTGAATTGCCGCGCGAACCGACCGAGGAGAATTGGGGACACCGCCTATGACAAGCGACCGCCTCCTCGGTATGGTCCCCCCTATGCCGGAGGGTCAAGGCGGTGCCGGAGCCACTCCCGGAGGGGCGCCGGATGGGCAGGGCCGACTGGTGGGCAGGCGATACCGCCTGCTTTCGCCCGTCGGTCGTGGCGGCATGGGCATGGTGTGGCACGCGCACGACGTCCTGCTGGACCGGGATGTGGCGGTCAAGGAGCTGATCCTGCCGTACGGGCTGGATCAGGCCGGCCGTCAGGTCGCGCATCGGCGCATGCTGCGCGAGGCGCGTTCCGCCGCCCGGCTCAGCCACCCGGGCATCGTCACCGTCCACGACGTGGTCGAGGAGGACGGGCGGCCCTGGATCGTCATGGAGCTGGTCCGCGCCTGGTCCCTCGAGCAGGCTGTACGGCAGAGCGGGCCGCTGCCGGTGAGCCAGGTCGCCGAGATCGGCATCCGGGTGCTGGACGCGCTCCGGCACGCGCACGCCGCCGGCATCCTGCACCGGGACGTCAAGCCCGGCAACGTGCTGCTGACGGCCGACCGGGTGGTGCTGACCGACTTCGGCATCGCCGCCATCGAGGGCGACGTCACGATCACCCAGACCGGGCTGCTGATGGGCTCCCCCGCGTACATCCCGCCGGAGCGGCTGCAGGGCCGGACCATCACGCACGCGGCCGACCTGTGGTCCTTCGGGGCCACCCTGTACGCGGCGGTGGAGGGCCGCCCGCCGTACGAGGGGCCCGACGCGGTGGCCGTGCTCGGCGCGGTGCTCACGCAGGAGCCGAACCGGCCGCAGCGCGCCGGGGTCCTGCTGCCCGTGATCGAGGGCCTGCTGCGCAAGAATCCGGCCGACCGCATCGGGGCCGCCCAGGTCGCCGACATGCTGGAGCGGGTGCTGCACTCGCACGGCAACGGCCTGCGCGCCATGCCGCAGCCGTCCCCCGTGCCGGTGGAGACCCCGATGCAGATGCTCCCGCCGCTGGACTCGCCGTCGGGGCCGCTGCCGTCGCGCATCATCGAGACCCCTTCCGGGCCGGTACGAGTGCCGTACACGAACCCGTCCGGCGGGTACGCGATGGCGGCCTTCCAGCCGTCCGCGTCCGACCCGCAGCTCCAGCCGCCGGGCGGCTACGACGCCCTGGCCAGCACGTCCGGCATCTTCAGCACACCGGCCGCGCCCGCGCCCCAGGAGCCGCAGAACCGTCCGTCACCGCAGCGCGCCATGGGCGGCCAGTTCGGCGCGCCGGTGCACGAGACCGGCCCCGGCGCGGCGTTCTTCGGCGCTCCGGACGCGCCGCAGGACGCGCTGCGCGACCCGATGCGTGACCCGGCCGCCGATCCGTTCGACGCGCTGGCCGGTCCGTCCGGGTCGATCCACGCGCCCGAGCGGCCCACCGGCGCAGGCCGGTGGCCGACGCCCGGGCCCACCGACCTGCCCGTGCAGCTGGCCAAGGATCTGGCCCGCGACCTGGCCGACGACCCGTTCACCACCGGCGGCACCCCCATCGGCACCATTGGCGGCACCACCGTCGGGCGGTCCCGGTCCGGGTCCTCCACCGGCGAGCACGCCGCCGTCCGGGGCGGCACCCGCCGCCGTCCCAAGGACGACGACGACGCGCCCAGCCGCGGCGGCGCGATGGTCGTGGTGGCGGCGGTGGCCGTGATCGCGCTCATCGTGCTGGTGCTCCTGATCATGCTGCCCGGCGACGAGGAGCCGCCGGGCGTCAGGACCCCCGGTGACACGCCCACGCTGGCCGCCTCCGGCATCGGCTCCGGCGCCGGCGGGGCCGAGCCGCCCGCGCCCGTGCCGAAGGGCTTCAAGCAGCAGACGCTCGGCGGCGTGACCGTGGCCGTTCCGCTCAGCTGGAAGGTGACGGCCGAGGACGACGGGGTGCGCCTGACCGGCCCGCAGGACAGCGCGCAGAGCGGCCTGATCGAGAAGATCCCCGACGGCAGCCTCTCCGCCCTCCAGCAGGTCGCCAAGAAGGCCGCCGGGTTCGACGAGTACACGCAGGTCGTGCTCGGCCCGGTCAGCTACCGCTACCCGGCCGCCGAGTGGGAGTACACCTACCGGGACGCCGCGACGGTGACCATCCGCACGGTCACGCGGTATGTCGAGGCGGAGGGTCAGGCGTACTCGGTGACGTTCACCGCGCCCGACTACGAGTGGGCCGAGGCGGCGGCGACCATCCGGCAGGTGCTCTGGAGTAGCTTCGCCCCAGCCTGAGGCGTTAATGCGGTTGGGTCGGCGTCATGAGTCATGACAAACTTCGCGCATGACATCGGCCCCCCGCGTCTCCGCGCGTCCCACGACAGTCGATCTGCGGCAGGCGCAGCGCCGTACGCTCGGGGTACTGGCGATGGCGCAGATCATCAGCGGGATCGGGGTGGCGGTCGGGGTCGCGCTGAGTTCGCTGTTCGTGGCCAAGCTGTCCGGTTCCACCGCGATCAGCGGGCTGGCGGGGACGGCCACGGTGCTCGGGGCCGCGCTGCTGGCTCTGCCGACCGCCCGCACCACCGGGCGCAGCGGACGCAGAGCGGGACTCACCCTCGCGTACGGCTCCGCGGTCGCCGGCTGTGTGATCGCCGTCGTGGCGGTGCTGCTCACCTCGTGGCCGCTGCTGCTGGCGGCTCTCGTCCTGATCGGCGGGGCCAGCGCGGGCAACCTGTCGGCTCGGTACTCGGCGACGGATCTCGCGCCCGAGGGCCACGCCGCCCGGCATCTGTCGCTGGTGGTCTGGGCGGCGACGCTGGGCTCGGTCACCGGGCCCAACCTGGCGGAGCCCGCCGCCGACCTGGCCGAGTCGCTCTCCATCGCCAGGGACGCCGGACCGTTCGCGCTCGCGGCCGTCACGTTCGCCGTGTCGACCATCATCATCAACCTGGGGCTGCGTCCCGACCCTCTGCTGCTCGCCAGAGCCACGTCAGGGGCCTCCGAAGCTCCTGGGTCTGACGGGGTCAGAACGTCGCTGCTGGGCACGCTGCGGGACGCGTGGGGGACGATCCGGGCGATCCCGGCCGCCCGGCGGGCACTGGGGGCCATCGCGGTGAGCCACACGGCGATGGTGTCGATCATGTCGATGACGCCGGTGCACCTCGACCACGGCCACGCCGGGATCTCCGTGATCGGCATCGTCATCAGCCTGCACATCGCCGGCATGTACATGCTCTCGCCGCTGGTGGGCTGGCTGGCCGACCGGATCGGCAAGCCGCCCGTCCTGATCGCCGCCATGGTCCTGCTGCTGATCTCGGCGGCCCTCGCCGGAACGGCGGGCTACGGCGTGCCCCAGATCACCGCCGGCCTGTTCGTGCTGGGCCTGGGCTGGTCCTTCGGCCTGGTCGCCGGCTCCGCCATGCTGAGCGAGGCGGTCCCACTGGATCGCCGCCCGGCCGTCCAGGGACTCTCGGACCTCACCATGAACGTCTGCGGCGCCACCGGCGCCCTGCTCGCCGGAGCCGTCGTCGGCGCGGCCTCCTTCGCCGCCCTCACCCTGGCCATCGCAGTCCTGGTCATCCTGACCGGCCTCGCCCTGGTCCGAGTGGCAATACACCGCAAAACGGTCTAACCACAGCCCCCCAGCTTCTCCGCGCCCACCCGGCCATCGCAGTCCTAGTCGGCCTGCCCGGCCTCACCCTCATCCGAGTGGCGATAACCGCACCCATCCAGCCTCACCGCACTCACCCGGCCATCGCAGTCCTAGTGGTCCTGACCCGCCTCACCCTCATCCGAGTGGCGATAACCGCACCCATCCAGCTTCTCCGCGCTCACCCGGCTATCGCGGTCTTGGTCCCTGCTGAACCAGGCGCTGGTCCGTGTGGCGACATGCCGTGAGGTGGCTAGCCGCAGCCGTTCACGATGACGTTGACGACGCGCTGGACGGCGTCCCTGGTGATGGTTTCGGGCGGGGCGGTGACCAGGGTGAACAGGGCGCCGCCGTAGAGGGCGATGAGGGCGGGGATGTTCTCGCGGGGAATGGCCAGGCCCAGTTCGTCGTGGTGCCCGGCGGTGAATCGCGTCGAGGATTCCTGCAAGCCCATGAGTGCCGAGGCCAGCGCCGGTCGCCGAGCCGCCTCCAGTTGCAGTTCGAAGATGGCCAGATAGCGGGTGCGGAACGTGGTCGCCGCCGCGAGCAGGGATTCCGTCAGCAGGTCGGCCAGCCGCACGCTGGCGGCCGCCCTGTGCTGCCCGGCGGCCCGGTCCATGTCGGCAAGGTGCAACTCGACGATGCGTTCGGCCGCGGCCACCAGCAACGCTTCCCGGCTGCGGAAGTAGTTCGAGGCCGTGCCGGGCGGCAGCCCGCTCTCCTTCTCCACCGCGCGGTGGGTCAGCCCGTGCACGCCCGACGAGGCCAACAGCTCGATGGCGGCATCTGTCAGGGCTTGGCGACGGGCGGGATTGGTGGGCGGCACTCGACCATGCTAAACCAATAGCCGTACTAGTACGATCGTAGTGAATAGGAGCCCGTATGAAGATCGTGGTGGTCGGCGCCGGTCTGGGTGGAGTGGCGGCCGCGGTGGGCCTGCATCGTGCGGGCCACGAGGTACAGCTCTTCGAGCAGGCCGCCGAACTCCGGGAAGCTGGCACCGGCGTCGTGATCATGCCCAACGGCATCCGCGCACTGGACGCCCTGGGCGCAGCCGACTACCTCCACGGCCAGACCACAACCGCCGTCAACGGCGGCTTGCGGGACTGGCGCGGACGAGCGCTCCTGGTCACCGACGCAACCCAGGCGCAACAGGAGGTCGGCGCGACCGTCGTCGTCGCCCGCGCGGAACTCCACCGCGCCCTGCGCGCCGGACTACCCGCCGACTCAGTAAGGACCGCAACACCAATCGAACACCTGGAGCCCGCCAAATCGGCGGAAACCTCGACCGCGAAGGGTCACCCGAAGCCCACCGAGTCGACACGAGCCACGACACCGACCGAATACCGGAAATCCGCCGACTCCGTACGGACCGCAGCACCGATCCACCGCCGGGACTCCGCCGACGCCGGGCGGGCCGCAGCACCGATCGAATACCGGGAATCCGGCGACGCCGTACGGATC
>NZ_BOOA01000115.1 GCF_016862995.1 Acrocarpospora phusangensis
AGAACCACTTCAGCGATCTCTAAACCCACGTTGCAGGGCCGTATGGCGGTGGTGGAGAGCCTAGGGCTGGGAGTGGTCGATTTCTTGGATTAGGCGGCCGCCTAGTTCTTTTTGGAGGAGGGCCAGGCCGCTTAGCTCGCCGGAGTCGGCGAACGGGTCCGAGTCGTCGGAGGTGGGTGTGGTCTTGCGTGGGGGGATGGATTCTGGCCAGCTTTGGCGAGGCCCGGATTGGGCGGCCGCTCGGGCTGCTGACTTGGCGGCGGCGATGCCCGAGGTGGGTCTTGAGTGGCTTGGTTCGGGGGCCGGGCCGTCGAAGTCGTCTGAGGGTGCGTCGGGCCAGGATTCGTCGGTTGTGGTGTGGCTGGGGCGGGTCGAAGTTGAGTCGGCGGAAGCCGAAGACGGCGAGGTTCCCACGCCTGAATCCGCAGCCGCGCCTTGCCACGCCGTTCCCGTGCCCGAAGTTCCTGTACCTGAGACCGCGCCACCGCCCCGTGTAGCCGCTCCTACGCCGGAAGCAGTCCCGCCTTGCGCAGTCGCCCCTACGCCCGAAGCACTCCCGCCCTGTACGCCGAGCCCCGGACCCCCGCCTGACGACACTGCTTGAGCGCCCGAACCCACACCCGAGGGCGCCACTTGAGCGCCTGTAGCCGGGCTCCCACCCGAGGATGCCGTTTGAACGCCCGTAGCCGCACTCCCGGCCGACGTTGAGGTTTGTGCGCCTCCGGCCACACCGACCTGTGAAGTCTCGCCCGAAGCCCCCCCGGCCATGCCGTTCGTCGACGTTCCCTGGGTGCTCATGCTCGCGGACCCCGCCGCACCAGCAGATGACCCATGAGCCTGAGCGCGCGGATTCGCCTGCGATCCACCGGATTGCGGTGCCGCGGGCGCCGTACCACCGGGAGAGCCACTCGACGGCGGGACACCCGTCGACCGAGACGAACCCCCAGCAGGCCCCGACCCGACGACGATTTCGACGCGCCAGTTCCCCCCCAGCACATCCCCCAGCGCAGCCGCAACCACTTCGTCACGTTTGCCCTTGAGGAACCCCTGAACGTCACCAGGCTTCTCGAACCCCACGGTGACCAGATTGCCTTCGGCCCCCAGCAGACGACCCTGCGCATTGAGGATCATCCACGCGACCCGCTGCCGCGTCTTGACAGCCTCCAGAACATGCGGCCACGCCTGCGCGACCACACCCATTCCAGAAGCCGTCACAGGCGCAGGCTCCGCCACCGGCTGCTCAACGGGCATACCCGGCCGAGCCGCCACCGGCCAATCATCATCAGCCTGGCTACGCCCACCCGCCGACGCCCCACTCCGAGGCTCAGGAACCACGTTCCCAGCCCCACCGACCTCGCTCCCAGCACCGGAGGCCCCAGAACCAGCGGAACCGTGCCCCGGCCCTTGCGCAGAAGCGCCGGCCTCATAAGCGACAGCCCCGCTTGACCCATGCCCCGAGGCCATCCCCGACCCTTGCCCGGAAGCACCGGAGCCACCACCCGAAGCATGCCCCTGCGTCATCCCTGACGCCTGTCCGGATGCAGTCCCAGACCCGCCACCCGAAGCATGCCCCTGCGTCATCCCTGACGCCTGTGCGGACGCAGTCCCAGACCCGCCACCCGAAGCATGCCCCGAGACCATCCGCGGCCCTTGCGCAGAGCCCGAGCCCAGGCCAGAAGCCATGCCCGCCCCCTGAACGGAGCCAGTACCGACTCCATGACCGGACGATCCCTGGGCAGAAACCGCACCAGGCCCATGACCCGACGCCCCATGGGCAGGAGCCGTACCAGACGAGAGGCGGGGGCCTTCGCGTTCGAGGCGTTCCAGGCGGGCCAGAAGCGCAGCCTCACCCGCGGCGGCAGCCGGCAACAACAGCCGGGCGCACATCAGTTCCAGCAGCAACCGAGGCGAAGCAGCCCCGCGCATCTCGGTGAGTCCCGCGTTGAACACCTCAGCGGCCCGGGTCAACTCCGCGGGCCCCATCGAAGCCGCCTGCCCCTGCAACCGCTCCAGCTCATCGGCCGGCCGATCGAGCAACCCGTTCCCCGCCGCCTCCGGCACATTCGCCAGAATGACGAGATCCCGGAACCTCTCCAGCAGATCCATCGCGAACCGCCGCGGATCATGCCCGCCTTCGATGACCCGGTTCACCGCATGGAAGACATGCGCCCCATCCCCGCGCGCGAACGCGTCGACGATCTCATCGAGCAGATCCCCGTCCGTATACCCCAGCAGCGACACCGCCCGCTGATAGGTGATCCCCGCATCATCCGCCCCCGCCAGCAGCTGATCCAGAATCGACAAGGAGTCCCGCGCGGACCCCGCCCCGGCCCGTACGACCAGCGGCAACGCCGTCGCCTCGTACGGCACCGACTCCGACTCCAGGATCTCCTCCATCAACGCCCGAAGCGTCGCCGGCGGCATCAACCGGAACGGATAGTGATGCGTCCGGGACTTGATCGTCCCGATGACCTTCTCCGGTTCCGTGGTCGCGAAGACGAACTTGAGGTGCGGCGGCGGCTCCTCGACGAGTTTGAGCAGCGCGTTGAACCCTTCCCGGGTCACCATGTGCGCCTCGTCGATGATGTAGATCTTGAACCGCGCGGAGACCGGCGCGAAGAAGGCGCGCTCACGCAGATCGCGGGCGTCGTCCACACCACCGTGCGACGCCGCGTCGATCTCGATTACATCAAGATGTCCCGGCCCGGTCGGCGCCAGCGCCACACACGACTCGCAGACCCCGCAGGGATCGGGCGTCGGCCCCTGCTCGCAGTTGAGGCTCCGCGCGAGGATCCGGGCACTGGACGTCTTCCCGCAGCCACGCGGCCCGCTGAACAGGTACGCATGGTTGATCCGCCCGCTCCGCAGCGCCTGCCGCAGCGGCTCGGTGACGTGTTCCTGCCCTTTGACCTCTGCGAACGTCCCTGGCCGGTACTTGCGGTAGAGCGCGAGACTCATACGGTCTCCTCGGGGAGAGCGTCGCCGATGGTCGGGCCTGGGACCGGCGAGGGTCCCGAAACCAGAAGACCCCCCGCACACCCGTCAGAGCCCGCTTATCCTTGCTGCCTTCCGGCCCTGGGGAGGTTCACAGGATGACGCCGCGCGAGGGGTCCTGAGACAGTCTAGCCCTGCCCGGCAGTGCGTGGGGCCACCCGCGAAGGCTGCCCCTCCCTCGTTGGAATGGGCGCCGCATGCCCCGAGTCATGTAAGCTTCTCGACGGAGGATTCGCCTAGTTGGCCTAGGGCGCACGCTTGGAAAGCGTGTTGGGGGCAACCCCTCAGGAGTTCGAATCTCCTATCCTCCGCGCTTGGTTGAGCAGCAGAACGCCTAGGGGCCGGTCGATCCAACCGGCCCCTTCGCGCGTCCGGGGTCAGTCCGGCAGGCTCCCTATAGAGCGCACCCATACTTTTGTAAAGCGCCACGGAATTAGACCGAATAGTGGTCTGCCATTCCTCTATGAATAACCAGGAAAACCATGGTGGCCTGGCACGATGGCGCATTCAGGCCCTGCACCACCAGCCACGGGCAGCGCATTTCCCCGTACGACCTGACGGTCTGGCCGAATTCCCCACACGGCACCTCGACGAATAAGTCGGGATTTCAGGTGTGCTCATTGGGCACCCGCTACTCTGGCCCCAAAAAGAACAGCCCCTCCGCTGGCACGGAGGGGCCGCCATTTCCTGTTCGTACGACGAGTGAGGTGTCATACGTGCGCGTCAGCTTACGCGAAAACGGGCCGAACATCTGGGCGAGCGAAATCCTGACCGTCCCGATCGTCGCCCTCTGCGGAATCGGCCTCGTCTCCGCCATCCTCCTCGCGGTGATCCTCCCGGCCGTCTGGTCCCGCCGCGCCGCCCGCCGCCGCGCCGCCCTCCACGTCCTCGACCGCCTGGTACGGCTCCTGCGCCCCCGCGCCTGAGTGAATCCACCAAGTATGGGGATGATTACCGAGAGTAATATCCCAGGCGTTCGGGGGAGCGCGCGGAATGGACTTCAAGGACGACGCCGAGCTGGACCCATCCCAGGTCGAGGACTCCCGCGCCGCCGGCCCTGGTCCGCGGGGCGGCGGATCGATGCCCGGCTGCGTGCTGCCGATCGGCGGCCGGGGCGGCTGCCTGCTGGCCATGCTGGGCCTGGCCGCCCTCCTGTTCTTCGGCCAGCCCCTGCTGAGCGGCCTCGACGGCGGCCAGTACGGGGAGGCCCCGCCGCCCGCCCCCCAGCGCTCCGGCAACCTGGCCGAACGCTGCCGGCTGGGCTCCGACGCCGACCAGTCGGAGGACTGCCGGATCGTCGGCATCGTCAACAGCATCCAGAGCTACTGGAAGCAGGCGTTCGCCGGCCGCGGCCGCACGTACTCGCCGGCCAAGACCCAGCTCTTCGGCGCGACGGTATCCACAGCCTGTGGAAAAGCCGACTCCTCCGTCGGCCCGTTCTACTGCCCCGCCGACCAGAAGGTGTACCTGGACCTGAGCTTCTTCAACCAGTTGGTCACCCGCTTCGGCGCACAGGGCGGACCTTTCGCCCAGGCGTACGTAGTCGCCCACGAGTACGGTCACCACGTCCAGAACCTGCTCGGCACCATGCGCAGGGTCGGCAACGACCGGCACGGCGCGAGCAGCGGCGCGGTCCGCCTGGAACTCCAGGCCGACTGCTACGCGGGCGTGTGGGCGCACAACGCGGTCCGTACCGGCTTCTACGCCGAGCCGTTCAGCCAGCGGGACATCGACCAGGCGCTGAGCGCCGCCGCGGCGGTCGGGGACGACTCGATCCAGAAGCGCGTCCAGGGCTACGTCACGCCGGACGGCTTCACCCACGGCACCTCGGCGCAGCGGACGAAGTGGTTCAGCATCGGCTACCAGTCCGGCGAGCCTGGGCGCTGCGACACGTTCACCGGGGCGATCTGAGGGCAGGGGCGGTGGTCGGCAGCAACCGACCGCAGGAGCGTCCCCGATGGACTTCGACGACCAGGCACAGCTGGACACGTCCCAGGTGGAGAACCGGGGCGGGGGCCGCGGCGGAGGGCTCGCCATCGGCGGCGGCGCCGCCGGGATCATCGCCCTCATCGTGGCCCTGCTCTTCGGGGTCAACCCGGGCGACATCATGGGCGGCGGCGACCAGCCGGCCGGCGTCGAGCCGACGTCCGACCTAAGCGAGAAGTGCAAGACCGGCGCCGACGCCGACCAGGACGAGCAGTGCCGCGTGGTCGGCGTGGTCAACAGCATCCAGAAGTACTGGGGCGAGGCCCTCCAGGGCTACGAACCCGCCAGGACCTCGCTGTTCACCGGCGGCGTGCAGACCGGCTGCGGCGCCGCCAGCTCCTCGGTGGGCCCGTTCTACTGCCCCAGTGACCGCAACGTCTACCTGGACCTGAGCTTCTTCGACCAGCTCCAGTCCCAGTTCGGCGCCGCCGGCGGTCCGTTCGCCCAGGCGTACGTCATCGCCCACGAGTACGGTCACCACGTCCAGAACCTGGCCGGCACCATGGACAAGATCAGCCAGGACCAGGGCCCGCAGAGCGACTCCGTACGGCTGGAGCTACAGGCCGACTGTTTCGCCGGGGTGTGGGCGAAGAACGCGGTGAGCACCGGCTTCTACGCCAAGGAGTTCACCCAGGCCGACATCAAGGAGGCGCTGGACGCCGCGGCCGCGGTCGGCGACGACAACATCCAGGAGCGCAGCCAGGGCCAGGTGAACCCCGACGGCTTCACGCACGGCACGTCCGACCAGCGGGTGAAATGGTTCACAACCGGCTACGAATCCGGTGAGCCCGACCGCTGCGACACCTTCTCCGGCGCGCTCTGACCCGGCCGCTGACCCGACGCCAAAGCACCGACCTGCAGGCAAAGCAGGCCCTTTTCTCCTAAACTACGTAGCGTGATCTTTAAGTTGGTCGGCGACGGACGCCCTTACCCCGAGCATGGCCTCGGCCATCGCGAATGGGCTCAAATACCCCCCAGGCAAGTCAGGCTCGACACGCTCGTCACCACGAAAGCGGTCCTGGACCTCCACTCCCTGCTGGCCAAAGACTCCACCTTCTACGGCGACCTGTTCCCGCATGTCGTGCAATGGCAGGGCGAGCTCTACCTCGAGGACGGCCTGCACCGCGCGCTGCGCGCCGCTCTCCACCAGCGTTCCGTGCTCCACGCCCGGGTCCTGGAACTGGAGAATTGACGCCGCGTTTCCCTAATTCGGCGAAATAACAACAAAAGCCGTCGACCTGAAGGTCGACGGCTTTCGAGTGTGGCGGTGGTGGTGGGATTTGAACCCACGGTAGGTTGCCCTACACGCGCTTTCGAGGCGCGCTCCATCGGCCACTAGGAGACACCACCGCGCAGCAGCTTACCGGACAAAGGTGAGTGGGCGCGCCCGCATTCACGGGCGGCGGCCGGCGAAGAAGGCGCGCAGCAGAGCGGTGGATTCGTCGGCGAGCACGCCCATCAGCACCTCGGGACGGTGGTTCAGCCGCCGGTCCCGCAACACGTCCCAGAGCGAGCCCGCGGCCCCCGCCTTCTCGTCCGGCGCCGCGTACACGACCCGGTCCACCCGGGCCTGTACGGCCGCCCCCGCGCACATCGTGCACGGCTCCAGCGTGACGACCAGCGTGCACCCGGTCAGCCGCCAGTCCCCCCGGGTGGCCGCCCGGATGGCCAGGATCTCCGCGTGCGCGGTCGGATCGTGCGTCGCCTCCCGCGCGTTCCCCGCCTCGGCGAGCAGCTCCCCGGCGGGCCCGAGCACGACCGCCCCCACCGGGACCTCGCCCTGCTCTCCCGCCCGTACGGCTTGCGCCAGCGCCATCCGCATGGCGTCCTCGTACGTCACCGCAACCGGTCGAGCTCGTCCCCGAAGGACAGCCGCTCCGCGACCACGGAGAGCGTGTCGGCGGGCAGCATGCCCTCTTCCATGCTGAGCTCCAGCAGTTCCTCCGCGCTCAGCCCGAAATCGGTGAGCAGCTCGAAGTCCCCGGCGGGCCGGATGCCGAGGTCGGGGGTCTCCTTGTCCACCGCCACCCCGGCCAGCTCCGCGAACAGCTCACCCAGGGAGTCGCTCAGCCCGGCCTGGGCGTCGGACAGGAAGACCCGGGGGTCCTCCTCGCCGTCGTACCGGACGATGGCGAACCACTCGTCCTCGACCTCGACGCAGAGCACGGCCAGTTCGTCGCCGGTCAGCCCGAGCGCCTCCTGGACGGCGTCGCCGACGTCGTCGGCGATCTCCGCCTCGGAGAGGTCGACCTCGGCGCCGGTCCAGGAGGAGCCGTTGCGCAGGAAGGCGGCGGCGAAGAGATTCGGTCTCGAGGGCATGTCCAGCTCCCGACGTCAGCCGGTGGCGGCGGCGACGGCACGTTCGAAGGGGTCGCGGAATCCGAGGCGCGCGGCGATGCTGAAGAGCACCTCGTCGGGGTAGAGGTCGTCGTCGCCGGACAGGGCGCCGAGTTCCATCTCGTCAAGGCCGAGGTCGGCGAAGACCGAAAGGTCGCCGCAGGGCAGGACGCTGTCCAGCTCCTCCTCCTCGGGCACGGGCACATCGAGATAGTCGAGCACCTGGCGCGCCAGGGGCCAGTCCCAGGCCGCGGTGATGTCGGAGAGGAAGACACTGACGCGTTCGCCGAAGACCCGTAACGCCACGAAGAAGTCATCCCCCACCGCGACCAAGCCAATCGTGCCGCCGTCGCTGGGCTGCTGGCGGAGGGCCTGGATGAGGCCACGGAGATCTGAGGTCAACGCCACCGGCAGCATCTCGGCTTCCCAGTGGTCGTCCTCCCGGTAGACCACTATGGCGAAGTCAAGCGCGTCTTCGTCTGTCATCGATCCCTCACCGGCGCGGTCTTCACGTTGGCCATGGTCCCAGAAGTGCGGGGATGCCGTCCGGCGCTCGCGCCAAATTGTGATCAAAACCCCTGGGCCGCTTCCGGTGCGGGTAATGGTTGGCGGTAAATTTTGCTGCCATGGAGACCCATGTCGTTGATCATCCGCTTGTCGCCCACAAGCTGACCACGCTGCGCGACGTACGGACCGACTCGCCGACGTTCCGGCGGCTGGCCGACGAACTGGTCACCCTGCTCGCGTACGAGGCGACCCGGGACGTGCGCGTCTCCGAGGTGACCGTGGAGACCCCGCTCACCCCCACCCGGGGCGTACGGCTGTCGCGGCCTTCGCCCCTAGTCGTCCCGATCCTGCGGGCGGGCCTGGGCATGCTGGACGGGATGATGCGCCTGCTGCCGACCGCCGAGGTGGGCTTCCTGGGCATGATCCGCAACGAGGAGACCCTCGAGGCGTCCACGTACGCGACGCGGCTGCCCGAGGACCTGTCCGGCCGGCAGTGCTACGTGCTGGACCCGATGCTGGCCACCGGCGGCACCCTCGCCGCCGCCATCCGGTTCCTGTTCGACCGGGGCGCCGAGGACGTGACCGCGCTCTGCCTGCTGGCGGCGCCGGAGGGCCTGGCGTACCTGGACGAGGCCTTCGCGAGCTCGGGACACCCGATCCGGGTGGTCACGGCGGGCCTCGACGAGCGCCTCAACGACCAGGGCTACATCCTGCCGGGCCTCGGCGACGCGGGCGACCGCCTGTACGGCGTCGTCTGATCGTCCCGATCACCCCGTGATCAGCCGGTTTCGTGCTTGATCACGCCCACCCGATCATTCCAATCTCGGGCTTTCCCTCGTCATAGTTACAGCGCGTGCCGACACGGGTACGTAGAGTAATGACGACGTCTCTTTTGCGTCACTCGATTGGCGCGCGCCAGGGAGAGCCATGAGTCAGTTTCCGGACGACAGTGATCGCTACGAGCAGGTCGAGGCCGCGCTCCGAGATGAGTTCGCGGGGGTGCACCCCGCCACGACCGTCACGCGCTGTATTCAGGCGGCCCACCATGGCGCTGTGGAAGTGACAGGTCACGCCTATCCCGGGCTGGTGGAGCGCATCGCCCGGAAACATCTCCAGGTCCTCGCCGCCGCGCAGAGCGCATAAGCGGGGCGTCATAACGAGGCCGGATGTTCCGGTTTTTTTCGCTTTACCGAACAAGGTGCCTGGGTAATCTATACCTCATGGGAGTGGTGACGGCAGTGCAGGTCAAGAAGATCCTTAAGTGGGGAGCTGTGGCCCTGGTGGCGTTCTACCTGTTGTCGAGGCCGCATGACGCAGCCGACACCGTGACGGGTGCGGTCACCGGCGTCATGAACGCCGCGGACTCCGTGGCCCAATTCTTCGCGCGTCTGACATGAGGCTCGTGACCCACGGGGATTCGGCCCCGTCGTCGGTCAACCGCTACCTACTCCCCCATGAGCATCAGGTCATCATGGTCCGGCGCCATCCGGCCGTGCTGCTCCGCCCCGTCGCCGAGATCTTCGGCGGTCTCATCCTGGCCGGCTTGCTCAGCAAGTGGCTGGGGGAGAACAACGGCGGCAACGCCCTCGTCGTCATCTGGTGGGCCTGGCTACTGCTGCTCATCAGGTTCGTCTGGAAGGTGGCGGAATGGTCGGTCGACTATTTCGTCGTCACGTCGGCGCGCATGCTCCTCACCACCGGGCTGATCACGCGCAAGGTCGCGATGATGCCGCTCGGCAAGGTGACCGACATGAGCTTCCAGCGCGACCTGCTCGGTCGCATGCTCGGGTACGGTGAGTTCGTCATGGAATCGGCCGGTCAGGATCAGGCTTTGCGGTCAGTCCCATACATCCCTTACCCGGAGACCTTGTACCTCGAAGTTTGCCAAATGATTTTCCCGAGCAAGGACGACTCAGACGACTGACGTCCGCAAATTCTGGCTTTCTCTGGTCGAATCCCGAGGTGTGGACAAAGTTCCCCCTCGGGATTCTTGACGGGAGGGTTACCCGATTGAGGGGCTTCGTGCCATCATGGCGGGACCATTGACCATTCACATGCCCTGAGAGACCAGATGCCGAGTCAGGGAACCATAGGTGACCGCGTCCGAGGCCTGCGGTTGAGCAGGCGCATGTCCCAAGCCCAACTTGCCGGGCCGGACCTATCCGACAGTTACGTCTCTCTGATCGAGTCAGGCAAGCGTACGCCGACGCCGGTCGTGGCGCGGCTGCTCGCCGAGAGGCTCGGTTGCACCACGGAGTTCCTGCTGCACGGGATCGAACCGCGGCAGCGGATCGACACCGAACTGGGTCTGCGCCACGCGGAGCTCGAGCTCTTCCACGGCGACCCGGCGATGGCCGCCGACCGCTTCAGCGACATCGTCAAGGCCGCCGGCGAGGAGAACGCGATGCTCGCCGCGCACGCCCGCTTCGGCCGGGCCAGGGCACTGGAGGCGCAGGGCCGGATCGGCCGCGCCGTCGAGGCGTTCGAACGGCTGCGCCGCGAGGCCGCCGCGCACCCCGAGCGGCTCGCCGGGCTGCCGCTGACCGTGGCGCTGTGCCGCTGCTACCAGCGCGCGGGCGACCTGCAGCGGGCCCGCGACCTGGGCGCGCAGGCGCTCACCCAGGTGGAGCAGCTCAGCGTCGACCAGGGCGACCTCGCGGTGGACCTGGCCGCGGCGCTGGTCGAGACCGAGACCGGGCTGTCGTTCGTGGACCGGGTGCTCGACGCCAACGGGGTGAGCCCGGTGGCCGACCGCAGTAACGAGATCCTGGCGCTCTGGCAGGCCAGCGTGACCGCCGCCGAAGGCGAGGACTCCGCGCTGGCCGTACAGCTGGCCGAGGACGCCATCGCCGCCGGACGGCCCGCGCGGGTGGCGCTGCGCATGGCCAGGATCGCGATGCGCTGGGCCCGGATCACCGTGACCGACCCCGCGAGCGCCGACCTGGACCGCGCCAACGACCTGGCCGTCTCCGCCGGATCGGTCTTCGCGACCTTCCCCGCCGAGATGCTGGAGCACGCCCGCAGCCTGATCGTCCTGTCCCGCGTACGGCTCCGCGCCGGCAGCCCCGACGACGCCGGCCAGCTGGCCAACCAGGCGCTCGACGGCCTGGTGGGCGTGCGGGGCACCACGCCCGCGGCAGCCTACCTGGTGCTGGCGGAAGTGGCCCTGAGCGGGTCGCGGGACGCGAGCGCCGAACTGCGCCGGGCCCAGGAACTGCTCAGCGGCGCCGCCCCGCAGCCGGACCGCGAGACCGCCAGGACCTGGCGCGAGCTCGGCGACCTCTGGGGCAAGGCCGGTGCGCGCGAGAACCAGGCCAGGGCGTATCGTAGGGCGCTCGAAGCCGTGGGCATTCACGCGAATGTGCCCGGCACGGCCGTGCCCGCGGTGCTCACGCGATAGCTCCTCCCAGGGCATTCGGATTTGTGCTGGATGCCCTGGAATAATTAGGGTCGACCAGTCATTGACTCATGGGATGACTGGTTTCCCCGGAGGAGGCGGACTGTGAGTCTGCGTACGGCGCAGCGGGCGTCTCTCGTGGACCAAGTGATCGACCAGCTCAAGGAGCAGATCACCTCTGGTTCATGGCAGTTGCACGGCAAGATCCCCACCGAGACCGTGCTCGCCGAGCAACTCGGCGTGGGGCGCAACACTGTACGCGAAGCGGTCCGCGCGCTCACCCACGCGGGCCTGCTCGACTGCCGCCAGGGCGACGGCACCTACGTCCGCGCCACCAGCGAACTCTCCGGCGCGATGGCCCGCCGCCTGCGCGCCGCCGAACAGCTCGAAATCCTCGAAGTACGGCGCGCCCTCGAAGTCGAGGCGGCCCGGCTGGCGGCCACCCGGCGCACCGACGCCGACATCGTCGCCATGGAGAAGGCCCTCGCCCGCCGCGAACAGGCCTGGTCAGGCGGCGACCCCGACGCCTTCGTCGAAGCCGACCTGGCCTTCCACGTCGCCATCGTGCAGGCCACCCACAACCGCGTCCTCATCGACCTCTACGCCGACTTCTCCGCGGCCCTGCGCACCAGCATCGCCGCCGCCGGCGGCACCCTCGAACACAACTACATCCCCCACGACGGCATCGTCCGTGCCATCGCCGCCGGCGACGCCGCCGCCGCAGAACACGCCGGCCACGCCTGCATGGAACACATCCTCATAGCCCTGACCGACACCCACGAACTCCCCTGAGGGCTGTCAGGGGAGGCGGAGGGACATGACGAGGTAGCGGAAGGATGGGTCGTCGCCTTCTTCGGTGATGAGGGCCGGGCGGGTGGGGGAGTCCATGTTGAGGTGGACGTTTTCGGTGGCGACGCCGGCCAGGCCGTCGAGGAGGAACTGGGGCTGGAAGGCGATCACGATGTCGTCGCCGTCCAGTTCGGCGTCGACGATCTCGGCGCCGCGGCCGATGTCGCCGCCACCAGCCTGGATGAGGACCTCGCCACCGGAGAACGTGAGCCGGACCGCGGCGGTGTTGCGCTCGGCCACCAGCGTGACCCGCTTGATCGCCTCCACGAACGGCGCCACCTTGATCGTGGCGCGGATCGGCCATTCGCTGGTCAGCCGGGCCCGATAGTCGATGAACTGGTCGTCCAGAAGCCGCACGGTCGTCGCCTTACCCTGGCTCTCGAAGCCCGCGACATTGTTGCCCAGCCCCACGGACACTTCACCCCCGCGCAGCGCCTTCGCCACATCGACGAGCACCTTCGCCGGCACGACGACCGCGTGCGCGGCATCGTCACGCTCCGGCGTCCACAGGAAGTCCCGGGCCGCGATCCGGTAACGATCTGTAGCCGCCATCGACACATTGATCTGATCGATGTCCATCCGCACCCCGGTCAACATCGGCAACGTGTCATCCCGGCTGGCCGCCACCGCCACCTGCGCCACCGCGGTCGCGAACACGCCCCCGCCCACCGCACCGATCTTCGGCGGTAACACCGGCAGCGTCGGAAAATCCTCCACGGGCAACGTCAACAGCCCGAACTCCGCACTCCCGCAGGTCAGCACGGCCTCGGACCCCGACGTCACGATCTCCACCGGCTGCCCCGGCAGACTCCGCGTGATCTCCGCCAGCACCCGCCCCGGAATCAGCACCCGCCCCGGCTCGGCGACATCCGCCTCCACCTCGGCCCGCGCCGACACGTCATAGTCGAACGCGCAAACCCGCAGCTCAGAGTCCGCCTCAAGCAACAACCCCGACAACACCGGCAAAGCCGGCCGCCCCGGAATCACCCGAGCCGCCCAAGCCACCGCCTCAGCCAGCACATCCCGGTTGACCTGAACCTTCACCGCAACCTCCCGTGAGCCCACGTTCCGCTGCCAAGCTACCCACCACCACCGACAGAACCCACCCCCTCCCAGTCTGTCACCACTCCCCAGACCACCCCAGACCCCGCAAATCCTGAGCAGCCCATCCATCGCCGGTGCAGAACGATCCAGACAAGCAAAATCCTTTTGCTTTCAGATCCCGCCCGAATTCTGAGTGGTTACTTTTCGTTCAGGTACGCGAGGACGGCCAGGACTCGGCGGTTGTCGTCGTCGCTGGGGGACAGGTCGAGTTTGGCGAAGATGTTGGCGGTGTGTTTGCCGACGGCGCTTTCGCTGAGGAACAGGCGCTGGCCGATGGCGGCGTTGGAGCGGCCCTCGGCCATGAGTTCGAGGACCTCGCGCTCGCGGGGGGTGAGGCGGGCCACGGGCTCGTTTCTGGAGTTGCTGGCCAGGAGTTTGGCGATGACCTCGGGGTCCATGGCGGTCCCGCCGGCGGCCACCCGGCGTACGGCGTCGATGAACTGTTCGGCGTTGAAGACGCGGTCCTTCAGGAGGTAGCCGATGCCGCCGGTGCCGTCGGCCAGCAGTTCGCGGGCGTAGAGCTGTTCGACGTGCTGGGACAGGACGAGGACGGGCAGGCCGGGAATCTTGCGCCGGGCAGCCAGGGCGGCCTGGAGGCCCTCGTCGGTGAACGTGGGCGGGAGGCGTACGTCCACGACCGCGACGTCGGGGCGGTGGGTGAGCAGGGCGGCGAGGAGGTCGGGGCCGGATTCGACGGCCGCGACCACCTCGAAGTCGTGGGCTCTCAGGAGGAGGACCAGGCCCTCGCGGAGGAGGTGCAGGTCTTCGGCGAGGACGACCTTCATGATCAGCAGCCTAGAGCCTTCTCGTCGTTGGCCGAGGCCCCCAGGATGATTCCGCCGGCCAGCATGCCGGCCCCCAGGGCGATCATCGCGAAGACGGTCGGCCACTGGAACGGCGCGGGCATGTGGAGCGCCAGGAACCAGGACTTGGTGGGGGCGCCGAAGATCAGCATGAATCCGGCCACGATGCCCTGCGGGATGAGCGGGACCCAGCACAGGCTCCAGCAGATGGCCATGGCCGCGGCCCGTCGGCCGCTCACCGGAGACTCGGGCTCCATGGCGGACAGCGCGAACGGGAGCTCCAGCGTGGCGACCGTGGGACCGCCGGGCGGGCTGTTGAGCGCGAGCACTCCGTCGAAGGTCGCCAGCCGGCGCTCGATTCCGGCCAGACCGCCGCCGGGGATGACGGTGGCGCCGCCGGGCCCGTCGTCGGCGACGGTGACGCGCAGCGCCCGGTCACGACGGCTGACGTCGATGGTGACCTTGGCCGCGTGCCGGGAGGCGTTGGTGAGGAGTTCGGCCACCGCGAAGTACACCGCGGATTCGACGGGGGATTCCGGCCGTTCATCCAGATCGATGGAGACGTCGACCTTCAGCGGACTGTCCAGCGCGAGCGCCCGGATCGCGTCGCCCAGACCGCGCTCGGCCAGTACGGGCGGGTGGATGCCGCGGACCAGCTGCCGCAGTTCGGCCAGCGCGGTCGCGGAGGACTCCCGGGCCTTGGACAGCAGCGCCCGCGCCGCTTCCGGGTCGGTCGTCAGGAGCTGCTCGGCCGCGCCGATCGTCATGCCCACGGCGACCATCCGGGCCTGCGCGCCGTCGTGCAGGTCGCGTTCGATCCTGCGCAGTTCGGCGGCTTGGGAGTCGGCGGCCTCCACGCGTACCTGGTTGAGGTGGCGCACCTGGCCGACGAGGTGGGTGGCGTGGTTCGGGCCCAGCATGGCCATCGCGTAGAGGGCGTAGACGCGCAGCGCCCAGGGCGCGATGACGACCGCGGCCACGGCGAACAGCAGACCCCAGGGGTTGCCCTGCCAGATCTGGTAGATGCCGTACCCGATGAGCAGGGTCGGGCCTGCGGCCAGGACCGTACGGCTCCAGGGGTCGATGAGGAGCCAGACGAGTTCCTTCCACGTGGCCGGGTCGCGTACGAGCCAGCCCAGGCGTGCGTTGAAGGCGGGGATGGTGGGTTTGCGGTAGAGGGTGCGTCCGTCCCGGTACCAGCCGTCGCGTTGCCGTACGGGGGGAGGGGGCGGGGGGTTGTAGGGTTCCTCGATCTTGAGGCCCGCCCAGCGGTTGATGAGGCGCCGGTCCAGGGCCGTGACCCAGCGGACCAGGCGGACCGAGGGCCACAGCAGGAACACCATCCCCAGAACGAAGGACAGGACGACGCCGAGCAGCGCGATCAACGCCGTCGGCACCTGGACGAGCACCAATGCGAACAACGCCAGCCCGTGGCCGAGTGCCCTGATGTGCTTCATGGCCCCAAGTCTGGACGAATCGCCTCCGTCAAGGCAGTGGGCGAAGGCGTACGAGAGGGGTGGGGATAGGTACACCCGCACTGGGTCGCCAGACGCATTCTGCCGCGGACGCCGAATTTCTACCTTTCGACGTATGGAAATCATCAAGGTCGAGAACCTCCACAAGCGGTACGGCGACAAGGTAGCGATCGCCGACGTCTCCTTCGCGGTCGAAGAAGGGGAGATCTTCGGAATTGTCGGGCGGAACGGCGCCGGCAAGACCACCACGGTCGAGTGTGTGGCCGGGCTTCGTACCCCGACGAGCGGCACGATCAAGGTCGGCGCCGACCTCAAGCAGCAGGTGGGGGTGCAGCTGCAGGACTGCTCACTCCCCGACAAACTGCGCGTCGGCGAAGCACTCAGCCTGTACGCCTCCTTCTACGCCAACCCCGCCTCCCCCGCCGACCTGCTCGCCGAGGTCGGCCTGGACCCGCGCAAGCCGTTCGCCAAGCTCTCCGGCGGGCAGCGGCAGCGGCTGTCGATCGCGCTGGCCCTGGTGGGCAACCCGCGGATCGCCATCCTGGACGAGCTGACCACCGGGCTGGACCCGCAGGCGCGGCGCGAGACCTGGGGCCTGATCGAGCGGATCAAGGAGCGCGGGGTCACGGTGCTGCTGGTCACGCACTTCATGGAAGAGGTCGAACGGCTCTGCGACCGCGTCGCGATCATCTCCGACGGCAGGGTGCTGGCGGTCGACACGCCGGCCGGGCTGATCGCACGGGCGGACGGCTCGGATCGGGTGATCTTCCGGACCTCGGGGTCGGTGGAGAGCCTGAAGTCGCTGCCCGAGGTGGCCTCGGTCGTGGTTGACGGCGACCTGGTCACCGTCACCGGCGACACGAACGCCCTGCACGCGGTCGTCGCCGCCCTCCCCGTCGGTCAGATCTCCGAACTCCGCACCGAACGCACCACCCTCGACGACGCCTTCCTCACCCTCACCGGCCACTCCGCCACCTGACCCGAGCCCTTTAGCGCTGAGCTTGGCACCTGTGCGGCGACCAGCCTCACCTGCGTAAACGGCACCGGATAACAGCGCAGGCCCGGCATGCAGCCATCGCCAGCCGCTCAGCAACCACGCCGACCTCACTTCACCAGCCGAACATCACAAGCCGAACTTCACCGGCCGAACTTCTTCGCTCGACCAACCGAGGAGCCCCCCATGAGCGCCATCGCCTTCCCCACCCGTCTCGCGATTACCGAGATCAAGCTCTACCTGCGTGAACCGTTAGCCGCCTTCTTCGCCGTGGTCCTCCCGCTCGCGCTCCTGCTGATCCTCGGCGCGACCATCCCCGACTTCCGCGAACCTGCCGACGACCTCGGCGGCGTACGACCGGTCGACACCCATCTCCCGGGCATGATGATCCTGCTCTCGGTGCTGACCGTCGCGTTCAGCATCCTGCCGGCCACGCTGGTGGTCTACCGGGAGCGTGGCGTTCTGCGCCGGATGTCCACCACGCCCGTGAAGCCCATCTCGGTCCTCTCCGTGCAGTTGGTCATCAACGCGGCGGCGTCGATCGTGGCGACGGCGCTGATGCTGGTCTCCGGGCATCTGGTGCTGGAGATTCCGTACCCGCCGATGTTCCTGGCCTTCGTCGGGGTGTTCCTCCTGGGTTCGGTGACGATGTTCGGAATCGGCCTGGCGCTGGCGGCGGCCGCGCCGAACTCGCGGGTCGTGCAGAGCGCCGGCGCGGGCATCATGTTCCCGCTGCTCTTCCTGGGCGGCAT
Organism: Acrocarpospora phusangensis; assembly: GCF_016862995.1. Classification (GTDB taxonomy): domain Bacteria; phylum Actinomycetota; class Actinomycetes; order Streptosporangiales; family Streptosporangiaceae; genus Acrocarpospora; species Acrocarpospora phusangensis. Next base: position 17,199 of record NZ_BOOA01000115.1, read on the forward strand.
GTGGCTGCCCCGGGCGCTCATGCCGGACTGGCTGCGCGTGGTCAGCGACTACAGCCCGGCCGGCGCGTTCGGGCAGGCCCTCACCGACGTGCTCTCCAACCAGGCCCCCAGCCTGCTCCACCTCGGCGTCATGACCGCCTGGGCCGCCGCCGGCATCCTCGCCGCCACCCGCTGGTTCCGCTGGGAATAACCCCTCAAGCCCTCTGTCCTGGTACGGCCTCCGCCTCCGGCGGGGGCCGTCATTGACGTTCAAGGCAACCGTGAAACTCCACGGAGGGCCAGCTGTCACCCTAGAAATACATGAACGCAGCCGTGACCATGGTCACCCCGCCGACGACCAACACGACCACGCAGGCGCCGCAGAATCCGACAGTCGCTCCGAACCGCTGATACCCACGACGGTACCGACGGCCTTGATCCCACCCGAATAAAGCCCCCACGATCGGTACGCCGACGGCTGCTGTGACCACGACCCACATCGGCACAAGCAGCCAATCATGGTATTCCCACAGGAACATGGCGAGCAGCGCGGCACTCACGGCTGCGAACACGACCGCCAATTGCTCGTGAGGCGACCGCTGGACGTCGTGCTTACCACCGATGGTCACATCAAGATGATTTCATGTGCGTTTGAGAATGCGTCGATCATGGAGCAAGCTCAGAGGATGTCGCCGTGGAGGACCTTGATGATCTGATCTCGGGTCTGTTGCAGGCCGATGCCCACCACCTCTGTTCCGCCCTCATGCAAGACGCCGAGTAGGAGATGCTCGTGCCGATGCATACGGATTGAGCTGGGCGTTTACGTTCGAGGTAATGGCCGGCATTCTGTCGGCGGCATAACGTCGGGGTCGTGACGGTGACAGCACAACGGTCGGTGGGCGGGCTGCTGCGGCAGTGGCGGGAGCATCGGCGGCTCAGCCAGCAGGAGTTGTCGATTCAGGCGGAGATCTCCACGCGGCACATCAGTTTCCTGGAAACCGGGCGGGCGAACCCCAGCCGGGAGATGGTCCTCCGGCTGGCCGACCACCTCGACCTGCCGCTCCGCGAACGGAACCGGCTCCTCCTGGCGGCCGGCTTCGCTCCCGTTTACGGCGAATCGACCCTGGTGTCCCCGCGGATGGCCGCCGTCTACGACGCGATCCGGAGGATCCTGACCGGACACGATCCGTACCCGGCGGTCGTGGTGGACCGCCACTGGAACCTCGTGGACGCCAACGAGGGCATCACCCGCCTGGCCTCCGGTATAGATCCCGACTTGTTGGGAAACGTCCTTCGCGCCTCGCTGCACCCCGACGGCCTGGCTCCCCGGATCGTCAATCTGGGCGAATGGCGAGCCCACCTGCTCGGCCGCCTCCGCCGCCAGATCGCCGTCACCGCCGACCCCGAACTCTCCGACCTGTACGCGGAACTGGTCACCTACCCCTGCGACCAACCCGAACCGGAGATCGAACTCCCCGGCCCCGGCGACATCCTCGTCCCCCTCCGAATCCGGTACGGCGACCGCGAACTCTCATTCCTCAGCACGATCGCGACCTTCGGGACTCCGCTTGATGTGACCGTAGCCGAGTTGGCCATCGAATCGTTCTTTCCCGCGGATGATCAGACGCGTCGGGAGATGTCAGAATTCGCGGACTAGATCTTTGTTCCGCGACTGGAGGCAGGCGTGCCGGAGAAGGTGCTGACGAACACGTTCCACGTGAACACCACCCCCGAGGCGGTGTTCGAGCATCTCACCACCCCGGAAAACTACGTGGGCCTGTCCCCCATCGTGATCGCCGTACGCGACGTGGACCGCTCATCCCCCGGCGTGATCCGCTACACCGCCGTCGAGCGCTTCAAGTTCCTCGGCTTCATCACCCACGACAACCCCATCAAAGTCGAACTCTTCACCGAAGCCCTCTCCCTGTACGGCGAGGTCCGCAGCCCCGGCAACATCCGCATGGCATACCGCTTCGACCTCTCCGCGGACGGCGACGGCACCCGCATCGAGGACCGCCTCGACCTCCACGCCCCGTGGTTCCTGCTCCGCTACGCCGCCGGCGAGGCCCGCAAAGTCCAGCTCGCCCGCGCCCAAATCCTCAGCGCCCGCCTGTCCCCAGCCGAATCCACGAGCTGACCCCCGGGATCACCCCTCGCAGACGTGTTCGACGGCCCGTGAGAACCTGAGGGCCAAGGTCTGCGAGGAGTGCCCATGATTGTTCTGGCCCATGTCAGCGACGTCCACATCGACGGAAGCGACCGCAACACCGAACGAACCACGCGCATCATGTCGTACGTCGAGGGGTTGGACGTCACCGCGGTCCTCGTCACCGGTGACATCGCGGACAACGGCGCCGAAGACGAGTACACGATCGCCCAGGCCGCCCTGAAGACCCGCCATCCCTCGATCATCTGCCCGGGCAACCACGACATCCGCGCCCCCTTCCGCAAGGTCCTCCTCGACTCCAGCCCCGGACCAAGCTCTCCGGTCACCCTGAGCGACGATGTCCCCGACGCACCCGTCAACCAGGTTCTGCGGGTGCCCGGAGCCACGATCATCCTGTGTGACTCCAGCATTCCCGGACGCCCCGACGGACGCCTGGACGACGCCACCCTCGCCTGGCTGGACGCGACCCTCACCACCGAAACCGGCCCTGTCTTCGTCGGCATGCACCACCCGCCGACCCCTCTCGGAATCCCCTACGTCGACGGAATCGGCCTACAGGAACCCGAGAATCTCGCCGCCATCCTGGAACGCCACCCCCACGTCGTCGCCACCCTCGTCGGCCACGCCCACACCGCCGCCGCCACAACCTTCGCCAACCGCCCCCTCCTGGTCGCCCCCGGAGTCGTCAGCACCGCCCTCCCACCCTTCGAAAGCACCACCCGCCCCCCAGTCGACTACGACCTCCCCCCAGCCTTCGCCCTCCACATCTTCGACAACGGACACCTGACCACCCACTACCGCGCACTCCCCTAG
>NZ_BOOA01000116.1 GCF_016862995.1 Acrocarpospora phusangensis
TGAGTACCTGCCGAACCCGGACAAGCCGTGGGGGCGGCTGGGCCTGCTCGCCCACCGGCACGTGTCCTCCGCCGACGGGCAGGACGTGATCAGCGCGGACGTGCGCGTGGACGGGCAGATCCGGGAGATCCAGGGGAGCGGCAACGGCCCGATCTCGGCGTTCTGCGACGCGCTCGCCTCGGTCGGCGTCGAGGTCCGGGTGCTCGACTACACCGAGCACGCGATGAGCGCGGGATCCGACGCGAAGGCCGCCTCCTACGTGGAGGGCGAGATCGGCGGCCAGGCCCTCTGGGGGGTCGGCATCGACGCCAACACCACGACCGCCTCGCTGAAGGCCATCATCTCGGCCGTCAACCGCGCCCAGCGCTGACGATCCGGTCACCCGTGGAGCCATCCGGCCGGTCCGGATGGCTCCACGTTCATGTGGGCCCCCGGAAACCCGTAGACTGGACTTGCAGATTTTCTTAATTGCTCATCTCGGCAATTATTGAGCCGGTTGAGGGGGAGATGTCCGTGGGACGTGGCCGAGCCAAGGCGAAGCAGGTGAAGGTCGCCCGTGCGTTGAAGTACCGCGACGGGGGAGATCTGGAGTCGCTCCGACGGGAGCTGGGGGTTCAGGGCGCGCCGGCCGCGCGTACCGACGTGAACGCCACCGCCGACGTGGGTGCCGAAACGGAGCAGGGCCCGGTCGAGTAATGCCCGTTCCGCTGTATCAGGCCAAGGCCGAGCTCTTCAAAACCCTCGGCCATCCGCTCCGCATCAGGGTGCTGGAACTCCTGTGCGAAGGGCCGAAGCAGGTTCGCGACCTGCTGTCCGCGATGGAGGTGGAGGCGCCGAACCTGTCCCAGCAACTGGCGGTGCTGCGCCGGGCCGGGCTGGTGACGGCCCGGCGCGACGGCGCCACGGTGGTGTACGAACTGGCCGGCGCGGACGTGTCCGAACTCATGCGCGCGGCCCGGGCCATCCTCACCGACCTGCTGGCGGACCAGCGCGAACTCCTCGAGGAACTCGAGCAGGCCGGGTGAACCCGCGCGAACCGCTGCGCCGGTTCCACGCCCTGCTGCCGGCGCGCTCGGACTGGACCGCGGCCCGCCGCTCACCGGCGCGGGACCTGATGGCGGGACTGATCGTCGCGGTGGTGGCGCTGCCGCTGGCCCTGGCGTTCGGCGTCGCGTCCGGTCTGGGAGCCCAGGCCGGACTGGTGACCGCCGTCGTGGCCGGAGCGCTGGCCGCGGTGTTCGGCGGAAGCAACCTGCAGGTGTCCGGGCCGACCGGGGCGATGACCGTCGTGCTGGTGCCGATCGTGCACACCCATGGCGCCGGCGGAGTGCTGATGGTCGGCCTGATGGCCGGGCTGGTGCTGCTGGTCCTGGCCGCGCTGCGGGTGGGCGGGCTCGCCCGGTTCCTGCCGACCTCGGTGGTCGAGGGATTCACCGCCGGGATCGCCGTCGTCATCGCCCTGCAGCAGATCCCGGCCGCCCTCGGCGTGACGGCCGGGAACGGGGAGAAGGTCTGGCAGGTCGCGGCCGAGGCCGTCGCCGACTTCGCGGCCGGACCGTCCTGGGCCGCTCCGGCCATGGCCCTGTCGGTCGCCGCTCTGATGCTGGCCGGCGCCCGGCTGCGGCCGGGTGTTCCGTTCTCGCTGGCCGGAATCGTGCTCGCCACGCTGGCCGCCCAGGCGTTCTCGCTGGATGTGGCCAGGATCGGGACGATCTCGGCCGGGCTGCCCACGCCGTCGCTCGCGTTCATGGACCTCGGCATGGCGGGCACGCTGCTGCCGTCCGCGCTGGCGGTGGCGGCGCTGGCCGCGCTGGAGAGCCTGCTGTGCGCGACCGTCGCCGACGGGATGAGCGTCGGTGAGCGGCACGACCCGGACCGCGAACTGTTCGGGCAGGGCGTCGCCAACATCGCCGCGCCCCTGTTCGGCGGGGTCCCCGCCACCGCGGCGATCGCCCGTACGGCCGTCAATGTCAGGGCCGGGGCCAGGTCGCGGCTGGCCGCGATCACCCACGCCGCGGTCCTCGCGGTCATCGTGCTGGCCGCCGGTCCGCTGGTCGGCGCGATCCCGCTGGCGGCGCTCGCCGGGGTCCTGCTGGCCACCACCGTGCGCATGGTGGAGGTCGGCTCCCTGTTCGCGCTGGTCCGCGCGACCCGTGGGGACGCCTTCGTGCTGGTGCTGACCTTCGCCGTGACCGTCGTGTTCGATCTCGTCACCGCCGTGGGCATCGGGCTCGGCCTGGCCGCCGTGCTCGCGCTCCGGGCGGTCGCCCGCACCGCCCGGCTGGATCAGGTTCCGCTGGCGGCCGGTGACCATAGCGCCGAGGAGCAGGCCCTGCTCAGCGAGCACATCGTGGCCTACCGGTTCGACGGGCCGCTGTTCTTCGGCGCCGCCCATCGTTTCCTGCTCGAACTCTCCGAGGTCGCCGACGTGCGCGTGGTCATTCTGCGCATGTCCCGGATCACCACCCTGGACGCGACCGGCGCCCAGGTGCTCGGCGACGCCGTCGGACGGCTGGAGCACCGGGGGATCACCGTCCTGATCTCGGGGATCAAGCCCGGGCACGACCAGGTTCTGGCCACGCTCGGTGTCGCCGACCATCTTCGCCGGGATGGCCTGGTGTTCGCGGACACGCCCGCCGCCATCGCGTACGCCCGCACGCTCCTGTTCCCGGTCACCGCTCCAGAGGAGCCGTGCCGGACTTAGCGGAGACCCAGGAAGGCGGCCAGGGCGCGCATGTTGTGGTCGAAGAACTCGGTCCTGTGGGTGATCACGTTGTTGAACTGGCCGAAGAGCTCGAAGCTGATCATGCCGTAGAGGCCGGTCCAGGCGATGATGGCGCGGGAGACGAGGTCGTCGGAGACGCCCGGCATGACGCTGCGCACGGCCTGGGCGTCCTCGCTCAGGATGGCGGGGACCGGGGGTCCCATGGTGTCCGGGGGGACGAGGCGGCCGGCCTCGTGGGCGTCGGCGAGGATGCGGCCGTACACGGTGGTGGAGCGGCCGGCGGGGACGATCGTGTCCTCGGGGGCGCGGTAGCCGGGGACCGGTGAGCCGTAGATCAGCGCGTACTCGTGCGGGTTGGCGAGGGCCCAGGAGCGGAGGGCGTGGCAGACCGCGAGCCAGCGCCCGGGGTAGTCGCCGGGGGAGCAGGCGGCGTCGGCCGATTCCAGGGTCGCTCCCGCGGCGTTGTACCCGTCCATGATCAGTGCCGTGAGCAGGTCATCCTTCGTCGCGAAATAGCGGTGGATGGCGGATGACACCATGCCCATCTCGCGGGCGATGGCGCGCAGCGAGAGCCCGCTCGCCCCCTCGTCGGCCAGGTGGCTCCTGGCGATGTCGGTGATCTCCCGGACCAGCTCTGCTCTCACACGTTCCCGTGCGGTACGGCTTGCGCTCACCCCCGCACCATATCAGAGCGCTGACACAAACCGAGAGCAGTGCTCTTGACGACTAGTGCTCTCATGGGAGAGCATTGCTCTCGTAAGGAAGCGACGATCCAGGAGACGCAGATGAGCGCTCTGTTCTACCGGGGGCCCTCCCTCGACGACCTGCACACCGAATACGCGGCGAAGGGCCGCATCGACGAGCGGGCCCCCGTGACCTCCTCGTCCTCGGTCGTGGTGAACGCCCCGGTCGAGCGGGTCTGGGCGCTCCTGAGCGACCTGCGCGGCTGGCCGGGCTGGTACCCGGAGTATCAGGTCCTGGACCTGGGCGTCATGGCTCCCGGCGAGCGCTTCCGGTGGAAGCTCGGCGGCTTGAAGATCACTTCACGGTTCGCCGTGGTCGAGCCCCGCCGCGAGCTCACCTGGAGCGGCGTCGTCTTCGGCTACCGCGCCGTCGACCGCCACCTGCTCGAACCCCTGGACGGCGGACGCACCCGCGTCACCATGTCCGAATCCCTGGCCGGCCTGTTCGCCTCCGTCCTGTACGGCACGGACAAGCTCCGCCAAGGCCACGACCGTTACCTGGCCGCCCTCAAGGCAGCGGCCGAGAACTGACGAGAGCAACAGGAGACACATCATGGGCAAGCACGTCGTCATCGGAGCCGGCCAGGTCGGCCGTCAGCTCGCGGAACTCCTCCACCAGCAGGGCCACGAGGTCGTCCAGGTCACCCGCTCCGGCTCCGGGGCCGACCAGGCCACCAAGATCGCCGCCGACGCCTCGGACCACACCGCCCTGGCCCGCGCGGCGGCGGGCGCCGACGTCCTCTACAACTGCGTGAACCCGCGCTACCACCGCTGGACCACCGACTGGCCGCCGATGGCGGACGCCATGCTGCGGACCGCCGAGTCCACCGGCGCCGTCTACGTGATCCTCGGCAACCTCTACAGCTACGGCCCCGTGGACGGCCCGATGACCGAGGACCTGCCCCTCGCCTCCAGGGGCGTCAAGGGCAGGGTCCGGGCCGAGATGTGGCGTCAGGCGCTGGCGGCGCACGAGGCCGGGCGGGTGCGCACGACCGAGATCCGCGCTTCCGACTACTTCGGCCCGGGCTCGACCGACCAGGGCTTCCTGTCGCCGTACGTGATCCAGCCGGCGGCGGCGGGGAAGCGGGTCACCGTGCTCAGCGATCCCGACATCCCGCGCGCGTGGACGTACCTGCCCGACGTGGCGCGCACGCTCGCGATCGCGGGCACGGACGAGCGGGCCTGGGGGCGGCCGTGGCATGTGCCCACGTTGCCCGCGATGTCCGCGCGCACGGTGGCCGAGCGCACCGCGTTCCTGGCCGGGGCGCGGAAGCCGCGCGTCATGGAGGTGCCGTACTGGCTGATCAAGGCGTTGGGCCTGGTGCAGCCGTTCATGCGGGAACTGCGGGAGACCCGCTACCAGTTCGACCGCCCGTTCGTGCTGGACTCCTCCGCCTTCCAGCGGACCTTCGGCCTGACCCCCACCCCGCTGGACGAAGCTCTCAAAGAGTCATATATCCGTCCATAGGGTGATCTTCAGTAGGGTCGGGGGATGCGTATCGGAATCATTGGGCTCGGCGATATCGCCACCAAGGCGTATCTGCCGGTCCTCGCCGCCACCCCCGGGCTCGACCTGCGGCTGTGTACCCGCGATCCGGAGCGGCTGCGGCGCTCGGGCGAGGCGTACCGGATCCCCGCGCGGTTCACGCGGGTGGCGGATCTGATCGACGCCGGGCTGGACGCCGCGTTCGTGCACGCGGCCACCGCCGCCCACGTGGAGATCGTCTCCCAGTTGCTGGACGCGGGCGTGCACGTCTTCGTGGACAAACCGCTCGCCTACCACTACGCCGACGCGGAACGCCTGGTCGCCCTGGCCCGGGCCAGGGAACGCTCGCTGATGGTGGGCTTCAACCGCCGGTACGCCCCCGGCTACGCCGCCCTGGCCGGCCTCCCGCGGGACCTGGTGATCATGCAGAAGAACCGGACCGGCCTGGCCGAGGACCCCCGTACGGCGGTCTTCGACGACTTCGTGCACGTCGTCGACACGCTGCGCTTCCTGGCCCCGGGGGAGGTCACCGGAACCAGGATCAGGACGCGGATCGTCGCCGGCCTGCTGGAGCACGTGGTGCTCGAACTCGACGGCGACGGGTTCACGGCACTGGGGATCATGAGCAGGGTGAGCGGCGCCGCCGAGGAGACCTGCGAGACCATGGGCGGCGGGGTCAAGCGCCGCGTGGTCAACCTCGGCGACGTCGTGGAGTTCGGTCCCGGCGAGTCGCTCGCCCGCCGCCCCGACTGGACGCCGGTGTCCCGGCAGCGCGGCATCGAGCAGGCCTGCCACACCTTCCTGGACGCGGTCGGCGCGGACAGGCTGCTCGACGCCGGCGACGCGCTGGAGACGCATCTCCTGTGCGAACAGATCGTCGCTTCCGCCTGACCGGCTCACCGGGGCCACCGAAGCTCACCGGGGCTCGCCGAAGCTCACCGATGGATGCCGGAGGACCCCCGCGGACTCACGGGCAGAGGCCGCGGGCCCGGTGCGCGTCGGCGACCCGGCCGACGCCGACGGCGTACGCGGCCTGCCGCAGGGTCAGCCCCCGCGCCGCAGCGAGCGCGCTCACCTCGCGGAACGCGCCCTCGACCGTCTCGCGCAGCCTCACCTCGACCTCGTGCGCGCTCCAGGGACAGACCTGGCTGTCGCGCAGCCGTTCGAGGTGGGCCGTGATGACTCCGCCCGCGTTGGCCAGGATGTCCGGCACGATCGTGACGCCCCGGCCGGCGAGGATCTGGTCGGCCTCCGGGGTGGTCGGGCCGTTCGCCGCCTCCACGATCAGCCGCGCCCGCACCCGGGACGCGTTGCCCTCGGTCAGCGCCCCCTCCAGAGCGGCGGGGACCAGGACGTCCACGTCGAGTCCGAGCAGTTCGTCCTGGGTGATCGCGTCCGCGCGTGGATAGCCGCGCAGCCCGCCGCCGGCGGCCGCCCAGGGCTGGACGTCGGCCACGTCCAGGCGGTCGGCGTGGATCGCGCCCGTGGTGTCCGAGAGGGCCACCACTCGGCAGCCCGCCTCCGCCAGCATCGTCGCGAGCGTCGAGCCCACCTTGCCGAACCCCTGCACCGCGACCGTACGGCCGTCGAGGCGGCCCAGCGCGGCCAGCGCGGCGATCATGATCCCGCGTGCGGCCCCCGCCGCCCGCGACTCGCCCCCGGTCGCGCCCACGCCGTAGGTGTCGGTGATCCACGCCGTGGTCCGCTCGTCGGTGCCGACGTCCGGTGCGGGGACATCCCGGTCCGGCCCGATCAGCGGGTGGATCTCGCTGGTGTACCGCCGGGTGACCCGCTCCAGCTCCCGCCGGGTGAACGCGCGCGGGTCCACGGCCACGCCGGCCTGGGCCCCGCCGTACGGGATGCCGGCCAGGGCGCACTTCCACGTCATCCCCATGGCCAGGGCGGTCACCTCGGCCATGTCGGTGTCCGGGTGGAAGCGGATGCCGCCCCTCGCGGGGCCGCGGGTCAGATTGTGCTGGACGCGGTATCCCTGGACGACCTCCATGCGGCCGTCCTCCCGGCGTACCGGAACCGAGACGGTCAGGGACCTGCGCGGGGTGGCCAGCATGTGGCGCAGACCTTCGTCGAGCCCGAGGAAGCGGGCGGCCTCGGAGAGCTGAGCGTGGGCGGCGCGCAACGCCTGCCGCCCACGGACCGCGCTCCGAATCCCCGACGTCGTTGTCGGGAAATCCGTGATGGTCATGTCGGAGAGTTCTCCTCCACCTAGTGTCGGTGCGCCCCCCGGGCATGCCTCCGGCACTCACCCCGTCGTCGTTGACGGAGCGTTCCACCGCAAGCGACCCGGACGACGCCGCTACCTATGATCCAATCCTGGCCCTGATCCCGAAGGGAATATGCCGAGTCGGCGGAATAGGTCTCCCTGTTCGCCGATTTGGAGCGTGTCGTGCTCATGATCGGGGTGTGCGGGAGAGGTCCCCCTGCGGTATTCCTTGGGGGTGGCAGACCTCGTGATCGGGCCGCTGTTGCGGCATGCGGACGGTTCGACGGCGACCATCTGGGTGGAGACCAGCCATCCCTGCCAGGTGAGCGTGGTGGCGGGGGAGGAGCGCGCCCAGGAGCCGACCTTCACCGTGCACGGGCATCATTTCGCGCTGGTGGATGTGCCGGTGCGGGAGGCGGTGCCGTACCGGGTGGAGTTGGACGGGGTGGCGGTGTGGCCCGAGGAGGGGATGGAGCGGAGCGTGATCCGGCCGGTCCGGAAGCTGGAGCGGGTGGTGTTCGGGTCCTGCCGGACGAGTGTGCCGCACGATCTGCCGCATCTGGTGAGTCATGGCGTGGACACGCTCCGGGCGTACGGGCACGAGCTGACGGTGGACGACGAGCTGCCCGATCTGCTGCTGATGCTGGGGGATCAGGTGTACGCCGACGAGCCGTCGGCGGAGATGGTGGAGTACATCCGGTCGCGGCGCGGCGGCTCGGAGCCGGTGGACGAGATCGCCGACTTCGAGGAGTACGCGGAGTTGTACCGGCAGGCCTGGACGGATCCGGAGATCCGGTGGGTGCTCTCCACGGTGCCGACCGCGATGATCTTCGACGACCACGACCTGCGGGACGACTGGAACACCTCGCAGCCGTGGCGGGAGAGCATGGCCCGGATTCCGTGGTGGCGGCGGCGGGTGGTGGCGGGGCTCGGGGCGTACTGGGTGTACCAGCATCTGGGGAACCTGACGCCGGCCGAACGGGCCGTCGACGAGGTCTTCCTGAAGGTCAGGGAGATGGCGGACGGGGCCGAGGTCCTGGACGCGTTCGCCGAGCGGGCCGACGCCGACCCCACCACCAGCCGCTGGAGCTACGCCCGGGACTACGGCGACACCCGGCTGATCATGCTGGACACGCGGTGCGCCCGCCACCTCGTGCCGGGCGAGCGCTCCGTGCTGGACTCCACCGAGTGGGCCTGGCTGGAGGGGCAGGTCACGGGCGAGCACCGGCTGCTGCTGGTCGGCTCGTCGGTGCCCGTGCTGCTGCCCGCCGGCATCCACCACGTCGAGGCCTGGAACGAGGCGCTCGCCGACGGGGCGTGGGGCGAACGGGTGGCCCGCTGGTCGGAACGCATCCGGCAGGCCGTCGACCTGGAGCACTGGGCGGCCTTCCGGCGCTCCTTCGAACGGCTGTGCCGGCTGCTGGGCGAGTCGGGCTCGACCGTGCTGATGCTCTCCGGCGACGTGCACTACTCGTACGTGGCCAAGGCCAAGGGCGTGCCGCTCTACCAGCTGGTCTGCTCCCCGATCAGGAACCCGCTCAGCCGTACGCTCCGGCTGGCCAACATCGTCGCCCAGTTCGGCGTGGCCGGCCTGTTCGGCGGGCTGCTCGCCAGGACCGCCCGGCTGCCCAAGCCGCCGTACCGGTGGCGGATCACCCACGGTCCCTGGTTCGCCAACGCCCTGGCCACGCTGACCTTCCCGGGCGGCGTGCCGGAGGCCCGCTGGTACAGCCCCAAGGCCGCCGCGGACCCGCCGGAGCTGGCCGAGATCTCCCGGGTGCCCTTCCCCGGGAGACCGGCCTAGCCCTCAGGCGATCGGCTGCGCCTGGCGTTCGGCCTGGAACGCGCTCAGCGCGTCCCCCAGCCGGTCCACCATCCAGGCCAGATCCTCGGCGGTGACCACCAGCGGCGGGGCCAGCCGGATGGTCGAGCCGTGGGTGTCCTTGGCCAGCACGCCCCGGCGCATCAGCGCCTCGCACACCTGGCGGCCGCTCGCCAGCGAAGGATCGATGTCGATCCCCGCCCACAGCCCGCGCCCGCGCACCGCCACCACGCCCGGCAGTTCGCGCAGCCGCTCGTGCAGGCCCGCGCCCAGCTCCCGCGCCCGGCGCTGGAACTCGCCCCGGTTCAGGATCGCGACCACCGCGCTGCCGACCGCGCAGGCCAGCGGGTTGCCGCCGAACGTGGACCCGTGCTGCCCCGGCCTGATCACGCCGAGCACGTCCGCGTCTGCGGCCACCGCGGAGACCGGCACGACGCCGCCGCCGAGCGCCTTGCCCAGGACGTACATGTCCGGGACGACGCCCTCGTGGTCGCAGGCGAACGTCTCGCCCGTACGGCCGAGGCCCGACTGGATCTCGTCGGCGATCATCAGGATGCCGGCCGAGGTGCAGATCTCCCTGACCTGGGCGAGGTAGCCGTCCGGCGGCACGAGCACGCCCGCCTCACCCTGGATGGGCTCGATCAGCACCGCCACCGTGTTCTCGTCGACGGCCTCCCGGATCGCCTCGGCGGAGCCGTACTTCACGATTCGGAAGCCGGGGGTGTAGGGGCCGTAGCCGTCGCGGGCGTCCGGGTCGGTGGAGAAGCTGACGATCGTGGTGGTACGGCCGTGGAAGTTGTCCTCCATCACGATGATGTTGGGCTCCCGTACGCCCTTGACCTCGTGCCCCCACTTGCGGGCGACCTTGATCGCCGTCTCGACCGCCTCGGCGCCGGTGTTCATCGGCAGGATCATGTCCTTGCCGCACAGCTCGGCCAGCCCGGCCGCGAACGCGGCGAACCGGTCGTGGTAGAAGGCGCGGCTGGTCAGGGTGACCCGGTCCAGCTGGTCGCGGGCCGCGGCCAGGATCTCCGGGTTGCCGTGGCCGAAGTTGAGGGAGGAGTAGCCGGCCAGGCAGTCCAGGTAGCGGTTGCCGTCCACGTCGACGACCCAGGCGCCCTCGGCGGAGGCGATCACGACGGGGAGCGGGTGGTAGTTGTGCGCGCTGCGGCTCTCGCTCAGCTCGATGAAGTCCCTAGTGTTCACAGGCGGATCTCCAGAGTGCAGCACTTGGGCCCGCCGCCGGCCTTGCGCAGCTCGGTCAGCTCGACGGGCACGACGTCGTAACCATTGCGGGTGAGGGTGTCGCGGAGCCCGGTCGCCTCGGCGTTGACGATGACGTTCCTGCCGTCGCTGACCGCGTTGAGGCCGAGCACCAGCGCGTCCGCCTCATCGCCCAGCACCGCGTCGGGGAAGATCCGGCGCAGCACCCGCAGGCTGCCCTCGGAGAACGCCCCCGGGTAGTAGCAGACGTTGCCGTCGCCGAGCGCGAACAGCGCCGTGTCCAGGTGGTAGAAGCGCGGGTCGATCAGGCGCAGCGTGATCATCGGCCGGCCCAGGAACTCCTGCGCCTCCAGGTGCGCCGCCACGTCGGTCCGGAAGCCGGTGCCCGCCAGGATGACCTCGTCCAGGGTGAGGAAGTCGCCCTCGCCCTCGTTGGTGAACGCGGGCTCCTTGACCGGGTAGCCGCGCTGGGCGAACCAGTCCAGGTAGGCGGGGGCCTCGGCGGCCCGCTCCTGGTGCGCGAAGCGCGCGCCGTAGACCTTGCCGTCCACGACCAGCGCGCCGTTGGCCGCGAACACCATGTCCGGCAGGCCGTCGACCGGGTCGATCACGCTCACCTTGTGGCCGAGCGACTCGTAGGCGCTCTTCAGCGCCTCCCACTGCCGTACGGCGGTCGCCGCGTCGGCGCCCCGGCTCGGATCCATCCATGGATTTATCGAGTACGTGACTCCGAAGAACTGGGGACGGCACATCAGGAAATGCCGGGTCGTCGCGACCCGGTGGTCAGAAAGACCTACGGTCATGTGCGCAGGAATCACGAAATATCTCCACAAAGAGGGCCGGGTTGCTGTCTTCAGGGTAGGAACGCCGCGAGTTCCCGCCAATGCGGCGGCATTGCGCCTCAATGGAGATCGATTGCGTTTTCCCGGCCCTGACCGGCGATTCGTTACGCGGGCCGCGGCGTGATCAGGCGGGTGAGCACGATCGCGCTCTTGGTCCGCACCACGAAAGGCTCGGCGGCGATGCGCTCGATGACCTGTTCCACGTGGCGCACGTCGGTCGCCCGGATGTGCAACAAAGCGTCGGCCTCGCCGGTGACCGTGCACGCGGACACGACCTCCGGCAGGCCCGCCACCGCCAGCGCGATCGCGCTCGGCGAGGTCTTCCCCTGGCAGAACAACTCCACGTACGCCTCGGTGGTCCACCCCAGCGCGGACGGCTCCACCCGCGCGGTGAACCCGGTGATCGCGCCCGTCTGCACCAGCCGGTCCACCCGCCGCTTGACGGCGGGAGCCGACAGCCCCACCTGGCCGCCGATCTCGGCATATGTCGATCGGGCGTCCTCGACCAGGGCCCCGATGATGGCGCGATCCAGCTCGTCCAACTTCACGACCCCTGTATACAGCCCTTCCGGGTGGCCGGCGCGCGCGCGCCCTGGCCGCCCGGAAGGGCGCCGGAGACATCCGCCCGATTCGCCCGGCCGGGTCCTGGGCGTCCGGGATTCGAACGTTCCAGTTGGTTACACCGTCAGGTCGTCGAACTCGCCGGACTTCACCGCCTGCAGGAACGCGGCCAGATCCGCGCGGCCGAACACCAGCGCGGGACCGGTGGTGAAGCGGGAGTTACGGAAGGCGACCTTGTTGTCGGCGAGGCGGGCCACCTCGACGCAACTGCCGCTGGGATTGCTGTGGGTGCTCTTGCGCCACGTGGTGCCGCTCAGATCGTTCGCGTTGGGGACGTGCTCCATCCTGCCCTCCAGGTGTGTCGTTCTGGAGAGCAGCCTATGCCGTGCACGTGCATCTGTGTTTGCGGATGTGATTGCGTTCGTAATTGCACGCGGCGGCTAGAGAGATCTGAGGACGTCCTCCAGGAACGCGGGGGTCTCGGAGACCGGCCTGGCCTCCACGCAGAGGGTGTTCATGACCTGCATGTAGCGGTCGACCTCTTCGGGTTTCTCCAGGTAGAGCGCGCTGGTGAGCTGCTCCAGGTAGACCACGTCGGGCAGCTCCCGCTCGTCGAAGCGCAGGATCGTGAACGGCCCGCCGGCGGCGGCGTGCCCGCCCCGGTCGAACGGCACGATCTGCAGGGTCACATTCGGGTTACGGGTCATCTCCAGGAGGTGCTCCACCTGGCCCCGCATCGTCTCCCTGCCGCCGAGCGGGCGGCGCAGCGCGGCCTCGTCGACCACCGACCAGAGCTTGACCGCCTCCGGGCCCTCCAGCCGCTTCTGCCGGGCCACCCGGAGCGCGACCCGGCGGTCGATCTCGTCGTCGGGGGCGTCGTGGCCGAGCCTGATGACCGAGCGGGCGTAGTCGGGCGTCTGGAGCAGTCCGTGGACGAACTGGACCTCGTAGCTCCGGATGACCGCCGCGGCCTCCTCGAGGCCGACGTAGACCTCGAACCAGCTCGGCAGGAGGTCGCTGTACTTGTGCCACCAGCCGGGCGTGTTGGCCTCCCTGGCAAGCGTGAGCAGGGCGGCCCGCTCGTCGGGATCGGTCAGGCCGTACATGGTCAGCAGGTCCGCGACGTCGCGTTCCTTGAAACTTACCCGCCCCAGCTCCAGGCGGCTGATCTTCGCGTGGGAGGCGCGGATGATGTGCCCCGCGTCGTCGGGGGAGATCCCCTTGGCCCGGCGCAGCCTCCTCAGCTGCGCACCAAGAAGGATGCGCAGGACGGTCGGGCCGCCGCGCGAATAGGGCAGAACCCTAGGTTCCCCGCCGGCATCAGGCACCGCGTTCACGTCGACTCCTGGCATGGATGGACAGACGATTCCCGGAACAGTGAACCATTGTCGCATTGCGGGCACGCCCGGGGTAGCCGATCTTCTCGTCAGCCTGACAACTTCGTGGTTACGAATATTTACCGGGAAACTGATGATGTACGTACCGATGCACGTGCATCCGTGATTGCATATGATGTACAGGGAAGGCCGATAGTTACCTTCAGGGACGGCGATGACCGCACATCTGGCAGGCCGAGGCGTCGGCACGGCGCCTTCTTGGCTTATCCCGGAGTTCGAGTCGGTTGTGGGGCCTGACTTGAGCTGGCCCGCACCCGCCAGCTGCGCTCTGCGAGCGGGTGCGGGCTCGGCCTCCGTGGCCAGGCGGTTCGCCGCCCAGACGTTACGGGACTGGGGTCTGCCCCAGGTCACCGACGACGTCCAGCTGGTGGTCTCCGAACTGGTCACCAACGCCCTGCGGCACGCTCTGGCGGACGGCCTGAACGGCGACGCGGCCGGCGCCCCGGTCCAGCTGCGGCTGGCCAGCCAGAGCTACCACGTCGCGTGCGCCGTCCGGGATCCCAGCGAGCGGGCGCCGATGATGTGCCCCGAGGACGACTTCGCCGAATCCGGGCGCGGCCTGCTCCTGGTCCAGGAGCTGAGCCTCACCTGGGGCTGGACCATCCTGCGGGGCAGCGGCAAGGTCGTCTGGGCGATCTTCACCGTGCCCGGCGGTTAGAGCCGGGCCAGTTCCCGCTCCGGCGGGGCCGGCGCCGCGTGCCCGGTCTTCGGCAGCAGCCGGTCCAGCCAGCCGGGCAGCCACCAGTTGGCCCGGCCCAGCAGCGCCATCGTGGCGGGCACCAGCACCATCCTGACGATGGTGGCGTCGATCAGCACGGCCGTGGCCATGCCGACGCCGGTGGTCTTGACCGTCACGTCCGGGTCCAGGGCGAAGCCCACGAACACCGCGACCATGATCGCCGCCGCGCTGGTGATGACCTTTCCGGTGGCGGCCAGGCCGCGCACCACGCTGCCCCGGGCGTCGCCGGTGGCCAGCCAGTCCTCCCTGATCCGGGAGAGCAGGAAGACCTCGTAGTCCATGGACAGGCCGAACAGCACGGTGAACATCAGGATCGGCACCCAGCTGGAGATCGGCCCGCCGTGCGGCAGCCCGACCAGGCTCGCGCCCGCGTCCGTCTGGAAGATCACGGTGATCACCCCGTACGCGGCGGCCACCGAGAGCAGGTTCATGACGGCCGCCTTCAGCGCCACCACCGGGGCCCGGAACAGCACGGTGAGCAGGAGCAGGGACAGGCCGGCCACGAAGGCGACCACGATCCACAGGCGCTCGGCCAGCCGGTCCGAGATGTCGCCGAAGCCGGCCACGGTCCCGGTCACCATCACCCCGGCGGGCAGCGTGTCGCGCAGGCGCTTGACCAGCTCCGTGGTCCGCTCGTCCTGCGGGCCGGTGGCCGGTTCCACCGTGAGCACGGCCGCCTCGCCCCGGATCCGCGGCGGCGTGACCGCCTGCACGCCGGGCTCGCCGGGCAGCGCCCCGGCCACCCGGGCGGCCAGCGCGGCCGGCATGGCGATCACGATGGGGCCGTTGGCGCCGGGGCCGTACTCCCGGGCGACCAGGTCGTAGGCGATCCGGGTCGTGTTGCTCTCCGGCTGGCTGCCCGCGTCCTGCGGCCAGGTGCGCATGCCCAGCATCGGGGCGGCCAGGGCCAGCAGCACCACCAGGGCGGCCAGCGCGGACCTGACCGGCCGGGCGCCGACCCAGCGCGCCCAGCGCTCCGTCCGGGTGGGGCCGGAGGGCACGACCGTACGGACCGGGTCGCCGGCACGCTCGCGGCGGGGCAGCACGCGGCGGCCGGCCAGCCCCAGCATGGCGGGGACCAGGGTGATGGAGGCGATCATGACCGCGCCCACGGTGGCGAAGGTGGCGTACGCGAACGACGCGTAGACCGGGAGCGTGGACAGGTTGAGGCCGAACAGGGAGACCAGCACGGTCAGGCCCGCCACGATCACCGAGGAGCCCGCGGTGGCGGTGGCCTCGGCCGCCGCCTCGCGCGGTGACAGGCCCCGGCGCAGCCCTTCCACATGCCGGGCGACCAGGAAGAGCGCGTAGTCGATGCCCACGCCCAGGCCGACCATGGAGGCGATGGTGGGCGCCGTGGAGGAGATGTCGGTGACCGCCGCCAGCAGCGTGATCAGCGAGGTGCCGACGCCGAGGCCCATCAGGGCCACCAGGATCGGCAGCCCGGCCGCGACCAGCGAGCCCAGCGCGACCACCAGGATGACCAGCGCCGCGATCACGCCGACCGCCTCGGCCGTGCCGCTCGGCGCGGAGAAGTTCTCCGGCACCTCGCCGCCGAAGGCCACGGTGAAGCCCGCCTGCTCGGCCGGGACGGCGGCGGCGCGCAGCGCGTCCACGCCCTCCGATCCGGCGAAGTCGGTCACCGGGATGCGGTAGCCGACTGCGATCAGGGCGGTGTCGCCGTCCGCCGACAGCCGGGGCGGCGCGACCGCCGCGACGCCGCGCATCAGCGTCAGCCGGTCCGCCAGCTCGGCCAGCAGCGGCTCGGGCACGGCCCGGTCGCCGTGCACGACCACGCGGGCGGTGGCGCCGGACATCTCGGGGAAGTGGTCGGCGAGGTACTCCGTCCCCACGCGGTAGGGGATGCCGGGGATGTTGTAGTCGTCGTGGGTGTCGCCGCCCGCGACCCCGGCCACGCCGACGGCGGCGACCAGGGCGAGGAACCAGGCGAGCAGGGTGCGCCACGGATGGGCCGCGGACGCGCCGCCGAGGCGGCCGAGGAGACGAGCCATGGGGGTGTCCTTTTCATCAGGTTGCACCCCCACGGTCGGTCAGCCCTCTTGACCGCCTCTTGGGGCCGTCTTGGAGACCAGTCCGAGGGCCTTCCGCGCGGCCTCCTCGGCCTGGGCCGCCCACGGCACCGCGCCGTGGATCCGGGCGATCGCGGCCGCGTGCCGGTAGTTCTCGGCCGCCTCCGCCGGGCGGCCCGCGGCCAGCAGCAGATCGCCGATCGTGTGCGCCACCGGGCGGGCCGCCACCGACAGCGACGCCGTCCCCGGCACGATGTCCCTGATCTCGCCCAGCAGTTCGATCATCTCGGCCATCTCGGCCCGGGTGCCGAGCCGCGCCACCGCCAGGCCGCGCATCACCGCGTACATGGAGTAGTAGTAGTCGCGCCGCAGGGTCTCGCCGCGCGCCCGCGCGGCCTGGGCCTGCTCCGGCTGCCCGGCCGCGAGCAGGCAGATCGCCACCACGTCCGCGGCCACCCGGCCGTGCGTCTCGAACAGCAGGTCGGCGACGGGCGCGTACTCGGCCAGCCGGTCCTGGTCCAGCCGGATGCCGAAGACCGAGAAGGCCAGCGCGCTGTCCGCGTGGATCGAACCGGCCCGCGCCATGGCGGTGTAGGCGTCCTTGAAGCGCTGCTCCGCCTCCGCCAGCCGGCCGGCGATGTGGGCCAGGGTGGCCTCGGCGACCGCGCCGACCGCCCGGGCCTCCACCATCTGGTACGTCTTGGCGATCTCCTGGGCCCGGTCCAGGTGCGCGCGCATGCGGGGCAGGTCGCCCAGCAGGCAGGCGCCCCGGGCGGCCGCGAACTCGCCGTACCAGCGGTAGGCGACCATGTGGTGGGCCGCCCCGACCTCGGCCAGCCGCTCGGCCAGCTCGATCACCCGGCGCGGCTCGGTCTCCCAGCGGCTGTGGCGGATCTCCACGATCAGGTGGGCGGCCTCGGCCACCGGGTCGCCCAGGGTGGCGGCCAGCTCCGCCAGCTCGGCGGCCGCGGCGACCTCCCGCTGGTCGTCGTCGCCCTCCAGCTCGGAGGCCAGCATCTCCAGCAGCCCGCACCGGGTCAGCGGCTCGATGTCGGCGCGGCGCAGCAGCCGGGTCAGCAGGTCGACCATGCGCTCGTCCACCATGCCGTACGGCTTGATCTGCCAGGGGGTGGCCTCGGTCCAGCAGGTGAACGCGATGATCAGCAGATCGTCCCGGCCGGCCTCCTCGGCCAGGTCGATGGCGCGCCGCCGGGTCTCCCTGGCCGCGGCCACGTCCCCGGACAGCACCTGCGCGCGGACCAGGCGAGCCAGCAGCTCGATGCGCCTGGCGTCCCGGTCGCCGACCTCGCCGGGCACCCGTTCGAAGCACTCCAGCGCCTGGGCGAACAGGTCGGCGGCGGTGTCGTGGGCGTACCGGCGGGTGGCCAGCTCGCCGGCCCTGAGGGAGTAGTCCATGGCGCGCTCGGCGGTGGCGGAGGTGGCGGCGCGGGCGTAGTGGTGGGCCAGCGCGGGCAGGTCGCCCGGGTGCAGGCGGGCGATGGAGTCGGCCACCCGGGCGTGCGTCCTGGCCCGGCGCATCTGGGACAGGTCCTGGTGGAGCGTGTCGCGGACCAGCGCGTGCGCGAACCTGACCCGGCCGGGGGCGGGCTCGGTGAGCAGCCCGGTGAGCACGCCGGCCTCCAGCGCGTCCAGCACGCCGTCCTCGTCCGCGTCGGCGGCCCCGACCAGGACCTCCACCTCGGCCTCGCGGCCGACCACGGCGGCCAGCCTGAGCACGCTCACGGCGGGGGCGGGCAGCCGGGCGAGCCGCCGCCTGAGCACGTCCCTGACGCCGTCGGGGACCGCGCCCAGCCGTCCCTCCGAGTCCAGCAGCCGGGCGCTCTCCCGTACGTAGAAGGGGTTGCCGCCGGTGCGTTCGGCGAGTGAGGCCATCGTGTCCTCGTCCACCGGCCTGGCGCAGATGGAGGTGACGAGCCGCCCGATGTCGCCGGCCGACAGTCCGGCCAGCGGCAGCCGGATCGGCGAGAGCCGGGCCAGCTGCGCGAACGCGTTCTCCTGCGACTCGGTCACGTCGGACGGCCGGAAGGCGGCCACCAGCAGGATGCGCGCGCCCGCCAGTTCCTCGGCCACGGCGGTGAGCAGGCCCAGTGTCTCGGCGTCGGCCCGGTGCAGGTCGTCCAGGAGGATGGCGAGGGCCCGGCCCGGAGCCGCTGGACCGTTCCGCGCGGGGTCGCCGGTCATCCCGCGCAGCCAGGCGCAGACGGCGCGGTGCAGCCGGAACCGGCCGACGGCCGCGTTCTCCTCGGTGGGGTGCTGCCCCTCGCCGAGCAGCGGCGCGAGCTCGGCCTGGTAGCCGCCGAGCGGGACCTCTCCGGTCAGCGGGCGGAGCGCCTCGATCCACGCCCAGGCGGGCGGCGCGCCCTCGTCCTCGGGGCAGCGGCCGGCGGCGATCCGCCAGCGGGCGGGATCGAGCCCGTCGATGAGCCGGTTGATCAGGGTGGTCTTGCCCGCGCCGGGCTCGCCGCTGATCAGCGCCAGGCGTGACCCGCCGGCCAGCACCTCGCCGGCCGCGCCGGTCAGCACGCCCAGTTCGGTCTCCCGGCCGACGAACAGCGGCTCCGTCACCCGGGCGGACGCGGACTCGCGCGGCTCGGCGGCCGCGGCGACTCGGACCGGCTGCGGCGCGGGGGCGCGGGTGGCGGCCGTGAGCACGGACAGGTCCTGGCCGAGGATGGCCTGCTCCAGCTCGGCCAGCGCGGGCCCCGGGTCCAGGCCCAGCTCCTCGGCGAGGATGTGCCGGGCCCGGCGCAGCGCGGCCAGCGCGTCGGCCTGCCGCCCGCTGCCCCACAGGGCCAGCGCGAGCAGCCGCCAGCTCTCCTCGCGGAGGGGGTGGCGCCGGGTGAGCAGCTCGGCCCCCGGCACCGCCTCGATGGCGGGCGCGGACCGCAGCGTCACCTCCACCAGCAGCTCCTGCGCGCCCAGCCGGATCTCGCCCAGCCGGACCGACTCGGCGATGGCCCACTCCTCGTCGGCCACCTCGGCGAACGCCTCACCCCGCCACAGGCCGAGCGCCTCGCCGAGCGCCTTCCTGGCGGCGGCGGGATCCCGTTCCCCCAGCGTCCTGGCCTGCTGGGTCAGCTGTTCGAACCGCCAGGCGTCCACGGCGTCGGCGTCCAGCCGGATCGCGTACCCGGGGGCGGCGCTGACGAGCACTTCGGCGGGGGCGCGCGGCGGCCGGTCGGGCTCCAGCGTGCGGCGCAGGTTCGCCACGTACGACTGGAGTGAGGCGATCGCCTTGGCCGGGGGCTCCCCGCGCCACAGGTCCTCGATCATGCGGTCCACCGAGACCACGTCGCCCCGCATCGCCACCAGCAGGGCCAGCACCGCCCGCTGCCGGGGACCGCCCAGTGACACGGAGACCCCGCCGACCCGGGCGTCCAGCGGGCCCAGTACGCGCAGGCGCACAGGCTGACGAGCCATCACAAGCTAAGCGTAGTACCGCGAACATCCCAAGACCGTCCCAAGCCGCTTTCAAGACGCCAGGGGGAGATTGAGACCGCACATACCAGTAAAGGAGCCTGAAATGCCCACCACCACCCACGACCGTCCGTACGTCCAGGAAATGGTGATCATCCACCGGGTGTTCCGGCGCGAGTCCCGGCTGCTGCCGGAGATCGTGGGCCGGGTCGCCGCCGGGGACGCCGAGCGCGCCAAGGTGGTCGCCGACTACTACCGCTCGTACGCGGACGGCCTGCACCACCACCACACCAACGAGGACAACCTGCTCTGGCCCAAGCTGCTGGCCCGGGTCGACCTGGAGGCCGAGCTGGTGCTCCGGATGGAGGCCCAGCACGAGGTGGTGGCCGCCACCATGGAGCGCGTCGCCGCGCTGCTGCCGGAGTGGGAGCGCACCGCGGCCCCGGGCCTGCGCGACCGGATCGTCGCCATCCTGCGGGAGCACCGCGAGGCGCTGGTGGAGCACCTGGGCGAGGAGGAGGAGCGCATCCTGCCGCTGGTCGCCGAGCACATCACCGTGGCCGAGTGGAACGCGCTGGGCGAGCAGGCCTTCCGGGAGCTGGCCAAGGAGTCCGCGACCAAGAAGTTCATCTCGCTGGGCGCCATCCTGGAGGAGATCACCCCCGAGGAGCACGCCCACTTCATGGCGGACAAGCCCGCCCTGGTGAAGCTGGCCTGGAACCTGTTCGGCAAGCGCGTCTACGCCAAGCAGGTCAAACTCATCCGAGGACAGTGAAGGCCCGGCCGCGCCGGCGTCTGAGCAACGAGACCTTCTTGACCCCGCATCCCTCCGATCCCCGGCAATCATGCGGCTCGGCCGCTGCGGAGCGGCCGAGCCC
>NZ_BOOA01000117.1 GCF_016862995.1 Acrocarpospora phusangensis
GCTCGGACTCGCCCTTGGAGGGTGGGGATTTGTCGGGGTCGGGCTTGGGTTGGGTGGAGGGGTCTTCGGAGGCGGGTTTGTTGGGGTTGGGCTCTTCGGGAGTGGGTTTGGTGGTGGAGTCGGAGGCGGGGCCGCCGGAGTTGGGCGGCTTTTCGTCGGTGGAAGGGCGCGGGGGCGGGTCCTGCTTCTCGCGTTTCTCCAGGAGGGCCAGGCGGGCGGAGACGTCCCTGACCATGACGGCGCCGGCGTCGGCGACCTGCGAAGGACGGTGGGTGGGGCGGATGGGGACGCCGGCGGTCCGGGTGAACTGCGCCACCTTCGCCTCGACCAGGTCCATCTGCTCGCCCGCCCGGGTGACCTGCGCCAGGAGTTCCCTGACCAGCTTGGGGTCCATCCCGTCCAGCTTCGCCATGAGCACGCTCCGCACAGAAGTCAGCGTCAATGGTCGCGCTGGCTGCGGGCGCAGCGGCCGGGCGCGCTTCCTTGATTCACGGTAGCTTCGGCGAACCCCGGACGCAGGGGCGATAGCCAGACGGCATGAATCGCCCCAAAGAATCACCCTGACTATGCCGAACGGCTCCAGACCAGGACTCGTAGCCGATAGGGCTCAGTCAGTCGCCAGATAGCCCACAACGGCCTTGAGCTTGTCGGCGGGGATCGCCCCCTGGCGGAGGACCCTCGGGACCGCTGTGGTGAGGTCCAGGATCGTGGAGGGCACATTGTCGTCGCACGGCCCCCCGTCCAGGTAGACGGAGACGGACTCGCCCAGCTGCTCCTCGGCTTCGGCGGCGGTGGTCGCGGGCTCGGCCCCGGAGCGGTTGGCGCTGGAGACGGCCATCGGCCCGGTCTCCTTGAGCAGGTCGAGCGCCACCCCGTGCAGCGGCATGCGCAGCGCCACGGTGCCCTTGGTCTCGCCCAGATCCCACGTCAGCGACCGGTTGACCCGGCAGATCAGGGTCAGCGGCCCCGGCCAGAACGCGTCGATCAGATCCTGCCCGTACGACCCGAGCCCCTCGACCAGCGCGTTCGCCGCCCGTACGGTCCCGACCAGAACGGGCACGGGCATGTCCCGGCCGCGGCCCTTCGCCTCGAGCAGGGCGGTGACCGCGCTCGGGGTGAACGCGTCGGCGCCGATGCCGTACACGGTGTCGGTCGGGAGGACGACGAGTTCGCCGCCGCGCACGGCCGAGGCCGCGTCGATCAGGCCGGACGCCCGCTCACCCGGGTTCGCACACAAATACCGACGACTCATTGACTTCCCTCACTCTTGACCGAACTTCGCGGTGACGAAACGATCCCGGCCGGTCAGATCCTGCCGCAGTCGCGCGTCCCGCCACCCGTTGTCCTCGGAGAACAGCCAGTAGACCGCGTTGCCCTGCTCGTCGGCGTGCTCCACGGCGACCAGGCCGCCGGGCCGCAGCAACCGCCTGGCCGTACGTTCCACGGCTCTGACCTCGTCGAGGCCGTCCTGGCCCGAGCCGTACAGGGCGCGGCTGGGGTCGTAGTCGCGGACCTCGGGGTCGCGCGGGACCGCGCCGGGCGGGATGTACGGCGGGTTGGAGATGACCAGGTCCACCTGACCGTCGAGTTCGGGCAGGCAGTCCGCCAGGTCCTCCGGGTGGAGCGAGGTACGCCCCTGACCGTGTTCGAGGATGTTGCGCTTCGCCCACCCGTACGCCACGGGGTCGATCTCGACCGCGTGCACCTGGGCCAGCGCGACCTCCTGGGCGATGGACAGCGCGATCGCGCCGGAGCCGGTGCCCAGGTCGACCACCACCGGGGAGGCCACGTCCATCTCGCTCAGCCGGTCGATGGCCCAGCCCGCGACGACCTCGGTCTCGGGTCGCGGCACGAACACCCCGGGCCCGACCTCCAGCGACAGGTAACGGAAGTATGCCCTTCCGGTGATGTGCTGGAGCGGCTCCCTGGACTCGCGGCGGGCGATCCCCTCCCAGAAGAGGGCGTCGAAGTCGGAGTCCTTGACGGAGTGCAGCCGTCCCCGGCTGACTCCGTGGACGAACGCGGCGATCTCCTCGGCGTCGGTGCGCGGCGAGGGCACACCGGCCTCGGCGAGCCGGGCGGTGGCGAGGGCGATCTCGTCCAGGAGGAAGGTCATGGCTTCACAGGGGTCCAGAGGTCACGAGTGGGCGGCCAGCTTCTCCGCCAGCTCGGCGTCGAGCAGGGCCTGGATCACGGCGTCGAGGTCGCCGTCGAGCACCTGGTCCAGGTTGTAGGCCTTGAAGCCCACCCGGTGGTCGGAGATGCGGTTCTCCGGGAAGTTGTAGGTCCGCACCCGCTCCGACCGGTCCACTGTGCGCACCTGCGACTTGCGCTCGGCCATCGCCGCCGCGTTGGCCTCCTCCTCGGCCAGCGCCTGCAGCCGGGCGCGCAGCACGCGCATCGCCGACTCCTTGTTCTGCAGCTGGCTCTTCTCGTTCTGGCAGGAGACGACGACGCCGGTCGGCAGGTGGGTGATGCGCACGGCCGAGTCGGTGGTGTTCACGCTCTGCCCGCCCGGGCCGCCCGAGCGGTAGACGTCGATGCGGAGGTCGTTGGGGTCGATCTGCACGTCGACCTCCTCCGCCTCGGGGTAGACCAGCACGCCGGCGGCCGAGGTGTGGATGCGCCCCTGCGACTCGGTGGCCGGCACCCGCTGCACGCGGTGCACGCCGCCCTCGAACTTGAGCCGCCCCCAGGCGCCGTTCTTGGCCTTGATCGCGACCGTGACGTCCTTGTACCCGCCCAGGTCGGAGTGCTGCGCGTCGATGATCTCGGTACGGAAGCCCACACGCTCCGCGTACCGGGTGTACATGCGGAGCAGGTCTCCGGCGAACAGGGCCGACTCCTGGCCGCCCTCGCCCGCCTTGATCTCCATGATGATGTCTTTGTCGTCGTTGGGGTCTCGGGGCACGAGCAGATGCTTGAGGCGCTCCTCCAGGGCGGGGACGCGCTGCTCCAGCTCCTCGGCCTCGGCCGCGAACGACGGGTCCTCGCCGGCCAGCTCCCTGGCGGCCTTGATGTCCTCGCGGACGCCCTCCAGCTCGCGGTAGGTGGCCACGATCGGGGTCAGCACCGCGTACCTCTTGCCGTACGCCTTCGCCTTCGCCTGGTCGGCGTGCACGGCCGGATCGGCGAGCTGGCTCTCAAGATCCGTGTACTCGCCGATGAGTTCGTCGAGATTCACCGCACGCGTTCCTTTCGTGGAAAAAGCCCTGCCCCTGGCCCCGATGGGCCAATGGCCCAGTCACCAAGAACGCCGACTCGGGCCCGCCCCCCATACCGCGGGGGACGATTCCGAGCCGGCGTCCGGTAACGAGCTACTTGCCCGCGGTCTTCTTGCCGAAGCGGGCTTCGAAACGGGCGACGCGGCCACCGGTGTCGAGGATCTTCTGCTTGCCCGTGTAGAACGGGTGGCAGGCCGAGCAGACGTCGGCGTGGATCGAACCGCTGGTGGCGGTGCTCCGGGTCGTGAAGGTGTTCCCGCACGTGCAGGTCACATTGGTGACGACGTACGCCGGGTGAATGTCGGGCTTCATACCAAATTCCTCTCCGAGGGACGGTCGCCGGGTCGCCTCTGCCAGTGTTGGGGGCGGGAACCGGAACCGCAGCGGTTCGGCTACCAGTGTGCCAGATGCTGGAACCTTCCCAGGCCACTCCGCATTCCCCGGCGTGATCGGGAGCCTGGGAACTCCGTGAGAACCCTCACGATCAGGTGGACCGCGCCCCACCAGCCCCAGTAGGCTCACGTGCTCAAACCCGACCTTTCCCTCAAAATTACCTAAGTTAGGGGAATCCATGAGGAAAAGCCTGCGGCACCTCATTGCAGGCGTGAGCGGGGCGGCGATCATTGCCAGCGGTGTGGCCATCACCGCGACCCCCGCCAGTGCGGATGCCGCGTTCTCATCGGACGCAGTAGCGTTCGTAGACGCTTTCCTTCCGCCGAGTGGTTCCAGCAACATCGACTTCTCCGTCAAGCTGACCGGCGCGTACGCGACGAACGGTCAGCCGGACAAGAAAGTCTGGGTCCACTTCACCAAGGACGACACCGCGAGCTCCATCACCTGGGTGAACGGAACCGTCACCCAGCCGAGCGCCGTGACCACCGTTCCCAGCCCGAACGAGGTCGTGGTCAAGGGCGTGCTCCCGGTCTCCACGAACGACGTCGCCAGTGACAAGTGGCGGCTGGAACTCGCGCTGACCGAGACGTCCGCCACCACGGCGCCGACCAGCGGATGGACCAAGGCCACGGACTTCACCGTCGCCGCGGCCACCCGGGTGACGAACTTCGACATCGACCCGTCGACGGTGACGCTGAAGTCCGGCACCTCCGTCGACGTCGGCATTCGCGCCATCGTCGAGAAGCACGGCAACGAGGTCTTCAAGGACGCCCGCGTCGAGAGCGACGAGACGTCCGACTACTACTCGCTGCACACCGGCTTCGAGGCCGACGACAAGACGTACTACGACTTCGTCGCGATGGACTCCAGCACCGCCACCGGTCGCTGGCAGGCCAAGCTGACCTTCACCCGCGGCACCAAGACGTACGAGTTCGTCAAGAGCTTCAACGTCACGAAGGGCTCCTCGGGCAAGGCCAAGTCGAAGGTCACCTTCGCGGTGAGCCCGACGAAGGTCAAGAAGGGCAAGTCCGTCAAGATGTACGGCACGGTCTACCGTGGCTACACCTCCTGGGGCCCCTGGAAGAAGAAGATCCTCAAGCTCTACTTCAAGAAGAAGGGCACCAAGACCTGGAAGTTCGCGGGCTACATCGGCGCGAACAACTCGGGCAAGTTCACCAAGACCGTGAAGCCGAAGTACGACGGCTACTGGCGCGTGGGCGCGTTCGCGACCTCCGTCACCCTCGGTAAGTGGTCGGCGTACAAGTACGTCGACGTGCGATAGATCGAACGCAAGAGCCCGCACAGATCTGATCTGTGCGGGCTTTGGCGTTTTCCGGTAGGTTGTGCCTTTTGGCTGGACGAGTCCCACCAGCCCCACTAGGCTCACAAGCCCGACTTTTCCCTCCAATTGACCGATGTAAGGGGCCATCCATCATGAGGAAGACCCTGCGGCTTGCACTTGCGGCCGTAACGGGGGCTGCGGTAATCACCAGCGGTGCGGCCATCACCGCGCTGACCCCCGCGTCCGCCAGCGCCATGTTTGGTGCGGCTGCAACCGGCACCGACTTCACCGACAAATTCATTCCGCCTTCGGGCAGCGACAAGATCCCGTTCAAGGTCGCGGTCACCGGCGCGTACGCCGATGGCAAGCCCGGCAAGGTGTCGATCCAGTACCTGAAGCCCGAGGAGGCCGAGAGCAGCGCCCACGCGGGCACCGCGGCCGACATCCCCGCCCAGACGAGCAGCCCGAGCCCCGGGCCCTCCGACGTGAGCGTGGCGGCGTCCATCCCGGTCGCGTCGAACGACAAGCCCGGCGACTGGAAGTACCGCATCGGCTGGACCGCCGGTAACGCGGCGACCGGCGCCACCCCGGACTGGGGCGCCTGGACGACCCTCGCGGTCGCCAAGGCCACCCGGGTGATCAGCGCGAACGTCGACCCGGACACCGTCAAGCTGAAGTCCGGCACCGAGATCGACGTCTACGCCGCCTTCAAGCTGGAGCGCGGCGGCGCGGCCGACGAGGAGAAGGTCACCGACGTCCGGCTGGAGAGCAAGGACAGCGACGACTACTACTCGCTCAACACCGGCCTGGAGTCGGACGACTCCTACCACGACTCGACCTCGATGGACTACGACACCGAGACCGGCTCGTGGCAGCTCAAGGTCACCGTCACCCGCGGCTCCAAGAGCTACGCCTTCGTCAAGGGCTTCCAGGTCACCAAGGGCGCCGGCAAGGCCAAGTCCAAGATCACCCTGGTGGCCTCGCCGTCCAAGGTGAAGAAGGGCAAGTCCGTCAAGCTTTACGGCAAGGTCTACCGG
Source organism: Acrocarpospora phusangensis (assembly GCF_016862995.1). GTDB lineage: Bacteria > Actinomycetota > Actinomycetes > Streptosporangiales > Streptosporangiaceae > Acrocarpospora > Acrocarpospora phusangensis. The sequence goes on from NZ_BOOA01000117.1 coordinate 5,937, forward strand.
GGGTACACCTCTTGGGGCGCCTGGAAGAAGAAGATCCTCCGGCTCTACTTCAAGAAGAAGGGCACCAGCACCTGGAAGTTCGTCGGCTACGTCGGCGCGAACTCCTCCGGCAAGTACAGCAAGACCGTCAAGCCCAAGTACGACGGCTACTGGCGCCTCGGCGCCACGGCTTCCAGCGTGACCAACAAGGCGTGGTCGCCGTCGAAGTTCGTGGACGTCAGGTAGCGCGCCCCTGAGCTAGCCGCTGAGATACCCGCCCCCGTGTCCGGGCCTGGACACGGGGGCGTCTCATTTCCCGAATCAGTGCCCTAAGTAGGCCAGCACGGCGAGCACCCTGCGGTGGTCGTCCGGCGCGGGTTCGAGGCCGAGCCTGAGGAAGATGCTGGAGATGTGCTTCTCGACCGCTCCCTCGGAGATGACCAGCCGGGCGGCGATGGCGCTGTTGGAGCGCCCCTCCGCCATCAGCCCCAGCACCTCGTGCTCCCTGCCGGTCAGCCGTTCCCTGGGCAGCCGGCGGCGGCTCAGCAGCTGCACGACCACGTCGGGGTCGATGACCGTCCCTCCCCCGGCCACCCGCCGTACCGCCTCGAAGAACTCGGTCACGTCGGAGATGCGCTCCTTGAGCAGGTAGCCCACCGCGGCGGCGCCACCGCCGATCAGCTCGGTCGCGTACCGCTCCTCGACGTACTGCGACAGGACCAGGATGGGGAAGCCGGGCCGCCGGGACCGCACCTCCAGAGCGGCGCGCAGGCCCTCGTCGGTGTGCGAGGGCGGCATGCGCACGTCCACCACCGCCAGGTCGGGACGGTGCTCCTCGACGGCCGCCACCAGCGCGGGCCCGTCGCCGACGGCCGCCACCGTGGTCACGCCGCCGTCGGCCAGCAGCCGGGTCAGCCCTTCCCTGAGCAGTACGGAATCCTCCGCGATCACGACCCGCATGCCGTCCAGACTAGGGCTCACCATGTGCAGGGGAGCTCCGCTCTGATGAGCGTGGGCCCGCCCCGGGGACTGTTCACGGTGAGGATGCCGTCGATGGTCGCGGCCCGGTCGGCCAGCCCGGCCAGCCCGCCGCCGGGCACGAGGGCGGCCCCGCCGATCCCGTTGTCGGCCACCTCGACCACCACGCGCAGGTCCTGCCGGCTGACGTGCACCCGCGCCTCGGTCGCGGCGGCGTGTTTGGCCATGTTGCTCAGCGACTCGGCCACGATGAAGTACGCGATGCTCTCCACGGCCGCCGGCGGGCGATCGGTGATCTCCACCGACACATCCACCCGTACGGGGGCGCGCCCCGCCAGCGACGACAGCGCCGCGTCGAGCCCCCGGTCGGTGAGGATCGCCGGATAGATCCCCCGGGCCAGGTCGCGCAGTTCGGCTATGGCCGCCTTGGTGCCCGCGTGAGCGCTGGCCAGCAGCTCCCTGGCGGCGGCCGGGTCGGCGTCCATCTTGGCCTGCGCGCGGCCGAGGTCCAGGGCCACCGCCAGCAGCCGCTGCTGGGCGCCGTCGTGCAGGTCGCGCTCGATCCTGCGCCGCTCGGTCTCGGCGGCGTCCACGCCCCTGGCCCGGCTCGCGCGCAGCCGGTCGGCCTTGGCCTCCAGCGTCCTGGTCTCGTCCGCGCCGAGCAGGAGCCTGGCCAGCGCGGCGTGCAGCCAGGCCAGGCCGCGTATCGCGTACAGGCCGGTGAAGAGCAGGGCCAAGCCGAGGACGGTCACCGGGACGGCCTCGGCCAGCGTGTCCACCCGGAGCTCCCCGAGGATGACCCATCCCGAGCCGAGCACCGTCGGGATGGGTGCGCAGATCAGGATGAGGGACACGTACCAGAACAGCACCGAGGCGACGAACTCCACCAGCCCGACCGGGAACAGCAGCAGCAGGTACCCCAGGTCCTTCCAGGTGGCCGGATCCCCGAACAACCAGCCGACATGGTTCCAGAACCCCCGCCGAGGCCGCGGCCGGTACGGATCGGGCAGGTCCACCCCGAACGACCAGCGCACCAGCCGGCGCTCCAGCATGGCCGCCGACCGCCACAGGACCATGGTGAGCACCAGCATCGGCACCCCCACGCCGATCACCGTGAACGCCATCGACACCGGGATCGCGAAGACCAGCGCGGCGAAGTAGCACCCCCCGAGCACGATGCTCCCCAGCAGGTACGGCACCGCCCGCCAGGTGGCCGGATCGACCGCGACGCCGAGCGGCCCCCACCGCCCGAACGGCACCCGCTCGCGGAGCGGCACCCGTACCTCGGCCGTCATGGCTCCCTCCCACAAACCCGGACATATGAAGCACGTGAAGCATGCCAAGCCCGTACGGCACGGCGGAATGGAGCGAGCGGGCGTCTGTTTCCTGGTGCTGCCCCCATGGCATACCCACGACGCCGCCGTTCCGCGATCACGCCGGGAAAGCAAAACGCCCCGGGGGCGAACCCCGGGGCGTTTCGTGTGGAGCTAGTCGCGGTCGTTGCTGACGGTGGTCTTCTGGACCTGCATCAGGAACTCGGCGTTGGACTTGGTCTCCTTCATCTTCTCCAGCAGGAGTTCCAGCGCCTGCTGCATGTCCAGCGCGTGCAGCACCCGGCGGAGCTTCCAGACGACCTGGAGCTCCTCCTTGCCGAGCAGGATCTCCTCCTTACGCGTGCTGGAGGAGTCCACGTCCACGGCCGGGAAGATGCGCTTGTCGGCGAGGGAGCGGCTGAGCTTGAGCTCCATGTTGCCGGTGCCCTTGAACTCCTCGAAGATGACCTCGTCCATCTTGGAGCCGGTCTCCACCAGCGCGGTGGCGAGGATCGTCAGCGAGCCGCCGTTCTCGATGTTGCGCGCGGCGCCGAAGAACCGCTTCGGCGGGTAGAGCGCGGTCGAGTCGACACCACCGGACAGGATGCGCCCGGACGCCGGGGCGGCCAGGTTGTACGCGCGGCCCAGACGGGTGATCGAGTCGAGCAGCACGACCACGTCGTGGCCGAGCTCCACCAGGCGCTTGGCGCGCTCGATGGCCAGTTCGGCGACCGTGGTGTGGTCCTCGGCCGGACGGTCGAAGGTCGAGTGGATGACCTCGCCCTTGACCGACCGCTGCATGTCGGTGACCTCTTCGGGGCGCTCGTCCACGAGCACGACCATCAGGTGGCACTCGGGGCTGTTGCGGGTGATCGCGTTGGCGATCGCCTGCAGCACCATCGTCTTGCCCGCCTTGGGCGGGGAGACGATCAGACCACGCTGGCCCTTGCCGATCGGCGAGACCATGTCGATGATCCGGGTGGTCATGATGTTGGGCTCGGTCTCCAGGCGGAGCCGCTCCTGCGGGTACAGCGGGGTCAGCTTGTTGAAGTCCGGGCGCTGCCTGGCCTGGTCGGGCTCCATGCCGTTGACCGTGTCGAGGCGGACCAGCGCGTTGAACTTCTCGCGCCGCTCGCCCTCGCGCGGCTGGCGGACGGCGCCGGTGATGACGTCGCCCTTGCGCAGGCCGTTGCGGCGGATCTGGGCCAGCGACACGTAGACGTCGTTGGAGCCCGGCAGGTAGCCGCTGGTCCGGACGAACGCGTAGTTGTCCAGGATGTCGAGGATGCCGGCGATCGGGATGAGGACGTCGTCCTCGCTGACCACGGGCTCGTTGCTGTCGCCGAAGCGGTCACGGCCGCGGCGGTTGCGCTCCCGGAACCGGCCGCGACGGCCGCGCGGGTCGTCGTCCTGGCCCGGCCCGCCCTGGCCGCGGTCACCCTGGCGGTCGCCCTGGCGCGTGTCCTGGCGCGTGTCCTGGCCACGGTCCTGACGGTCCTGACGGCTGTCCTGCCCGCGGTCCTGACGGTCCTGACGGCTGTCCTGCCCGCGGTCCTGGCGGTCACGGCCCCGGTTGTCGCCGCTGTCGGCGGCGCGCTGGTCGGCCCGGTCGATGCCGCGCTCGGCGCGGTCGCCCCGCTCGGGCCGGTCGCCCCGGTCCTGGCGGTCGCGGCGCTCCCCGCGCCCGCGGCGCTCGCGGCGGTCGTTCATCCGGTCGCCGCGGCCGTCCCGCGCGTCGGCCTGCGCGGCTTCGGTGACCTGCGCGGCCTGCGGTTCCGGCGCGGACTGCACGACGGGCTGGGCCTGCGCCACCGGAGCGCTGTCCACGCGCTCTACGACGGGCTCGGGCTCCGGCCGGGACTCGGCGACGGGCAGCGCGGGCTGCTCAGGAGCGGCGGCGGCGCGGGAACGTTCCCGGCGGGCACGGGTGGGCCGCTCCACTGGCGCGGCTTCCGCGGGCTTCGCCTCCGGAGCGGGCGCGGCCCCCCCCTGCTTCTCCTGGATGGCCGCGATGAGCTGGCTCTTGCGCATCCGTCCGGTCCCGCTGATGCCGAGGCTGGTGGCCATGGCCTGCAGCTCGGGCAGCACCATGGCGGACAGCCCGGTGCCGGAGCGACGGCGCGGCGAACGTGCCGCGGCGGCGGTGGGGGCGTCGCCAGCGGGTGCGCCGGCGAGGAGTTCGGTGGTGTCGCTCAACTAATGGTCCTTCCCAGGGGTCGGGCGCCGGGCTTGTTCGCCCTGGCGTCCCGGTGGTGCGACCCGGCGGGACAGACCGGGTCGGGCTTCGCGAACCTCATGCACGGATCCCTCTGGGTACCGAGATTCACGAGCGGTAGAGGCCCGGGGGAATCCCCCCGGATTGCCACCACCGACCAGATGTCGAGGTGGTTCGAACGCGCATGTCTCCGAATGCGCCACCTCTGGCCGCGCGAGCGACAGGAGGAGGCAGATTCTGGGAAATCCCCGTAGCTCCGGCTAAGCGAAGTGCGGAGATGTGCGAATGACAAGCACGCACCCAACACGGGGGCACCTGGTGCGGCTATCAGCCTAACATCACCAGCGCACACAGCTATTCCCTGAAGGTCGAAGAGGCATCAGCGTGTCTCGGGAAACTGAACGCACGCACCGGCTGGGTCGACGTTCAGCGGCTGGATGTGCCAGTCAGTACCCACTTCTGGCGCGATCAAATCCTGCGCAGATCCGCTGGAAAACGCAAGAATCGTGGGACCGGCTCCCGAGACGACAGCGGGCACTCCAACCGACCGCAGATGTTTTACCAGTTCAGCGGTGCGGGGCATGGCAGGCGCGCGGTATTTCTGATGAAGGTGATCTTCTGTCGCGGTCATCAGGAGATCCGGCCGCTGAGTGAGCGCGTGCACCAGCAGGGCCGCGTTGCCCGCGTTGGCGGCGGCCTCGCCGTGCGGCACCGCCGGGGGCAGCAGGCCGCGGGCCGCCTCCGTGGCGAGCCGGAAATCCGGGATCAGGACCACCGGGCGCACCTGCTCGTGCACGGGCAGGGCGACCGCGCGGGGTCTGCCCCGCTCGGTGTACGCGATGGTAAAGCCGCCGTACAGGCAGGGCGCGACGTTGTCGGGGTGGCCCTCGATCTGGGCGGCCAGCTCCAGGGCGCGGTCGTCGCCGAACCAGGGGGCCTCGCTGAGTGCCCGCGCGGCGAGCACACCGGCCACGATCGCGGCGGAGGACGAGCCGAGGCCGCGGGCGTGCGGGATGCGGTTGCGGCAGCGCAGCCGGATCCCCTTCGGCTGCGGCGCGTCCAGCGCGTCGAAGGTCTTCCGCATGGTGGCGACGATCAGGTGGCCCTCGCCGGAGTCCACCTCCCCGGCGCCGTGGCCGTCGATCTCGATCTCGACGCCGTCCCCCGTGAGCTCGGCCTCGACCTCGTCGTGCAGATCTAGCGCGAGACCCAGTGTGTCGAAGCCGGGTCCCAGGTTTGCGCTGGTCGCGGGCACGCGGACCAGAACGCTGTTGTGCATGCGTCTCCCCGTCAGGCAAGTTCCAGTGCGGCCGCCGCCGCGTACGCGTCGATCGGGATGGTGACCGGGGCGGGCGCGCCCGAGATCGCCCAGTCCGGGTCCTTCAAGCCGTTTCCGGTGACCGTGCAGACGATCCGCTCCCCCGGGTTGAGCAGCCCCTGCTCGTGGGCCTGGAGCAGCCCGGCAACACTGGCCGCCGAGGCCAGCTCGACGAACACGCCCTCCCCCTGGGCGAGCAGCTTGTACGCCGCCGCGATCTGCCGGTCGGTGACGGCCTGGATGTCGCCGCCCGATTCGTCCCGGGCCGCGGTGGCGAGCCGCCAGGACGCGGGGTTGCCGATCCGGATGGCGGTGGCGATGGTGTGCGGGTGGGTCACCGGAGCGCCGTTCACGATCGGCGCCGCCCCGCTGGCCTGGAACCCCAGCATTCTGGGCCGCTTGGTGGCCAGTCCGTCCGCCGCGTACTCCCGGTACCCCATCCAGTACGCCGAGATGTTGCCCGCGTTCCCCACCGGGATGCAGTGCACGTCGGGCGCGTCGCCGAGCGCGTCCACGATCTCGAACGCGGCCGTCTTCTGCCCCTGCAACCGGTACGGATTGACCGAGTTGACCAGCGCGATCGGATAGTTGGCGGCCAGCTTCTTGGTCATCTCCAGGCAGTCGTCGAAGGAGCCCTCGACCTGGAGCAGCTTGGCCCCGTGCACGAGCGCCTGGGCCAGCTTGCCCATCGCGATCTTCCCGCGCGGGACCAGCACGGCGCAGGTGAGCCCGGCCCTGGTCGCGTACGCGGCGGCGGAGGCGCTGGTGTTGCCGGTGGAGGCGCAGATGACCGCCTGGGCGCCCTCCTCCACGGCCTTGCTGATGGCCATGGTCATGCCGCGGTCCTTGAAGCTGCCGGTCGGGTTGAGGCCCTCGACCTTGAGATACACCTCGCAGCCGACCAGCTCGGAGACCCGGTTCGCCGGCACCAGCGGCGTGCCGCCCTCCTGAAGCGTCACCACGGGCGTTTCCGCGCTCACCGGAAGCCGGTCACGGTACTCCTCGATGAGCCCACGCCACTGCCTCGACGCCCCGGCCATGATTACTCCTTCGACCTGCGCTGTCTCTCTGCGCTATTGGGTGTCGAGTCTAGGGGCAACCGACCAAGGCGCGGGATGCGCTGTCCAATTGATGGGATATGTCGGCAAAAAATGGCTGTTCATTGGGGCTCGATCTCTCAGGGAACCCCCAGAGTGTTTCACTAGGGTGCACCACGCCGAAAACTTCGCCACCCGGGAGGAGTCGCGACTGTGACGGGCAACGCCGCCCGGCCGAGGATCCGCCACAACGACTACGGCCCGCTGAGCCCGGCCGAGCCGGGACGGTGGACGCCGTCGCTGACGGTCAGCGTGATCGTGCCCGCGCACGGCGGGCAGCACCGCCTGGACCTGGCGCTCGCCGCGCTGGCGGCGCAGAGCTACCCGTCGCGGCTGACCGAAGTCATCGTGGTGGACGACGGCAGCGAGCCGCCGCTGCGCCTGCCCGAACTGCGGCCGGAGAACTGCCGGATGATCACGCCGAGCCCCGGCGGCTGGGGGCCCGCGCACGCGATGAACGCGGGCGTCGCGGTCGCCGACGGCGCGGTCGTCCAGCGGCTGGACGCCGACATGGTGCCCTACCGGGAGCATCTGGAGCTGCTGCTGCGCTGGCAGCACCTCACCGACTATCTCGTCACCATCGGCGGCAAGGTGTTCGTGCCCGAGCCGCCGATCACCCCCGCCCAGGTGCACGCGGCCGTGCTGGCGGACACGGTGCCGGAGCTGATCGACCTGACCTCGGCGCTGCCGAGCAGCACCGAGCAGACCATCAGACGCCTGGATGGCCTGCGCAAGAGCCGCAATCCCTACCACGTGTGCACAGGTCCCACGATGTCGATGCATCGCACCTTTTATGAGAGTGCGGGGGGCTTTGATGCGGATGTGCATCGGGGGGAGGACACCGAGTTCGCGTACCGGCTTGCTCAGGCGGGGGCGGTGTTCGTGCCGGATCTGGCGGCGAAGGCCGTACATCTGGGGCTTCCGGCGCAGCGGCGGGAGCGGGAGGCGACCATCCGGGCGGTGGAGCCGTACCTGGCGCAGCGGGTGCCGCTCCGGCGGGAGCTGCGGAAGGAGCGCGGGCGCGGGTGGCGGGTGCCGTACGTGGAAGTGGTGCTGGATGTGAGCGAGTCGGGCGAGCGGGAGGCCAGGGCCGCGGTGGAGGCGGCGCTGACCGGGACCCTGCCGGACGTGACGGTCACCCTGGTGGGGCCGTGGTCCGGCCTGCCGCAGGGCCGGCCGGAGGGGCCCGCCACCGAGCTCGAACTGCTGGCCGCCGGCTTCCGCGACGACCCCCGCGTACGGCTGGCCGACCAGGTGCCGCCGACCGCCTTCCCCGTGCCCTTCCGCTACACCGGCCCGGTGGACACGCCGCTCGCTCCGGACACCCTCGAACAGTTGACCAAGATCATGACAAAGGATCTCTCCGGTCTGCTCTACATGCGCCTGCCCAGCGGCCGGATGGCGGCGATGGAGCGCACCGAGGCGGTGAGCAGGGCCCGGCTTATCGCATTCCCGGATGAACCTCTCACCCAAGCGATCGAAGCGACCCACGGAGTACGGCACGCGACATCCCCAACACAGGACATACCGGATAAGCAGCCCTTGCGGGAGCGCCTCGCCCGCTTGCAGCAATCCCCCTGAGATCGGATTGAAGCCTCTCTTTGGGATCTCTCAGGAACTTGTCCCACAATTCAGGCACCAACTTCTACTAGGCTTTATTCATCCCTGACCCGAACATGGCCCGCCCATTTCCCCGGGGCGGCTGACACGGAGGTTTACTCATGCCGACACCCCGCCGGCTGGCCGTCATGGGCGCCGGGATCGGCACGGCCGCCATCGCCGTCCTGACCCTGCTCGTGATCGTCGGCATGGTCGAGCCGGTGGAGGCGCTGCTGCTGGGCGCGCTGGGCGCCGTCCTCGGCGGGCTGGCCTTCCTGCTCCTCACCCTGCGCCGGCTGGACGGCAAGGTGCAGCGCATGGACGCCCGGGTCAAACGGGACGAGCAGAAGCTCGCGGAGATCGCCGGCAGCCTGGCGGCGGTGGCCGCCAAACTCGACGCCATCGCCCCCACGCTGGCCGAGGCCGCCGTACAGCACGACGAGGACCTGCGCGCGGTGCTGGCCTCGCTGGGCGAGGACCGGGTGAACGCCATGTTCGTCCGCCGCGAGATCGAGGCGGAACTCCAGGAGATCAAGCGCCGTACCGAGGCGATGGCGTCCCAGATGGACCGAGTGACTCATTGACCGCCCGGATCCGCCACAACGACTACGGCGTCCTCACCCCGCCGAGTATCGGCGGGTGGCAGCCGCGGCTGACCGTGAGCGTCGTCATCCCCGCCTACCAGTGCCAGGACGCGCTTGACCGGACCCTGGCCGCGCTGACCGCGCAGACCTACCCGGCGGCGCTGCTGGACGTGGTCATCGCCGACGACGGCAGCACTCCCGCCGTCACCGTGCCGGACCTCGCGCCCGCCGGAACCCGGGTCGTACGGGTTCCCGAAGGCCGCTGGGGACGCGGCTGGGCCCGGCAGACCGGGGCCTCCGCGGCCCGCGGCGACGTGCTGCACTGGCTCGACTCCGACATGATCCTCTACCGCGACCACATCGAGTCGCACATGCGGTGGCACCACCTCGCCGAGCACCTGGTGGTGCACGGCGTCATCCAGTTCACCAGCGCGGAGGACGCCCCACCGTCCCCCGCCGAGGTGGCCTCGGCCGTCCGCGACGGCGACGCCGGCCTGCTCTTCCCGGCCGACAGCGTGCATCCGCACGCGTACTCCGCCAAGATCCTGGCCGAGACGCGGCAGCTGCGGGACGCGGGCAGACGGGCCTACCTGCTGCACTCCGGCGCCACCACCTCGGTCAGCGCGCGGATGCTGGCGGCCGCCGGGGGCGTGGACACCTCGCTCAACATGGGCGAGGACACCGAGCTGGGGTACCGGCTGGCCCAGGCCGGGGCGGTGTTCGTCCCCGACCCGGCGTTGAGCTGGCACATCGGCCTGTCCACCGTGCTGCGCCGGGAGAAGGACGTGCACCGGCACAACTGGAGCCTGCTCGGCAGCGTCATCCCCGACCTGCGCTGGCTGCGCAGCCATCCGCGGCGGCAGTGGGCGGTGCCGTACGTGCAGGTCGTGGTGGATTCGGCGGGGGCCTCGTACGAGCAGACCCGGGCCAGCGTGGACGCCGCCCTGGCCGGAACCGTGCCCGACACCTCGGTTGTGGTGCTGGGGCCGTGGTCGAAGCTGACCGAGGGCCGGCGCAGGTCCCTGGACGAACCGCTGCTCGAACACCGCCTGGTGTCCAACCTGTACGCGGCCGAGCCCCGCGTCACCCTGGCCGAGTCGGCGCCGCCCACGGCCACCCCCGCGCCCTGGCGGCTGCGCGTCCCCGCCGGCTGGGTGCTCGGCGCGGACACCCTGGCCAAGCTGGTCAAACTCGCCGACGACGACGGCCTCGGCCTGCTCTGCGCCGCGCTCACCGAGACGGCCGCCGGCGTCACCGCGATCCGCCTGGAGCGTACGGCGGCCTACGGCCGGGCCCTCCTCCACCCCGGCGAGGAGTCCGACGACGTGGTGGACGAGCTGTTCGGCAGCATGTGGGTGGACGGCGGCGAGTTCGGCGTCACCACTCCCGAGCTGGCCGGCCCGCTGGGCGGCGTCGCCGCCGGGCTGCGCGCCGAGGTGGCCCGCTGGCGGTCCGAGGCCGGCAGGCACGAGGCCGAGGCGGCCCGCTGGAAGGCCGAGGCGGAACGGCTGGCCGCCGAACGGGCCGCCGCCGAACGGGCGCCCCGGCGCACCTGGTTGAGAGCGAGCAGATGAGTGTGAAGGAAGCCGTCGCGGGGACGCGGGAACGGCAGGGACGGATCTACACGATCGGCGTGGAGTCACCGGGGCTGCTCGGCCCGGGGATCGTGGATCTGGACACGGCCGACCTGGACGCCCCCGCGGCGGAGGAGGCCGCCGCGGCCGAGGTGCTGGTGATCGCCCGTACGCCCACGGACCTGCGCAGGGCCGCCACCCTCCAGGAGGCGCTGCCGGACACCACCCGCGTGACGATCGTCGTCGAGCAGGTGCCGGCCGGCTGCCCCGCCCCCTCGCCGTCGCTGACCCCGGCCCACCGCTGGCGCCGCCTCACCGAGCTGCGGGTCAGCCGCCCGAAGGCGAACGCGTGGCGGGTGGACACCGCTTTCTCCATCCCGATCCCGGCCGGGCGCACGGTCGCGGCCGTGGCCCGCGCGTTCGCCGGGAACCGGCTGGAGGCCACCGCCGCGCCCGTTCCGGTGCTGGCGGGCGCGGGCGCCGCGCACTGGCGGCCCGGCGACCCGAACGCGGCCATCGCCGGTGTGGACGGCCCGGTGCCGATCCGGATCGGCGCGCCCGCCGGGGACCTGGTGGTCCGCACCGGCACGCCCGCGGCCGGGTGGGACGGCGCGGAGACGCCGCTGGACCGGCCGCTGCCCGAGTCGCTGACCTGGGAGCGCATCGGCCGCCCCGGCGGCGCGGCGCTGGTGGGCGCGGGCATCACCGACATCACGATGATCCCCCCGGTGGACGACCGTTCGGTCAACCCGGCCGGGTTCCTCAGCGTGCCCACCCGGGACATGGCCGACCTGGTGACCAGGGACGGCCGATGGGCGGTCGTCCTCGACGGTGACGTGCTGCTGCGCCTGCCCGCCTCGGGCGCGGTCACCGACACCGACGTGGCCTCGCTGCGGCGCGTACGCGGGCTGCGCGTCGACTGGCGGCGCGGCCACACCGGACCGCTGGCCGCCGTACGGGTGATCGCCTCGCTGGCGGCGGCGGGCGTGCCGATGGTGACCGGCCCGATCCCCGTCTGGGCGGCGGCCCTCGGCCCCGAGCTGGGCCGCCTGCTGGCCGGGGTCACCGACGCCGACCTCGCCGACGACCTGCGCCGGGAGGAGGTCAGCATCCTGGCCAGGCGGCTGGCGCTGCGCGCCCACGGCGTACACGGCCGCTACGCCCAGCTGGGCGCGCCCGCCGCGCAGACCCCGAGCACGTCCATCCTGCTGGCCACCCGCCGCCCGGAGATGGTGGGCTTCGCCCTGGCCCAGGCCGCCCGCCAGCGCGGGGTCGCCACCGAGGTCGTACTGGCCCTGCACGGCTTCTCCCGCGACGAACCGGGTGTGGCCGAGGCCGTGGCCGCCTTCGAGGGACCGCTCCAGGTGTTCCCGGCCGAACCCGGCATGATCTTCGGCGACGTGCTCAACCGGGCCGCCGCCCGCGCGGCCGGCACCCACCTGCTCAAAATGGACGACGACGACTGGTACGGCCCCGACTTCCTGGCCGACCTCCTGCTCGCCCACGCCTACTCCGGCGCCGAGGTGACCGGCACCTCCCCCGAGTTCGTCTACCTGTCCAGCATCGACGTCACCGTCCACCACGAGCAGGTGACCGAGCAGGTCAGCAACTTCATCGCGGGCGGCACGATCCTCACCACCCGGGCCGCCTTCGACGCGGTCGGCGGCTTCCGGCCGCTGCGCCGCTCGGTGGACACCCAGTTCCAGCACGCGGTCCAGGCGGCCGGCGGCCAGATCTACCGGGCCCACGGCCTCGGCTACATCCTGCGGCGCGGCCCGGCCGCCGAGCACACCTGGCGCGAGCCGATCGGCACCTTCCTGCGCCGCAACAAACGGCAGTGGCGCGGCTTCCGCCCGAACGCCCTGATGGAGCTGTCGTGAGGCCGCGCGTCCGCCGCAACGACTTCGGCGGCCTCACCCCGCCGGAACTCGGCTCCTGGCGTCCCTCCCTGCGGGTCAGCGTGGTCATCCCCGCGTACGGCGCGCAGGACAAACTGGACCTCACCCTGGCCGCGCTGGCCGCCCAGACCTACCCGGCCCACCTGCTGGACGTGATCGTCGTGGACGACGGCGGCCCCAGCCCCGTCGTCGCCCCCTCCCTCGCCCCGGCCAGGACGCGGATCGTGCCCAGCGCCCCCGGCGGCTGGGGCCGGGCCTGGGCCTGCCAGAGCGGGTACGACGCCGCCGACGGCGACATCGTCCTCACCATGGACGCCGACCTGGTCCCGCACCGCGACCACGTCGAGGCGCACGCGCGCTGGCACCACCTCGCCGACTACCTCGTGGTCACCGGCTGGCCCCGGTTCACCGACATCCCGCCGGCCGGGCTGCCGTCCCCCGTGGACGTGTACACGCGGGTCAGGGCCGACGAGACCGAGCGGCTGTTCCACGCCGACCACGACCGCTCCCACCAGTGGCTCCAGGACATCATCGACCGCCACGACGGCCTGCGGCGGGCGCCCAGCTCGGTGCTCTACCGCACCCACGTCGGCGGCACGGCCTCCGTGTCCGCGGCGCTGCTGCGGCGGGCCGGCGGCATGGACACCGAACTGGTGCTGGGCGAGGACACCGAACTCGGCTACCGGCTGACCCAGGCGGGCGCCGTGTTCGTCCCGGAGACCGGCGCCCGGTGCTGGCATCTCGGGCTCACCACGGCCATGCACCGCCTCGACGACGTACGCGAGTTCAACAGCCCGTTCATCGCCAACCGGCTGCCGTACCGGCGCTGGCTGCGCACCGATCCGGGGCGGCAGTGGCGGGTGCCGTACGTGGAGGTGAGCGTGGACGCGCGCGGGGCCCGGCACCGGGAGGTCCGGGCGACCGTGGACAGCGCGCTGGCCAGCACCCTCCCCGACGTACGGGTCGCGCTGCGGGCGCCGTGGCGGGAGCTGACCGGGGAGCGCCGCCGGCCGCTGGACGATCCGCTGCTGGACCTGCGGCTGCTCCAGGCCGGTTACCGCGAGGACGGCCGGGTCCTGCTGGTCGAGGAGGAGGCCCCCACGGCGGCCCCCGCCCCCTTCAGGTTCCGCTGCCCCGCCGGCTGGTCCGTCGGGCCCGAGACCCTGGACCGGCTGGTCAAACACGCCGAGGAGCACGACAGCGGGGTACTCTACCTGGCGCTGGCGGAACAGGACGGCAAGGTGCTGGCGGCCCGCCTGGAACGCACCTCGGCGGTGGCGCGGGCCAGGCACGTGGCCGCCCCCGGCGAGGACCTGGACGATGTGACCGCCGAGCTCTTCGACGTGACCTGGCACGACGGGCCTGAGTTCGGCATGCTCGCGCCCGGCGTGGCCTACCCCAAGCTGCTCGGCAACCGGGACAGGGCCGCCGCGCAGTGGCGGGAGCGGGCCCGCAACGCCGAGCGGAACGTGGGCAAGCTGAAGACCCGGCTGGACGAGGTCAGGAACGAGGCGCTGACCCTGCGGCGGGCCGCCGACAAGGGCGCGCGGG
>NZ_BOOA01000118.1 GCF_016862995.1 Acrocarpospora phusangensis
AAACGGTCACCGCGAGGTGCCGGGCACGCCCCGGCACCTCGCCGCACACCCCCGGGGTCCCCACGGCACACGCCGCGGGGACCCCGTTCCGCCGCCGCGCGGACGTCAGTTCTACGGGGACCCCGACCCCCGGATCCGAAGGGAATCACCAATCGTGAACAAGGCACTGAGATACGCCATGACCGCCCTGCTGGCCGGGCTCGTGCTGCTGATCGGCGCGCCGGCGGCCTCCGCCCAGGAGGGACCGATCGAGCTGGAGGTGGTCGGGGACGGCGCCCACAACGTCAACGTGCTGGTCACCTGGAAGAAGGACGACAACCCCGTCACCGAGATCCTCGCGGCGACGCTGACCGCGACCTCCGCCGACGGCCGCTCCTTCGGCCCGGTCCCGCTCAAGTCCTCGCCCGAGGGCCAGAACCTCTACCACTCCGCCGAGCCGCTGCCGACCGGCGAGTGGGAGGTGACCGTGAAGGCCACCAAACCAGCCAAGGCGGAGAAGAAGGCCAAGGTGGTCGCCCAGGAGATCGTCCTCCCCGCCGACCCGGCGTCCGGCACGCAACCGCTCAGGACCGTCGCGGCATCGGACGAGGACGGCTCGGGCACGCTGATCACGATCGGCATCATCGCCCTCGCCGTGGTGGCCGCCTCCGCGATCGTGGTCACCCTCGCCCGGCGCAGCCGGCCCGACATGCGCTGAGAGCTTCTGCCGCTAGGGTTCCGCTCAGGATGCAGCACGATCCCGGCCCTACTTGATCCACAAATGTCGCACACTTTGGGTGTGGCCCGGGGGCCGGGCGATGCGATCGTGTGGGGCGTCATCCTGATCGGGTGGCGGCATGGGGAGGCCGGAGCGTCCGCTCGACCCGGAGGCGTGGCCCGTTCGGCGCTGGCCTGGCACCTGCGCGGGCGGATCGGGCATCCGGGGCGCTCCCCCGGACGCCCGATCCATCAGCTCCGCTCGGACGGGTCGATCGCGGCGCGGAGCGCGCCGACGGCGCCGGCGATCTCGGTCAGCAGGCCCGCCACGGTGGTCCGGTCGGCGCCGTTGATCGACACCGCGCGCAGTTCGGCCGGTTTGGGCAGCCGCGCCATGATCTCGGGCAGCGAGCCGATCAGCTGGGCCTGCAGGCTGGCCGGGGTCTGCTGGTTGTCGATGTCGGCCCGCATCCGCGTCCGCTCCACCTCCAGCAGCGCCCGCTCGTGGTCGGAGCGCGCCCGCGCGGCCGTCAGCCCCAGCTCGCCGTCCAGCTCCAGGCGTTTGAGCTCCTGCTCCCGCTCGATCCTGAGCCGGCCGGTCTCGGCCTCCTCGGCGTGCCGCTCGCGCTCCATCCGCAGCGTGTGCAGGGTGGTCTCGGTCTCCAGCTCGGCGACCGCCCTGGTCTCGTCGTGCCTGCGCTGGGTGCGCCGCAGCCGCTCGGCCGCCTCGGTGTCGAACTGCCACGCCTCGTTGCGGGCGCGCAGTTCGGCCAGCTCCCGCTCGTACCCGAGGCGCTGGGTCTCCTTGAGCCGGTCGGCCGCCATCTCCCGCTGGGTGATCGCCTCCTGGGCCTGCAGCTCGGCCAGCCGGGCGATCTGACCCTGCTCCGACCGGTACGGCTTCTGCAGGTTCTCCCACAGCTGCGACGAGCTGACCACGGCCTCCTTGATCTGCACGGTGACGATGCGCAGCCCGAGGCCCTGGTCGCTGGTGTCCTCGCCCTCGGCGACCCCGCGCAGCCGGGCGGTCAGCTCCTCGATGATGGGCTGCTTGTCGCTGAGCACGTCACGGACGCCCATGGTGGCGACCTTGTCCTTGATGGCCGCCTCGGCCTGCTCCCGCAGCTGCAGGTTGACCAGGCGCATCGGGTCCTCCGCGTCGCCGAAGTCCAGCTTGCGGTAGGCGGTCCCGAAGTCCTGGATGATCCACTGCACGTAGCCCTGCACCAGCACGCCCTGCAGTTCCCGGCAGATGCAGTACGCGTTGATCAGGATGGTCTGGGTGGCCCCTGGCACCACCAGGAACGAGTCGGTGGCCGGGTTGAAGCGGAACGACACCCCCAGGCCGATGTGCAGCGGCTGCGACCGGCCGCGCCGGGTGTGCACCACGAACGCGTTGGGCGGCACGAGCACGTTCTTCCAGCGCCAGAAGCCGGTGACCCGCACGTCCACGGGCCCCGGCGTCAGCCGCTCCGGCGCGGGCCCGCCGAGCGCCCGCTCGCGTTTGGCCAGCGGGCCCTGCCGCCGGGACGCCTTGAGATCGTCCTCCAGCACGGCCTGCTGCGCGACGACCTGCTCCAGATACGCGTTGCCCTTGCCGGCGGCGTTCATCGTGTCCTCCGCAGATCCTCGTGAACGCCGACGAGTCTCGCCTAAGCCGCGGAGCCGACGCAACCGGTCAGAGGTTTTCCAGGATGGAGATCAGATCGTCCCTGCTGGACGTGCCGAGCTCCTCGCTCTCCAGGCGTTCGCGGAGTTCCACCGTCCGGCCGTCGTACAGGGACAGCTCGGCCTTGAGCGGCAGTGAGCGCAACACCCGGGCGCGCTGCACCGTCTCGTAGGCGAGGAACGGGTAGCTCTGGGCGAGTTTGTCGGCGGGCTGGCCGTTCACCATGTCCAGCATGCGCAGGCGGCCCTTGTTGATCCGGCCGGGCTCGGGCACCAGGACCAGGCCCGCGGTCAGGATGATCACGTCGTGGTCCTTGCCGTCCACCTTCACGTTGGCGAGGCCGCCGATGACGGACGCGCCGACGGCGGTGGGCGCGGCGTTCCGCTGCGTCCCGGCGGCGACGTGTACGCCCATGCGCGTGAGCCGGGCCATCGCCTCCCCGAGACCGCCCGGCCGTACGGCCAGTTCGGCGATCTCGTCCAGCCGCGGGTCCGCGCCGTCGCCGGTGACGAACTCGGCCGGCCCCGACCAGGAGTGCCGGTATCCGGCGACCCCCGATCGTACGGCGGCCAGCGCGAACATGCGCGTCAGCGGGACGGCGAACAGCTCCGGCAACTCCCGGCGGGTGGCGGTGGGGAAGAGCGGCTGCGCGATCTCCGCCAGCCGCCCGGCCGCGATCTGGTCGACGACCGTGGACAGGTCGGCGGCAGGACCGCCGAGCGCGCGGGCGATGGCGCGGAAGTCCCGGTCCACGTCGTCCTGGAGGCCGGCCGCCAGCGCGGTGGCCGTGTACTGCGGCCACGGCAGCGGCGTACGGTCCCCGGCGTCCACCACCTGCTCGGCCAGCGCGCGGGTCAGCTCGGCGTGCCCGGCCACGAACTGGTACGCGGGCCGGTGGTCGGCCTGGACCCGCACGTCCGGCAGGGCCCGGATGGCGGCGAGGCGGACGGGCAGCGGCGGATGCGTGTCCCAGCGGGAGCCCCGCTCCTCCGGCAGCGCGGACTGGAGGGCCGCGATGTCCTCGGCCCGCGCGTGCGCCATGGCCGCGAAGCCGCCGAAGACGTCCTGCGGCACGTAACCGTGCTGCCAGCCCAGCATCACGTACGCGTCGTGGAAGAACTCCCAGGCCACGGAGAGGCCCGGGAGGCGGCTGAGCGCGGCCGAGGTGGCCTCCTTCCCGGCCGCGAGCACGGCGGCGCGGTCGGCGGCCAGCTCCTGGCGGCGGGAGACGGCGTTGTCGGCCAGCAGGTAGAGCGCGCCGTACCCGCGGAAGATCCAGGAGACGGGGTTGCGCGGGGACATGCGGTGGAGCGCGGCCGCGATGGCGAGCCGGCCCCGGTACGAGATGGCGGCCAGCCGGGTGTCCCCGCCCGAGTAGTGGCCGAGTTCGTGCGCGATCACGGCTTCGAGTTCGGCGACGGTGAAGGCGTGCAGCACGGGCAGGCCGAGCATCAGCCGCCGGGTGCCGCCGAGCAGCCCGAGCAGCCGGCTCTCCTCGGTGACGGAGGCGTTGACCTCGGGGGTCAGCCAGATCTCGTCCGGCGGGCGCGTGTCGGCCTGCCGGGCCAGCCGCTCCACGGTCTGGGTGAGCCACGGGTCGGCGATGCGCAGCCCGGTGGGCGGCTCGGGTTTGCCGCGGAAGACCCGCCAGACCGCGCGCCCGGTGCCGACCGCGCTGGCCGCGACCAGCGGCCAGAGCAGCTTGACGGCCACGAAGCCGGCGATGACGTCGCTGATCAGGACGGTGAGCGCGATCGCGCCGGCCACCTGGCCGATCGCGACCACGAAGAACCCGGCGAGAAGGATCAGCGAGAGCGCTGCCCGGGCGAAGCCGATCATCCAATATCCTCAAAGATCATTCGGGGGGAATTCGTACCTTATCTATCACTTGTCAGATTTGGGGATTGATGGGCATCCTGTTTGGCCGCAAGAAGGCCCCGAAGATCGACGTGTGCGCGGGAGACCCGGAGGCGCGGCGGCTGCGGCAACTGCTGGCCGCCCGGGACTGGCGGTCCGCCCGCGACCTGCTCACCGCCCACACCGATCCGGACGTGCGCACCTTCTACTACCGCGTCTGCGCGTCGGTGGACGGCGTGCAGGACTGGATCGGCGAGTGGGTCGCCGCGGAGCCGGACTCCACCGTGCCGCTGCTGGTCAAGGGCGTGCACGGGGTCAGCTGGGCGTGGGAGGCGCGGGGCGGCCGGTACGCGTCCGAGACCTCGGCCGGCCAGTTCCGGGGCTTCGCGGAACGCCTCAAGATGGCCGAGGACTGCCTGGACGAGGTGGTCGAGCGGGACCCCGACGAGGTGGTGGCGTGGTCATCCCTGGTCACCTCGGCGCGGGGTCGCGGGGTCGGCCACGAGGAGATCTGGCGCCGGTTCGACAACGTGCTCCGGATCCACCCCTTCCACGAGGAGGCGTACAACCAGATGTTGCAGGCGCTCTGCGCCAAGTGGTCCGGCAGCGACGAGGAGATGTTCACCTTCGCCCGGGAGGCGGCCGCCCAGGCCCCCGCGGGCAGCCCCATCGGCACCCTGGTCGCGACCGCCCACCTGGAGTACTGCCTCAACCACCGCGACGATCCCGGCAACTACCTCGCCCGCCCCGGCATCGTGGCCGAACTCCACACCGCCGCCGACCAGTCCGTCCGCCACCCCTCCTACCGCCGCCGCCCCGGCTGGCCGGTCGCCCCGAACGTCTTCGCGATGGTCTTCTGCATGGCCGAGGAGTACGCGGCCGCCGCCGACCTCTTCCAGATGTTCGGCGACATCGCCACCGAATGGCCCTGGACCATGTTCGACGACCCGGCCAGAACCTTCCGCGGCTTCCGCGCCGAAGCGCTCCAGAAAGCGGGCCGCTGAGGCCGGGCTAGGGACTGTTTCGCCTTTGGTGACCAATCGCGTCCGAGTGGAAACCGGTCACGTTGCCGGTTCGCTGCTGTTCGCTTCAGCGGATTCGATCCTGGCCGGTGCCATGGCGTATTGGCCAGATCGCTAATGTGCGGCCATGGCGAAGATCAGGTTGAACAACGACACCGGCGCGATGCTCGGAATCTGGATCGAGCCGTGGGGCACCGACCACTGGATGAAGCCTGGGCAGACGTTCACGGTCGTCGCCGGCCATTCGGGGCCGCCGCCTTCTGGTGAGGTGCCCGTCGATGACGTGCCTTTCGATGTCGTCGTCCACGATCAGGGCGTCAGCATCTACGTGAACGTCGTCCACGAGGCCAGCGTCTACGACGAATCAGGTACCGAAGCGCACTGCGGGCACCAGCGCCCCCTGGCGGTCCAGCACGCCTGGTCAGAGGCGGCCGAGGCGGCCGCAGACCAAGCGAGGTGAACGCTGTGACCAGCCGATTGGCGCTGTCAGTCGTCGGCAGCGACGATCAGGGTGAGGCTTCGGCTGATCCTGTCCACGATGAGGAGTTCGTGGAACTCGGTGTGGACGCCGCCCCAGTCGTGGAAGGCGGACCGGCCGAGTTCCCTGAGGCGATATCGGCTGGTGGCGCCCCGGATGGGCACATAGATCTTGCGCTCCAAGTCGTCATTCAGCTGGGCAGGCAGATCCCCGTACTGGCCGGCCCATGTTCTCAGCGCGTCGATCGCGTCGGTTTTCGTCACTGGTTCGTAGGTGCCGGTAGTGATGGTGCCCAGCCAGTAGGGGCCGTGCCGAGTGCCCAGGTGATCGATGCCGCCGCCGGCGTAATCGTCTCGGAATTGATCGTGTCCGATCAGCGCGCCGATGAGCTGGACGTCGTCAGCGTGCGGATCATGCAGCGTGAACCGCTTGAGGTCGACCCAGCGATGGCCGTGATCGCTCTGGTCGCTGAAGGAGTGATGCCGGAACAGATCGTCCCTAGACGCCGTCCTGGCTGGGCCGGGGGAGGAGGCGGATGATGGGGAGTTCTCTGTCGGTCTTGTCTTGGTAGGCGGCGAATCTGGGGGAGGCGGTGGTGATCTGTTTCCAGGCGAGGGTGCGGTCGGCGCCGTGGAGTTGTTCGGCGGTGACGTGGATGGTGTGGCCGTCTACTTCGATTCGGACTTTGCCGGGGTTGGCGGCGATGTTGTAGTACCACGCCGGGTTTCCGGCGGCGCCGGCCGCGGAGGCGACGATCAGGCGGCTGCCGTCGTCGGCGGGGAACCAGCCGACCGGGTTGGTGCGCTCGGCGCCGGTCTTGCGGCCGACGGTGGTCAGGATCAGGGCGTTGAAGCCCATGACCTGGCCGCCCCTGCGGCGGATCCGGCGGGTCATCAACTGGTTGATCCAGCGGAAGAAGCGGCCGGTCGGCTGGCGGGTGCCGCGGGTGCCGGCGGGTGTGTCGAAGCTCATGCGATCTCCTGTGGCCTCTCGGCGGAGTCCGCGACAGTTAATGAGACGTACTGTACGCGGCATTAACTATCTTTCGCCCTGTACCGTAGTGCCGTGGACGAGACAGCGCAAGGGATCGCGGCCACGATGGCGGCGGGCGGACGGTGCCCCATCGGGCCGTACGCCGGGGTGGACGGCATGCCCGCCGACGTGGCCGACGGCCTGGTCCGGCTCACCGGCCTGGTGCAGGGCATCTACGCGCGCGTCTCGGAACGCCACGACCTGACTCCCGTCCAGGCCAAGCTGCTGTGCGTGCTGCTGGGCGGCCCCCGGGGCATGGCCGAGCTGGCCCGCTGCTTCGGCGTGGAGAAGGCCGCGCTCACCGGCCTCATGAACCGGGCCGAACGGCGCGGCCTCGCCCAGCGGGAATCCGTGCCGGGCGACCGGCGCGCCCTGCGGGTGACGCTGACCGACAGCGGTCACGCGGCGGCGGCCGCCTTCCACGCCGAGGTGAGCGCGGAGCTGGGGAGGCTCATCGCGCCGCTGCCGCCGCACGTGCGCGAGCAGTTCCACAGCACGATGGCGGAGATCATCGCAAGGCACCCCTGACACGAGCACACCGCCCGAGGGAGGACCTCGGACGGTGTGATCTCAGGGGAACCGGGTCAGACGCTGATCCTGCCCGCTCCCGCGCCGTTGGTGACGATGGACTTCACGTTGCTCGCGGTGTCGAGCGAGTAGGAGTAGGGGATGGAGGCGACGCTGCCGCCGGTCTGCCCGCTGCCAGAACCGGAGAAGAAGTTGTTGCGGGCCACCAGCGTGCCGGGACCGGAGTCGCCCTCACCCAGGTGGAACGGGTCGCCGGTGTTCTCGAAGTAGTTGCCCTCCACCAGCACGCCCGCGCCCTCGGTGGAGGCCACGCCGTAGCCGCCGACGCTCCGGTAGAAGTTGTTGTACACGTGCACCGGGTTGCCGAAGCGGACCCGCGGGTGGCGCTGGTTGGTGCCGTCGAAGTAGTTGTGGTGGTAGGTCACCCGGAGCCTGCCGCGGTCCTCGGCGGCGTTGTCGTCGCTGTGGCCGAGCAGCATCGTCTTGTCGTGGCCGAAGACACGGTTCCAGGAGATCGTGACGTAGTCGCTGGCGCGCTTGACGTCGATGGCGCCGTCGTACCCGTTGGACAGGGTGTTGTGGTCGATCCACACCCGGGTCGAGTACTGGACGTTGATGGCGTCGTCGTCCCAGTTCCGGAAGGTCAGGTTCCGGATGATGACGTTGGACGCGTTGGAGACGTTCAGGCCGCAGCCGGCGATGGTGGCGCCGGAGTTGCCGAGGATCGTCTTGTTGGAGCCGATGCGCAGCATGCCGGTGCAGTTGATCGTGCCGGACACGCGGATCACGGCCGCGTTGGTCCCCGCGGCGGCGGTGGTGAGCGCCGACGCGCTGGTGACCGTGGTGGCGGAGGCGTTGCCGCCGCCGCTGGTGCCGCCGCCCTGCGTGGCCCAGCCGACCAGGCCGGTCTGCGGCTGCGTCGGCGGCGGCGACGTGGTCGGAGTCGGGGACGGGCTCTGCGTCGGGGTCGCCGACGGCGTGCCGGTCACCGATCCGGTGCAGGTCACGCCGTTGAGGCTGAAGGAGGAGGGCACGGGGTTGGACCCGCTCCAGGTGCCGTTGAAGCCGATCGCGGTGCCGGCGTTGGTGGCCAGGCTCCCGTTGTAGCCGGCGTTGGTCGCGGTGACGGTGCTGCCGCTCTGGGAGTAGCCGGCGTTCCAGCCCTGCGTGACCGTCTGGCCGGCGGTGAACGACCAGCGCAGCTGCCACGAGCTGAGGGGGTCGCCCAGGTTGGTGATGCTGATGTCGGCGCCGAAGCCGCCTCCCCACTGGGAGGTGACCGTGTAGCCGACGCGGCAGCCGGCGGCGGCGGTGGCGGGGGGCGTGACGAGCGCGGTGGCCAGGCAGATGAGGGCCACGGTGCCGCCCGCTACCGCCAGGCGGCGACGTGATAAGAGCATCTCCTGCTCCTTTCGGGATACCGAGTTAGAACAGGCCGCTGAACTCGGGGAGCGTGTATCGAAGCGCTTCGCCTGTCTGCTCAGAGCCAAAATTACTTATTCTCCTCCGTCAAGCGCCATGCCGCCAGATCGGGTTTCGCCGCTCTGGTGAAAAATCTAGGATGGGTACGCGATTCGGGCTCCGGAGCGATGTTCTCCCTGGCAGTGGCTTTGCAAATGTGCAATTGTACAGATTCCGGAGCCCTTCGGAAGGTGCTCCACCGGCTTCTCGCGGTAAAAACCCGAAGAAACTTTCATCGGCTGGAACGTTTCGCGGGATGAATGGAAATCTTTATCGCTGCGGAAACGTCATTTCCGCCGCGGATCCGGGACGCGGTACGGTGGCAGTCATGATTCCCGCGACCTCGGAAGCCCTGCCGCCGGAGCTGCTGAACAACGACCCGGAAGGGTACGCGTGGGGGGTCTGGCAGGACCGCACGCCCAAGCTGATCGCCCAGCTGATGGACGTGACTCCGTGGGGGCCGGAGCAGCGGCACGCCCTGGAGTCGCTGCTGGACGAGATCGCCTCGGGCCCGATGCGGCCGTTGGGGGCCGCCGCGCACGACCATGACGTCTGGGCTTCCTGGGGGACCGGCTATTTCGGCAGGCCGTGGTCCGACGCTTCGTTCCTCTGGTCGGAGTCGTACTTCTACCGGCGTGTTCTGGAGGCCACGGGGTATTTCGCGCCCGGACCCTGGCGCGGCGTCGATCCCTTCGAGCCGTTGAAGTCCGCTGAACTGGCCGACCCCGCCCTCGAAGCCGACCTGCGGGCATTGGACGATCTGGAGGAGCTTCCGGACGGCGAGAAGGGGCAGGCCAAGCTGCTGGCGGCGCTGTGGGGCAACCGCGCCGACCTCGGCTTTCGCATCGGACTCGCACCCGGGCACGCCCAGCTGGAGACCGAGGGGCTCGTCGCCGACCAGAGCGACCAGCTGTGGCGGCGCCTCGGACCGGACGCGCAGGTGGCCGTCGTGGCCGACAACGCCGGGCGGGAGCTCGTCGCCGATCTGGTGCTCATCGACCATCTTCTCGGCCATGGGCTGGCCGCGTCGGTGAGCCTGCATCTCAAGCCGCACCCGTACTACGTCTCCGACGCGACGGCCACCGACTATGTCGCGTGCCTGCGCCGTCTCGGGCAGACGCCGGGAGCCGCGGCGCGGATCTCGGCGCGCCTCCGCGAGGCGGCCACGGCGGGCCGCGTCACCATCGGCGTCCACGACTTCGCCTGCGCGCCCTGGTCCTACCACCGCATGCCCGGCGACCTCGCCGCGCGCCTGCGGACCGCCACGCTGGCCATCCTCAAAGGCGACCTGAACTACCGGCGGCTCGTCGGCGACCGCGCCTGGCCCGCGACCACGGACTTCACCGCCGTCACGGCCTACTTCCCGTGCCCGGTGGCCGCGCTGCGCACGCTCAAGTCCGACGTCGTCACCGGCCTCGACGCCGCCACCGAGGCCGGCCTGGACGCGGGCGGCCCGCGGTGGCGTACGGACGGCACCCACGGGCTCATCTCGGTCACGTCCGGGTAGGCGCCCGCAGGTACGCGAGGGAGAAGTGCGCGTCCGCCAGGCGGTGCGCGGCGTCGTAGCACTGGACGATCACGCGGAGCTTCCGGGGCAGGCTGTAGGAGTTCCAGGACAGGACCCGGCAGGACCGGGCGGCCGTGCCGACGGCGGTGACGTCCACCAGATCCGCCGGATAGGTGTACGGGTTCCCGATGTCCTGGTAGTTGACGTCGTAGACGCCGGGCGCCGTCCTGGCGATGGTCGGCACCTCGCCGGTGGAACTCCACGAACGGCCGGTGTCGATGGTGGGATTCGCGGGATCGCCGGTCGTGGTCGCGTACGCGGCGGGCACGGAGGGATCGTGGTGCGCGCCGGCCCCCTGGGTGTAGGTCAGCGTCCAGGGCGTGTTCTTCGGCGTCCAGTTCGGGCCCATGCACTCCACGCCGATGCGCAGGGCCGTGCCGGTGTCCTCGACGGAGGCTGGGCGGCAGACGGCGGGGGAGTCGTTGAGCGGCGTGACGCGTACGAATCCGGACGCGTCGAACGCCGTGCCCGCGGCCGTGACCTCGTAGCGGCCGTCCCCGAGCCGGCGGACCTCCACCGGTCCCGACGTGGAGGTGAAGGTCTCCTCGTTCACCAGCGGGACCGCGTCGCCGAAACCGCCGACGGCGCTGTACCGGGCCTGGAGTTGCGGCTCGGCTCCCGCGCTGTGGCCGCTCGCCCACACGGCGAACGGCAGGTTCTTCGGGGTTCCCTCGCCGTCGAAGCAGGCCACGTCCAGGATCTTGTCGGGGTTCTCCCGTACGACGGAGGCCAGCTGGCACGACGCGGCGTCGACGTAACCCCAGGAGACGCCGGCCCCCGCGTGGGCGACGCCCGGCAGTGAGCCCATCGCGGGCATGGTCACCCGGTACCGGCCCGTGCCCGTACGGATCATGGTGGTGTTCCTGGCCGCCAGGTTCGGGTCGCCGTCCCGCTTCCAGGTTCCCCACTGCCAGGACGGGTGGAGCACGACCTCCTCGCCGACGGGCGCCTGGTACTGGGCGGCGCGTGTGGAGGCGTATCCCCAGGTCGCGGAGGGGGGAGCGATCACCCGTACGGTGATGTCGCAGCGGGAGCCGTGCTGCGGGCCGGGGAGCCAGGTCGCCTCGGCCCACAGGCGGTAGGCGGCCGGGGTGGCGTCGGCCGGGGGAGTGATCAGCAGCCTGCCGGCGGTGACCTCCTTGGCGCCCAGTTCGGCTGTCTCCCCGCTCCACGTCCAGCCGGGCTCCAGCGGGCCCGCCAGCCCCAGGCCCACCGAACCGGCCTCCTCGCTCGTGTTCTGCACCGGCAGCCGTACGGAGACCGTCTGACCGGCGATGACCTGCGCCTCCCGGCGGTAACCCGCCGAATTCCTGTCGAAGCAGTCCACCGCCGCGCCGGGGCCGGGCACGTCGAAGTAGGCCATGGTGCTCTCGCCCGCCTCGTACGCCAGGCGGACCGCGACGCCGCTGGGCGTGCCGTCGCGCCAGGGCCCGGTCATGTCCCGCTGCGGCGTGTTCTGGTCGGCGGCGTCCCACGCGTCGTACGTGCACGAGTAGTCCGGGCACGGCCCCATCAACCGGATGGGGTACGAACTGGGCGAGGGGTTGTAGTACTGCGTCTCGTCGACACGCCAGATGATCAGGCCGTTGTCCGACACGTCGGCGTCGTACGTCCCCGGGACACGGCGGCGGTTCTCGACCATCAGGTAGTCGTCCGTGCCCCGGCCCGGGTCGTACAGGAGGAAGGACTGTCCGCTGGTGTGCCAGGTGGGGACCTGGTAGTAGCCGTCCCGCGTGACGATCGTCGGGTTCGCCCAGCCGAGGTGCATCTTGTGCCAGGAGCCGAGCTCGACGTACCACTCGTAGGGGGAGATGGTGCCGCCCGCGAGGTCGAAGCCGTTGATCGGATAGCCGTGGAAGTCCCGGGCGAGCCCGAACGCGGTGTGCAGCATCTCGTGGTCGAGGGTGATCTGGTTGACGGCGCTGTGCGCCCAGATCGTGGTCCGTCCGGTCAGTTCCATCCCGTCCAGCAGAGGGCCGGGGTCCACCGCGCGGGACGCCCCGGGGCCGTCGATGGTGTCGCCGGTGTCGTACGGCACCGACTGCAGGACCGCGATCACCACCTCGTCGTCGGCGAGCACGTGGTCGCCGTTCCGGTCGAAGACCGAGTAGTCCACCAGCGGGTCCGCCACGTTCACGCCGTGGCGCATCTTCTGCTCGTCGGTGAGGGCGTCCCACTGCGCCAGCGTGATGCCGTAGTCGACGAAGACGACGCCGTCGTCCGGGGTTCCGGAGCTCTCGCGCGCCCGGCTGAAGTCCACCCGGCCGAACGAACTGCGCACGAAGTAGTCGCGCACACTCGGGTACGGCCCGAAGAACCGCCGCCCCAGCCAGGCGTCGTCCTTCACCGCCGGCCAGGGCAGATCGGTGAAACCGCCGCGGATGATCAGTATCGGCCGGCTGGTGGCCGCGTTGACCGGCTGGTACCACGGCGCATGCGGGGTGTGGGGATGGGCGAAGTCGGGGAGCGGCGTGGGGTAGTCCATCGCGGTGGTCAGGCCGATGATCGACGCCATGGCCACCAGGACGGCCAGCCTCCGCTTGAGCCGGTACGGCATCGTCATCCACTCCAGACGACGTACGAGATCTTGAGGGGCGCGTCGCCCGCGGGGACGGCCAGGATCCGCACGCCCACGAGGTTGCCTTCGGCGGTCCGCGCGCAGGCCCAGTCGCCCGCCCTCATCTTGCCGACCTCGACCAGGTCGTAGTCGCGGGTGGCCACCGCGTCCGCGCATCCGGCGGGGCCGGGGCGTCCGTCGACGGTGGTGATCGGGTATTCGCCGCCGCCCGCGGTCCAGAGGGAGCGGTAGGGGCTGACGTACCAGAGGTCGCTGGTGGCGGGATCGACCACGCCGATCTTGCCGGATTCGACGTCGAGGTAGTCCTGGTCGCGCATGGTCGCCTCCGCCTCGCGGAGAACCTCGCCCGGCGCCGGAGTGCCCTCCGCGAGGGCGCTGGGCGTGGGGGTGCCCGGTGTCGAGGCGCCCGGCGTGGGCGTACTCGGCGTGGGGGACGGCGTCGTGGCCGCGGGCTTGTCCGGAGGAGAGGACGGCGCGGCGGCGACGGCTTGGGGCTCGTCGAGGAACTGCGGGATCATCGCGCCGGTCACGCCCGCTCCGATGGCGATCAGCGCCACCATCACCATGGCGCGGAATCCGATCGGGCGGCCGATGAGCTGGAGCAGTCCCAGCAGGCCGGCCAGCACCGACAGCAGGCCGGCCACCAGGATTCCCTGCTGCGAGCCGCTGGTGACCAGCTGGGCGACCGCCGCCACGTCGGCGATCGAGCCGAGACCCGCGAGCGCGGTGGCGCGCCGGAGGGCTCCGCGACCGGCGTTCTCGTCCTGTTCCGGCGCGCGGGGCTCCGTCTCGGTGGCGTTCACCCGGCGGACCCGGATCCGGTGGCAAGACCCCTCAGCCGCACGCGCAGGTTCCTTTCTGCTGATATATCCGTATTTATCCGGGCTTCTTTGGGCCCGCGAGGACGGTCACACCTTCCCGGAGATCACCTGATTCAGGAATACGAAGAACTCCGTAGAGACGTGGTTTCCCGTTCGGGTTAGAGTAAGTGGTTCGATGATGCACAATTGCAGTCGTGACGGGGCTGTCGGGAGAAGACTGCGAACGCATTCATAGTCTGGCGACGGGGACGGGTCCGGCGTGACCCGCGAAGACGCCGTCCTCGCCGAGCCGGCTGTTTTGAGCATTCCGAAACTCACGGAACCGGCCGAATACAAAATGACACCGCGCGAGATGGCGGTATTGACCCTCCTGGACGAAGGGCTGACCGCGTACGCGATCAGCCGCAGACTCGGAATAAAGGAGGCCACGGTGATCAAACACAAAGAAAACATCTACCGGAAACTCGCCGTCCACGACCGCGTCACCGCCCTGCGAAAAGCCCGCCATCTCGGCCTGCTCCCCCCTTTCACCCACGAGAACGACGCGCCGCGGGGCCCGTCGACGCCGGTCGGCTAGGCGCGACCCGCTGCCGGTTCGTCCTGGACGGTCGGCACGCCACTGATGCCGCGTCCGCGCGTGTCTCCGGGTGACCTGCGGAAAGCCCGCATTCCGGGCCTCATACATTGGGACGCGTGCAGATTGACGACGTGACCGAAATCCTCCGTGAGGCCGCTCAGACGGTGATCGTGCCCCGGTTCAGGGCGCTGGCGGCGGGTGAGGTGATGGAGAAGGCGCCGGGCGAGGTGGTGACGGTCGTCGATCGTGAGGCGGAGGAGCTGATCACGCGGCGGCTGCGTGGGGTGATCGACGCGCCCGTGGTCGGGGAGGAAGCGGTGGCGGCCGATCCGCGGCTCGTCGACGTGCTCGCGGAGGCGCCTACCGTGTGGCTGGTCGATCCGCTGGACGGAACCGCGAACTTCGTCGCGGGAAGCACCGACTATGCCGTCATGGCGGCTCTCGTCCGTCATGGACGCACGGTGGCCTCCTGGATTCTCCGCCCTGACGACGACCGCGTCTATGTCGCCGAACACGGGGCGGGCGCCTGGCGTGACGGCGTACGGCTGCGGCGGGAGCCGGCCTCGGACGACCCGGCCGGCCTGCGCGGCGTCGTCCTCACCCGGTTTCTGACACCTGACGCCCGGGCACACGTCGAAGCCGTGGAGTCGCGGTTCGCCGCGGTGGGGCCCGGCGCGAGATGCGCGGGCGTGGACTATCCCCGCCTGGTCGAAGGGGAACTCGACTTCGTGCTGTTCCAGCGCCTGCTCCCGTGGGACCACGCACCGGGCGTGCTCCTGCTCACCGAGGCCGGGGGAGTCGCCCTGCATCCCGACCGCACGCCGTACCGGCCGGCCGAAGGGCGGCCCGGGCTGCTCAACGCCGCCGGAACCGCCTGCTGGCAGAGCGTACGGTCGCTCCTGAAGCTGTGACCTCCAGGTCGAGAACCGCGAGCCCCTAACATACGCGCATGACCACGCACGGATTCACGCTGACCGCCGAGGGCCCGTTCGAGTTCGATGCCGCGTTGCGATTCGTCGAGGACTGGCCGGCCACGAGCGCGCTGCCTACGGATGGGCGGGCGCTGCGGTTCGCGTACTGTGCGGAGGCCGACTGGCTGCCGATCGGGGTGAGCGTGACGGGCGCGCCCGGCGGGGTGGCCGTGGCCACGACGCGGGCCGCGGGGCCGGCGATCCGGGGCGAGGTGGCGCGCATTCTGTCCCTGGACGTGGATGGGACGGGGTTCGGGAAGCTCGGGGACGTGGATCCGGTGCTCGGGGAGTTGCAGGGCCGTAGTCCCGGGCTGCGGCCGGTGTGCTTCTGGAGTCCGTGGGAGGCGGCCTGCTGGGCGGTGATCGTGCAGCGCTCGTCGATGCTCATCGCGTCCAAGATCAAACAGCGCATCGCGGAGCGGTACGGCGCGAAGGTCACCGTGGACGGGCGGGAGTATCCGGTTTTCCCGCCGCCGGTGTCGCTGCTGGAGGCGGGCGGGCTGGGCCTGCCCGTGCAGAAGGAGGAGTGGCTGCGCGGGCTGGCCAGGGCGGCGCTGGACGGGGTGCTCACCGCCGAGCACCTGCGTTCGGTCGAGCCGGAGAAGGCCCTGGCCGAACTTCGGGGGCTGGCCGGGGTGGGGCCGTTCTCCGCGGGGTTGATCCTGATCCGCGGCGCGGGCGCGCCGGACGCGTTCCCCGGCGACGAGCCGCGCCTGTTCTCGATCCTGCGGGAGGCGTACGGCCTGCCGGAGGACGCGTCCCCGACCGCCTACCGGAAGCTGGCCGAGTCGTGGCGGCCCTACCGCTCCTGGGCCTCCTTCCTGTTCCGGGCCTCCACCTACGGCACCCTCGACGATTAGCCGTTGTCGATGGGGTGCGGGCTGAAGATGCAGTACGCGCCGCCGCCCTGGGCGCCGTTGAGCAGCAGGCCGTCGTTCATGCGGGACGAGTAGCCGATCACCTTCCCCTCCAGCACGGGAACGACGAGATCGTGCAGGTACTCGCCGTCCTGGGTGTGCACCGACGCCGCCTCCACCCGCTCCTGGACCAGCCACCCCCGATGCCGGGGATCGTGCGCCTCCCGCGACCAGGCCCGCGCGTCGAACTCGGTGCCGATCAGCACATCCCTGCCGTGGAAGCTGTAAGGAGCCTTCATCACCAGCTCCGCCCGCCTCTCCGCGACCTCGTCCGCCTCGACCCCGTCCCCGAGCTTCCGGCTGTACGGCACCAGCGTGTCCAGGCAGTCCACGTCCATCTCGCCGAAGATCCGGCGAAAACGGGGATCGGACAGGGCGGCGAGGCAGAGCTTGTTCTCCGCGACCCACCGCTGCGCGAGAGGATTGGGCACCACCAGGGTTCCTTCGACCAGGCGGGCGCAGAAGCGATCCCAGCGCCGTACCTCGCCGGGTTCCAGGGGGATGTATTTGAGGTAGCCGAGCCGGACGTCCTCGACGGTGCCGACGTCGAGCGGCTCGATCTCCACGACGTCGCGCCCGCACCTGGCCAGCTGCCGGTGCACCTGGTCGAGCTCGAACTTGGTGCTGTCGTGGGCGTGGAAGAGGGCGATGCGCTGCCGGTCGCGCAGGGCCGCGTGCTCACGGCCGAAGCGGAGCAGCCAGCGGGCGAACCAGTCCTCGCTCTCGAACGGAGCCGGGTGCGGCGCCCATTCCGCGAGCGTCGAGCCCAGCCTGGACTCGCGCCAGAACCGGTTGACCATCCCCGAGGAGATCACGCCGCCCGGGCTGCTCGGGTTGAACTCCAGGACCCGGACCGTGCCGAGGGTGCCGCCCAGCAGGTCCATGCGGCAGTAGTTCACGCGCAGCCGTTCCGGCTCGGGCTCCTGCATGATCCAGTGGTGCAGCAGCGGCGGCACGGCCAGGAAATCCTGGAGTTCCTGGTCGGCGGGATATCGCCGGACCAGCTGGTTCAGGCATTCGACCAGGTCCTGGACCCGGCGGCGGAGTACGGGTTCGGCGGCATGGTGGAGGACGGCCAGGGCGGGCCGTACGGGAAAGGGGCGGTCTCCCCGCCCGTGCACGGCCAGGTCCATCAGGGACTCGGCCGCCACACGCTCCTGGACCTGCCGCCACGCCTTGTCGAGGGCGAGCGTGCCCGCCCGGCCGCTGGCCGGGCAGTGGCCCAGAGATCGCTCCGGATCCACGAGCGGGAGATCGTTAACGGTCACGGTATCCGGGCCGGCATCGGACGGACGCTCTCTGGCACATCACATTTCCCCCGCGATTATTTCGGGCCTAAATGCCATATAGCCACATATAGGAACAGTCTAATTACGTGATGTAATCACCAGGCATAGGGCGTGCCAGCCGGGCCCATGAATGGCCAAGGATCACCGGTCGGAGGTCAAGCGTCCTTCCCTGCCGACCACAGGCCGGGGAGAGGCTAGCCTGGGGGCCATGCGCGCAGCGGGGTTACGGAGGCTGACCTGGTCGGCCCTGCTCGTGATCACGGCGGCATGCGGCCAGGAACGGCCGGTCGTGGCCACGTCCCCCACCCCGGCGGCCCCGGAGATCTCCGTGACCGCGTCGCCGTCCAGGTCCTGGGAGTTCGAGGCGACGGTGGAACTCGGGGACGGCCGGCGCGTGGGGATGGGCTACTGGCCCAGCCAAGGGCTCTTCGAGCAGCACTACGACCCGAAGACCGGCGAGTGGACGGAGCCGCGGTTCATCTACCGCACCAGGACCGACGCCTGCCAGTCGATCAAACTCCAGGTCAGCGGCGACACGGTCACCGCGATCGCCGACTTCGGCCGCTACTGCTCGGACGGCGAACCCCCGACGGAGTCCATCGCGGCGGTCGCCGCGGGGGATCTCCGCAGCTGGGACCACCACGTCACGAAGAACTTCGACGGCTGGAGCCGGGTGGCCGT
This sequence comes from Acrocarpospora phusangensis, assembly GCF_016862995.1. Classification (GTDB taxonomy): domain Bacteria; phylum Actinomycetota; class Actinomycetes; order Streptosporangiales; family Streptosporangiaceae; genus Acrocarpospora; species Acrocarpospora phusangensis. Next base: position 18,145 of record NZ_BOOA01000118.1, read on the forward strand.
CGCCGACGGCGGCAGGAAGGCCACGTTCTCCCGCAGGGCCACGGTGGTGCGCGCCTCGCTCGTCTGGACCCGGAGCGGCGGTTTCGGGGATCCGGTTTTCGTGTACAGCCAGTGAGCCCGCCAGATGGCGGGTCAGCCGAACGTTTCATCCTGCCGGGTGCCGTATCCGCAGGTCGGCGCTCTGATGCCGGCCGGCGTCCGCAACGGTCGCGTTGACGCGTTTCCGAAAGCTTTCGCAGACTGAGTCCGCCCTTGTTCCGAAGGTCATCCATGTCCGCAGGCCGGGCGCGGGGAGAAGAAAAGAGTCTGCCATGGCGGCATTCAGACGCCTGCTCGCCGGCGTGACGGCCGGGGTGACCCTGATCGCGGCGGCGATTCTCGGAACCGGGACGGCCGGCGCCGAATCCAACGGCGGCGTACGGATCATGCCGCTCGGCGACTCCATCACGGACGGTTTCAACGTCCCGGGCGGGTACCGGATCGATCTCTGGCAGAAGCTGGTGGCCGGCGGCTACACCGTCGACTTCGTCGGATCGCAGTTCAACGGGCCGGGCAGCCTGGGCGACCACGACCACCAGGGGCATTCGGGCTGGCGGATCGACCAGATCGACGCCAACATCGTGAACTGGCTGCAGGCGACGACCCCGCGTACGGTGCTGCTGCACATCGGCACCAACGACATGATCCAGAACCCGGCCAACGCGCCGACGCGGCTCGCCACGCTGATCGACCGCATCACCAGCACGGCGCCCAACGCCGAGGTGTTCGTGGCGACGATCATTCCGCTGCCGTTCGCCGCCTCCAACGTGCAGACGTTCAACGCGGCGCTGCGGACCCTCGTGCAGAACAGGGCCAACGCCGGCCGCCGGGTGCACCTGGTCGAGATGTTCAGCGCGTTGACGGCCTCGGACCTGGCCGACGGGGTGCATCCCAACGCGGGCGGCTACAGCAAGATGGCCACCGTCTGGTACAACGCGCTCCGGTCGGTGCCCGGCAGCCTCACCAACGGCACCGACACCACGGTCCCC
>NZ_BOOA01000119.1 GCF_016862995.1 Acrocarpospora phusangensis
AACCCGCTGGGCAGCGTCACCGGCCTGCTCGGTGGTAGCGGCAGCCCGGTCGAGCAGGTCACCGGCACCCTGGGCGGCCTCACCGGCGGGCTCGGCGGCGTCACCGGCGCTCTCCCCGGCGTCACGGACGCTCTCCCCGGCGTCACGGACGCGCTCCCCGCGCTCCCCGCGCTCAACGGCCGTCGCATGATGACCTCCGACGCGGTCAGCCTCGACGCCCTGCTCGACACCCTCCAGATCTCGCTCGGCTCGGTGCCGGTCGACGTGAACGAGACCGTCGCCTCCCTCGGCGGCGTGGTCCAGGACGTGACCGGCAGCGCGGCCCGGCTCAGCGGGGCCACCGCGGGCCTCACCAGCACGGTCCAGAACGTCATCGGCGGCACCGAGAGCACGGTCGCCGAGGTCGCCAACGTCACCCAGTTCGGCAACATCGCCTCGGGCACGCCCTCGATCGGCTCCCTCAACCTCCGCAGCGCCGTCGCACCGGTCGCCGAGAAGCTCACCGGTACGGTCGCCGGCGACCTCACCACCCCCGTCACCAACCTGGTCGCCCCCGTCGGCCGCGCGGTGGACGGAGTGCTCCACGGTCTCAGCGGTTCCAGCGCGCCGCTCGACCTGCTTTCCGCGGCCCGATCGATCGAGTTGGGCGAGATTCTCAACTAACGCGCATCCGCGAGTTTCGCCGGACACGTTGGCGTGGCCACGTCAACGTAGCCGCACAGACGACATCGGCCGGGCCTCCCCAGGGAGACCCGGCCGACGCGTGTTTCCGTTCAGTTGTATTCGCGCTCATCCCCCGGCGGGCGCACCGAGGTGCGGCGGGCGATCTGGGCTTGCAGCCTGGCCATCTGCCAGTGCAGCTCGACGAGCTGCGCGGCGAGCAGGCCTCGCGGTAGTTCGGACGGATCCTCGGCGGCCAAATGATCGATGGCCGTCACCAGCTCACTCATCCCGCCCTCCCAGCGCATCGCGGTTCTTCCCTCAGGTCGAATCTACGTTCGAATCATAGGGGAACGGCGGGCACTGGCGCATCAGCTTTCGTATATAGGTGCGATAAACCCGCGGGCAAGGGTGTTGGCGACGACGTTGAAGCCGACCACGGCGGGCGGGGTGTCGGTGTCCACGTCGAGCGTCTCGACGCTGAGGGCGTGGACGGCGAACAGGTAGCGGTGCGGCCAGCCGGGCGGCGGGGCGGCGCCGCCGTACTCCTTGGTGGAGAAGTCGTTGCGGGTGTGCTTGGCGCCCTCGGGGAGGCCCTTGAAGTCCGGGCCCGAGCCGGCGCCCGTCGGGAGTTCGGTCACGTCCGCGGGGATGTCGAACAGCACCCAGTGCCAGAAGCCGGAGCCGGTCGGCGCGTCGGGGTCGAAGCAGGTGACCGCGTAGCTCCGGGTTCCCTCCGGCGCGCCCGACCAGCGCAGCTGCGGCGACAGGTTCTGTCCCGTGAAGCCCCATCCATTGAAGACGTGCGCGGCCGGCAGGGTCACGGCGTCGCTGACGTCGTCACTCTCGACGGTCAGCTCCGGGACCTCGGGCAGGTGGTCGTAAGGAATGGGAGGCGGCGTAGGCACGGCATTCTCCGATGGCCAGATGGGTGATCTCTCGTCGCACCCCATCCTGGTACGTCGGCCCTCCCGACGCCAAGCCATCCCCGGATGTCGCCTCGCGGACACCCGGACGTCACCATCCGGCCCCCGAAGTTTCAGGCCTTGTTGTACGCGGCGATGACCTCGGTGGGGTCCCCGTCCATCTTCACCTTGCCCTTGTGGAGCCAGATGACCCGGTTGCAGGTCTCCTCGATGACGTCGAGGTTGTGCGCCACCAGGAAGACGGTGCCCGCGGACTTGCGCATCTGCATGATGCGCTCCTGGGACTTGCGCTTGAACTCCCGGTCGCCGGTGGCCAGGGCCTCGTCGATGAGGAGCACGTCGTGGGTCTTGGCGGAGGCGATGGCGAAGCGGAGGCGGGCGCCCATGCCGGAGGAGTACGTGGACATGGGGAACTGCACGAACTCCCCGATGCCGGAGAAGTCGACGATGTCGTCGTACTGGGCGCGGACCTCGGACGGGGTCATGCCCATCGCGTAGCAGCCGAGCACGATGTTGCGCTCGCCGGTGAGCTCCTTCATGAGGGCCGCGTTGACGCCCAGCAGGGACGGCTGGCCGTCGGTGTAGACGGCGCCCTTGTGCGGGGGCAGCAGGCCGGCGATGGCGCGCAGCAGGGTGGACTTGCCGGAGCCGTTGCGGCCGATGATGCCGATGGCGTCGCCGTGCCTGGCCACGAAGGAGACGCCCTTGACGGCGTGGATCTCCTTCATCTGCGGGCGGCCCTGGCGCTTGACCAGCCGGAGCAGGGCGTTGACCGCGTTGCCCTTCTCGGCTTCGCTGGCCGCGCCGTACACCTTGTAGACGATGTGGAGGTCGTCGACGATGACGGTGGGAGTGCCGACAGGTGACGCCTGTGGTTCCTCGGCGGACACCGGCCACACCCTTTCCATAGCCTGGGCACCCTTGGCCGGCTGAGCCGCCCCCTGCGCCACCACCTCTGCCTCAGCCACGGCCGTACCTCTCCTCGGCCCGCCAGAAGTACCAGAAGCCGACAACTAGGGCGAACACGGCCCAGAATATGGCAGTCGCCCACGCCCATTGTGGCGGGCTATGGTCGCTAATGAGTAGATCTCGCATCAGTTCGATGTACGCCGCCGCGGGGTTGAGCTCCAGGACGTACCTGATGAAGCCCAGCGACTCGGGCAAGTCGTCGACCCGGGCGGGGATGCTGAAGAAGACTCCGGAGGCGTACAGCCAGGTGCGCATGATGAACGGCAGCAGCTGGTTCATGTCGCGGGCGAAGGCGCCGATGCGGGCCATGAAGAGGCTGGCCCCGATGTTGAAGACCAGCTGGAGGATGAGCGCCACCGGGATGAGCAGCCAGCGGGTGGTGATCTCCTCCCCGGTGAGCAGGACGATGATCCCCAGCACGCCCATGGACCAGGCCAGCTGCTGGAGCTCCTGCACCGCGTACGCCAGGGGCAGCGCGGCCCGGGGGAAGTGCAGCGCCCGGATCATGGACAGGTTGCCGGAGATGGACTTGGCCCCGCCGGTCACCGTGCGCTGGGTGAAGGTGAAGATGAAGACACCGGTGATCAGGAACGCGGTGTAGTTCGGGATGTCCTTCTGCTGGTCCAGGATCACGCCGAACATCAGGAAGTAGACGCCGGCGTTCAGCAGCGGGGTGAGCAGCTGCCAGAGCTGCCCCAGCGCCGAGTCCGAGTATTTCGAGACGTTCCGGGACGTCGCGTACTTGAGCACGAAGTGCCGCCGTGCCCACAGCTGGCGGACATAGGACGGCAGGCTCGGCCGCGCGATGGCACGGCGAAGCCCGTGGCGTCGGGCGAGATCGGCCAGCGAATCCGTCGCTGGGCCGCCCGCCTGGGCGTCCGCGACGGCGGATTCCGGCTGGCTCATGGCAAGGACTCTATTGGATGCTGGTGAACGAAGAGCCTGCGATGGTCATCCGTTGGCTCCTCACGGGTGGTTCCGTACGGCCGCCGCGGCACAGTACGCCACAGCTTGGTCAACGGTAGCCCAAGCCGTCCTGATATGGGGACAAGAGCGAGACCCCCGCCTCAAAGCCGACCTCCCGGCTTGACCAGTTAGGAGTCATGTGTACCTTGATGAGTGGTTTGGCCATGGGATACACATTTAAGCCAAGCTTGTTGGAATGCGTGTGACGCCCGACTGACGCACGTGTGACCGAACTGCAACGCAGCAGAGACAAGTCTGCAGCAGGTGGTGAGGGATGCTCGCGGACGACTGGCAGGGCGTCAGCTGTTTTGACCGTGTTTGCAAATCCGGGACCTCATAAGGGGCCAGGGGGCGCGCCGCATGGACATCCCGCAGCTCAGCGCCGTAGCCCATCCTTTGAGGGAGGATCAACTCACTATGCGCGTAACCAAGGGCGCACAGATCATCGCCGGCTCCGCGCTGCTCGCGCTCGCGGTCGCCGCCTGTGGCGGCGGCGAGACCCCGGCCACCGGTGGTGGCACGGCTGCGGCGCAGCCGGTTCGGGTCGAGATCGCCGAACCCCAGCACGAACTCGTCCCGGGCAACACCGCGGAAACCAGCGGCGCTGAGGTGCTCAACGCCCTCTTCATCGGCCTCGTCAACTACGACGCCGAGAAGAAGCCGATCAACCAGATCGCCGAGTCGATCACGTCTGATGACCAGACCAACTGGACCATCAAGCTCAAGGACGGCTACAAGTTCCACGACGGCACCGCCGTTGACGCGCAGAGCTTCGTGGACTCCTGGAACTACACCGCCAACGGCGCCAACGCGTACGAGGGCAACTACTTCATGGGCAGCATCGCCGGCTACGCCGAGATGAACCCGGTCGACCCGGACGGCGAGGGCGAGCAGGTCGCGCCCGCCGCCACCGCGACCACGCTGTCCGGCCTCAAGGTCGTCGACAACCTGACCTTCACGGTCCAGCTGACCAACCCGTTCTCCGGCTTCCCCACGATGCTGGGCTACACCGCCTTCTACCCGATGCCCAAGGCCGCCTTCGGCCCCGACGGCAAGGTCACCGAGGCGTACGGCAAGAGCCCCATCGGCAACGGCCCCTTCAAGATGGCCAAGCCCTGGGAGCGCGGCAAGGACCAGGCCATCTCCGTCGTCCGCAACGACGACTACAAGGAGGGCAAGGCCAAGATCGACGCGGTCGACTTCAAGATCTACACGGACCTGAACACCGCGTACCGTGACCTGCAGGCCGGCAACCTGGACATCATGGACCAGCTGCCCGCCGAGGCCATCGGCAGCGCCAAGGCCGAGTTCGGCGACCGCTACATCGAGCAGCCGTCCTCCGGTATCGGCTACATCGGCTTCCCGATCAAGAACGGCGCCGACTACGCCAAGAACGCGGACGCCCGCAAGGCCATCTCGATGGCGATCGACCGCAAGACGATCACCGAGACCGTCTTCTCCGGCACCCGTGTCCCGGCCGACGACTTCATCAGCCCGGTCGTCTCCGGCTACCGCCAGGGCGCCTGCGGCGAGGCCTGCACCTACGACCCGGTCAAGGCGAAGGCGCTGTACGACCAGGCCGGCGGCGCCAGCCTCGGCCCGATCGAGATCGGCTACAACGCGGACGGCGGCCACAAGGAGTGGATCGAGGCCGTCGCGAACAACCTGCGCACCAACCTCGGCGCCGAAGTGACGCCGAAGCCGGTGGAGAAGTTCGCCACCATCCTCGACGACCTGGGCGCCGAGAAGTGGAAGGGCGGGTTCCGCATGGCGTGGATCATGGACTACCCGTCCCCGGAGAACTACCTCAAGCCGATCTTCGCGGCCGGCGCGGGCTCCAACTACTCGGGCTTCAACAACAAGGAGTTCGAGGAGCACATCAAGGCCGGCGACTCGGCCAAGACCCTCGAAGAGGGCATCGCGGCCTACCAGGCGGCGGACGACATCCTGCTCAAGGAGCTCCCGTACATCCCGGTGTACTTCTACCAGACCAACGGCGCCTACTCGCAGCACGTGAAGAACGTGAAGATCGACCCGTTTGAGCGGATCGACCTGTTCAACGTCGAGAAGGTCTAAGTCGGTTCTCATCCCGTGCGGCTCTTGAGTCGCACGGGATGGGCCATCACTCTTAGGGGCAGCCCGCTCGGTTGCAAGTGGGCTGCCCTTTGTCATGATCGGGAGACCGAATGGGCCGCTACGTTGTCAGGCGCCTGCTCCAGGCGATCCCTGTGTTGCTTGGCACCACGTTCCTCATTTTCGCAATCGTCTACGCGCTGCCGGGCGACCCTCTGCAGGCCCTGGCCGGTGACCGCCGCGTGGACCCCGTATTCGCGGCGACCATGCGGGAAATGTTCCACCTGAACGACCCGCTGATCGTCCGGTACGGCTACTACATCCGGGACATCTTCACCGGCGACTTCGGAATGACCTTCCGCGGCCTGCCCGTGTCCACCATCTTCGAGGGCAAGTTCCAGGTCACCCTCAACCTCGCCCTGATGGCCCTCATCATCGAGGCCGTCGTGGGCATCGGGCTCGGCCTCATCGCGGCGCTGCGCCGCGGCCGGTGGTCGGACACCGGCATCCTGGCCATCACCCTGATCCTCGTCTCGATCCCCACCCTGGTCAGCGGCTTCGTCCTGCAGCTGGTGCTCGGCGTGCAGCTGAAGACCTCCACCGGGATCGACTTCTTCCCCGTCGCGGGAATCGCGGAAGGGTGGCGCAGCTATCTCATCCCCGGAGCGGTGCTGGCGGGCACGTCCATCGCGTACCTGACCCGGTTGACCAGAACCAGCCTGATGGAGACGCTGCGCGCGGACTACGTCAGGACCGCGATCGCGAAGGGCATGCCGCGGCGGCGGGTGCTCGGCAGGCACGCACTGCGAAATTCGCTGATTCCGCTGGTCACCTATCTGGGCGCCGACCTCGGCACGCTGATGGGCGGCGCGGTCATCACCGAGACGATCTTCAACCTGCCCGGCATCGGCCAGCAGCTGTTCCAGTCCGTCTACCTCCGGGAAAACTCGGTGGTCGTGGGGATTGTCACGGTCCTCGTGCTGATCTACGTTTTGGCCAACCTGATCGTCGACCTGCTGTACGCCGTACTCGACCCCAGGATCCGCTATGAGTAACTCCACGATCACGGCCTCGCCGCCCAAGCACGCAAAGTCGGGGAAGGGCAAGAAGCCGGCCAGCCTGTGGTCGGACGCCTGGTACGACCTGCGGCACAGCAAGGTGTTCCTGTTCGGCGCGGCGCTGGCCCTGCTGCTGGTGATCGTCGCGGCCTTCCCCTCGCTCTTCTCGCCGCTGGACGCCTTCGACAAGTCCACCTGTGACCTGGCCAGGGCCCGCGACGGCCTGGACGCCACGCACTGGTTCGGCAGCGACAACCTGGGCTGCGACACCTACTCGCGCGTGATCTACGGCGCCCGGGTCTCGATCATCGTGGGCATCGTCGCCACCCTGGTCACCTCGCTGGTCGGCGGCTTCCTGGGCCTGCTGGCCGGGTTCTACGGCCGGTGGACCGACGTGCTGCTGTCCCGGGTCGCGGAGATCTTCTTCGCCATCCCGTCGATCCTGGGCGCGCTGCTCATCCTGGCCGTGGTGGGCCGCGACAACGCGGGCATCGGCAGCGTGGTGCTGGCCCTGTCGGTGCTGGCCTGGCCGCTGGTGCTGCGCATCATGCGGGCCGCGGTGATCACCACCAAGAGCCAGGACTTCGTGCTGGCCGCGCGGGCGCTCGGCGCGGGACCGATCCGGATCATGATCCGGCACATCCTGCCCAACGCGCTGGCCCCCGTCATCGTGGTCACCACGATGAACCTGGGCGTGTTCATCGCCGCCGAGGCCGGCCTGTCCTTCCTCGGCGTGGGCATCCAGTCCCCGGACATCTCCTGGGGCCTGATGATCGCCGACGCCCGGAACCGGTTCCTGGAGGCCCCGGCTCCGCTGCTGTTCCCCGCCCTGTTCCTGAGCATCACCGTGCTGGCGTTCGTCATGCTGGGCGACGCCGTACGGGACGCGCTCGACCCCAAGCTTCGATAGGAGGTGCCAGAAGTGAAAAACCCATCCGTCGACACGCATCTGCTGCCCGCGGACAACCTCGGCACCGCCCCGTTGCTGGCGGTGGACAACCTGCACGTGGAGTTCAAGACCCGCCAGGGCCTGGTCCGCGCGGTCAACGGCGTCTCGTACGCGCTGCACGCCGGGGAGACCCTGGCCGTGCTGGGCGAGTCCGGCTCCGGCAAGTCGGTGACCGCCCAGGCGATCATGGGCATCCTGGACATGCCGCCCGCGAACATCCCCAAGGGCGAGATCCGCTTCCGCGGCACCGACCTGCTCAAACTGTCGGACAACGCCCGGTCCCAGATCCGCGGCCAGCAGATCGCCATGGTCTTCCAGGACGCGCTGTCCGCGCTCAACCCGGTGTTCACCGTGGGCTGGCAGATCGCCGAGATGTTCCGGGTGCACCGCGGCATGAGCAAGAAGGCCGCGTACGCCAAGGCCATCGAGCTGATGGACCGGGTCCGCATCCCGGCCGCCCGGCAGCGGGTGAACGACTACCCGCACCAGTTCTCCGGCGGCATGCGGCAGCGCATCATGATCGCCATGTCGATCGCCCTCGACCCCGAGGTCCTGATCGCGGACGAGCCGACCACGGCGCTGGACGTGACCGTGCAGGCCCAGATCATGGAACTCCTGGCCGAGCTCCAGCGCGACAGCAACATGGCCATGATCCTGATCACCCACGACCTCGGCGTCGTCGCCGACGTGGCCGACAAGATCGCCGTCATGTACGGCGGGCGCATCGTCGAGAACGCCCCGGTCCACGACGTGTACAAGAACCCGGCCCACCCCTACACCAAGGGACTGCTGGAGTCGATCCCCCGGGTCGACCTCAAGGGCCAGGAGCTGTACGCGATCAAGGGCCTGCCCCCCAACCTGCTGGACATGCCGACGGGCTGCGCCTTCCACCCGCGCTGCCCGTACCGTCAGGACGACTGCGTCACGGACGTGCCGCCGTTGCACGAGATCAGCGGCACCCGCAGCAGTGCCTGCCACTACTGGAGGGAGGTCCTCGATGGCGTCCAAGGGTGAACTCATCCTGGAGGTGCGCGACCTGGTCAAGCACTTCCCGCTGACCCAGGGCATCGTGGTCAAGCGGCAGATCGGCTCGATCAAGGCGGTGGACGGGGTCTCGTTCGACCTGCACCGCGGCGAGACGCTGGGCATCGTGGGCGAGTCGGGCTGCGGCAAGTCCACCCTGGCCAAGCTGCTGATGGCGCTGGAGACCCCCACCTCGGGCTCGGTACGGGTGGCCGGCAAGGACCTGGCCACCGCCAAGGGCGCCGACCTGAAGCGCATCCGGCGCAACATCCAGATGGTGATGCAGGATCCGTACACCTCGCTGAACCCGCGGATGACCGTGGGCGACATCGTCGGGGAGCCGTTCGAGATCCACGCCGAGGTGGCGCCCAAGGGCGACCGGCGGAAGAAGGTACAGGACCTGCTGGAGGTGGTCGGCCTCAACCCCGATCACATCAACCGGTACCCGCACCAGTTCTCCGGCGGCCAGCGGCAGCGCATCGGCATCGCCCGCGGACTGGCGCTCCAGCCGGAGATCATCGTCTGCGACGAGCCGGTGTCGGCGCTGGACGTGTCCATCCAGGCGCAGGTGATCAACCTGCTGGAGCGGCTGCAGGACGAGTTCGGCCTGGCCTACATCTTCATCGCGCACGACCTGTCGGTGGTCCGCCACATCTCCGACCGGGTCGCGGTGATGTACCTGGGCAAGGTCGTGGAGATCGGCAAGGACACCGAGATCTACGACCGGCCGTCCCATCCGTACACGCAGGCGCTGCTGTCGGCGGTGCCGGTGCCGGACCCGGAGGGCCGGGAGAGCCGGGAGCGGATCATCCTGCAGGGCGACCCGCCGTCGCCGGCCAACCCGCCGTCGGGCTGCCGGTTCAGGACCCGGTGCTGGAAGGCCCAGGAGATCTGCGCGCAGGAGGAGCCGCTGCTGCAGATCCGGCCGGGGGTCGGGCACCCGAGCGCGTGCCACTTCGCCGAGGCGCACGACGTGGTCCACGCCACCGGCTGAGTCACGCGGATCGACGCGCCGAAGGGCCGCCACCGGATCGGTGGCGGCCCTTCGGCGAATGGTTACTTGAGGGTCGCGCTCAGGTCGGGCAGCTCGATGTTGCCGCCGTCCAGGGTGGCGGTCAGCTCTCCGAGACCGCCGCCGGCGCCACCGGTGGCTCCGCTGCCGCCGAGCAGGTTGCTCAGGAGGCCGCCGAGGCCGCCGGGGCCACCGAGCAGGTCGCTCAGCAGGCCGCCGAGGCCGCCGGGACCGCCGCCGGCGAGCAGGTCGCTGACCGGGTCGGCGTGGGGAACCGCGTCAGCCGAAGCGGCAGCGGCGGGGCCGAGCGCGAGCAGGCCGGCGCAGGCAGAGGTCACAAGAATACGGCGGATCATATATTTTCCCCCCGGAAGGAACCCGCTAACGGGTCACAGGACGATTACTCGCTGTAATCACGCCTCGTTATACCCCTCGCGCTCCGGCCTAACGTGACGCCTGGTCAGGTTCTGGCAATGATCGCGGGCCCGTGGTTAAAGGGATCACCTGGTGACCGCCACGCGGGCGGCCAGGGCCGCCGCCACCAGCAGCAGCGCGAGGCCGATCAGCTGCCGGGAGCGGTCGTGGTCCACCTCGATGTGGGGCCGCCGGGGCACGGTGGCGGCCAGGGGAACCCGGTGCAGCCGTTCCGCGGCCCGCAGCGCGCCCAGGGCGTTGGCCACGCCGTGCCCGTACGCGTCGGCGGCGCCCGGGGGGTGGGGGCGTGCGCCGTCCTGGATGGCCTGCCGTACCTCCATGGCGGTGAGGGCCGGGTAGCGGGATCGGACCAGGGCGGCGATGCCGGCCACGAACGCCGCCGCCGAACTGGTGCCGTCGGCGACCACGTACGAGCCGGGGCCGTCCGCGCTGACGATCCCGGTGCCCGGGGCCACGACCGACAGGAAGTCGTGCCGGTTGGAGAAGGGCGCGCAGCGCAGCCGCTCGTCCACGGCGCCGACCGCGATCACGCCGGGGTAGCCGGCCGGGAAGTTGCGCCGGTTGGCGCCGTCGCCGTCGTTGCCCGCCGAGGCGATCAGCACGACGCTCTTGCCCAGGGCGTAGCGGACCGCGTCCTCCTCGGCGGGGGAGCCCTCGTAGCTGCCCTCCCCGCCGCCCAGGGACATGCTGATCACCTGCGCGCCGTGGTCCACCGCGTACCTGATGCCGCGGGCCACCGCGAGCCGGGTGCGGGCGCTGATCCGGGCGTCGGCGCGGCGCGGGTCGTCGTTCTCCAGGGTGACCCGCACCGAGAGGATCTCGGCCTCCGGGGCCACGCCCAGCACGCCGAGCGCCCGTCCCGGGCCGTGGCCGCGCCCGGCGATCAGGCTGGCCATGGCGGTGCCGTGCCGGACCGAGCCGGCCGGTCCCGCCCCGGTCAGGTCGGGGCCCTGCGCCACGACCCCGGTCAGGTCGGGGTGGCGCGCGTCCACTCCGGTGTCCAGGACCGCCACGGTCACCCCGGCGCCCCGGCTGCGCTGCCAGGCGTCCCGGACGTCCATCGCCCGCAGCGGCCACTGGCGGCCGCGCGCGCTCTCGGCGAGCCCGTCCTTCGGCCACGGTACGGCCGCCGCCCCCGTCACCAGGCAGGCGGCCAGACACGTGGGGAGCACCCCGAGCAGCAGCATCCTCATCGGCCGCTCCCTTGGATCAAGGGGCAACATTCTGGCACGCGTCCGATGATTCAAGCTGACGTTTCAGTGAACGGTCCGATACGTACGGTTATGGGGGATAGGCGCTCTTGGTCGCCTCGACGGCCGGGCTACGATGAAGGCCCTTGCCCCGAGGGGGACGTAAGTGGACGAGCTATCCGAACGGGACCGGCAGATCCTCGAATTCGAGAACCAGCGGTGGCGCTACCCCGGCGCCAAGGAGCAGGCCATCAAGGACACCTTCGGCCTCTCCACCACCCGGTACTACCAGCTCCTGGGTGAGCTGATCGATCGCCCCGAGGCGCTGGCCGCGGACCCCGCGCTGGTGAACCGGCTGCTCAGGCTGCGCGGCAGCCGCCGCAGGAACCGCGCCGCCCGCCGCTCGGGCGACTCGGGCTAGGGTTGACCGACGGCACGATCAAGGGGGACATGTGCAGGTCGCAGGAGTCACCGTGCGGACCGACCGCGGCGCGGCGGGGATGGCCATGATCGTGTCGGAGCCCGCGGGGGCGGTGATCGCCCTCGACTTCGACGGCACGCTCTCCCCGATCGTGGCCGACCCCTCCGCCGCCTGGATCCATCCGGCCGCGCCGGCCGCGCTCATCCGCCTCGCCGAGCACGTCGCCCGCATCGTGGTCATCACGGGCCGCCCGCCGAGCACCGCGATCGCGCTCGGCGACACCCCGGACGGGCCCGACCTGATCGACGTGCCCGGCCTGCTCATCCTCGGCCACTACGGCCTGGAGCGCTGGGAGGGCGGCCAGCTGTCCGCGCCCCCCGCCCCGGCCGGTCTCGACCTCGTACGCAACGAGCTCCCCGCCCTGATCGCCGCCCTGGGCCCTGCGGCCGACGGCGTGAAGATCGAGGACAAGGGCCGCGCGGTGGCCGTGCACACCCGTAACTGCGCCGACCCGGACGGCACCCTGGAGGCCCTGCGGGAGCCGGTGGCGCTGCTGGCCGGGCGGGCGGAGCTGGTCGTCGAACCCGGGCGCAAGGTGCTGGAACTGCGCGGGCCCGGCATGGACAAAGGCCGCGCCCTGCGCGAGGTGCTCGCCGAGGTGTCCGCGCGCTCGGTCATGTTCATCGGGGACGACCTGGGCGACCTGGCCGCCTTCGCCGCGGTGATCGAAGCCGACATCCCCGGCGTACGGGTGTGCAGCGGCTCCGCCGAGGTGGCCGAGCTGGCCGAGAGCGCCGACGTCGTGGTCGACGGGCCCCCAGGCGTGGTCGCCCTGCTTGAAGCACTTCACAAGTCGATGACAAGCCGGGATCAGTAGCGTCCCGGCCATGCTGAAGAAATCGCTGTTGTCGGTGGCGTGCGGCCTCGCGCTGGTCGCGGCGGTGCCCGCGCCCGCCTCCGCCGCCACGACCAAGCCGCTGCACCTGCGCAAGGGCCTGACCCTGAGCATCCCGAAGGCGTGGAAGGTCTTCAGGGTCAGCAAGGACTGGACCCGTGTGGTGACCGGCCGCTGCCCCAAGCCGACCGGGTTCCGCGACTCCGGCTGCCGCAGCTTCTGGGTGCTCGGACCGGAGGCCATCAAGGTCGGCCACGAGGGCTTCTCCCCGTACGAGCCGAGCCGTCCGTTCTACCCGGCCAGCGACGTCTCCCCCTGTGTGTACGACAAGAATCTGTGGACCGGCGAGTTCAAGCTGGCCGCCAAGGGCCTGCGCCAGGTCGGGCCGGGGCACAAGGCGAACTACCGGGAGTGGAAGGCCGCCTGCCTGAAGGTCGGGCAGACGAACTCCACCGTCAAGGGCCACTTCTACCAGCGTGAATGGTTCCTGCCCGCCTCGAAGATCCTGGTCGTGGACCAGTGGCGCACCCCCGCGCTGCCCGCCATCCTCAAGAACGCTGCCTGGAACTGAGCACGCTGCCGGTCGCCAGTCCGATCAGGACGGGGGCCAGCAGGAACGCGGTGTGGGTGCCGAACCCGTCGCCGAGCGCGCCGAGCACCAGCGGCGACGCGCCCGCCCCCAGCGCCGCCCACACCGACGCCGCCCCCGACGCCTGATCCGGCCGCCCGCCGGAGGCCTCGATCATCCGGCTCAGCGCCATCGGGAAGTGCAGCGAGATACCCAGCCCGGTGATCACCAGCCCGGCGTACGCGACGACCGGGACCGTGCTGGACCAGAACACCGCCCAGCCGGTGAGCGCCAGCAGGAGCGCGCCGATCAGCATCTGGTGGACAGGGAAACGCAGCGCCAGCTGGACTCCGGTCAGCCGGCCGAGGGCGATGCCGATCAGCATCGCGGTCAGCCCGGTGGCCGCCGTGGCGGGGCTCAGCCCGGTGCGCTGGGCGAGCAGTTCGGCCGCCCACATGTTGAACGCGAACTCCAGCGCCACGCAGCAGAGCAGCACCACGCCGGCCAGGTGGAAGCGCACCCCGAAGGGCAGTCTCGGCCCGCCTTCCGCCACGGGCGCGACCGGCCGTTCCGGCACCCAGACCCGGCCCATCGTCAGGGCCAGCAGCGCCGACAGGACGATCGGCACGAACAGCGCCGCCCGCCAGCCCAGCGCCGAACTCGCCAGCACGCTGAAGGCGAAGGAGGCCACGATGCCGGGGAGCACGCCGACCGCGTTGGCCTCGCTGATCGCGGCCGGGCCCGCCGCGCCGTGGTGGTCGGTGAGCACGGCCATGGAGATGAACAGGGTCATGCCCGCCATGCCCGCGGCGACCGTGTAGCCGAGCAGGGTGATCGGCAGGCTCTGGCCGAAGGCGACGATGAGCATGCCCACGTTCATGCCGGCGATGCCCGTCCAGCAGGCGGCGCGGCGGCCGATCCTGGCCGTGATCCGGGGGATGGCCAGGCCGGTGAGGATCCCGCCGACGGCCATGCCGGTGGCGTGCAGACCGGCCACCGCCTGGGTGACGCCGAGTTCGGCGCGGAGGAGGGGGATGGCGGCCGACAGGCCGTACAGGTAGGTGGAGAAGGTGGCGAGGATGAGGTAGATCAGCCAGGTCGGCCGGTCTCTGGTGAACGTGATGGCCTGGATTCGCGTTGTCACCAATTATCCCCTGATTTAGTCAGTTATCAGGGCAAAAGTATCAGGTCGGTCCTGTCAGGCCAGCGCGTCGAGCTGGTCGGCGAACCAGCGTTGCGGTGGTAGGGCCGTGGCCGCCGCGCGCAGCCGGCTCGCCCGGTTCACCCGTTCCTCCTCCGGCATCACCAGCGCGTCGTGGAGCGCGGTCGCCGTACCCGAGACGTCGAAGGGGTTGACCAGGAGCGCGTCCGCGCCGAGTTCGGCCGCCGCGCCCGCCTCCCTGGACAGCACCAGCGCGCAGCGCTGGGACAGGATCGGGCCCTCCTTGGCGACCAGGTTCATGCCGTCCCTGATCGGGTTGACCAGCAGCACGTCCGCCAGCCGGTAGGCGGCCAGCGAGCGCGGATAGTCGTCGTTCATGTTGAGGATGAGCGGGTCCCAGTCGTCGGTGCCGTACTCGTCCTCGATTTCCTGGGCGCAGCGCTGCACGGCCGCCGTGTACTCCCGGTACTCCGGCAGGTCGTGCCGGGAGGGGTAGGCGAAGGCCAGGTGCACCACCTTGCCGTGCCACTCCGGATGCTCGGCCAGGAACTCCCGGTAGGCCGCCATGCCCCTGACGATGTTCTTGGACAGCTCGGTCCGGTCGATGCGCACGATCAGCCGCCGGTCCCCGACCTGCTCCTTGATCACCTGGAGATGCGACTCGACGTCCGGCTCGGCCGCCCGCGCCAGCAGCGCCGGCCCGTCCACCCCGAGGGCGTGCACCCCCACGTGCGTGACCCTGTCCTGATATCGGACGGTACGCGCTGCGCGGTCCACCCGTGCCCCCAGGAACGCCTCGCAGCAGTCCATGAAGGCATCCGCCCAGCGCTCGGTCAGGAAACCCGCGTGATCGGCGCCCAGCAGACCCTCCAGGATCTCCACGCCGACCTCGTCCGGCAGCACCGAGAAGTAGTCCGGCGGCGCCCACGGCGTGTGCGAGAAATGCGCGATCCGCAGGTCGGGGCGCTCCACCCGGAGCATCGCCGGGGCCAGGGTGAGGTGGTAGTCCTGGATCATCACCCGGGCCTCGTGACCGGCCTCCTCGGCCAGCGCCAGCGCGAACGCGCCGTTGTAGTCCTGGTAGGACTCCCACTCCCGCTGGAACCTTCCATCGAAATGGGGGGTGAACGGGGTGTTGTACAGCAGGTGACTGACGAACCAGAGCGTGGAGTTGGCCACCGCGTTGTAGGCCCGGTGGAAGACCGCGGGGGCGATGTCCAGCATGCGCAGCGGGCCGGTGTCGTAGCCGGCCCCGTCCAGGCGCCCGCCGGGCGCGAGCCGTACGGCGCTGCGGTCGCCGTCCGACAGCGCCGCGCAGACCCACAGCAGCTCGGAGTCCCTGGCCACCTCCGACAGGCCGGATACCAGACCGCCGCCGCCCCTGCGCATGGTGAGCGCGCCATCCTCGGAGAGGGTGAACGAGACCGGGCCGCGATTCGAGGCGATCAACGTTGAACTCACTGGTGGCACACCCCACGATGCCGGAGACATTAATAAAGTCTGTCCTCGGCAATAGGATGTCAGGAAATCGCTCCGGCGCTCGATGCGGCCCGGCCTGTCCTTGGAGCGTGTGCGAGATGGCGCTGGACGAGACTACTGAGGAGTTGGCGACCACCGCGGCCGGGGGCGATCACCGCGCGCTGGGGGAGCTGCTGCGGCGGATCGAGCCCGACGTGCTGCGGCACTGCGAGCGGCTGCTGCCCTACCGGCAGGACGCCGAGGAGGCGTGCCAGGACACGCTGCTGGCGGTGGCGCGCAACATCGGCAGGTTCGAGGGGCGGTCCCGGTTCAGCACCTGGCTGCACATCGTGACGGCGAACTGCGCGCGGACCACGTACCGGTCGCTGAAGCGGCGGGCGGCCGAGCAGACCTCCGAGGAATTGCCCGACCACCGGCCCGACCCGCGCCGGGTCAGCGTGATCGCCGGCTCCCGGCTGGACCTGCTGGACGCGATGGAGTCCCTGGAGTACGAGAAGCCGGAACTGGCCGCCGCGCTGGTGCTGCGGGACATCGTGCAACTGGACTACGCGGAGGTCGCCGAGCAGCTCGGCATCCCCCTCGGCACCGCCAAATCCCGCATCCACCAGGCCCGCAAGTACATCCAGTCCGCGCTGGGGGATGCCTATCTCGGCAAGTGAGACGGGTTGCCGAGGGCTCGGGGACGCGAGGTACAGTTTTTGCGACAACTGAATATTTGCTCATCCAGAGGGGTGGAGGGACCGGCCCTGCGAAGCCCCGGCAACCATTCCGATTGCGCTCGTTACGTGGCGAGGCCGATCGGAACAGGTGCCAATTCCGGCCTGTGACCAGGGTGGTCGCAGGCGAAGATGAGGGAAAGGCCTCGCTTCATGGCGCTCAGCACCGACTTCGGACCCGCGACCGCTCTCTCCTGCCGCGAATGCGGAACCCGTTATGAGATCGGCCCGAACTTCGCCTGTATCGAGTGTTTCGGTCCTCTTGAGGTGGCGTACGAGTTCGGCGATGTGACCCGCGCGGACATCGAATCAGGTCCGACCAATATCTGGCGGTACCGCAGTCTGCTCCCCGTCCCCGTGGACGTGAGCACCAAGCCCAACATGCAGCCCGGCTGGACCAAGCTCGTCAAGGCCGACAACCTCGCCGGCGAACTGGGCATGCGCGCCCTCTACGTGAAGGACGACTCCGGCAACCCCACCCACTCCTTCAAGGACCGGGTAGTGGCCATCGCCGTCGAGGCCGCCAGGAACTTCGGCTTCCACACGCTGTCCTGCTCCTCCACCGGCAACCTGGCCGGCGCGGTCGGCGCCGCCGCGGCCCGCGCCGGGCTGGACTCGTGCGTGTTCGTCCCCGCCAACCTGGAGGAAGCCAAGATCGTCGTGGCGTCCGTGTACGGCGGGCGGCTGGTCGGCATCGACGGCACCTACGACGAGGTCAACCGGTTCTGCTCGGAGCTCATCGGGGACTCGCTGGGCGAGAAGTGGGGCTTCGTCAACGTCAACCTGCGGCCGTACTACGCGGAGGGGTCCAAGACTCTGGCGTACGAGATAGCCGAGCAGCTGGGGTGGCGCATTCCCGACCAGATCGTCATCCCGGTCGCGTCGGGCTCGCAGCTGACGAAGATCGACAAGGGGTTCAAGGAGCTCATCCGGCTGGGGCTGGTGGAGCCGAAGGAGTACCGGATCTTCGCCGCCCAGGCGGAGGGGTGCTCGCCGGTGTCCACCGCGTACAAGGCGGGCCACGACGTGGTCCAGCCGGTCAAGCCGGACACCATCGCCAAGTCGCTGGCCATCGGGAACCCGGCCGACGGGCCGTACGTGCTGGACATCGCGCGGCGCACCGGCGGCGCCGTGGAGGACGTCACCGACCCCGAGATCGTGGCCGCCATCCGCCTGCTGGCCCGGACCGAGGGCGTTTTCGCGGAGACCGCCGGCGGCGTGGTCCTCGGCGTGACCCGCAAACTCCTGGAGAACGGCAAACTCGACCCCGACGCGGAGACCGTCATCCTCAACACGGGCGAAGGCCTCAAGACCCTGGACGCCGTCTCCGCCGAGGCCCGTCCGGCGGCGGTTATCCGCCCGTCTCTCGACGCATTTCGTACGGCTTTCGCCAACTAACTGATTCCGAACAACGAAAGAGGGCGGCCAAATGAGTGTTTCGGTGCGGATTCCGACGATTCTCCGAACGTACACCGGCGGCGCGGCCGAGGTGGCCGGAGAAGGCGGAACCCTCCGTGAGGTCCTGTCCAAGCTGGACGCGGACTACCCCGGCATCGGGGCCAGGATCCTCGACGAATCGGGCAAGATCCGGCGTTTTGTCAACGTGTACGTGGGGGAAGAGGACGTCCGATTCTCCGACGGACTGGACACTTCCACCCCTGACGGGGCACAGATTTCGGTGATCCCGGCGGTCGCCGGCGGCTGACCTCGCACGGACTCTGCACACCCACGTACTCCTACAGTGCGTGGGTGTTTCCGTGTTGACATGGGGTTCTATCGTTATCGAAGCTTAATCGGTGCTATGGCATATGGTGCATTTCGCGACTATGTAATCACAAATCCAAAATCTAGCCTTCTTGGAAGCATGTTCGGGCGCAATCGAAGTACGGATTGACTCTGTTGGTCCACGGCTTGCTACAGGTATGGTCGAGAACGATCGACGTGGCCGGAGAGAACGTAATCGTTCCGGCTCGAAAGGTCACGGACCATGCGGTGGAATGGGTATGGTCCGTCGCCAGCCCAGCAAGAGGAGTCGGAAAGTGGCGCAGGGCACCGTCAAATGGTTTAACGCGGACAAGGGCTACGGCTTCATCGCGGTAGACGGTGGTAAGGACGTTTTCGTCCATTACTCGGCAATCATGATGGACGGCTACAAGGCCCTTGAGCAGGGCCAGCGAGTAGAGTTCGACATCACCCAGGGTCAGAAGGGCCCGCAGGCGGAGGCTGTCCGGACCGTCTGATCCAGGCAACGACGAGAAAGAGCCCGGTAACCGCGTGGGGCGGTAACCGGGCTCTGCCATTGGCCGATCCTCCGGATCGGCGCGGCTTGGCCGTGTCT
>NZ_BOOA01000120.1 GCF_016862995.1 Acrocarpospora phusangensis
ACCGGCTAAGGAGCGGCCAAGCCCGCCGATCCGAAGGATCGGCAATAAACACTGCTAGCCTCCGGGAACATGCTCACTATGACGCCGATTGTGGCTCGGGCGGCTGGTTCCAGTGAGGAGGAGGCGATCCTGCTGCTGGAGACGCCCGATCCTCGGGGGCCGGTCATGATGCCTTCGCTGGCGTTTGATCTCGGGCTGGATCCGGCGCCGGGCGCCGTCACGCAAGAACCCCTGGGGTTCCGGGTGCAGATCGGTTACGAAGAGGTGGCAGTCGAGTTGCCGGACGGGCAGGGCTTCCACGTGCCAGCGGGCGGCCACTGGCTCTTCACGGCGAAGGCGCGGCAGAGAGTGCTGGTCGCGGTGGGTTACGAGGCGGGCGCACTCGGCTCAGGCCAGGTCGCGTACGCGCTGGTGCCGCTCTAGGCACCGGGCATTTCGGCCTACCTAATATGCTGCCCATCGAAAACGTCACGCGTTACTGAGAGGAACGGCATGTACAAGGAGTTCGCGGTCGAGGTCGTCATGTGGCTGATCCCCGTCGCCATCCTGCTGGGCATCGCGATCCTGGTGACGTCCACCGCCTGATCAGACCAGCTCCAGGCGGTAGTCGCCGGACGGGCAGCCGGAGATCCGCCACCCGCCGGGCACCTCGCGGAAGGCGACGCTGGAGATGCCGGTGGACGCCGCCGAGGGCCGTTCCTCTCCTGGGACCCACACGTCGAGGTCGCAGGTGCCGCCACCACCCGTACCCGACAGGCGCAGGCCGCGACGGCGGGCGTCGGACCAGAGACCGGTGAGGCGTCCCGGCGTGGCCCGGGGGTAGGCGCGGGAGAGTTCCGCCGGCCGGGTCTCGCCGGCCCGGAGGGCGCCGCCGAGCAGGCCCGCGTCCTCGGCGACGGCGTACTGGCCGGGGTCGCCCGACCATTCGCCGATCCAGAGGGCGGCGCCGTACCTGGACGCCATGCGGGCGGACATGGCGAGCGCGCGCCGGATGGAGACCAGCGGCGAGCCGGCGGGCGGGTGGGGGGCGAAGACCAGGTTGGCGTCGGCGCTGAAGCCGGGGGGCGGGGCCGCGTCGAAGCCGAGCTCGGACCAGAGCACGCTGGGCTGGAAGAAGATCAGGTGGGGGAAGCCGCCGGCCGCGCGTTCGGCGGACCTGATGGCGGTGACGGCCTCGGCGTAGTCCCGGCCGAGCAGCAGCGACGAGGTGAGCGGCGGCTGCGCCCCGATGGGCGGTTCGTTCATCAGGTCGAACCCGGCGACCGCGGGCCGGCTTGCGAACTCGGCGGCCAGGCGGCCCCAGGTCGCGTACAGGCCGGTGGCGGCCCGGTCCTGGCGCAGGTTGAGCACGGTGTAGACGCCGTACGACTCGGCCCAGCCGACCGCCGCCTTGACGGAGTCCAGGTAGGCGGTGTCCCACACGCCGGGCGTGGGTTCCAGCCGCGACCACGAGATGCCCAGGCGGACGACGTTGGCGCCGCTCGCGGCCAGGTCGCCGAGATCGCCCTCGGTCAGCGGCAGGTCGAGGTTGACGCCGCGCAGCAGGACCTGGCGTCCCCGGTCGTCCACGATCGCGGGCGCGGAGACCGACAGCCGGGGCATGCCGTCCCCTGTCGCGGCCGCGACGAGGGACGGAGTGGCCGGCGGGACCGGTTCCACCGTCAGCGGGCCGAGCAGGAGCACCGCCGCGGCGAGCCGGGCCGCCCGGGGGCCACGCAGGCGGGCGGGCAGGGCGACCAGCGCGGTGGCGGCGACCAGGCCGACGGCCGCGCCGTACGAGACGCCGAGGGCGAGGCGGAGCAGGGTCGCGGGCAGCACCCACAGGTCGGAGCCGAGGCTGTCGGCGGGCCCTGAGGCGAACAGGGCGAGCACGCTCTGCGCCATGCCGAGGCCGAGGCCGCCGCAGACGCAGGCCAGCCAGGCTCCGGCGAAGGTGCCCGATCGGCCGGGGGCATGGGCCAGCCGTGCCCCGGCCACGTGCACGAACGCCAGGAACACGGCCAGACCGACCAGTCCGCCGATCACCCCGGCCTCCGCGGTGGGGGCGATGAACCACCAGCCCTGGCCGAAGGCGTACCCGAGGGGGGAGTGGGTCCACCAGGCGCGGCTGACCAGCAGCAGGCCGGCCACCCCGGTGAACGCGGCCATGATCGTCAGCTCGGGTACGGGCCTGGCGGGCTGCCCCGGCTTCTCGCGGCGCAGGATCAGCCAGGCCGGGATGGCGGCGGGCCACCCGAGCAGGCCCGCGAACACCCCGGTGAACCCGGTCGACCAGGCCACGAACCGGACCGTGGACCAGGCGGGCAGGGCGCCGATCACGCTCACCAGCGACGCCGCGAACCGGGCGAACATCGCGGACGCCACCAGGACACCCACGGTAACCAGGAAGCCGGAGCCGCGCCGCCGTCCCAGGACGTAGCTGCCCACCGCGAACCCGCCCAGCCATAAGGGCAGGTAGACCAGCATGGAGCCGAGGCGGTGACCGCCCGGGTATGAATAGAGCGCCACCAGTTTGGAAGGATCCAGAGCCGCCCCGGCCAGCAGCAGCAACGCCAGCGTGACCGTTCCCGCACGAGCAGCGCGAAAGGCGGGGATCATCGTCATGGTGCTCCCGTAACGCGAGGAAAGTTCACATCTGCTGGCTGACGCGTTTCACCGGCAAGCCCCGAGGAGATCCAACCAGTCCGCCGGGCTTTCGCCTAGCCCGTTCCCGCAGGTAACCCGGGTCACTTACCGCCCAATATCCACCAATTCGGACCGATCCATCTATTTCGGTCATGCGCCTACAAAAGTGTCACTGCGGTGCAATGTTGATCCCCCGTAATTGATCATGTGATACTGCGCCAGTGGTGTTGCGGAGGTCCAAAACCATCACTTCAGCGACATTGCGCATGTGATTGGGGCGAACTGGAGGTAACCGACGGAATACTGCGTGTCGTTTCCCGTCCGTGACTGACCATTTCGGTTCTCCTGCGGGGCCGCCCACGAGGTGACCGCCCGTTGGACCGTTTCACTCACCTATCCGCCGTAAGTGCTGTTCATGCTGCGCAAATCGCTCCTGAGTGGGAGACACCCGCGATGTCGATCACCATCCCAGCCGGAACAAGACAGGCCGCAACGCTTCCCCTCCGTCACGTCCTGCCCCGGCTCTTGCGTGACCCGGTCAACGCGCTCGCCGGGTTCGGCAGGGCCGCCGGCGGTGAGATCGTGCGGATCAACCTCGGGCCACTCCGGCCGTACCTGGTCAGCCATCCCGACCACGTGCAGCGAGTGCTGCGCGACAACTGGCGCAACTACACGCGTGACGGGATGTTCTGGGAGCCGGTCCGGCGGCTCGCCGGCAGCAGCATTTTCACCGAGGAGTCGTGGGACCTCAGCCGCCGGATCCTGCAGCCGCTCTTCACCGCCCGACATATGGCCTCGCTCACCGGGGCCCTCGCCGAGACGATCGACGCGGGTGTGGCCGCGCTCGAACCGCACGCCCGCGCGGGGCGCCCGGTCGAGGCCTCCGCCGAGATGGCCGCCATCGTGGCCCGCGCGGTCAACCGGGTGCTGTTCGGCAGCCGGATCTCCCAGGCCGACGCGGAACGGCTGTCCCCGGCTTACACGATCGCGGGCTCGTCGTTCGGTCCCCGCCTGCTGATGCCCTTCATGCCCTACGCCGTGCCGATGCCGGGCGATCGAGCGTTCCGTCAGGCCGTGAACACCATCGACGAGGTCATGTATCCGCTCATCAGGAGGTCCCGGGCGGAGCATGGCGACGGGGGCGATGTGATCTCGGCGCTGTGCCGGGCCACGGACGAGGACGGCAAGCCGCTCAGTGACAGGCGGATCCGCGACGATCTCGTCGGCGTGTACGCGGCTGCCTCGGAGACGACCGCGATGGCACTCACGTGGCTGTGGCCGACCCTGGAGGCACATCCCGAGGTGGCGCGCCGGATGGTGGACGAGATCGACGAGGTGGTGGGCGTGGGCCCGGTCAACGCGACCAGCCTGCCCGGCCTGCGTTACACGAAAGCGGTGCTGCAGGAACTGCTGCGCCTGTATCCCGCCGGCTGGATCTTCCCACGCCGCGCGGTGGCCGACGACGACCTGGGCGGAGTGAGGATCAAGGCTGGGGCCCAGGTGCTGCTCAGCCCGTTCGTCACGCACCGGCTGGAGGAGTTCTGGGACCGGCCTGAGGTTTTCGATCCGGAGCGGTTCACGGCCGAGCCGGGTGAGCGGCGGCATCGCTGGTCCTACATCCCGTTCGGCGGCGGCTCGCGGCAGTGTCTCGGGGTGCATCTGTACTACATCGAGGCGCCCCTCATCGTGGCGGCCATCCTGAGCCGGTTCAGGACCTCGGTGGTGAGCACGGGACCGTACACGCCGGTGCCCGCCGCCGCCACCCATCCCCGGCCGTCGGTACGGCTGACGCTGTCGATCAGGGAGCGGATCTGAGTGCCCGCGCACCTCGTTCTCCCCGGCGGGGCACGCACGGCGGCGGAGGCGGGCCGGACCTGCGCGCTCGCCGCGGCCTGCGAGCGGTTTCTGCGGGAGCGCGCCGCCGCCTATCCGGAGTTGTTCCCCGAACGGCCGTTCGGCTCTCGCCTCTACTCCATGCTGGCCCTCGCCAATGCCTTCGGCTCGCCGGACGCCCTCGGTCCCGAGGACCTGCGGGCGCTGCTGAGGGCCTCGATCTGGGTCTTCGCGCTCGACTTCCAGGTGGATTACGTGGCCAAGTCAGCCGAGGACGTGGCCCGCGTCACCGCTGACTGCCAGGCCGTCGCGGCGGGCGGTGACCCGGCCACCCCGCTCACCCGCCTGCTCGCCGAGATCAGGGACGAGATCCCGGCCATCCGTCGCGACGGATGGCGGGACCTGCTCTCCAGGACGCTGGAGGCGATGGCCACGGAGTGGGCCTGGCGGCCGTCCCGCCGCGAGGGCGCACCGCCGACGGTCGCGGAATACCTGGCCAACTCCGCCAGCGCCACCTCCTCGTTCGTGAACCTCACGCACTGGCTGGCCACCGGGCACCCCCGGGTACTCGCCCACCTCGAGGAGGCGATGGCCGCCAGCGACGCCGTGCAGCGCGTGCTCCGGCTGGTCAACGACCTGGCCGGGGAGGACCGCGACCACGACTGGGACGACGTCAACGTGCTGACCCTCGGTATCGACCGGGCCGAGGTGATCCGCCTGATCGGCCTACTGCTGGCCGAGAGCGGCCAGGTCATCGAGCCGCTGCGGACCCGATGCCCGGAGGCCGCGGATTACCTGGAGCGCCAAATCGGGTTCAGCGTCGGCTTCTACGGGACGAGCGACTACTGGGGGGACCTGTGAGCATCGGTGACCCCATGATCACCGGTAGCGAGATCGCCGCGGGCCTGACGATGCGGCCCGGTGGCCAGGTGTCCCCCTCCGTCTACGAGACCGGCCGTCTCGTGGCCCTGGCCCCCTGGCTTACCGGCCACGACCGGCGCATCGGCTTCCTGGCCGAGTCCCAGCGCGGGGACGGAGGCTGGGGCGGTCCCGAGGGTTACGCGCTGGTTCCGACGCTCAGCGCGGTCGAGGCATTGCTCGCCGTCATCACACGCGGTGACCGGACAGCGGACCTGCCCACCGTGGTCCGGACGGCGCGGCGTGGCCTGGAATTCCTCACGGGCTGGCTTGGCGGCGCCAAGAACACGTCATTACCAGATACGCCGGCGAACGAGCTGATTATTCCGTTCCTGATTGAGCAGATAAACCTGTATGCCCACGCCCTGGTGGAATATGAATTACCCACTAAGCCCCTATATTTCCCTTCCGGGATGGATGGGGCACTCCTTGATGTGATTCGAGCCCGGCTCGCCTCCGGTGCCGACGTGCCCGCCAAACTGCATCACACGCTGGAGGTGATGGGCGCCGCCGCCGCCGTCACCCCGGCCGCCGGGGGAGTGGTGGGCGCCAGCCCGGCCGCGGCGGCGGCGTGGCTCGGCGACCGCGGCCTGCTGGACCCGGCCGACCCGGTACGGCAGCAGCTGGAAGCGGTGGTCGACCTGCACGGCGGCCCGGTCCCCGTCGGATTCCCGATCACGGTCTTCGAGCGTGGCTGGGTGCTCGCCTGGCTGCTGCGGGCAGGTCTCGCGCCCGACGTGCCCGAGGGCCTGATCGCCGATCTGAATGCGGCCATCGGCCCGGCCGGCACGCCCGCGGGCCCTGGCCTCCCCGCGGATGCCGACACCACCTCGGTCGCCTTGTACGCGCTGGCGCTGCTCGGCCACTCCCGCGAACCCGACTCACTCTGGCTGTTCGCCTCCGGAGACCACTTCTGCACCTGGCCCGGTGAGCAGGGCGCCTCGGCCACCGTCAACGCCCACGTGATCGACGCCTTCGGCCACTACGCCACCACCCACCCCACCGCCTCCCCCCGGTACGCCGCCGCGATCGGCCACCTGACCGCCTGGCTGTGCGAACGGCAGCGCGTGGACGGCAGCTGGGAGGACCGGTGGCACGCTTCGCCGTACTACGCGACGGTCAGTTGCGTGCTGGCGCTGGCCGACTTCGGTGGCGCCGCCGGGCGTGAGCCGGTCGAGCGGGCCGTCCGCTGGACGAGACAGACCCAGCGCGTGGACGGCTCCTGGGGACACTGGCGGGGCACCCCCGAGGAGACGGCGTACGCCATCCAGATTCTGCTGGCGGGCCCGGATCCCCGTAAGGACGCGGCCAGGCTGGCGCGCGGCGTGGACTACCTGCGCCGCGCGCCGCGCGAGGCCAACCAGCCGCTCTGGCACGACAAGGATCTCTACCTGCCCTATGCGATCGTGGACTCCGTGGTGCTGGCGGCCCGGCACCGGGCCGAGATTTTCCTCGGTGGCGCATCGGCTTGAGCTAGGATGCGATCTTGGGTCACACGATAGGCCGACATTGGTATGCAAATGGGACTCTATAGCCATTAATTCCATTGTTGGCTTGTGT
Source organism: Acrocarpospora phusangensis (assembly GCF_016862995.1). Taxonomy (GTDB): domain Bacteria; phylum Actinomycetota; class Actinomycetes; order Streptosporangiales; family Streptosporangiaceae; genus Acrocarpospora; species Acrocarpospora phusangensis. Next base: position 6,937 of record NZ_BOOA01000120.1, read on the forward strand.
GTAATTAGTGGCGTTGCTAGGGTTTCCCGGGCATGTGGCGTGAGGTTGACGTCCGCTCGTGCTGAGATCCTTCTGGCGGTTAGCAGTCGTTAATCTCAGAGAAATATGCCGCAGTTTCTCTGGCACTCGCAGGGATGGTGTCATGCGTTTTCGCAACTCCCGGGTGCGGACCAAGGTCGCCGCACTGCTGATCTCGCTCACCGCGCTCTGGGCGTTCGCGGCATGGGTGACGTTGCGTGATGGCGTGAACTTGCTCTGGATCGCGACCTTGGACGGCCAGGTGGTGCAGCCTAGCGTGCCGCTCCTCGCCGAGCTCCAGAACGAGCGCCGCCTGACCACCGTGCATCTCGGCTCCGGCTTCGGCCATGCCCGCAACGACTTGGACGAGCAGCGCAAGCGCACCGACGTCGCCGTTGCGGAGTTCCGGCGCCTGGCCACCGACGACAACGTCGACTTCGCCGCCAGTTCCGCCTTCGCCAAGCGGCTGGACGAGACCTTCATCGAGCTGAACAGTCTCGGCAAGGCGCGCGAGAAGATCGACCGGCCCGGCGCGGACCGGACCGAGTCGGCCGCCTTCTTCACCGGCGTCATCGACGCGGTCTTCCGCATGTACGACTCGCTGGCCGCGCTGGACGACGAACAGGTCGCCAAGGACGCCCGGATCAACATCGCGATGAACCGCGCCCTGGAGCTGCACGCCCAGGAAGACGCGTTGCTGGAGGGCGTGCTGGCCTTCGGCCGGTTCACCGGCGACGAGCACGCCCGCTTCGCTCAACTGGTGGGCGCCCAGCGTGCGCACACCGACCAAGCGGTCGCCGAACTGGGCAACGAGGACCGCGCCGCCTACAAGAAGGTGGCCGAGAGCGCCAGCTTCGCCCGCATGCGCGAGCTGGAAAACCGCGTCATGATGAACAGCCGCGCCCAGAGCCAGCCCGCGGTCAGCGCCGGCGAGTGGCGCGCCGTCGCGAGCGTCGTGCTCGCCGAGCGTGACAAAGAGGTCCACGCCGCCGGCGAACGGCTGGTGGAGCGCGGTCAGTCCGTCGCCATCGGTGTGGTCGTGCGGCTGGCGCTGGCCGGTGGTCTGGGCCTGATCGCGGTCATCGCGTCCGTCATCCTGTCGATCACCACCGCCCGCAACCTCGTCCAGCAGCTGGAGAAGCTGCGTACGGCCGCGCTCGAACTCGCCAACGAGCGCCTGCCCAGCATCGTCGCCCGGCTCTCGCACGGTGAGAAGGTGGACGTCGCCACCGAGGCCCCGCCGCTGGAGTTCGGCCGCGACGTCATCGGCCAGGTCGGCCAGGCCTTCAACGCCGTGCAGGAGACCGCCGTCAGGACCGCCGTCGAAGAGGCCGAGCTGCGGCAGAGCATCCGCGACATCCTGCTCAGCCTGGCCCGCCGTACGCAGGGGCTGGTGCACCGGCAGCTCACCCTGCTGGACGTAATGGAGCGGCGGGAGAGCGAGCCGGAGGAGCTCAACGACCTGTTCCGGGTGGACCACCTGGCCACCCGGATGCGGCGCAACGCGGAGAACCTCATCGTGCTCTCCGGCTCCACCCCCGCCCGCGCCTGGCGCAACCCGGTCCCGATGGTGGACGTGGTGCGCGGCGCGCTGGGCGAGGTCGAGGACTTCACCCGGGTCACCATCATGCCGATGGGCCAGGTCGAACTGACCGGCCGGGCCGTCGGCGACGTCATCCACCTGCTGGCCGAGCTGGTCGAGAACGCGGTGTCGTTCTCGCCGCCGTACACGGTGGTGCAGGTGGCCGGGCAGATGGTGGCTAACGGGTACGCGCTGGAGATCGAGGACCGGGGTCTGGGCATGTCCGCCGAGGACCTGGCCACGGCCAACCAGCGCATCCTGGAGCCGCCGGAGTTCAACCTGTCCAGCACCGCCCGGCTCGGCCTGTTCGTGGTCAGCCGCCTGGCCGAGCGCCACGGCATCCGGGTCCAGCTCAAGGCCTCCCCGTACGGCGGGACCACCGCCGTCGTGCTGCTGCCGCGCGAGCTGGTCATCGAGGACGAACTCGCGATGATGAGCTCGGGCGTGGCGGACGCGGATCCGCTGAGCGTGCCGGAGCTGCCGCGGATGGCCGTGGTCGCCCAGCACGGACGGCTGACCGACCCGCTCGATCGCGTTCCCGAGCAGCCGCTCGCGGCGCCGGTGGCCACTCCGGTCACCCCGATCGGCGAACGCCGCCGGCCCGAGCTGGTGCCGGACACTCCCGACATCCCGAGTGTCCCGGAGGCTCCCGTGCCTGAGTCGTTCACCCCGTCCGGGCTCCCCTTCCGGGTGCCCCAGGCGAGCATCGCCCCGTCCCTGCGAGACCGGCCCGTGGAGGAGCAGCCGGAAGAAGACGAGGACGACCGTTCTCCCGATGACATCCGCAAGATCATGGGCTCGTACCAGCTTGGTACCCGACGTGGAAGGTCCGAGGCCGCGCGGCTGCTCGGACAACAGAAAGACGACGAGGACAACCGATGATGACCGCATCCGCTGATCTGGCCTGGCTGTTGGACGATCTTGTCGGGCGGGTCCGCGAGGCTCGGCACTGCATCGTCCTGTCCACCGACGGCCTGCTGATGGCGGCCTCCCGCGGTCTGGCCGTGGAGGACGCCGAGCACCTGTCCGCGGTCGCCGCCGGGGTGCAGAGTCTCGCCCGTGGCATCAGTGAGAGGTTCGAAGGCGGCACGGTCCGGCAGACCATCATCGAGATGAAGTCCGCCTACCTGCTCGTCACGGTCGCCGGCCAGGGTGCCTGCCTGGCCGTGTTCTGCGAGGAGTCGGCCGACATCGGCCTGGTCGCGTACGAGATGGCCATGCTGGTCACCCGCGTCGGTCAGTACCTCACCTCGCCCGCACGGTCCGTATCTTCCACCAGGAGCGACCCGTGAACTCTGACGATGCGCTGTACGACGAGCAGGTCGTCCGCCCGTACGTGATGACGCGCGGCCGGACCGAGGCGCGAGCCAAGCTGGATCTGATCACGCTGGCCGTGACCGTGCGCGCGGCCACCGGGGTGGAGGTCGGCCTGGACCCGGAACATCTGGCGATCGTCCGGCTCTGCCGGCGGCCGCTGTCGGTCGCGGAGATCGCGGCCCACCTGGACCTTCCGGCCGGAACGGTCCGCGTCCTCCTCGGCGACCTCCTGCACGGCGGCTACATCGCCCTGCAGGAGCCGCAGCCCGAGGCGGACATGCTCGACGAGAGAATGTATAGGGCGGTGCTCGATGGTCTCCGGGCCCTCTGACGGCAAGAAGATCCCTGTCCCGATCAAACTGCTGATCGCGGGCGGCTTCGGGGTGGGCAAGACCACCATGGTGGGCGCGGTCTCGGAGATCAGGCCGCTGCGCACCGAGGAGACGCTGACCGACCGCAGCATCGGCGTGGACGACCTGTCCGGCGTGGAGTCCAAGAGCACCACCACGGTGGCGATGGACTTCGGCCGGATCAGCATCGGCGACGACTTCGTGCTCTACCTGTTCGGCACGCCCGGCCAGGAGCGGTTCTGGTTCGTCTGGGACGAACTGGCCCGCGGCGCCCTCGGCGCGGTGGTGCTGGCGGACACCCGCCGCCTGGCGGACTGCTTCCCGTCCGTGGACTACTTCGAGCGCCGCGGCACGCCGTTCATCGTGGCCGTCAACTGCTTCGACGGCGCGCCGCAGTACCAGCTCGACGAGGTCAAGCTGGCGCTCAACCTGGGCGGGGACATCCCGGTGCTGCTCTGCGACGCCCGCCGCCGCGACTCCGGCAAGGAAGTGCTGATCGCCCTGGTCCAGCACGCGTACGGCCGCCGCCCCATGGCGAAGGTGTAGGACGGTCTAACGCTGCACCTCCAGATAGTCCACGTTGGGGCCGCCGATCGCGGTGGTGGCGGTGGCCCGGACCGTGCTGGTTCCGGCCGGTAGCGTGACGGTCAGGGTCCTGGTCTGCCAGGTGGCCCAGGCGCCGGTGCCGGTGAAGGAGAGCTCGTCGGCGACGAGGGCGCCGTTGACGGTGATGTCCATCGGCCGGTTGGTTGTGCTGCCGTTGGCGTACCGGATTCTGAGGGTGGCGGTGCCCGCGGCCGGGGTGCTGACCGTCCACTGGACGTTGCTGCCGACCGCGCTGTCGTAGTTGACGAAGCCGGTGCCGGAGTAGCCGGCGTGGTTGGCTTCGGCCACGCCCAGGGTGATGGCGGCGTTCTCGGCCTCGTACCGGACGGTCGAGCCCGTCGTCGGCCAGGCGATCTGCGGGGAGCGGTAGAAGTCGATGCCCATGATCGTCCAGCGGGGGCCCTGGACGGCCAGGCGGGCGCGGAAGGCCGTCCAGTTGTGGGTGGACCACGGGGACCAGCCGAGTTCGGCGATGGCGGGCAGGCGGGGGAAGGCCATGAACTCGATGTGGTCCTCGGTGACGATCGTCTCCGACCACATGGGGGCCTCGACCCCGAGGACGGCGGTGGCGGGGACGCCGCTGACGTGGGTGCCCGGGTTCCACTCGTACGCGGTCTGCACCTCGATGAGCCCGGCCCAGCTCAGCCCGATCGGGGTGGAGTTGGTGTACTTCATGTCCAGGTACGCCTTGTTGGACGGCGACATGACCACCTTCGCGCCCCGGGACACGGCCGTGGTCACCGACGAGTCCGAGGTGCCGGTGCCCCAGAACTGCACCACCCGGCCGGCCGAGTGCTGCACGGCCGAGGCGCCGATCTGGTGCCAGCCCATGACCGTCTTGCTCTTACCGGTCACCATCGGCTGCACCCGGTTCATGAACGCCGCGTACTGCGCGGCCGAGGTCGCGTCCGCCTCGTCACCCCCGATGTGCAGGTACGGCCCCGGCGTGAGCGCGGCCAGCTCGGTCAGCACGTCGTTCACGAAGGTGTAGGTGATCTCCTTGGTGGTGCAGAGCGAGCTGAACCCGACGGCGGTCCCGGTGTAGAGCGCCGGGGCGACGCCGTTGCAGTTGAGGTCGGCGTAGGAGGCGAGGGCGGCGTTGGTGTGCCCTGGCATGTCGATCTCGGGCACGACCGTGATGTGCCGGGACGCGGCGTACGCGACGATCTCCTGGAACTGGGCCTTGGTGTAGTAGCCGCCGGGCCCGCCGCCCACCTGGGTGCTGCCGCCGTAGGTGGCCAGGCGGGGCCAGGAGTCGACCACGATCCGCCAGCCCTGGTCGTCCGAGAGGTGCAGGTGCAGGTAGTTGATCTTGTAGAGGGCGATCCTGTCGATGTACTGCTTGACCGTGGCCACCGGGTGGAAGTGCCGGGCCACGTCCAGCATGGCGCCCCGGTAGGCGAATCTCGGGTAGTCGACGATCCGGCCGCCGGGGACGGTCCACGGGCCCGGCCGTACGGTGGGGCTCTCGATCTCGGCGGGGAGCAGCTGTCGCAGCGTCTGCACGCCGTTGAACAGGCCGGTAGCCGTCTGCGCGCGCAGCACCACGGCGGCGGCCGTCACGTCGAGCTGGTAGCCCTGCGCGCCCACGCTGGGGTCGGCGCCGGTGAGCAGCAGCGAGATGCCGCTCGTGGGTTCGCCCGATCCGGCGGTCGCGATCGGCAGCGCGTACCCGGTCGAACGACGCAGGATGGCGGCCAGGTAGGTGCCGACGTCGGCGGAGCCCGCCTGGGTGAAGACGCTCGCCCCCGACGGCAGGGTGTAGGTGGCCGAGGTCGGCTGCGTCACCACCGGCACCGGTACGACATCCGCCATCGTCGCCGCCACCGCGGGCGCGGACGCGGGCACCAGGAGCCCGACACCGGCCAGGACGACTGCCATCACCACGCGCGCTAACCGGACCACGGCGCCTCCTCTTTTATTAGTAAACCTTATTTACAGTTCGACTCCCGTCAAGACCCGTTTCGAGTAGGGGGATACTCAAGCCCCGCCACCCCCGCCCGGCGTGCAATGACGCCATGTTCACCATTCGCGCGCAGCGCATCTTCGACGGTCACGACCTGCTCGAATCGCGAGCGGTGGTCGTGGACGGCGGGCGGGTCGCCGCGATCCTCCCCGACGCCCCCGGCGCCTCGCTCGACCTGGGCGACGCGACCCTGCTTCCCGGCCTGATCGACACGCACGTGCACCTGGCCTTCGACGCCAGCCCCGACCCCATCGGCCACCTCGGCCAGGACGGCCTCTACGACCGCATGCGCACGGCCGCGGCGCAGCACCTCGCCGCCGGGGTGACCACCGTCCGCGACCTGGGCGACAAGGACTACCTGGCCCTCAAGCTCGCCCAGGATCTCCCCGAAGGCCCGGAGATCCTCTCGGCCGGCGCGCCGATCACCACGCCCGGTGGCCACTGCTGGTTCCTCGGCGGGGAGGCGCGGGGTGAGAAGGAGGTGCGCGAAGCCGTACGGGAGCGGGCGGCGCGCGGCGCGCACGCCATCAAGGTGATGGTCACCGGCGGCGAGATGACTCCCGGCAGCCGTTCCCACCTGCTCCAGTACTCCCCGGCCGAACTCCGCGCCGCCGCCGAGGAGGCGCACCTGCACGACCTGCCCATCACCGGCCACGCGCACGCGGCGGAGGGCATCGCCGCCGCGCTCGACGCGGGCTTCGACTCCATCGAGCATGTCTCGTTCTTCTCCGAGCACGGCGTCAGCCACGACCTGGAGCTGATCGAGCGGCTGGCCGACAGCGGCGTCTTCGCCTCGCTGACCGTGGGCGTGCTGCCCGGGTTCACCCCGCCGCCCGCCATCGCCAACCGGGTCGCCGGGCTGGCCGAGGGCATGCGCCTGCTGCGCGCGGCCGGCGTGCGACTGGTCGGCGGCAGCGACGCCGGCATCGGCCCGCCCAAGCCGCACGGCATCCTCCCCCAGGGCGGCGAGATGCTGGTCGACTTCGCCGGCTGCACGCCTGCCGAGGTGCTCCGCTCCTTCACCTCGCTCGCGGCCCGCGCCTGCCGCGTCGAGGACCGCAAGGGCAGGATCGCCCCCGGCTTCGACGCCGACCTGCTCGCCGTGGCCGGCGACCCGACCCGGGACATCCGCCTGCTCCAGCGTCCGGCGGCCGTGTTCCGGCGCGGAGTGCGTACTTCCTGAGAAACCGACCAGTCGGTACGGTGGCAGCATGCATACCGAGGGACACTGCGCGGACCGCTTCGACGGCCTGCGCAAAGCGTTCGAGGCGAACTTCCGGGACCGCGACGAGATCGGCGCGGCCGTGACGGTGATCCTCGATGGTGAGGTCGTCGCCGACCTCTGGGGCGGCCACGCCGACGTGGCCAGGACCAGGCCGTGGCAGCGCGACACCCTGGTCAACGTCTGGTCGACCACCAAGGGCGTGGCCGCGCTCTGCGTCCACGTGCTGGCCGACCGGGGCCTGCTCGACCTGGACGCCCCGGTCGCCCGCTACTGGCCGGAGTTCGCCGCCGCCGGCAAGGCCGCCGTCACCGTCCGGCAGCTGCTCTCCCACCGGTCCGGCCTCTCCGCCCCCCAGGCCCCCACCATTCCCGCCGACCTGTACGACTGGGACCTGATGACCACCCGCCTGGCCGAGACCGAGCCCTTCTGGGAGCCGGGCACCGTCTCCGGCTACCACATGCTCACCTTCGGTCACCTGGTGGGCGAGCTGGTCCGCCGGATCGACGGCCGCAGCCTGGGCGTCTTCCTCCGGGAGGAGATCACCGGCCCGCGGGACATCGACTTCCACATCGGCCTCGCCGAGTCGCACGACCATCGGGTGGCCGAGCTCCAGCCGCCCCCGGAGGCCGACAACTCCGAACTGGCCGCGCTCTACGCCCAGCTCGGCCCGGTCGTGCTCACCACCCTCACCAACCCGCCGCTGGAGGCCGCCGTGGCCAACACCACGGCCTGGCGACGCGCCGAGATCCCCGCCGTCAACGGCCACGGCACCGCCCGCGCGGTCGCGCAGCTCTACGCGCTCGCGGCAGGCGGCATGCTCAGCGCCGAGGCGGTCGAGCGTGCCCGGACCGGCCAGGGCGCCTGCATGGACCTGGTCCTGGGCGCGGCCCTCGGCTACGAGACCGAGATCGGCCTCGGCTTCTGGCTCAGCACCGCCAACGGCTCGTACGGCCCCAACCCCCGCGCCTACGGCCACGACGGGTACGGCGGCTCGTTCGGCCTGGCCGACCCCGACGCCCGGCTGGCCATCGGCTACACGATGAACCGCATGGGCACCCAGATCGCCAACGACCCGAGGAAGATGGTGCTGATCGAAGCCGTCTACGCCTCACTCTGAGTGACCCGAGTGTCGAAAGACTTACTCAGAGTGACGACTGTCTAGCATGCGGGACTGGACCATCTGCTTCTTTCGGGGGAGATCCAGTTGGCGAACGCCGCTGCTGCGCACTATGTCTTCGACAACGACGGGGCCCACTCGGCCGACCAGCACCGATGTCTCGCGGACCTGCTCGATCCGCTGACGTTCGAGCGCCTCGCCTGCACGGGGGTGACCGCGGGGTGGCACTGCCTGGAGATCGGCGCGGGCGGCGGCAGCGTCGCCCGCTGGCTGGCCGAGCGGGTGGCCCCGCACGGGCGCGTGCTGGCCACCGACATCAAACCGGGCCTGATCCCGGCCCATCCGGGCCTCACCGTCGCCCGCCACGACATCGTGCGCGACCCCCTCCCGGATGAGGCGTACGACCTGGTCCACGCCCGGCTGGTCCTCAGCCACCTGCCGGACCGCCGGCACGTGCTGGCGCGGTTGCTGCGCACGCTCCGCCCGGGCGGCTGGCTCCAGCTCGACGAGATCGACATCACCCACTGGCCCGCGCTGCTCACGCCGGGCGAGGCCGCGCGGGAGCTGTACGAGCGCTATCTCACCACGCTGGCCCAGGTGCTGGGCGCGGTCGGCGCCGACCCGACCTGGGGCAGGTCGGTCGCGCAGGCCGTGGCCGAGGCGGGCTTCACGGACGTGGACCCGGCCTGCCGGGTGGAGGTCTGGCGGCCGGGGTCGCCGGGCCTGGGCCTGCTGATCAGCAACAGCCATCACCTGGAGGACAAGCTGCTGGCCGCGGGCATGACGGCGGCGGCCCTCGCGGATGTGCGGGAGCTGATGTCCGATCCGGGTTTCCGTGCGGTCTCCTTCACCGTGCACACCGTGCACGCGCGCCGCCCGGGAGGCGAGATCTGATGGAGGTCGTCCGTACCGTCAAGATCGACGATCCTGGCGCATTACTGGAGGTCGCGCCGCATGCGGGAGCCACGTTATGGCTGCGCGGCGGGGACGGGATGGTGGCCTGGGGGGAGGCCGCCCGGTTCGAGACCTCGGGTCCCGACCGCTTCGACCTGGCCCGCCGCTGGTGGCGGCGGTGGACGGCGGCCAGCCGGATCAGCGACGAGATCGAGGGCCCCGGCACCGGCCCGATCGCGTTCGGCAGCTTCACCTTCGACGACGGGCCGGGCACCTCGACGCTGATCGTGCCGCGGGTGGTCGTCGGCCGCCGGGACGGCATCGCCTGGAGGACCACCGTCGGTGAGCCGGGTGAGGAGTCGCGGACCGCGTGGGCCAGGCTTCCGCACGTCGACTGGTCGGCGGAGCCGGGGGCGCGCGCCCACTGGCACAGCGCGGTCGCGCAGGCCGTCCGGGACATCCAGCTCGGGCTGCTGGAGAAGGTGGTTCTGGCCAGGGACGTGCGGGGCCGGCTGGCTGGTCCCTTCGACGCGCGTTCGGCCGTCTCCCGGCTGACCGAACGGTTCCCCTCCTGCTGGGCGTTCGCCGTGGACGGCCTGGTCGGGGCCTCGCCGGAACTGCTGGCCGCCCGGGTCGGCCGGGAGGTCACCTCGCTCGTGCTGGCCGGCACCTCCTGGCCGGGCGGCGCGCACGCGCTGGCCACCCCGAAGAACTCGGCCGAGCACTCGCTCGCCGCGGACTCGGCCATCGCCGTGCTGGAGGAGTACTGCGACAGCCTGGACGTGGCCACCCCGCACGTGCTCCGGCTGGCCAACGTCACCCACCTGGCGACCAGGATCACCGGCGTGCTGCGGGGCCGTACCGACGCGCTCGCCCTGGCCGGCCGGCTCCATCCGACGGCGGCGGTGTGCGGCACGCCCACCCACCAGGCGCTGCGGCTGCTGCGTTCGCTGGAGGGCCTGGACCGGGACCGGTACGCGGCCCCGGTCGGCTGGCAGGACTCCCGGGGCGACGGCGAATGGTGCATCGCGCTGCGCTGCGCCCGGGTGCGCGGCCGGGAGCTGCGGCTGTTCGCCGGGTGCGGCATCGTGGCCGGCTCCGGTCCGGCCGCCGAATGGCAGGAGACCGAGGCCAAGCTGGGCGCCGTACGGGACATCTTCGGGATCCGCGAAGCGGTCGGCGTGTAGCCGGCTTCTAGAGTGCAGGGTGGAATCTAGACACGGGAGTGGGGACATATGGTTTCTGAGCTGTTCGACGAGAAGGCCTGGAAGCCGGTGGACGCCTTCGAGTTCACCGACATCACCTACCACCGCGCGGTGGACCAGGGCACGGTCCGGATCGCCTTCAACCGGCCGGAGGTCCGCAACGCGTTCCGCCCGCAGACCGTGGACGAGCTCTACCGGGCGTTCGACCACGCCCGGATGACCACCGACGTCGGCTGTGTGCTGCTGACCGGCAACGGCCCCTCCCCGAAGGACGGCGGCTGGGCCTTCTGCTCCGGCGGCGACCAGCGCATCCGCGGCAAGGACGGCTACCAGTACGCGGACGGCACCCCCGCCACCGGCCGCCTGCACATCCTGGAGGTGCAGCGCCTGATCCGGTTCATGCCCAAGGTCGTGATCTGCGTGGTCCCCGGGTGGGCGGCCGGGGGCGGCCACAGCCTGCACGTGGTGGCCGACCTGACCATCGCCAGCCGGGAGCACGCCCGCTTCAAGCAGACCGACGCGGACGTGGCCAGCTTCGACGGCGGCTTCGGCTCCGCCTACCTGGCCCGTCAGGTGGGCCAGAAGTTCGCCCGGGAGATCTTCTTCCTGGGGGACACGTACGACGCCGAGGCCGCGCACCGGATGGGCATGGTCAACACGGTCGTCCCGCACGAGGAGCTGGAGAGCACCGCGCTGGAGTGGGCGCGCAAGATCAACGGCAAGAGCCCGACCGCGCAGCGCATGCTCAAGTACGCGTTCAACCTGATCGACGACGGCCTGGTCGGGCAGCAGCTGTTCGCGGGGGAGGCGACCCGGCTGGCGTACATGACGGAGGAGGCGACCGAGGGCCGGGACTCCTTCCTGGAGAAGCGCAGCCCCGACTGGACGCCCTTCCCCTGGCACTTCTGAGTTTCTTGCGCATGGATCTCGGAAGATTGCGCTGAGATTTCCATCTATTGCACTGGTGTATCGGATCCTGTCACGATGGGGATCCGAGCCTTTCTGGCGCGCGGTTCACGCGTCCTGATCCGCGGCCCCTCACAGAGGAGTGCGCGTGGAAATCTCACGTCGGGGGTTCTTGGCCTCCGCGGTGACCGGATCCGCTCTCGCCGCGGCGTCGTCGGCCGGGGTGCTGGCGACGCTGAGCGGCGCGGCGCGGGCGGCGAGCCCGCCCGGGGACGTGGTCGGGAAGATCACGGTGGGCTACCAGGGCTGGTTCGCCTGCAAGGGCGACGGCGCG
>NZ_BOOA01000121.1 GCF_016862995.1 Acrocarpospora phusangensis
GCCGACCGGGCCAGGGCGCGCTTGGTCAGCTCCACGTGGGCGACGGCGCCCCGGGCGAGCTCGCGGGCGGGCGTGTCGGACTCCAGCCGGCGCTGCGCGCCGGTGATCGCGGCGAGCGAGGCGGCGGTGGTCTCGTCGGCCGCCCGGTAGGAGATGGAGGGCGCCACCGGCAGCACGGCCAGGAAGGCTACCTTGCTGAAATCGCGGCGTTTCGTGGGATCCTCACCGCCCCGGTCGCCAATGCGGAGGAGGTACTGGGGCACGCCGAGGGTCCTGGCGATCTCCCTGATCTGCTCGACGGAGAGCATCTGCTGCCCCCGGAGCACCTTGGACACCCAGCTTTGCGAGTAGCCGACCGCGTGGGCGAGCTGGCTCTGGGTCCAGCCGCGGGCGGAACGGACCTCGTCGAGAAGGGTCGCCATGTCGCATTCGGTGAGAGCTTTGGCGACCGCGGGGCGGGCCCAGAATTCGGGCTGCAGACCGTTTCCGTCATGACCCATGACCGTAAGTTACTCCCAATCCCGGCGTCACGCTGGAATTCGTCTCGCGAATACCGCGATTGCTGATCGTGGTCGCGTATTCCTCCGGTCACCCGCCGCTGATGAGGATCGCGGGTATGGATGCTCTCATCAGGACAGCCCCTCGTGGAAAGGTCATGACCAGCTATCACGGCCCGCACGTGCCGAGCCGCCCGGAACCGGACGCCAAGGCGCTCAGCTGGCGCCCCGGCATCAGGTGGACGGATCGGGAACGAATCCGGGCGCACTCGTGCTCATGCCGGGGGGTGGTGTACGAGTTCGTCGGCGCGGCGGGGCAGTACTTCATCCGCCGGACGACCCTGCAGACCGGCGCGGTGGAGGAGACCGAGCGCATGCTGGCGGTGCGCGCCGAACAGATGTGGGCCGACCTGTTCGCCGGCCGCGTGCACTGACCGGCTAGCCGCCGAGGCGCTTGAGGACCTCCGCGTGCAAGAGGCCGTTGGTGCAGACGAGGTTGCCCGCCTCCAGGGGCGGTGCCCCGTTGAGCCCGGTGCATGTGCCGCCCGCTTCCTGCACGATCACCGTGATGGCGGCCATGTCCCAGGGCGACAGTTCGGGCTCCGCCGAGATGTCGACCGCGCCTTCCGCGACCATGACGTGCGACCAGAAGTCGCCGTAGCCGCGGCTGCGCCAGATGCCGCGATCCAGGTCGAGGAAGTTGTCGAGCTTGCCGGCCTGCTCCCATTCGCGCAGGTCGGAGAAGGACAGCGAGGCGTCGTCCAGGCGGTGCACCGAGGAGACCTGGCAGCGGCTGGCCTTGGTCAGGCTGCGCCCGGTCCAGGCGCCGCCGTCGCGAGCCGCCCACCAGCGCCGTTGCAGCGCGGGCGCGGAGACGACGCCGACGACCACCTTGCCCTCTTCCATCAGGGCGATGAGCGTCGCCCAGACGGGTACGCCGCGGACGTAGTTCTTGGTGCCGTCGATGGGGTCGATGACCCAGGAGCGCATGCCGTACCCGGTTTTGCCGAATTCCTCGCCGATGATGGCGTCGCGGGGGCGGGCGCGGCGCAGGGTGCCGCGGATGGCCTCCTCGACCGCGCGGTCGGCGTCGCTGACCGGCGTGAGGTCGGGTTTCGTGTCGATTTTGAGGTCGACGGCCTTGAAACGGCGCATGGTGATGTCATCGGCGGCGTCCGCCATCACGTGCGCGAGGCGCAAATCGTCGCTGTATCCCATCACGGGACACAACGCTATCGCGGATATACCTGCGACATCAGCTAAGGGACCGGTCCAAAATCTACGCGCCTTCGGCGCGGGCCGGTAAATCAGTCCTCCGCGTTGCCCTCTCGGCTGAGTAGCAGGCGGCGCAGTGATTCGAGGCGGGCCGGCTCGGCGTGTCCCTCGGCCACGAAAGTGTTCAGGGCGCAGTCCTCACTCAGATGGGTGCAGCCCTTCGGGCAGTTGACGGCGGCCTCGTTGAAGTCGGGGAAGGCCACCAGCACGTTCTCCATCTCCACGTGGCCGAGCCCGAAGCTCCGTACGCCCGGCGTGTCGATGATCCACCCACCGCCCGGCAGTTCCAGCGCCACGGCCGAGGTGGAGGTGTGCCGCCCGCGCCCGGTGACCGCGTTCACGTCGGAGACCGCCCGCCCGGCCGTCGGCACCAGCGCGTTCACCAGCGTGGACTTGCCCACTCCCGAATGCCCGACCAGCACGCTCACGCGGTTGGCGAGGTGGTCGCGGATCTCCCCCAGGTCCCCGCCCTTCCGCACCACCAGGTACGGCACGCCGAGCGGCTCGTACTGGGCGACCAGCGAGTCGGGGGAGGCCAGGTCGGCCTTGGTCAGGCAGAGCAGCGGCTCGATGTCGGCGTCGAAGGCGGCCACCAGCAGACGGTCGATCATCCGGGGCCGGGGTTCCGGGTCGGCCAGCGCAGTGACGATGACCAGCTGGTCGGCGTTGGCGACGATCGGGCGCTCGACCTCGTCGTTGTCGTCGGCGCTGCGGCGCAGCATCGAGCGGCGGGCCTCGCGGCGGACGATTCTGGCGAGTGTGTCGGGTTTGCCGGACACGTCGCCGACGAGCGCGACGAGGTCGCCGACCACGATGCCCTTGCGCCCGAGTTCGCGCGCCTTCATGGCCACCACGACGGCGCTCTGCTTGCCGCGGCGGCGCGCGACGGGCGTCTCACCGCCGTCCACGAGCGCCGGCAGCGCCGGGACGTCGGGACCGATGAGGCAGGTGATGCGGCCCCGGTCGACGGCGATCACGAAGCCTTCGACGGCCTCGTCGTGGGCAGGGCGGAGCCGGGTCCTCGGGCGGGAGCCCTTGCCTGGCCGGACCCGGACGTCGTCCTCGTCGTATTCCCTCTTTCTCAGGACATGTCCCCCAGCATGTGCGCCCACATCCGGGGGAAGTCCGGCAGGGTCTTGCGCGTGGTCGCGATGTCCTCCACCTCGACGCCGGGCACCCGCAGGCCGATCACGGCGCCGGCGGTGGCCATCCGGTGGTCCTCGTAGGAGTGGAAGACGCCGCCGTGCAGCGGGCGCGGCCGGATCTCCAGGCCGTCCTCGGTTTCGTTGGCGTCGCCGCCCAGGCGGGTGATCTCGGTCACCAGGGCGGCCAGCCGGTCGGTCTCGTGGCCCCGGATGTGCGCGATGCCGCGCAGCCGGGAGGGCGAGTCGGCCAGCGCCGCCAGCGCGACGATCGTCGGCGTCAGCTCGGAGGCCGCCCGCAGGTCGGCGTCGATACCGGTGATCGTCCCGCTGCCGCGCACCTCCAGGCCGCCGGGCACCCGGGTCACCTCCGCGCCCATTTCGGCGAGCAGGTGCCGGAGCAGGTCGCCGGGCTGGGTGGTCTCCAGCGGCCAGCCGGGCACGGTGACCGCGCCGCCGGTCACCATCGCGGCGGCGAAGAAGGGCGCCGCGTTGGACAGGTCGGGTTCGACGGTGAAGTCGGTGGCCGCGATCGGGCCGGGCGCGACCCGCCAGATGTCGGGCTCGCTGTCGTCCACCTCCACGCCGCGCGCGCGGAGCATCTGCACGGTCATCTCGATGTGCGGCATCGAGGGCACCGGCGGGCCCACGTGGCGGACGGTCACGCCCTTCTCGAACCGGGCGGCGGTCAGCAGCAGGCCCGAGACGAACTGGGAGGAGCCGGAGGCGTCCACCGAGACCTCGCCGCCCGTCACCGGGCCGCGGATGGTGAACGGCAGGGTGTCGGCGTCGGCGTGGGCGCCGAGGGCGCGCAGCGCGGACAGGATGGTGCCCATCGGGCGCTTGCGGGCGGCCGGGTCGCCGTCGAAGGAGACCTCGCCGTCGGCCAGCGCCGCCATCGGCGGCACGAAGCGCATCACCGTGCCGGCCAGGCCGACCTCGATGTGGCCGCCGCCGGCGACGGGACCTGGCGTGAACAGCCAGTCGGCGCTCTCGGGGGTCTCGTCGACGGCGGTCATCTCCGCGCCGAGCGTGCGGAGCGCGGCGGTCATCAGGTCGGCGTCCCGGCTGCGCAGCGCGAGCCGCACCGCGCCGGGGCCGTCGGCGAGCGCGGCCAGCAGCAGCGCGCGGTTGGTCACCGACTTCGAGCCGGGCAGGCGGACGGTCGCGGTGACCGGTGCTGTCACCGTCGGCGCGGGCCACAGAGGAGCGGACATGCGTCCAAGCCTATCTGTGGGGCAGGCTGTGAGTATGTGCGGAAGATATGCGTCGGCGCGCAAGAGGCACGATCTGCTGGAGGAGTTCGAGATCGAGCTGGACTCCGAGGAGGAGATCGAGCCCGACTACAACGTGGCCCCCACCAAGGAGGTGTACGCGGTGCTCAGCCGCGTCCCCAGAACCGAGGGCGCCACCCGGCCGGTACGGCAGCTGCGCGTGATCCGCTGGGGCCTGGTCCCCAGCTGGGCGAAGGACCCCTCCATCGGCTCCCGCCTGATCAACGCCAGGATGGAGACCCTCACCGAGAAGCCCGCCTTCCGCAAGGCGTTCGCGTCCCGGCGCTGCCTGCTGCCCGCCGACGGCTATTTCGAGTGGATGCCGAGGGAGGGCAGGAAGAAGCAGCCGTACTTCATCCATCCGGCCGACGGTGGCGTGCTGGCCATGGCCGGCCTGTACGAGTTCTGGAAGGACCCGGAGGGCGAGTGGCTGTGCACCTGCACGGTGATCACCACGGCCGCCGAGGACCACCTGGGCGAGATCCACGACCGCACCCCCATGTGCATCGGCAGGGAGCACTGGGCGGACTGGCTCGATCCGGGCATTACGGACGCCGCCGAACTCCTGGTTCCGGCCAGCGCCGCCGGACTGGTCGCGGACCCGGTCTCGACCGAGGTCAACAACGTCCGGAACAACGGTCCGGAACTTATCCACCCACTTCAGGACACTGAGGACGCCAGCCCGCTCTTCTAACCGCCCACTGGTGTAAGAACACCGCCAAGTGGGCATCCGGTGAGGAAAGCATGTACCAAATGGCCTTTGCCGGGAGACCGGGGGATATCCCCGGCAGGGGTTTCCCCCCATTTTCCCGGAGGTGCGGGTTCGTGGACGACGCGACCGCGCGTATGCGCCTGGAGAGCATGCTCGAAGAACTGGACCGCTCGATCGGAGTGCTGACCGGAGACCCGGTCTCGGTGCGGGAGAGGTCGGCCGCCGACGCGGGCTCCGACCTGACGGACGCGGACCGCAACCGCGCGATGATCGACGTCGCCACCCGGCAGCGCAAGGCCGTACTGGCCGCGCTGAAGCGGCTGGACGAGGGCGGTTACGGCCGCTGCGTGGACTGCGGCAAGATCGTCCCCGAGGGCCGCCTGGAGGCGCGCCCTGAAGCGGCCAGATGCGTGCAGTGCCAGGCCCGGGTGGAACGCCGCCGGTACTGACGGTACTGACGCCCTGATCTCAGCGCTCCGGTTTGCGGGCGCTCGCCACCAGGTGGATGCCGACCGTGTCGTCGTCGTCCGGATGCGCGTCCAGCTCGGTCCGTACCAGCCAGGACAGGGAGCGGCTGTCGGAGCCGAGCACATGGTCGACCGTGGACGGCGACAGCACGGTGCGCGGGCGCACCCACTCCACCTCCAGGCCCGCGCTCTCCAGCACCTCGCGCAGCTGGGAGCTGGTGAAGCAGCGGGTGATGCTGCCGTCCGGCCAGGGCACCAGCATGACCTCGCCGGTCTGGCAGAGGTGCGCCCAGTAGTTCTGCTCGGCCAGGATCGCCATGCCCAGCACCAGCGAGTCCACGCACACCAGCGCGCGCCCGCCCGGCTTGAGCACCCGGGCCACGTCGGCCAGCGCCGACTCGGCCATGATCTCCATGGACAGCGCGCGCTCCTCGGCGACCACCGCGTCCACCGACTCGTCCGGCAGGAATCCCAGGTCGTCCGCGCGCACCTTGTGGATCAGGTCGGACGCCTCGCGCAGCCAGGGCTCCCCGTTCCTGCGGAAGTCCACCAGCTCCACCACCCGGTGCCCGGCCCGCGCCGCCTGGGCGGGCCACCGGCCGCGCCCGCCGGACAGATCGACCAGCAGGCCGGGCTGGGACGGCAGCCACCGTCGCAGCTGTTCGGCGACAACCGCGTGGTAAAAGGTCCAGTACGGCCCGAGAGTTCCCGTGCCGTTCAGTTCGGTGGCCGGAATGGGCAGCACGCGCGGCTCCTGGACGTTGGTTTCCGGGCTACCAGCCGGTTACGTAGGTTTTTCCCCGAACTTGGCTCTCCGTACCTTCCACGGGAACAGATGCTACGCCTGCCCTGTTGCACAGGGGCATGAACGCGTTGCTGGTGAGGCCTTTCGAGGCCGCCGATGCCGTGCCGGTATTCTCGGGGACGACGGGTGTCCTTGAGGGGGTGGGTCCGGTCTCCAAGACAGTCGAGGAGACTCTGGAGCAGCGCAGTGAGCGGTTCGAGCGGGATGTCATGCCGTATCTGGACCAGCTCTATTCCGCCGCGCTCCGGATGACCCGTAACTCAGCCGACGCGGAGGATCTCCTGCAGGAGACCTTCGCGAAGGCCTTCGGCTCGTTCCACCAGTTCCAGGTGGGCACCAACCTGAAGGCCTGGCTCTACCGAATCCTGACGAACACCTTCATCAACAGCTACCGCAAGAAGCAGCGGGAGCCCAAGCAGGCCGGGACCGAGGAGATCGAGGACTGGCAGCTCGCGCGGGCCGAGTCGCACACCTCCAGCGGGCTCAAGTCGGCCGAGATCGAGGCGCTCGAACACCTCCCCGACAGCGACGTGAAGGACGCCCTCGCGGCTCTGCCGGAGGAGTTCCGCATCGCGGTATACCTGGCTGACGTGGAGGGCTTCCCGTACAAGGAGATCGCCGACATCATGGGGACCCCCATCGGAACCGTGATGTCGCGTCTTCACCGCGGCCGCAGGCAGCTGCGGTCGCAACTGGAGGATTACGCGCGTGAGCGCGGGCTTGTGCGATCGGAGGACGAGGCATGAGCTGTGGTGAGCACCACGACACGGACTGTAGTGATGTGCTCGACCGGGTGTACAGCTACCTCGACGGAGAGCTGGACGAGGCCGGCTGCGCCGACATCCGGCAGCACCTCGACGAGTGCAGCCCGTGCCTGCGGGAGTACGGCCTGGACAAGGTCGTGAAGCAGCTGGTCGCCAAACACTGCGGCTGCGAGCAGGTGCCGGACGATCTCCGCGCCCGGATCCGCACCCGGATCGACGAGGTCCGCTCCGAACTGGTCGAATGACCTAGGATCGGTGTCCATGCGGATATTGGTCACCGGCGGCGCGGGGTTCATCGGTTCGACGCTGGTCGACCGGCTGCTGCTCGACGGTCACGACGTCGTGGTGGTCGACGACCTGTCCGCGGGCGGCCACCGCAACCCCGACGCCGCGCTGCACGTCCTGGACGTGCGCGACCCGGCGCTGGCCGAGGCCGCGAAAGGCGCCGAGGTGGTCTGCCACCTGGCCGCCCAGATCTCGGTACGGGAAAGCGTCGCCGACCCCCTGCACGACGCCCAGGTCAACGTGGCCGGCACGGTCAACGTGCTCGAAGCCGCCCGCAGGGCCGGCGCCCGCAAGGTGGTCTTCGCCTCCTCCGTGGCCGTGTACGGCCAGCCGTCGGCGATCCCGGTGCCGGGGGACGCGGTGCCCGATCCGCGCTCGCCGTACGCGGCGGGCAAGCTGAGCGCGGAGACGTACCTGTCGGCCTACCGCGCCCTGCACGGGATCGAGTACACGACGCTCGTGCTCTCCAACGTGTACGGCCCGCGCCAGTCCCCCGGCGGGGAGGCCGGGGTCGTCGCGATCTTCACCGACGCCCTGCTGGCCGGCCGCCCGACCGTGCTGTTCGGCGAGGGCGCCCAGACCCGCGACTACGTCTTCGTGGAGGACGTGGTGGACGGCTTCGCCCGCGCCTGCGGCCCGCGCGGGGACGGGCGGCGCTTCAACCTCGGCACCGGCGTGCAGACCACCGACCGGGACCTGCACGCGCTCATCGCCGCCGCCGCCGGCGCGCCCGACCTGCCGGGCCTGGCCCCGGCCCGCCTCGGCGACCTGCCCGCGATGGCCGTCGACCCGGCCCCGGCCCGCGAGGGTCTCGGCTGGCATCCCCGAACCGACCTGGCCAGTGGCCTGAAGATCACGGTCGAATGGGTGCGCAACCACGCAACGTGATCGCTTGATTACGGTTTGGCTGCGGTTCGCCGACATCCCTGACCAGGCACGTTGATTTCTGTAGCCTGAGTGGCGAATCGAGTGGAGGCAGCGCATGTCAACAGCGCACCCGGGAATCTCCTGGACCTGAGCACGCGCCTTCGTGAGGGATGGCCGCATTGCGGGAACTGCCGTGGCCTGCCAAGGTCTACTTCGTCGTTCTCATCGGGGCCGCCGGCGTGCTGCTCGCCCGCAGCGCACTGGCCTACGACCGGCTGGACTGGTCGACGCTGCTCGTGCTCGCGCTGCTCTTCCTGGTGTGCGAGTCCGTCCCCACCCTGCTGAGCGTGCGGCAGGCGGCGGTGTCGGTCAGCTTCTCGGCCGCGCTGGCCGCGGTCGTGCTGGTCGGGCCGCAGGGCGCGGCGCTGGTCGCGGCCACCGCGGTGCTCAGCGTGCGGCCGGGCCTGCCGATGGTGAAACGGCTGTTCAACGGCGCCCAGTTCGCGGTCTGCGGCTACGCGTCCGGCCTGGCGTACACGTGGGCGGGCGGCACGGTGGGGTTACCGGTGAAGACCGACTTCCCGGAGATCATCCTGCCGTACGGGGCGGCCACCGGCGTGTTCGTGGGGATCAACTTCCTGCTCACGGCGCTGATCCTGGCGCTGGCCGAGGGGGTGGGCAAACGGCAGGTCCCGGTCCGCAACATGGTGCAGTTCCTCGTCTCGTACTGCGGGTACGCGACGTTCGGGCTGCTGATCGCCGGGCTCTGGGCCACCGTGCAGTCGATCTCCGCCGTGCTGGTGCTGCTGCCGCTGTTCGTGGCGCGCTGGGCGTTCGGGCAGTACCACGCGCAGCAGCGCTCGTACGAGGCGACCATCGCCGCGCTCTGCCAGGCCGTGGAGACCAAGGACTACTACACCCGGGGCCACTGCACCCGGGTCTCGCTGGCCTCCTCGATGATCGCCGAGGAGATCCGGATGGGCACCGAACGCCTCAACGCGATCCGGTACGCGGGCATGCTGCACGACGTCGGCAAGCTGGGCGTGCCCACCAAAGTCCTGCAGAAGGACGGCTCCCTCACCGAGGAGGAGTTCGCCGCCATCCAGCTCCACCCGATGCGCGGCCTGGAGATCGTGCGCGGCATCGACTTCCTGGACGAGGCGTTCGCCGGGATCATGCACCACCACGAGAAGTACGACGGCCGCGGCTACCCGATGGGCCTGGCCGGCGCCGAGATCCCGGAGTTCGCCCGGATCATCGCGGTGGCCGACGCCTTCGACTCGATGACCTCCGACCGCTCCTACCGCAAGGCCAAACCGATCCCGGACGCGGTCGGCGAGCTGCGCAAGAACGCCGGCACCCAGTTCGACCCGGTCATGGTGAGCGCGTTCATCCGGGCGCTGGACCGGTTCGGGTGGCAGGTGCGGACGATGCCGGCGCCGACGGCGGGTGAGCAGATGGCGAAGGACCACGACGACCCGACCACGCCCATCCAGGTGGTGTCGGAGCGATGACCATGACCGGCCGCGGCGTGCCGGAGAGCATGCCGGGAGGCATCCAGAGCCTCGACTCCGGGCAGCTGCTGCTGATCTGCGCGGCCGGGCTGCTCACCATCGCCGGGATCGCGCACACCGCGGCCGTCGGCCTGTCCGGCTCGTCGGTGGCGATCGGCTTCGGCGCGCTCATCGCGGCCGGCGAGCTGGCCCGGCTGACCATGCCGGGCAACCGCGAGGTGGCGCCGATCAGCACCGCCGCCGCGCTCGGCTACGCGCTCCTGCTGGACGTCGGCGGGGAGCCGGCCGAGCACTCGCCGCTCCAGGTGGTGGCGGTGATGGCGGTCGGCATGATCGCGGGCGGGCTGCCGCACCTGGCGGTCGGACGCGCCCCCCGGCTGGACGCGATGGCGCGCCGGCTGATCTCCGGCTCGCTGCTGGCCTTCGCGTTCCGGCCGCTGGCCGACGTGCTCCGGCCGGGGCCGGGGGAGGGCTGGTGGGCGGCGCTCGGCGTGATGACCGTGCTGATCGGGCTGATGCTGGCGGCCGACGTGGTCATCGCGTCCATGCTCAGGGCGGAGCAGGTGCGCACCGCGTTCGGCGTTGCCGTACGGGACGAGACCAGGATGGCCGCGCCGCTGGGGGCGGCGGTGGCCGCGTCCGGGATCCTGCTGGCGCTGGCCTCGCACAGCATGGACATGACCGCCCTGCTGGCGTTCGCCGCGCCGCTGCTGGTCACCCAGGTGGCCTTCCGCAAGTACGCCGGGATCAGGGCCACCTATCTCCAGACCATCCGGGCGCTGGCCCGGGTCACCGAGGTCGGCGGCTACGTGGAGCCGGGCCATTCGCGGCGGGTCAGCCGCCTGGCGGTGGCGGTCGGCCGGGAGTGCGGCATGGCCGAGCCGGAACTGCTGGAGCTGGAGTACGCGGCGCTCATGCACGACATCGGCCAGCTCTCGCTGAGCGACCCGATCCCGGGCGGCGCGACCGTGCTCACCGACGCCGACCAGGCGCGCCGGATCGCCGCGCTGGGCGCCGAGGTGATCAGGGAGACCGGCGTGCTCGGCCGGGTGGCGGAGATCGTCCGGCGGCAGTGCGACGGGCTGGAGAAGAACCCTCCGGCGGCCAGTAGGATCATCAAAGCCGCCAACGCCTACGACGATCTCGTCAGTGGCTCCACCGACCGGGATCGCGCCGCGGCCGCGCTCGAACGGCTCCGCCTCGACGGCGGCGCCGAGTACGACCAGGACGTCGTCGCCGCCATGGCGCGCGTGATCGACCGCCTCGCCCCGGTGAACCGCCTCTGAGCCCCAGTTGTGGGCTTCCTACAGATTGTGGCCGGACGATCGGTGGTTTGCGATGTACGGGTGACAACAGGCACTGCCCGTAGGGTTGGCTGCGTGTTCGACTCTGTACTGATCGCCAACCGTGGTGAGATCGCGCGCCGGATCATCCGGACCGTGCGCGGCATGGGCCTGCGGGCCGTCGCCGTGTACTCGGAGGCCGACGCCGATCTGCCGTTCGTGCTCGAAGCCGATCAGGCCATCCCGATCGGCCCGGCCAATCCCGCGCAGAGCTACCTGGACCAGGCCAAGGTCCTGGGGGCCGCGCTGGACGCGGGCGTGCAGGCCGTGCACCCCGGCTACGGCTTCTTCTCCGAGAACGCCGGCTTCGCCCAGGCGGTGATCGACGCCGGCATCACCTGGATCGGGCCGTCGCCGGACGCCATCCGCCGGATGGGTGACAAGATCAACGCGCGCAACCTGATGGAGGCGGCCGGCGTGCCGGTGGCCGCGGGCACCCGCGAGCCGGTGACCGAGCCGGGCGAGGCCGTGGCCGCCGCCGAGCGCATCGGCTACCCGGTCATGGTGAAGACCGCCGGGGGCGGCGGCGGCATCGGCATGGGCGTCGCCTATGACGAGGAGTCGCTGGCCAAGGCGTTCGAGCAGGCCTCGCGGGCGGCGGCCAGGTTCGGCGGCACGCCCGCCATCCTGCTGGAGCGCTATATCGAGCGGGCCCGCCACGTCGAGGTGCAGATCCTCGGCCTGGCCGACGGCACGGTGCTCGCGCTCGGCGAGCGCGACTGCTCGGTGCAGCGCCGCCACCAGAAGGTGGTCGAGGAGTCCCCTTCGCCGGGCATCACCCCGGAGTTGCGCGCCCGCATGCTGGCGGCGGCCGTCCGGGCCGGCGAGGCGGTGGGCTACCGGGGCGCGGGCACGGTGGAGTGCCTGGTCGACGCCGACGCGCAGGACTTCGTCTTCCTGGAGATGAACACCCGCCTCCAGGTCGAGCACCCGGTCACCGAGCTGGTCACCGGCGTGGACCTGGTCGAGGCGCAGCTGCGGGTGGCCGCCGGCGAGGACCTGGAGATCGACGCCACGCCGTCCGGGCACGCCATCGAGTTCCGGGTCTATGCGGAAGACCCCAAACGTTTCTTCCCCGGACCTGGCAAGATCGCCGTGTGGAAGGAACCGACCGGCGAGGGCGTCCGGGTGGACGCGGGCTACGTCGAGGGCAACACGGTGACGCCCTTCTACGACCCGCTGATGGCCAAACTCTGCGTGTACGGCGCGACCCGCGACGAGGCCCTCGACCGGGCCCGTACGGCGGTGGCCGCGTTCGCGCTCGAAGGACCGAAGAACAACCTGCCGTTCTGCGCGGAACTGCTGGAGCACCCCGAGTTCGTCAGCGGGGACTACGACACCGGCCTGGTGTCCCGCATGAGATCGTGATCAGAAAGCTTGAAGGGGAGACACAACCATGGCTGAAGTGCGCGCGGAGATGGTGGCGAACGTCTGGAAGGTCGTCGTCGCCCCGGGGGACGCGGTCGAGGACGGCGACACGCTGGTCATCCTGGAGTCCATGAAGATGGAGATCCCGGTGCTGGCCGAGGACGCCGGTGTGGTGGCCCAGCTGAAGGTGGCCGAGGGCGACGTGATCCAGGAAGGCGACCTGATCGCCGTCATCGAGTAGCCGTGGTCAGTGGGTGATCCTGCTCAGGAAGCGTTCGCGGTCCACGAGCACGCGCTCGATGGTCGCGGTGAACACGAGGGTGCCCTGCCGGTCGACCGCGGTGACCGAGAAGACCAGCCGTCTCCCGTCCACCTCGGTCAGCTCGGCGGCGATCTCGACGTGCGCCCCGACGCCGGTGGCGGCCAGGTGGCTGAGTTCCACGCGGGTGCCGACCGAGGTCTGTCCCGGCTCCAGCTCCTTGGCGATCGCCACCGTGGTGACGCCTTCGGCGAAGGCGAGCAGTCGCGGCGTGGCGAGCACGGGCACATCGCCGCTGCCTGCGGCGATGGCGGTGTCCTCCCGCTCGACCATGATCAGCCGGGAGGCGCGGAGGCCGGGTGCCAGAGTCATGAGCGCGATTGTATTGACGTGAGCGGGAGGATGGCGTGAGCACCTATTGCGATCACTGCGGCGCGCCTGCCGGGGCGGGGGACCACGCGGCCTGCCGCGCGGCGCGGGCCATGGAGCCGCCGCGCTACTGCGGCGAGTGCCGCCGGCGCATGGTCGTGCAGGTCACGCCCACGGGGTGGACCGCGCGCTGCGCCGAGCACGGCACGATCACCTCTTGAGGTGTTTCGCGGTGGTAGAACCCATTCGTCCGTGGCCCGCTACACTTCCGCACAGGGTCTATAGGGTCTTGTGACCGTGACGTGACACCGGTCTGCTTGGTTGGACTACTCCGGGGTGGAAGTGATTTAGGGGGTAAAGGGGCACCATGGTTGCCCAAGGGACGACGCTTGACGGACGCTATCGCTTGGACGTCCGGATCGGCGCCGGTGGCATGGGTGAAGTGTGGCGGGGCGAGGACACGGTTCTGGCTCGCACCGTCGCCGTCAAGGTGCTGCTCCCCGGCCGCTTGGACGACCCCGGCTTCGCCGTGCGCTTCCAGGGTGAGGCCCGCGCCATGGCCACCATCAACCACCCCGGTGTCGTGGACGTCTACGACTACGGCGTCACCGAGGTCCCCGGCGACGGCCCCACCGCCTACCTGGTGATGAAGTTCGTGGACGGCGAGCCGCTGGACCGGCTGCTGTCCCGGCTGGGCCGCATCCGGCCGGAACCCGCCATGGAGCTGATCTCCCAGGCCGCCGCCGCGCTCCAGGCCGTACACGACCGCGGCATCGTGCACCGCGACGTCAAACCCGGCAACCTGCTGGTACGGCCCGACGGCACGCTCGTCCTGACCGACTTCGGCATCGCGCGCTCGGACGCCGCCAGCCGGCTCACCGACGCCGGGATGGTGCTCGGCACCGCCGCGTACTGCGCGCCAGAGCAGGCCGAGGGCGAACCGGTCACGTTCGCGGTGGACATCTACGCGCTGGGCGTGGTCGCGTACGAGTGTCTGCGGGGCAGGCGCCCGTTCGACGGCGACACGCCGGTCGCGATCGCGCTCAAGCACATCCGCGAGATGCCGCCGCCGCTGCCCGCCGACATCCCGCCCGCCATCCGGCACGTGGTGGAACGCGCCCTGCTCAAGGCTCCGGCCGAGCGGTGGCCGACGGCCGCCGCGATGAGCCAGGCGGCCGCGCAGTCGGTCAACGCGCCGGCCTCCGCGGCGTTCCCCGAGCAGTACCCGCAGACCGGCGGGTTCGCGGCGGGGCCGGTCAGCCAGGGGTTCGCCGGACAGGGTTTCCCGGGCCAGAACATGACGGGGCAGGGTTTCGGGCCCGGTTTCAGCGGTCCGGCCACCGGCGCGACGACCTGGAACGAGGAGGTCCGGCTGGGCGAGGCGCCCACCGGGATCACCGCCGTCACCCCGCAGCAGCCGGGCCGCCAGCCCTCCCGGCGGGCCAAGAAGGTGCGCAAGGGTCCCGCCATCGCGGCGGCCGGTCTCGGCGTGGCGCTCTTCTCCGGGGTGGCCGTGATCGGGTTTAACGTGGTCAACGCGAACACGGGCGCCGCGCCGACCTCGGAGGCCCCGATCGTCGTCGAGACGCCCAGCCCGTCGCCGTCCAGGAGCAGGGGGCCGTCGCGCCCGCCGCGCTCGCCCTCGCCCACGCCGACGAAGGAGCCGGCCAGCCCGTCCGTGGAGCCGTCCACGGAGGAGCCGCCGGACAAGCCGTCGCCTACTCCGACCCCGACTCCGCCCAAACCGCCGGTCAAGCCGTCGCCGAGCCCGACCGGGCCGACCAAGGCCGTGCCCACGCTCTGGAAGCGGAGCGAGGCGCAGGCCAGGACCATCCTCCTGAACGCCGGGTTCAAGCCCAAGTTCACGTTCGTCGGGGACAGCGCCCTGGAGTGCACCGAGGTCTACAAGCAGGTCCCGTCGGCGGGCACGAAGGCTCCGCTCAACTCCACCGTCGTGGTGTCGGTGAAACGGATCGCGTGCCCGGTGACGACGAGCCCCTCACCGTCACCGAGCCCCTGACCCGCCGTTAGACGCCGGTAGTGTTGCGCGGGTACGCGATCTCCGGGTCGGTCGCGATGTTCACCAGGTAGGGCACGCCCGACTCGAAGGCGCGCCGCAGCGCCGGGCCGATCTCGCCCGGCTTGGTGACCAGTTCGCCGCCGCCGCCGAGGGCGGTCACCACCTGGTCGTAGCGGCACTGCGGCTGCAGGTCGGCGGCCACGTCGTAGCCGTACAGCAGGCGCATGGGGTGTTTCTCCAGGCCCCACATGCCGTTGTTGCCGCAGACCATGACGACCGGGAGCTTGTGCCGGACCAGGGTGTCCACGTCCATCAGGGAGAAGCCGGCCGCGCCGTCGCCGAGCAGTAGGACGACCTGGGAGGACGGGCGGGCCAGCCGGGCCGCGATGGAGTAGCCGAGCCCGGTGCCCAGGCACCCGTACGGACCGGGGTCGAGCCAGTTGCCGGGTTTGCGGGGTTCGACGTACTTGCCGGCGTAGGAGACGAAGTCGCCGCCGTCGCCGATGACCACGGCGTCGTCGTCGAGCTGGCGGTTGAGCTCGCCGTACACGCGCATCGGGTGGATGGGGTCGGAGTCGGACTCCAGCAGTTCGGCGTCGGCGGCGATGGCGCTCGCGGCCGCCGCGCGGAGCTTCTCGGCCCAGTCGGGGCGCGGGGCGACGCCGGCGGTCGCGCAGGCCTCGGTGAGGGCCCAGAACAGCATGGACAGGTCGCCGGCGGCGGAGCCGGCCAGGCCGGTGTGGGTGGCCAGCTGGGAGGGCGCGTCGGCCAGGTGCACGACGCGGGCCAGCGGGGCGCCGTTCTTGCCGCCGAACCAGCCGTAGCCGAGCCGGAAGTCGAGCGGAGCGCCGGCCACGATGACCAGGTCGGCCTGGCCGAACGCCAGGCCGCGGGCCCGGGTGACCAGCAGCTCGTGCCCGGCGGGCAGGATGCCCCGGCCCTGGCCGTTGGGGATCACCGGCAGCCGGAACTCCTCGGCGAAGTCGCGGGCGGCCTCCTCGGCGCGGTCCATCCAGACGTCGGAGCCGAGCACCAGGACCGGGCGCTCGGCCTCGGCCAGCAGGCGGGCGATCTCGGCCAGCCGGTCCGGGTCGGGTTCGAGCGGGGAGGGCGCGAGCGTCTCGGTGACGCGCTCGGCCGCCGGGGCGAACAGGTGGTCCATGTAGAAGTCCAGGAACACCGGGCCGCGGTGGGGGGCCAGGGCGGTGCGGAACGCCATCTCCACGTCCTGGCCGATCGCGTCCGCGCCGGAGCCGGTGAAGGCCAGCTTGGTGATCGACTCGAACAGCGGCGGGTGGTCCATCTCCTGGAGGGCGCCGGAGCCCCAGCGGGAGGCGGGGGCCCTGCCACCCAGGACGACCACGGGGGAGCCGTTGAAGTGGGCGGTCGCGACGCCCGAGACTCCGTTGGTGATGCCGGGGCCGGCGGTGAGGACCGCCAGCCCGGGTTTGCGGGTCAGGCGCGCGGTCGCCTCGGCGGCGAAGACGGCGCTCTGCTCGTGGCGCACGTCCATGATGCGCATGTTCTCGTGCACGGCCCCGTCGTACAGGGGGAAGACGTGGCCACCCGACAGCGTGAACATCGTGTCGACGCCGTAGGCCTGGGAGACGGCGACCGCGATGTCACCGGCATGCTTGTCCATGCGCTGAAACCTACCAGTCGGTTAACTAGTGGGGCAGGAGATGCTCATGCTTCCCGCCCCGTACGGGTTCATGCCTGGTCACCCCGGTCACAACGTCTGGGAGAGCGCCTTGATCGGCATCTTCAGGTCCTGGAGCAGCCCCAGATCCTGTTCCGGCGAACGCCCCAGGGTGGTCAGGTAGTTGCCCACGATGATGGCGTTGATGCCGCCCAGCATGCCGTCGCGGGTGCCCAGGTCGCCCAACGTGAGCTCACGGCCGCCCGCGTAGCGCAGGATCGTGCGGGGCAGGGCCAGCCGGAAGGTGGCGATCGTCTTGAGCGCCTCGGTGCCGTCCACCAGCGGGTAGTCGGCGAACGGCGTGCCGGGACGCGGGTTGAGGAAGTTGAGCGGCACCTCGTCCGGCTCCAGCCGGCCCAGCTGCTCGGCGAACTCGGCGCGCTGCTCCACCGTCTCGCCCATGCCGATGATGCCGCCGCAGCACAGCTCCATGCCGGCCGCGCGCACCATCAGGCAGGTGTCCCAGCGCTCCTCCCAGGTGTGCGTGGTCACCACGTTGGCGAAGTGCGACTCGCAGGTCTCCAGGTTGTGGTTGTAGCGGTGCACGCCCATGGCGGCCAGCTCGTCCACCTGCTCCTGGGTGAGCATGCCGAGCGAGCAGGCGACGTTGATGTCCACGGCCTCCCTGATCGCCTTGACGCCCTCCCGGACCTGGTCCATCAGCCGCTTGTCCGGCCCGCGTACGGCGGCCACGATGCAGAACTCGGTGGCGCCCGTGGCGGCCGTCTCCCTGGCGGCCTCGACCAGGGACGGGATGTCCAGCCAGACGGCGCGGACCGGCGAGGAGAACTGGCCGGACTGGGAGCAGAAGTGACAGTCCTCCGGGCAGCCGCCGGTCTTCAGGGAGATGATCCCCTCGACCTCCACCTCCGGCCCGCACCACTTCATCCGCACCTCGTGCGCGAGCGCGAGCAGGTCGGGCACCCGCTCGTCGGGCAGCGTCAGGCAGGCCAGCGCCTGCTCCCGCGACAGCCCCCGTCCTTCCTCCAGCACCTGCCGCCGCGCGACATCGAGGATGTCGGCCTGAACGTCACTGCGAATCTCGGTCTCCGTCACAGGCCAAAGCCTAGAGCCAGGACCGGCCATCCTCTCGGCATGTCCTGCGACATACACGTCCGCCCGGCGGGGCGGGGCGCAGCTTGCGCGTCGGCTTGGCGGGGGGATGGTCGAACGGAAGGGCGGGGTGCAGTGTGCGTGTCAGTCCGGCCGGGGGAGGGCCGAACGAAGGCCGGGGGGCAGCTTGCGCGTCGGCTTGGCGGGGGGATGGTCGTACGGAAGGGCGGGGTGCAGTGTGCGTGTCAGCCCGGCCGGGGGAGGGCCGAAC
>NZ_BOOA01000122.1 GCF_016862995.1 Acrocarpospora phusangensis
CGGCTGCTTCGCAGCGTAGGACAATCCGCTACGCGGTAGCCGAAACAGCCCACACGCCGTAATTCGGTGCGCGAAGCGTGAAATGGACATAAAGGCGGCAGAACGGGCAGGAACCCGGCAATCATGAGTGGTGCTCGCGTTTTGTAAGTGCGTACTTTGTCAGGACATTCTGTCATCCTGTTGTCCAGCCAAAAACGCGAGACTCGCTCACGTTTTCTAAAACATGAGGAATTTTCGGCTAGGCTCACGTTTGAAAGGTGAGCAAGTCTCATGTTTACTGTTATCGAACGCGTGTACGAAAGGGGCTCCGATGTGTCAGCGATAGTGCCCGAGAAGCTCGCGGGTGACTGGACCGATGATGACGGCCAGATCCTCGCGGACCAGCTCGGCGAGACGAGCAACGCGCCGAAACCGCCGGCGGACGTACCCGCGGTCCAGCCCGTGGAAGTCCCTCCGAAGACGGGGCGGCTGATCACGGGAACCATCCAGCTGGAGCCGGGATGGGAACCTGTCCTGCTGCTCCCCGCGGACCCGAACCGGCTGACCGTGGTCATCCAGGACAACGATGTGCTGAGCAACTTCGCATGGGTGGCCGGCGATCCCCAGGACCTGCGGTTCTCCCGCACGGCGTTCGTAGTGGTCACGGACAGTCCGCTCACGCTGGCGGGCTACACCGGGCCGCTCTACGCAATCGCGGCTCCTCCCCCCGAGGGCGAAGAGGGGCTTCCCGCGAACATCTCCTACGTGGCGGTGACGGCATGACCGAAGAGGAGCACGAGCCCA
This sequence comes from Acrocarpospora phusangensis, assembly GCF_016862995.1. Classification (GTDB taxonomy): domain Bacteria; phylum Actinomycetota; class Actinomycetes; order Streptosporangiales; family Streptosporangiaceae; genus Acrocarpospora; species Acrocarpospora phusangensis. Next base: position 784 of record NZ_BOOA01000122.1, read on the forward strand.
CCAACGCCGAGGTCATGGCCGCGGTTGCGGTGCTGATCGATGGCGTCATGGAGCTGACCACGAAGGTGGACGGCCTTCAGTCGCAGGTCTCGGGCGTGGTCGGACAGGTCGCGGGCGTGATCGAACAAGTGGCTCCCGCGGTCGAGAAGCTCGCGGAGAACCCGGTGCTGCGGAAGCTGATCGGGGGAGGGAAGCGTGTCCGACCCGCCGAACCCGCCACCTAACCCCCCGGATGACCCGCCCACAGACCCGCCGGCGAATCCGCCGGCGGACCCGCCAACTCCTCCGCCAACTCCTCCGCCAGCTGACCCGCCGCACGGTCCGGGCGATCGGCTGGACCGGATCGAGAACGTAGTGAACGGCCTGGTGGACATCGTGGCGGGGCTCACACCGAAGGACGCCGGACCCACGAAACTCCCGTGGACGCACAGATGGGGCAAAGACTGATGAGCGCCGTGATAGACGGCACTCCGCCGCTGATCCCGGATCAGCGCCCACCGGTTGACCCGCCGCTGCGGTGTGAGGTCTGCGGTGTGGACCTGGTCTACAACGGCAAGGGTCGCCGGCCGCGGAAGTGTGACGAGCACAAGAACACGCGGCCGTCCCGGCAGAAGCCGAGCGCGAGCGCGAGCGCGGCCGGGCCGGCGGCCACCAAGGCGGAGCAGCTGGCCGAGGCGGCGGCCGAGGTGCTGTGCCAGGCGAACGAGTGGCTCGCCATGGGCGCGTTCCTGGCCGGCCTGGTGGATACCTCCTCCAAGCTGGCGGGGCGCGAGGAGAAGTTCAGGGAACAGGCGGTTGCCGCGCTGGTCCTTGACCCGGACCTGTCCAAGATGATCCTCCGGATGGGAGCACGGTCCGGGAAATTCGCGCTGGCAGGCGCTTACCTGAGCCTGCTCGGCGGCGTGGTCCCGGTGGCGATTGAGGAGATTCGAGAGATTCGCGAGGCGCGGCGCGCTGAGGCGGAGGTCTGATGCGTCCCGGTCCCGTCACCACTCAGCAGATGAAACGCCTAGGCGCGGCGTGGCGTCAGGGCATGCATGTGCTGATCACGGGCGGGACCGGGAGCGGTAAAACGCTGCTTGCGCGCCACGTTGTGGAGCAGCGCATTATCCGTGACGGATTCGTGGTCGTGTTCTGCTGCAAACTCAAGCCGGATGACACGTTGCGGGAGCACTACAAGGGGTTTGTGCGGTGGAAGACGTGGAAGCGCCGGCCACGCATTGACGAGAACAGGGTGCTGTTCTGGCCCGATGTTGAGGGTAAGTCCGTCACGGAAGCCACGCCGATCCTGAAACGTGAGTTCGCTCACGCGCTGGACGAAATTAGTCGGGTCGGTTACTGGACCGTCCAGATTGATGAAGGGCTTTTCGTTTCGTCTCCGGATTATCTCGGGTTGTCCGCGCAACTGGGCATGATGTACGCGCTCATGCGGACATCCCGAGCCACGATGATTACGCTGGCGCAGCGTCCGGCGCATTTGCCACTCGCCATTTACGCGAACCTGGATCACGCGTTCGTGGGTCGCGCGAGTGAGCTGCCGGACCTGAAGCGGCTTGCGGATCTGGACGGGCCGCACAGCTCCAAGGAGCTGAAAACCATCATCGCGGCGAACGGGAAACACGACTTCACGTGGATTCCGGTAGGTCCTGGATGGAAAACCGAACAAGTGAACATGAGGCGGTGACATGGATACGGCCGTGGTCATTTCGGCAATCACGGCAATACCGGCCACGCTCGCAGCGTGGGCGGGCATCATCGCAGCTAGGAGAGGTGGAATTTCCGCACAAGACGTTGCGGACATCAAGAAACTGATGTCCGAACACGTGGGGGATTCCGCGATCCATTTCCGACCCGATAGACGGATCGCGAACGGAAGGGAGCAACGGGCATGAGCCTGCCCACTCCACACGCGCATATCAGCCCGGTGCATCTCCTGGCGGCTATCGCGTTCACAATCGCCATTTTCGGCACGGTGCATTTGCTGTGCCTGAGCAGTGACAACCGGATGACCCGCGCGCTGATCGCGCTCGGGCTGTAGGAGGGCGCATGCAAGAGCAGCACGAGGGTCCGCTGTTTCCGGACCCTGCGCACATCGTGGACCCGGGCGTGACCGGGGAGCGGCTGGACCGGATCGAGGCGGAGCTTGCCGAGCTGCGCAGCCGGCAGGCGGAGGTTCCCGAGCCGCTGGTGATGTCCGCGCTGGAGCCGGACCCGCCGCGGGAGCCGGGGGACGTGACGCGGGAGCGGTTCAGCGAGGCGGACGCGGACGCCGGCGGCTGGATCAGGTTCTACGAGCCGATCGGGGAGGACAAGGTGCTGCGTCACCACCTGGTCCCCCGGAAGCACTGGGCTCGGTACGAAGCCGAGCACGGGTTCTAAGGGAAGGGAAAGGCAGGCATGACCACTCCCACGATGGACGCCGAGACTCGGCAGATCGCGCCGGTTCCCGGGATCGAGTTCACGGTGGCGTCGCGGCCGTCCGCTCGGTACAGCAACCGGCAGACGGTGAGCAACTTCGCTGGTCCGACCAGCTTCCAGCCCATCCCGCTCAACGCCACGGGATGGGTGCGGAAAATCAGCGTCCTGGTGACGGCGACCTACACGACCAGCGCGAGCGCGGCCGTGGTCGCAGGTGACGCGCCGTTCAACCTCATCTCGTCCATCCAGCTCAAGGACGCGACGGGGACGGCGATCACTCAGCCGATCACGGGCTACAACCTTCACCTGGTCAACAAGTATTTCTCGTCCGGCACCACGAACACCAACATCCCGCGGCCGTACGGAAACCCGCAGCTGGGGCCGGAGTTCGCGTTCTCGGCGTCCGGCACTTCGGGCGTGGCCACGTTCCGGCTGGACATCGACCTGGAGCAGGACTACAACAGCGCCTACGGCTGCGTGCCCAACCTGGACAGCAACGCGAGCCTGCTCCTGGAGATCGGCGTTGCGTCCTACACGGTCGCGTTCTCCGGTGGCACCGCGTCCGCGGCCACGGTGTCCGTCAACGTGGATCAGCACTACTGGGCACCGGTGGGCAACCAGCTCAACGGAGTCCCGGTGGACGCGATGCCCCCGGGCGCGGGTGACTACCTCGCGCTGAGGTATGAGAACCCCACGGTCTCCCCCTCCACCGAGAACATCGTGAACCTGACCAACCGCGGCGGCCTGATCAAGGGCATCATCGCGGTGTCCCGGGCCGCGGGCGTGCGGACGGCGTTCACGGCCGCCACGCCCGTGGGCCTGGTCCTGGACAACAACGAGATCGATTCCGGCATCTCGCTGGAAGCCAAGCAGGATCACATCCGGCGGGCTTACGGCTACTACGGGGCGGACCTGACCACGTCCTACGCCCCGCTGACGCCGGGCGTCATGCCGGGCCTTGATCGCGGCGTCATGGTCTGGCCCTTCTGGGCGGAGTCCGGCGGCCGTGACAGCTGGCTCGCGACCAGGGTCGGGGCGCTGCTCCAGCTCAAGGTCACGCCGGGCGCGTCCGCTTCGCAGCTGGAGATCATCACCCTGATCGGGCAGGTCAGGAACTCCGGCACGTTCTACAGCGCGTAGGAGGCGCAATGCCACCCGGAACCATCAAGACCGAGCCCGAGGGCATGGTGCCGCTGGTCACCAGTCGGGAGCCCAAGGGACCGACCAGGGCCGGCGACCCGGGCAGCATCGGGGACCAGGCGCTCAAGGACGCCCTGATCATCATCGTGGCGGCGTGGGCCGTCCTGTTCTTCCTGGGGTTCAGCCTCAGGGGCTTCAACATCTGAAGGGAGAGGCCGGATGGACAAGGTCGTGAGCCTGCTGAACAACCGCTACCTGATCGCGGTTGTCGTGGGCCTGTTCGTGCTCGGAGTCGCGCGGCGCTTCGTGGGCCGGTAGCCCATGCGCCCGGAACTGCCGTTCCTGGCGGCCGGCGCAGTCGCGCTCGCGGGCGGTGCCGTCCGCGAGCGCGGTTGGCCGCAGGAGGGCACGGGCGCGGTGATCGGCACCGTCGTGGCGGTGCTCATCGCGTCAACGGCCACGGGCTCACGGTTCGCGCCCCTCGTGCGCGCCGTGGGTCTGCTGGTCCTGCTCGGCGCGGTCTACGCGGCCGTGCCAGCGTTCACAGCCCGGAAAGAGAGGTGACCACAAATGGTCGATAGGGCCATCGGGGTACTGATCGCGATCGTGGGGCTTACCGCCCTGGGCGTGATCGTCTCCAAGCGCAGCAACACGGCCGCGGTGCTGACCGCGTTCCTGACGGGATTCGCGGCCACGCTCAAGGCGGCCGTCAGCCCGGTCACGAGTTAAGGAGCGGCGTATGGGGCTGTTCCTGACCGGCATCGCACGGCCGGCGAACGTACCGGCCGATGAAGCCGCGGTGCGGTCCACCCTGGAGCCCGTGGACCAGGGCGAGCCGCAAGCGGAAGCGCCACGGCCGCCAGAGTTCAACGAACTGTTCACCGACCAGAACCCGCACAACGGCCTGCCCACGCGCATGGTCGCGTCCGACTGGACCGAATCGGAGCGCGTGGCACCGTTCTGGGCCGGCCATGCGAACCCCACCGATGACTACGCGATCGTGAACCGCCGGCAGGACCAGGCAGGCACGGCCGCGGCGCGGGAACTCGCGGGAGAGGGAACGGCGTCGCTCCCGTGGGCCAACGGCATCGAACCGGTGATCCGGGACGGTGGCAGTTTCGGCGCCGATTACTTCGCGGTGGAACAGGAGGGCATCCAGCCCACCATGGGCGCGGAAATGACCATCCCGCCCGGCACCGACCAGGACGTGACGGCGGCCGTGGCCGCGACGGGGAAGCGCAACACGCGCCGAGCCGCCGCGGCGGCCAGCTACGAAGCGTGGATCACGGCGGTGACCGGATGAACTGGTCCGGGCTCATGGAGCGCAGAGTGCTCGGCGTGCCGATCCTGTACGTGGTCGGCGCGCTCGCGGTGATCCTGGCCGTGGTCGCGTGGCGCATGAAACCGGCCACGGGCGTGCAGCTGGCGGACGAGCCGGCGGCCGAGGACGAGCCGGCGGCCGGCGATCCCGCCGGCGGCGTGCCACTCCCCTACGTGTCCGGCGGGTCGGTCTCGCAGGCACCGCTCCCCGACCCCAACGACGGGCCGAGCGCCGATGACAACGATAAGTGGCTCAGACGGTCCGCCGAGTGGCTCGCGGGTCAAGGCCACGCCACGATGGACGCGGCGCTGATCGCCCTTCAGAAGTACCTCGCGGGTGAGCAACTATCCATGGAGCAGGGCCGGTTACGGGATCTCGCGACCGACCATTTCGGGTATCCGCCCGATCTCCCGCAATCGGGCGGAACGGGAAATGGGGATGCACCGGATGACCCGGATGTCCCGACTCCTCCCGTTCCGCCGACTCCTCCCGTAGTGGTTCCAGCCGAGCCGAAAAAGTACATAGCTCCCGCGTTTCACACGGTTTCGGGTCCATCGGACGATTCATACACGGACATGGCGCTGCTGTTCTACGGGGAGAGCGGCGTGCAGTACGGCGTGGATCTGATCCAGAGCTACAACGTGAAGCACGGACACCAGGGACCTTTCCCGCCCGGAACAAGGTTCTGGATTCCGAAGTACGCGCCCCCCCGGTACGTGATCGCCACGGCGTCCATGCGGACCGCTTCGCAGATCATCAGCAAAAATCCGCCGCTCAACTCCGTGGCCATGCTCCAAGAGCTGAACGACGGAATGACCTTCCCGGTCAAGGTCGGGCAGAAAGTCAGGGTGGCGTGAGATGCCCACCAACAACCCGTCCGCCAGCTGGCTCACGCCGGCGCAGGTGGCCGGTTTCGCGGTCGGTGCGGGATTCTCGGGGACCGCGCTCAGAATCGCGGTAGCGGTCAGCTTCGCCGAGAACCCCGCGCACGATCCCGCATCGGTAGGGGACGCAACGCTGACGGATGCGAAGTGGGGTCCGTCCATCGGGCTGTGGCAAATCCGCAGTCTGAAAGCGGACGCGGGAACGGGTAAGGAGCGTGACGCGCGAGCGCTGGACAACCCGGCTTTCAACGCCAAATCGGCGTACACGATTTCGGGCGGCGGCAAGACCTGGACGGCCTGGACTGAGTTCAACAACGGCGGCTACCGGGCGAAGCTGGCCGAGGCGGACGCGGCGATCAAAGCCAACGGCGGGAAATCCGGGGGCGTGGTCGGTGATCCGGACGTGCCCAAGGAAGAGGCAGACATGGGCCTGCCCGCGGCGATCCTGGCCGCGATCAATAACTTTGGTCAGGGCCTTTTCCGGATGGGGCTCAACGCTGGCGCGCTGATCGTGGCGCTCGTCCTGATCACACTCGGCGTGGCCGTACTAATGCGGGAGCCGATCAGGCGCGGCGCGGCTCACACGGCGAGAGTCGCCGGCGCAATCGTCCCCGGAGGAAAAGCAGCCAGCGCGGCCGGGAAGGTGGCGAAGCTGTGAACACGATTGCGTGGCTGCTGGTCCTGCTCGGCGCGCTCCTGATTCGGGGAGTCACGAAAGGACGCGTGACCGAACTCCCGGGCGACCTGAGAGACATGCTTATTGCCGGGCTGTCCGGCGATTTGGAAGCGCTCAAGGAGGCGGCAGGGCGGGAAGGTGACGGCCTGGAAGCGCCGACCGTGGACGTGACCGCCACAGCGCCCACGGGCGGTAAAGCATTCGCGGCGGGGAAAGGCGCGGCGCTCCTGGCAACCGCGCGCCAGCTCGGGGACGGAAAGCCGTACGTGTGGGCCGGAACATTCGCCAACGGACGCGGCGGAGATTGCAGCGGCCTGGTCTGGCGGGCCGGTAAGAACTCCGGACTGTGGACCGTGGCGCGCTTCACCACATTTACGTTCCCCCGAGCCATGAAGAAATACGTCAAGGTCGTGACCACGCCGCAGGTCGGCGATATCGCGGTCTGGCAGCGCGGCGGAATTAAGGGCCACATGGGGATCGTGAGCGGTCCGAACCGCTTCTACTCGGCGCTGTCCAAAACGAACGGAATCAGGGAAGCGCCGATCTCGGTTATCTCGGGACGGCTGACCTACTACCGGCTGATCTAGCGGTAACCCGAGGTTACCGGCGGCGTTCCCGCAGGTCGGCGCGGTGGTAACCCGAGGTTACCGGCAAAACGGCGACCAGGAAGAACGGGAGGCAGAGTGCCAACCCTGCTCAACGAGAGCGCACAAGCGATCGTAGACGGCTCCGGAACGGCGATAGTCCGAATGGCACCGCAAGGCGAAGACTGGGAAGTCACGCGCCTTTCAGTCAAGGTCTCGACGCGGGTCAACGAAGCGGAAGCGAACTACTACCTCACGACCATCTGCGATGACAATCGGCAGGAGGGGACGTATTCGGGTTCGTCTGGGGATACCTCGGATACGAAGATGTTCCTGAATGACGGCGACCCGCTATTCGTTGTGTGGACGGGCGCGGACGTGGGTGCAATAGCAACGGTCACTCTGCGGGGAACGAAAACAACGCCGATTGGCGGATTCCGAGCGGCGCCGGCGGGTGGTATCAGGTAATGGGATTCGCGAATCAAGTAGTAGCCGGGACGACTCTAGTTCGCCAAGCGATCAAATCACCGAACTATATCCCGAACGTTTCCGGCTGGACGGTAAACCGTGACGGCTCGGCGGAGTTCAACAATCTATTCGTGCGCGGCGGATTCCAAATCGGAGCGGCGCCGAGTCCGCCGAATGCGCGAATCGTCGGTCAAGTAGTCGCCGGACAGCCGACGGTAGAGTTCTACGACGGAACCAATCCGACTCCGGCGAAAATCACGGCATACGCGGCCGGGCCGGTCGGCGGAATCGAAATCTATTCCGGCGATTCATCGGCGGAAGAGGTGGAAGCGAATTGGAGCGGAGAGGCGCTCCGATTCAGATACACCAACAATGGACCAGATCAGCAATTCGTGGTCATGTCCATCGGGTATCTCGGCGCTCCGATCTATTCGGTGGCATCGGCCAACAACGCATCCGGCACGAACAACATGGAATACGGTCTCGACGAGACCATCTTCCTTCCGGACAACACAAAGGGACTATGGTATTCGACCGGCGAAATCCTGGTCGGTTCGCACAAGCTTGACGCGAATATGCCGGGCCGACTGGTGGACGGAAAGGTTCATACGGGATCCGTTACTCCGGCGAACTCTACCAGCACGACGGATGTGAACATCCCGAATGCGAACATGCAAAACGTCTATCTCGAAGACGGGTACGCATATCAGGCTACGGTGAGAATGCCGGTCGCCGGAACGGTCGCAGGGGATAGGGCATCCATTCGGCTGTGGGATGGGACTCCGGGATTCTCACAACTAAGCCGGGATTTCAATATCCGCATCCCTGCCGCGTTGGGGTTGTACGAAACCGTTACGTGCACGTTCCTCTGGAAGCAAATCGGCACTACAACGATAAGCAACCTGAACATCTCGGTAGCGAGGCTATCGGGAACGGGAACCGTCAGCGCCCAGGCCGACCAGAACTACTCCTCAATCGTGGAAAAGCTCGGGCGCGCGAGCGTAGTTAGTGGGTTGTGACATGGCCGCACAGACGCAAGACGTAATCGATGCCTACTCCCGGCAGTGCGCGAGCCTGCTGCATCGGAACATCTATCTGGAAGCGCGGTTGGCGACCGTGGAGCGCCAGCTGCTGGAAGCGCAGGAGGCGGCCGGGAAGGTCGCGAACGTCTGACCGGAAAGGATTGCGCACGTGCGCCCGGCATAGTCAGGTCGGGCCGTAAACGCGATCTCCGGCACGAGAGGCATTCGGGGCTGGTGGGGCAAACGGGAAGAACCGCCAGCTGAAGCCGGGATTTCCCGGACGTGTGTGCGACCAGCGCCCGAGAAACAGGTGTGTCGGGCGTTATGGTTGTTTCGGGTCTTGGGAGGGGCTCGCAGGGACAAGCGGGGCTGATGATCAACTGTGTTGAGGCTGCTACGCTCCTCAACATGGAGAGTGAGAGTCAGCGTCACAGCGTCGCATTGAACCTGCGGATCTCCCCGGACTTCCGTAAGCGGCTCGATCATGTGGCGAGCCGGTATGACTCGACCATCACAAGTGTGAGTCGTATGGCTCTCATGATCGGCCTGGAAGCTCTGGAGAGGCTAAGAGCGGAGTCCCCACAACTCCTGCCAGCTGACCCGGGGACGAGAGGCACGGCGGGCTCCGGGGAGTCCGACGACACTACGTAGACATGCGTAGACCCGGCTCACTTTCACTGAGCCGGGCCTACGTGAAGGGAGGTGAAACAACCTTTTTTAGAGGTGACGGACGGGCTTCCCGACCCGCCGCCACCAAGTGAAAAGGCTCACCATCAAAGGCGAGCCTCAACACCAGACAGCGAAAGAGTACCAAATTGAACACGCGCTTCTACCCGAGTGTCTCAATGTGTGGACTCGGGTTTGACGTCATATGCCCTGGCTCTTGCGTCCGCGGCCACGTTGGTGGTAGCCCGTGACCGCATGGCGGCGTGTCCCTGGTAAACCGGCCTACGAGTACTCCACCAGCGCGGGAGAAGTCCGGCGCTGGTCGGTGCGCGGTGAGGATGCCGAGCCGGTCACGATGCTGGAATGGGTGCCGATCGTCACTCGGTACATCGTGGTGAAAGATTCAAAAGGCAAGATCATCGAGGCGCGCTACACGCTCACGATCGCCGACCACGAAGACACCATAGATGCCGATGACCTTGGGTCCGCCGAGTCCTGGAAACGCTGGCCGGGCGCGGTCGGCGTGCACGATAAGCCCATGCGCGAGGTGCTCGCCATCATCGTGCAGGACCAGGCGCAGCGCCGGGCGCAAACCGTGGCCGCGCCGTACTGGTCAGGGGACAACCTGGTGATGCCCGGTCCCGATCTTCTGGAGCGCGGCTACGGCGAGAAATTCAGCGTGGCGGAAGAGGTCGCCGAGCTGCTCAGGATCGCCGAGCGGAACCCCAAACTGGCGCTGATCATGGGGTTCAGCTACGGAGCGCCGTACGTGGAGCCGCTGGACCGTCAGCCGTTCTGGGTGCACTCCTCCGGAGTCAGCTCTAAGGGCAAAACCACGGGCTTGCTCGCGGCGGCCAGTCTGCACGGCCGCCCGGGGAAGCGCGGAATCAACCGCCCGTGGAACGCAAGCGGGAACGGCGTCACGCTCTTTCTCGGAAAGCTCGCGATCATGCCCGCGTTCCTGGACGAACTACATATGGCGGGGTTCACGCCCCCCCAGCTCAAGCGGACGGTACACACCACGTGTGACGGCTCGGACCGGTTCACCAGCTCCCGGAAGCGGAAGCTCTCGGAGTCGCCGGCCTGGTACGGCGTGCTGTTCTCCACCGGGAACTACAGCGTGACGGGAGTCTGCCCGCATGCCGAGATCGCGGTGCGGGTCGTGGAGATCCCCACACCGATCACGCTCACGCCCGAGGACGCCAAGAGGGCGAAGAAACTCGCCATCGAAAACTACGGCTGGTGGACGCCGGTTCCCAGAGAAGCTATGCGGCTCGCGCTCGCGCACGCTGAGGACCTGATCGGCATCCCGGAGGACGGCGGAACGGCCGGGCGGGTCGTGGAGAACCTCGCGCTCGGCGTGGCCGGTGCGTACTTCCTGGGAGGCAAGGAACTGGCCGATGCCGCGCTGTCCGCGGCGCGGGAGCTGCTGGCCGTCCAGGTTGAGGAACTCCGCGAAGAGGGCGTGAAGCCGTCCGAGCGGCTCCTTGAAGAGATCCGGCAAGCGGTGGTCTCGCGGCCGAACAAGTTCCCGACCGCGGGCCGGTACTCGGACTGGGTGCGGGATCACCACGCGAACCACGGTCTGGCGATCGAGGGATTCGCCGATGGTGACCGCGTCCAGATCCTTACCCGCAGCATGGCGCGCATAGCGACGGATGCCGGGCTGGACAACTACCGGATTGCGCTCCGGGAGCTGCGAGACGGGGGCCTGCTCAAGGTCGGGTCGGAGAAAGGCGAACGGCTACGGAAGAAGATCGGGCTCGCGGGTCAGAAGTTCGACGTCTATGAAGTCGTGCTCTCTTCTGAAAGTGAGAAAACTACCGGGAACACCGGGAACACCGGGAACCATGAGGGTATATCCGCAGGTCACAGCGGCGCGGAGACGGTTCCCGGTCTGTGGCCGGTTCCCGGTCCCACCGGGAACCGGGAACCAGAGCCCGGGAACCACACGGCCGCGAGCGCAGAAGCAACACCGCAGGTCGCAGACGCGCCGAGCCCGGTTCCCGGTTCCCGGTTCCCGGTTCCCGGTTCCCGGTCCGGAAAGCTGGACGTACCGGCACCGTGCGCGGCCGGGGACGGCCTGAGCAGCTGGCACCGCGACGGCATCCCGCTGCATGCGAACTGCGATCCACCTGCGGTAGTGCCGGTCCAAGAGGAGATCCCGCCGGCGGACCCGCCGCGGTCGACCAGGGCGCAGCGCGCCGAGCCTCGCGCCGACCGCGGGGAACAGCTGGCCCGGTTCGCCCGCGCGATAGAGCAGAGCGGCCGGTTCCCGGGAGCGGCCGAACGGGACGTGTCCGCGGCGCTGACGGTGTTCTCGGCAAGCCTGGATGGGCTCGCGTGGGGACCATCGGCAGGGACCACGGGGCAATGGCTGTTTGAGAAGCTGGAAGCCCAGTACGGGAACGTGCCCGTACTGGGCACGCCCCCGAATCAGCCTGACCTCGGGGAAGGTCTGGTGACGCGGTTCGACTTCGTGGACCAGGCGGCCGATGTGGGGGCGGCCGAATGGGTCGCCAGCTGGGATGTGAACGGACAGTTCTTGGGGCCGCTCGGCGGCCTGGAGCTGGGAACCGGTGAGCCTGAGCACGTGGACGGCGGCATGTTCTTGGCCCGGTACGACCGCAAGGCGCTCAAGCTCCCGGGGTACGCCCGGCTGACCGAAGATCTGGACGTGTGGCCCGGCTGCACGGTGCCGGGCGGGCAATGGGTGCCCAACCCGGTCGCCGAGTACCTCCTGATGCGGTACGGCGCGGTGGAGTTCGCCGAACGGTGGGTGTGGCCAGAGCATCGGCGCTGGCTCGCGCTGTGGGGATCGCGGGTGACGGCCGCGCGCACGGCGCTGATGGCGCGCGATGACCTGCCGTCCCGGATGGCGCTGGTAGCGCTCAAGCAGATGTACGCGAAGTTCCTGGGTGGGTGGCTGAACTCCGGTCCGAGCAAGAACAACTACAACCGGACCAACACGCTCCGACCGGACTGGATGCACGCGACTCACGCGCAAGCTCGCATGAACGCATTCCGGGCGCTGGGCAAGACCGACCCACAGCCATTTTGCGTGTCCACCGATACGGCCTACTTCCTGTTGCCAGCGGGAGCGGACGTGACCGCGCTGGACGTCGGGCTCCAGGTCTCAGGTCAGGTCGGGAAGTGGAAGCGGGCCGAGCTGGCGCACGCCGGCGAGACGGGCACGATCAAGCGGAACAACCGGACGCGAGAATCCACGATCGCGGCCGAGGTCAGTAAGGGGCGCGCGTCCGGAGTCGTGGCGCTGGTTCACGACCTGCACGCGCGGAGAGAGGAGCGTGCGGGTGTCCGGTAGTGAGGAGTATCTGCGGGACCTGGTGGAGTCCCAGGACATCGGGGACTGGTCTGACGTGGTCCGGGAGATCGCCGAGGAGCTGGGTGGGGGAGCGACTCGGTTCCTGGCCGGGCTGACTGGCCGCGGGGGCGCGGGTAGGAACGCGCTCCGGTCCCCCGAGCGGTGGGTGAACCGGGCAACGGACAAGATCAACCCGCGAACGGGGGAGCTGGCTCAGGCGTCCACGCCCAAGCCCGCTGATCAGAAATCGATCATCGAGGGGTGGAAGCTGCGCAAGGCGGCCGACCACCTGAGACGAGCCCGCAAGATCAAGGCGGGGGACATCCGAGCCCGGTACGCCGGTCAGCGTGACGCGTGGACTCGGCGAATCGGTGATCTCGGCGTGGACAAACCGGGAGTGGCGGACGGCCTGACGGAAGCGGCCGAACTGCTGGAGCAGGGCGATTATGCGGGAGCGGCGGAAGCGCTGGACACGGCCGTGATCGAGGGCTACGAAGCCGAGAACATCGAGGTGGACGACTACGAAGACGGGTTTGAAGTTGAGTAAAGAGGTGTCCGGTATGACCGGATAGGGCGAGTCGAAACGCTAGCTGGGTGGTACCATCCAGCTAGCGTTTCCACCTTTGAAGGGAGGTGATCGCACATGGAACAAGAGCACATCAGCACGCGACTTCCCGAGCGTGCCGTGCTAGACGACGACAGTCCGGATTCCGTGGAGGGTCTGGAAAGGGTGTTGGCTGACCGAATCCTCGGTGAGCTGGTGGTCCCGTTCCATGATCACGTGGCGTGGCTCGGGGATCGGGCGCGCTGGCGGAACATCGAGGAACGCTCACGGTGGCGTACGGCCGCGGCCTGGTCCGCTCTCGTGCTCCTGCTCGGCGGGGCAGTCGCCGGCGGCGTCACCATGTGGGTCAAGTTCGGGGCTGACCTGTGGGCCGCCCATCCGGAAATCCGCCCGATCGTGCTCGGCTGCTTCGCGGTCGGCCTGGTCCTGGGCGTGCTTGTCTTCCTACTAGGGAGGAAAGAGAGGTGAGGCTTTCATCGTGTCTCTGCGAGCCCGGAGTGCCCGAAGAGGGTAGGCCCTGCTACGCCGGGAAAAACTGTCTCTGCAAGCGGCACAGCTGCGCAGGAAGGGAGGCCGTGGAAGAGTACCCGCACGCTGAGCGTGAGGCGCGCCGCGGTGAGCTGTGGCGTCTGAGCAAGATCCAACTAGTCCGGACGCATCACGGCGGGAGCGGTTGCCTGATGCCGATCGCCGAGCTGAGGGGCTGGACGAGAGAGGAACTGGTCACCGCGATTCTGGATGGTGAGTTCGGGCCGCGGCCGTCCGCACCGCAGGAGATCATCTAGGAAAACCAGGAGCGCCACCTACGGCCACGTAACCGGTTTGGTTGCGTGGCCGTACCTATATGCACACAATCGAAGGATGGGCGGAGTGACGTACGTGGACCACTTCGGGCCGCACCGCGCGCTCGGGGTAAAGGCGATCCACAAAATCAGGTGGCGGAAGCCCACCGACCGCGGCGCGACCATCCGGGAGAGAGCCTCAACCTGCTCATGCCGGGCAACGGTCTATTCCCTCTTGACCGCCGGAGGCCTGATGTTCATCAGGCGGTTTGTGGATGAGGACGGAGAGGTAGAGGTCAGGGACTCACCATGGGTGCGCCCGGTGGAGGCGGAGGAAGTCTGGGAGAGCCTGCTCAAGGGCCACGCGGTCTGACAAAAGGGTTAAAACCCTCCCCCAAGGGTGAAGCCCTTTCCCCTGACCTGGGCTGATCTTGGCCCCCGGGAGATAACCTGACATCTCCTCGCCAGGGTAGCCCGGGTTCCTGGTCCTAGGAGGGAGCCAGGTTCCCGGGGCGGCCGATCTTGGCGAGCGCGACCCGTGAATGGGTGCACGGACGAACGTCTGGGGAAGCTCGCCGGATACCTTCCCCGGTCACACCCAAAGCGAAAGCCCCCCCGAGTGAGCACCCGGGGGGGCTTTCAACTGCGCGGACTAGGCCGTCTTGCGATGCCGACCCTTCAGCGGGATCACGCGGTAGTCCTCCACGCCGACCGCCCGAAGGTGCTCGGCGCGCTGCTCCCGCAGCTGGGGCACGCTCGCCTTGACCGCGTCCGCGAGACGGACCACGCCCGCGGCCTGCTCACGTCGCGCGATGATCTCGCGGCCGAGCTTGATGCGCTTGAGAATCGCCACGTGCGAGGTACCGAAGATGCGGCCGATCTCCCGCAGGGACCAACCGCCGGCCTGAGCCTGAGCCTGAGCCAGACCCACGTTCACGGAGTCCGTGAGCCGTTGCTGCATGTCCTTGTAGAACGTGATGGCGGCCGGATCATTGGCCACACGCTTGCCGTAGGCGTCCGTGAGGCGCGTCCACGCGGCCACGAAATCCTCAGTCTCTGTGACCCGCTTGGGCGCTGGCTTGCCGATGCGCTGGGGCTCACCATTCATCGAGATCTCCCTCCTCATCGCGGGGGCAGTCGCACCCGCATGCGTGGTCAGCGTGCTCGTAGCCGATGCCGTAGCAGCGGCAGTGCCCCTCACCGCACGGCATCGGCCGGTCGTCATTGCCCAGCTCGGGCTCGTCCGGAGTGGTGGACGCGGTGGCGCCGATCACCTCGGAGATCTGACGCAGGTACCCGCTCATAGGCCGCCCTCATCCCAGCGTTCGCGCATCTCGTCCTTGGCGGCCTCGTGGTCGTCCTGTTCCTTGGCTGCCTCGTAGGCTTCTCCGGGGCTCTCGTGAACGCAGCGCGGCCACAAATCGCACCGCTGGACCTCCGGGCAGGCGGCCTCGCCAAGCCACTCCCGGAACTCTGGATCTATCGCCGCGAGCTGACGCAGCTCGGGGAAGTGAGGTTCTCGCATGAGATCCCTCCTGTCTCGTGGGCCTGACCGGTTCAGGCCCGGTCCCGTCCGGCGTCCCGGCCGGTAACCTGAGGTTACCGGTGTATTGAAGCCGGTACCACTCTAAACCGGTAACCTCGGGTTACCAGCCGCGCGAGACGAGAGAGAAGCCCATGGGAGAGAGAGTCCTTCAAATCACGGTGGAACAGCGCACCGGGAGCGGCGTACAGGTGGACCAGTTCGTTCTTGGGCTCGCGCCCGGGGGGTCCCCATCGCTGAGCCCCAACGATGCCTCTCCGCATATCTACGTGCGGTGCGCGATCGTAGACGCCGCGGTCGATCTGGAGCCGGTGGCGCGAGCCGGAATGCAGCCGAGCCCCAGCGCGCCGACCGGGCCGGCCAGGATCACGGCGGACGACCTCGGCAGAGAAGGACCCATCAAGGGGCTGCTCGACTCGGTCGAGATGTGGGCGGGCCGGCTGGACCGGGCTGATGATGAGGATCTCGATCGGGTGGCCGATGAGGTCATCAGGGAGATGTCCGAGCAGGTCAAGCTGTACCGGCGCTGACCTGGGGATCTAACGTTCGTCTCACGTTCGGCGTTTGCGCTCGTCAGAAGCCATGCCGCACGCTTCCATCTCATGAACATCTGGTGCGAGTTCAACGATGGGCGAACAGACGCGAGCGTCTCTCTGAGCGCGGCTCCCCTGGTCGGTGACGAGGTGCTTTGGTACGCGACGGAAAGCGAGAACGGCAAGGAATATGACACGGAGACCGCGTATACGGTGCTCGACCGTCTTTGGCTCCTGGGGGATGGCCGCGATGGCGGCCCCGCCGGCGAACAGTTAAAGATCGTGCTCGGTACGTCACCGGATTCACGTAAGCCGTAACGTACGGGTCCGCCGGGGGATGGGCCGCCTCCGCGGCGCGCACCGCGGCGGCCGTGGGCGCGGCGTAGGATGTGATCCCTGACCGGGGGCGTGCTCCACTCGGGAGCGCCGGTGTCCTCGTACTGCACTCGGGAGCGCCCCCGGTCAACACGGGTTGTGAAATTCAACGGCTTCCCTATGGCCAGCGGGGATGCAACGCAGGGGCGCGCTCCCGGGAGCGCCCTAAGCCCTGTAGCAGCGTTATACGCGCAAGTCTGGCCTCCTCTATCCTGGCCGCAGGACGGCACATTGGAGACCAGCCTTGCCGCCGGCCTTACCGCGCGCCCTTTGGCGTTTGGCTTGCTACGGCGCTCGACCGACCGGGGGCGCGCGGTCATCCTGGCTCCCCGGGGCATACTCTGTAGGCGTCCACACGGCGTGCAGCGCCCCCCTGAGACGGGGGCAGGACAACAGCCGGCCCCCGGGGTTGATCACCCGGGGGCCGGCTGCGACTTAGGAGGGGAAATGGGAATCATTTCCATAATCGTCAGCTGCATCGCGATGGTGGTCAGCATCGCGTGCGCCGTGGACGCGCGCCGGTCCATGCGGAGCGCGGAAGCATCGGCGAGAGCAGCAGCAGAATCCGCGCTGGAAGCGGAACGGCACTCCAAGCATGCTCAAGCCGTGGCCGGACTCTAACCTACGGGACCGTAAGTAAGGGTAACCTAAATGTCCACAGCAATGGCAGCTAGTGACGTAATAGCATTCATTAGCCGGTATTCCCCATATTCTCCAATTAAAGTGGTTACAGGTGATGGGGTGTTGAACATCACTGATGTAACTTATTCGCAGGTTTCGGGAAACATAATACTTATTGGGGAGAAAGAGCAGCAATGACCGATTTCGCCCAGAAAGCGCGAAGCGCCCCCGATAGGGCATCGCGGAGCGATTTGCCCCAAGCTGCGAAGCAGCCG